>JAZQUU010000033.1:0-21880 GCA_045631485.1 Clostridia bacterium | reverse complement strand
AGGTGTAGCCTAATTTTTCCTGCACGATTTCGTTGGCTTTTTGCATAACCTGTTCATAAGAACCGGTGTTGTCGATTGCTTTCATCATATACAGAGTAACAACATTGTTGTCCTCTGCTTTTTTGCCGCAACCGGACATAGCAGCTAATAAAAGTACTGCTGTAAGAACTAACGCTAAAATTCTTGAAAATCTTTTCATTTTTTTGTTATCCTCCTGTTTTTTATTTATTTACTACATAAATCATTTGCGCCGCTTCATTGGATGTAAACATCCAAACGGTTGAATACTGATCACCAACCGTGTCGTAAGCTGCAATATCGTTGGCATTTCCCTTCACCACGTGATCACGGTAAAGATTGCTGTTATACACATACACATTACCGCCGATGGGGTGAATTTCATAGTTTCTGGCTGCGGTATTTACGCTGCTTCCGACTGTGGTTTCTTCATCCACAAGCATTGTGCCGTCGCGAAGCACCATTGCCATTAACTTATTATCCTTGGTCTGAACATCACCGTAAAAATATCTGGTTACGCCGCTATAATTTGTAAGCGACGGATTGCTGTACAGATATTCATCACTGCTGATATCATAGATAATAGCTACTTTTGATAAAATTCTATTGTTGGAAACCGGGATATAGTCAAGACTTACCACATCCCCCTCTTCCAGAGTTCTGGCAGGAAATGCGGAGCTTTGAGCAGGAATTGCATTGATATCAAAATCACTGTTATACATATAATATGTATTGGCTTTATCGTATTGGTAAATTTCTACCTTACGATACAATTCCCCGTCTTCGTCCACAGTCTGCAAAATAGATTTTACAATACCAAGTCCGTATTTTCTGCTTCGGAAGGATTCATCCACCACCAGCACATCCACGCCAAGCTGGGAACCGTTCACCTGATAAGCGTATGCCGGTATGGTATCGGAGCAATAATTGCCTTCATTTTGCATATCCGCTTTGTTAAACACGCCGTAATCTTCTAAGTCTCCTCCGTTCAAAGGAACCGAGAAAATAACCGCTCCTCCGTTTAAGAAGGTTTTCCCATCGGTAAAGCAAGAAGCGGAACTGCGGTATTGCAACGATGCGGATTGCAGGGTTGCACGAGCTCTTAATCGGTCGGAATGTCCGAGTAAATCAAGAGAAACAACCTTGTCATCCTGATTCAGTTCGTATAAGATTACCTGGGATTTTACTTGTGCCTGACCATCTAAGAGCAAGTTGTAAAGACTGTTACTGTCAAATCTTCCCTCTTCGCCCACAACCGTCACTTTCTTGGCACATTCCAAAACAGTGATTTTGCCGGAAGAAGTTAACACCTGTAATTTCACAACATTTTCAAATCCACTCGTCTGATGCGCTGCAATCAGATATCCAACGGGAGCAATCAGTTTTTCATCGCATCCCACAATCTGTTGCTTCTTATTGAGATAAAACACACCGGAAAATCCAACTGTCATCTCGGTAGTATCACAAACGGAGCTTGCTTTATAATCAATATCATTGATTGTGTAAATCGTTTCTCCGTCTTCGGTAATCATTCCGGTAATTTTACCTTCCACCGTTTCTGTGCTCACATCAATCCGAACGGTTTCACCGTCGGGAGTTTTTGCAACAGAAAGCACATTTTTGAAAGATAATTTTGCCAAGGTGGTTTCAAAACCGTAACTGTCATACAGTTCAACGGTATCATAGGTATTTAACGCAATAAAATCATCTGAATCATAATTGCTGTAAATCACTTTTGTGGTCGGGTCAATGTGCCCGATCCAAAGGTCCTCATACGCTTCAATCAAAAGCACATCCACATCACGGTCAGAGTCATTGTTGATCAGCGTTAAAAAACCATCCTCGGTATACATGGGAAGATTGGAGGTATAACCGTCTGTAATGGCAACGCCGTTATAAATCACGGCACATCCACCGGGAATCTCCCATTCGAGTTGTTTCTCGGAATTCGGTAATGTATATTGATAGGTTCTGTTTAAGTAACTATCAATATCATCAAAGTCGATTACTTCAACATCATTCCCTCTTTTTCCGAGATAAACCACGGTATCATTGGTGGTCATATCCACAAAGTAACGAACCTTGTAACCAACCAAACCATCCGTAAATCCTGCATAATGATAAACCACATCATCAATTCCGATTCGGTCGGAAGGGATTTTTTCTGCATTGTATAAAGAGGAACGATAATTGGAGGTTACAATTCCCTCTTTTTTGGAAAGCTGATGCACGGAAGAGAGAACGGTATCTCCTTTTTCAAACACACCCTCTTTTCCCATTACCACGCCAAGCATTTTGATTTCCAATGCATTATCCAGCATTTTCACTGCAGCGGATGCAACAATGGGATATCCTTTTGTGCCGCCAACACCTTTTAAAACACCAAGTTCATTGGCCAGAAGAATATATTGGTCAACGCCCCCGCCTCGGGATTCTGCAACGGTTTCGTAACCGAGGCCTTTCACCATGGATACACAGGCATCTTCATAGCTGACATCTGCGTCGGGGCAAAACTTACCGTCGTCATACTCGCCCATCAATCCCAAATCTGCCGCCACATTTACAGAACCGATTTTATCGTATTTCGGATTGTGGTCTGCAAAAAATGCATTTTGTGCCGCAGATGCAATGGAGCCGTCCCAACCGAAATATCTTACCACCACATCTGCCCATAAGCCTCTGGTAATGGTGGAATCGATATTTAAGTTTTCATTGATAACGCCGATGGTTTTATAGAAGTTGTAAGAAAATTTAAAACTATCCTTTTCGGCATCTGTGTAGGAAACGGCGATGCTCCCATCGGAGGCATTGGCAACCATCCCGGGAATGCTGCTAAGAAGTAACATTACTGCCATAAAGACTGCAACATATTTTTTTAGTTTCTTCATCTCAACACTCCTTTCACATATTATTGGACAGATACGCCATTGCCCGATACAAAATCACTGCCGCCTCTGCTCTGGTTGCACTGTCTTCGGGATGGAAATTTCCGTCTCCCATACCGTTTACAATGGCATTTGCTTCCGCAAAAGCAACTGCTTTTTTGGCATACTCGGAAATTTCGCCGTAATCGTCAAACGTACTGCTTGCATTAAAATCAGATAAATCTTTTTTCATACTGATGGCACGATACAGCATTACTACCATATCCTGTCTTGAAATTTTTTGGCCAATACCAAAGATATTGCCATCCATACCGTTGATAATGCCGCCGTTCACGCCTGCTTTTACAAAGGGATAATACCATTGGCTTTTGTAAACATCGCCAAAGGAAACATCTTTATCCAAAGCGGTGCTGATTCCAAAACCGTTCACAATCAGTTTTAAGAATTCTTCTCTGGTAACGGCTCTGTCGGGAGCGAAATTATCATCACCCACGCCGTTTACTACCCCGCTTTGATATAACGCCAGAGTAGCTTCTTTTGCCCAGGTATAATCCTCCATATCACGGAACGGATAATTGGGATTGGTTGCATTTTCCGAAAGACCGGTTTGATCCACTAACGGTGCCGCCACAGAGCCGCCACCGCCACCTCCGCCTCCACCGTCTATCACAGGAGGCATCATAGTGGGAGGAGGAGTAGGAAGTGAACCGCTGTTTAACTCATCAAGCTTCGCTTTCACATCCGTAAGAGTGGTAAACCGATTGCCAATCAATTCCAGATACTGTGCATCGGTTAAGGAATAATCTGTCATAACAATACCAAGCATATCCTCGTTATCGCTTAATACCCGCTTTACAGAATCGGCACCAACCGCATTGGCAAGATAGGTATTTAACACAGATACTCCAAATTGATCACAAATATCCGAAGCGGTGTAATAAGGTGTTGCGCTAAACATTGTGTAAACCGCTCTTTTTAAATCGGTGGACAGATTGGAATAGGTCTTCTGATAAATTGTGGAGTTCACAATATCCAAAGCGGAATCATAAGCAGTAAATACTGTCTGCATTCCTTCGTAGTTGGTTGCCTGCGCTAAATCCTTTACGATTACCACACCTTCCAGTGATGCTTCCAGCATGGGAATGGTGGTAATTTGGGGATAATTCACCAAAAGGGATTTGGTTTCACTCATATCCGTGTCAACCTGATAGTAGGTATCAAACAACGGAGTCTGCAAATACAGATTTTCATAATAGGTATCCAACGCCGCCTTCAGGGCTTGTGCATCGTGATTTCTCTGTGCAGTCTGAATGGCAACAAGAGCCGTGCTGCGATAACCGGCACCATAAAAGGTAAAGGTTTCAGAAACATCACTGTCATCTCCCAGAACCCCTAATCGCAAGGTATAGGAATTATTGGCAGTATCATTTAATTTCACATTGAAAGTAAATGAGCCGTCCCCGTCGGTGGTTGTTTGTTTCTGATAAATCACCGATTGCTCCAAGGAATCGGTGTCTGCCGAAGGAGCGTGTCCGGCATAGTCAATTCGCAGTAACACTTCTCGATTTGCTCCGTTTACAACAGTTCCCGAAATCGTTACATAATCATCAGTTAACGCTTTCACGTAATTCACCGTATGGGAAGCTGCATTTGCAACCATCACATTGAAAAGCATGCAAATCACTAAAAATACCACTGTAATTTTATTTCTGATTTTCACCGTACACACCTCCTTATTCCGTAATATAATTCAGTTTGACATAATCAAAACTGTAACTTCCTTTTCGACCTTCTGTCACCAACATCAATTTCTTGATGGTTCCGTTCCAGAAAGAAGACTTGCTCACATCAATGCTATATGTCTTGTCATATTGGTCGTTGGAAGAAATTGCAATTTCAAACGATTTATCTTCGCTGAAAGCCTTGCTCTTATCGGTTGTGAAGTAGAGCTTCAGTTTTTTGCCTGCGGTTTCGTTTTTCATTGCGATATCAATTGATTTTACTTTGGAAGCATCCGCATTCAGGTCTCTTGCACTAATCAAGGAAGGCTTCTGCCCTGCTACCTTGAAGCTTAAGATACCGCTATCCGCTTTTAAGCTTCCCACATATTTATTCTGTAACCAACCGTCATACTCGGTATTTTCATTGAATTCCCAGGAACAGAATTCGTCCGTAAAGGTCATACAAGATGACGCATCAACCACTCCTTCTTTTTCGGGAAGCGGATCACCTAAGAATCGAATCCATTCTATCTCAAGTGTTTTACTAGCAGGCGGCTGAAAACGGAAAATATTAAAGGTTCCTTCCCACTGGAATAAGCTTGTGGTGGGTTCTTCAATATAGTTTTCTCCGGCACTCACGGGAATCGAACGGGATGCCTTGTCCCCTGTGATAGCAGGGTCTTCCTGGCTGGAATATAGGAACTTCATGGAACCTGCCGAGGACGAAGTGAACTTAAATGCAATCACTTTTACCTCAGACATATCAATTCCGGCAAAGCTTCTGGAAAGCGGTGTTGCATAGCCGCCTGCCTGCATAATAGTGATTCCTTTTTCGTATGTCATCTTGCTGACGCCGGCTAAATCATAAAACGCTTCTGCGTCTCCACCGGAAAGCTCACCGAGAATCTTTCGGTTTACCGTTACCGTTTTTTGCTTGGTGGATTCCACGTTCACAACATTATTAACCGCATCGTACGCCACTTTTTTTCCGATTGCTTCTGCGATTACGTTGATGGGAACATATAAGGTATCGTTTACAATATCACTTACCTTGTAGGGAGCTTCCTGCAATGCAAAGACGGAATTGCCTTTTTTCGCCGATAAGCTTCCTTCGTGAACCAAAACGGTATTTTGTCCTAAAATCAAATACCCTTTGGTTCTTGCATAGTTTTCAACATTGATTCCCAAAATGGTGGTGATTTCTCTTAACGGAACCATCGCAACTCCGTTTTTCACAACGGGTTCGGGATTTAACACATAGTTTGCTCCGTCCATAGAAACTTTTGCCATATTGGTCAGTTTGTCATCACTTAAGAAAGAAATGGATTCAACCACGAAATTATCTGAAATATCGGTTAAAACACCAAGATTGATTTTTAACCCGGTAAGATTTCCCTTCCAACGAATCTTTTCTCCCACGGGGATGTAATAATCACGAAACTCGTTCGCGCCGTCAACACTTGCAGGCATATGACAAGCGATATTTTTGGTGTCATATTCGCCTAAGGTTGAGGTAATCCAGTAAGCATATCCGCCGGTGGAATACTTACTCTGCTTCATTCTTACTTTAATATAAGTAACATCACTGATATCGTAGGCAATTTTTTTGCCGATGGTGATGGCGGGAGTGGTGTTTGTGGGCTGAAGAACCCAACCTTCCGATGTGATGGAGTTTTCACCGATTCCCGATTCTACAATCCATTCCTGCTCTGCGGCAGAATCTGTAAAGTTCCAAACTTGTTTTACGGTGGTGGGAATTTCGGGGGTGGAATTTTCCAGAATCTGTCCCACCATTTTGGCATCAGATAAGAATCCGGGTTTTCTGTCTTGCACCACAAGTTTATTCACACGCTCTTTCTGAGTTTCGGTGGGAATTGCTTCTTCGTGCTCGTATTCCTTGCACATCACTTTTCTCACACAATCCAAATACTTAAATCCGTCGCCTTCGCTGGGACATAAGCAATGCCCTTCCCCGTATTCATCCCAGGTTGCCAGCATCACAAGCTGTTTGGAGAGCTTTGTCTGAGAGGCAGAACCGAAGGTATCTTTCACCCATTCCAAGGTATGGTCAAGTTCTTCTTCGGTTGATTTAAAACCGGTTTCGTTGGTGCCGTTTAACCAGGGGTCGTCCCCTCTTCGGGGAGCTAAACAAGGCACGGTTTCAACGCCCACGGTTTTTCCTGCTGCCAGACCTTTTTCCAACACTTGTTTTTGCTGACCTAAGGTCATTTTCTGATTGTATCCGTATGCGGCAGTACCGTCAATTCCACACTGAGAATAGTAGGTATATGCTTTCCCGGAATAACCGTTTTGTGTGGGTTGGTCGGTGATGTAGGGATTGCCCACGCCTGCATCAATACACATCTGTCTGAATTTATCCACACCGGCTTTAATGGATGCTGCTCCGGTCAATCCGTCGGTTCCTTCAAACATATTTAAGAAGGAATCCATTACCAATACAGACATTACGGGTCTTCCGTCGATTTTTAAGTATCTGTCATCTTTAAAATAGTATTCAATCCAATAGGGTGCTACCACATCATAAAAATAATCTCTGAGTGCGGTGCCCTGCCCCAAGAAGGAGTTTTCCATACAGATGGCAAACTTAAAGTCTTCGCTGTATTTGGCATTCATAAAGCCTTCATACAATGCATTTCCTTCACGAACCATATCGGGCTTTGTGGGAGATGCCACTGCATTTTTTGCATAACTCATCTGATAGCTGGGATAGGTACAAACCCATTGGAAATCAAAACCGTGGTCAATAAGCCACTTGATTTCCCAATCGTTTACTTCGGGATTGCCTTCGTCATAAGCTCCCAAAATAGGCATTCTGTCCGGTGCGGTTTTGATATAATCCCAGGCTGTGGTGTATAAGCCCTCGGTCCAAAGCGGACACATCTGCATCCCGATTAAGAACGAATCGTCAACCTTTTCGGGCTTCTGGGGTGCCTCAACATAATCTTCTGCGTACTCCTGGGGATGATACAACTTCACATCATCAACCACTACCGCCGAATCATTTTTCGCAGCATCAATTGTGATGTTATCAATGAATCGAGAATCAAGCGCCACATTTTCTGCTTTTAATTTGTTGTTTAAATAAACATCTGCGGTCTGATTGGATAAGTCCATATCAAACTTGATAACATACCACACGTTATCAAGATAATCGTAGAATGCGGAGGAAGTGTTTATGGTGTGATAATAAAACTTTTCTCCGTCTGCGGTTACTTTTAAAACGGATTGGTTGCCATTGTTTACCGAAACCGCAATTCCGTTTCTGCTCTTTTGCTGTAACAAAGAGGTTTCAAAAATCAGATGCCCTGTTTCGGCGTTAAATTTCTTCACTGCCTTGATATTCCCCTGAGAGGTATTCATCTGCAGGCTGTATCGGTCGGCATTTCTGTTGTTTGCCGTGTAAACAGACAAGGTGCCGCCATTCTTTACAAATTCCCATCCGATGGGATTGATTTGTTGGTTATTATAGAAATCGTCTCTTACAATAAATCCTTTATAAAGATAAATTCTCTGATTGGTGAGAACCACCTTGCCTGCTTCATCCGTTTCCACGTCAAAGCCGTTAATTTTATCTGCATTACTTGCAAAGGGTTTATTTTCAATGCATTTCACACCATCAATATAAACATCGAGAATCATTTTGTTGTCCATATCCAAATGTGCAACAACATAATTTACTTTGTCCTTATTGATAACCGAAATGTTGTAATTACTGATATATTCGGTAGTATTGCCCGGCTGCTCCAGGTAAAGATTAGTTCCTTTGGTTACGATACCAAAAACAGTTTCCTGATCGTTTAACAATCTGAATGCAACATTGTCGCAATATCTGTCCACTCTGAAATCAAAATCAAGAGTGACAACGCCCGATGTTACATCATTCAGCGCACGGTATGCCTCAGACTTTTGTGTAGTACTGGAGTCGGTAAGCTCCACACCGTTTACGCCGGAACCGCTATTGGTATTGGTACCGTTCCAGGCTCTTGCTTTATCCCAGCTGGAAGCAGAACCAAAGTTTTCTCTTAAGTACCAAATGGGATAATTCCCATCGGAGATCTGCACTTTAGCTTCTTCTTGTGCAACTGCAATCATACCGGTAAATAACTGAAGTAATGTAGCTAAAATCAGAATGATACTGATTCCTCTGTAATGCTTCATCTTTTACCTCCTTAAAATAAGATTATCGGCTTATCTCTACCGATTCAACAAGGGGAACAACCGTTCCGAAAGCTTTGTATAATACCGCTTGAAGCTCTAAATCACTTGCCGAATATGTATTGATGTTGACAGCACCAACCACAACATCGGATGATTTGGTTTCAAGAGGAGCAATGTTCACCACTTTTGCAGAACCCTTTAACATTTGACCATCGGATTCTGCGCTTACGCTAAACACCGCATTGTAGGTCTCGGTGCCGTTATTTTTTAAGCCTTTGATTACTGCGGTTAACGGCCCTGAAACATTTTCAAGTGAGGTTAATTTCCGCTCACCTAATGTACCGTAATTTTCATAGATAGCAAATTCACGGTACACAATTTCTTTTGCGGTTTGGAAGGAAAATGCATTAGCATAAACATCTCGGTTCCATAAATCCTTCACTCCGCTTAGAGTTAACTGATATTCTGTGTTCCAGATTAAGTCCTCTTGGAATTCAACGGTGCAGTTTTTGGGATACGCTGCATCATTCATTGAGGTGATATTGCAGGAGTTCACAACAGTATCTTCCCAATTTAAAATCACACCTGTTAAGGTTTGTGCATCTACCTGTTGGGTAAATACAATCTGAACTTCGGGATTGATTCCCGTGAGGTCACCGTCAACCGTTTGAATAGTGATGATAGCCTCGGCAGAAGCGATTGTTCTGAAGGTGAGCTTTTCCATGGCGGAAGTCATTTTATCGGTTAAGAGAGAAAAATCATCATAGCTTCTTACCCCAACTGTCCATCCGTTTCTGGTAAAGTTATCATCGGAATACACATTTTCAACCGTTCCGGTATTAGAAAATACAATCGGATCATAATAGTACATTTTGGAGCATTTTCCGTCTCCGCTACCATCTTCTTTCCAGGAAAAGAAGCCTTCCCCGTTATCATAAATAATATCGGCAACATAACAATCTCTAACGGAGCCTGCGTTGCCGGGTGCAATCGCAGCTTTTCTGGTTGCATTATACTGAGCAACAACATCCGTAAAATCAATGGTCTTTACAAAACAATCTTCAATAGAACCGGTGTTTGCGGCACAAATTCCGCCGTAACGTTGATCACAGAAAGAACCCCAATAACCACCGGCGAACTTCGTGTTATTCAAATAACAGTGATTAATTTCACCGTTATTCATGCCAACTAAAGCACCAATCGTTGTGACTACCTTGTAATCTTTGGAGCCAACGGTGATTTGTGTGTTCTCCATACCAAGATTGGTGATTTTACCGTAGGTCCCGAGTACCCCGAACAATCCGTGATACAAATGACTTAGTACATCCGGCATCATAACATCGGAAACGGAATCCTCCGTTGCATTGGAATTATAAGTGAAGTTATAAATGATATATTCGTTTCCGTTAAAGGTACCGTTAAAAGCTCTTTCTTCTGCTGTGGTCGGCGTGTAATAGCCGATACCAACCTTCCATACGCTACCGGCCATGTTGATGTCTGCGGTCAGGTTTACGGTTTTTCCGTAGAACAGTTCGGTTCCCGTGTTTACCAGATGTCGTAATCCGGCAAGCTGAGCCCCATTGGAGATTTCATAGGTATCTGCTTCACTGTTGTACCAGGAAGTATCTACCGTTCCATCCCAGGGTGCAGGGATTTCCCGTTCTGCTTCATAGGACATGGAATGTGCAATGGCATAGGTTTCTGCTGCGCTTCCTTCCATACAATAAATCGTTAAGCCGGGAATCGGCGTTCCGCCGTTGGATTCTGAATCAGTATAGAAAGTATCGTCACTGATGTTGGTAACACTTTCGGGAATGGTTACAACGCTTAATGCACTACAACCTAAGAAGGTGTTATCTAATGTTTCTACTCCATCGGGAATTTCAAAAACACTAATGTTACTGCAATAAGCAAACGCTTCTGTTCCGATGGTATCAATGGTTTCGGGAAGAGTGATACTTGTGATATCCTCTCTGCCTCTGAAAGCACCGTCTCCGATACCGGTTACGGTTTTTCCGTCAATCTCTGCAGGAATTTCCAAAGTTCCGATGATTTCCACATCATCTGCCATATCGGTAATGGTGATGGTGTTATCTCCGTTATCGGTATAGGTGTATAAAGGACCATCGCTGTATATCACATTGATGCCTTTGGATTTTGCATATCGGTCTGCATAGCTTCCAATCGCACATTTAATGGTAATGCCCGGCATAATGTCGGTTCCGCCATCTGTGGAAGCGAAAACCGCCGCATCAATTTCCGTCACGCTGGAAGGAATGGTAACAGTTTCCAGCGAAGTACATCTTCTGAATGTTTTGCTGAGCTTAGTTACCCCCTTGGGAATTACGATGGAGGTAAGCGATGTACAACCCGTAAATGTGCCGACACCAAGATATTCCATTTCTTCCGGCAAAATAATCTCTTGGAGGTTTTTGCAATCATAGAAACAGTTATAGTCTCCAATCCTTTTTATCGTGTCAGGAATTGTCACAGAGGTGACATTTTTTAACAATTCCCCGGAAAAGGCAGCATGTCCGGTACCGATAACGGTGTATCCGTCAATTTGAGAAGGAATGATAACCTCGCCGGACAATTTCACGCCTGATTTCCCACCGGTAATATAAATGGTTTTTTCTTCCTCACTCACAACGGTATAAGTGTAAATTTCAGAGGGATCCAATTCATCCGGTTCTTCCTCTTCAGGTTCTTGTGCAGGGGTATATTTTAATACTGTTGCAGTAAATACTCCTGCACTATTGGTTCCTACGGGTGCTGTACCGTTTTCGGGATAATAAATGGTAATCCCGGTGGTACCATCATTCCATGCTCTCATATCAGCAGCCGGCACATCGGAGAAAAATTTCGCCTGTGCGGTAGTTTTCAAATAAACAGTTCTGACTGCAGAATTTTTAAAGCTACCATACAATCTGGTGATACCGGCAGGAATTTCAACCGTTGTTAAACTGTTGCAATACTGGAATGTGCTTGTTAACTGAGAGTCGGTGGTATCTCCGGTAAGATTTTTTGGTAATTTGATGGAGGTAAGCCCCTTACAAGCATAAAATGCAGCGGTAACGGTAATTTTGGTGATGGTATCAGGCAACACCAACGATGTCATTTCCCGTGTCTTTGCCTCCACATTTTTAAATGCCCCTCCAAGTTGAGTTACGGTGTAAGTATTAGTACCGTCGGATACGGTAGCGGGTACCGTAATCTCTCCAATCAGTTTTTCGGCCGCAATAGCAGTTAAGGTAACGGTTGTGCCATCAGAATTTACGGTGTATTTAAAATCGCCTGCCGTAAATACATCCCCTGCAGCTGCAGTTGCACCAAACGGAATGCTTGATATCAACATCAGCACAGCAACAAACAAACTGACTATTTTTCGCAATTTCATTCTATCATTCCTTTCTCTGTATTGATTGGATATTATCAGTTGAAAACAGATAATATACTATAATATTCCACAAAAATTATAGCACAATTTTTCCGTTTCTTTCAATGCTTCATCTTCTGTTTTTTGTCGTATTTTCTTGTTTTGAAAATTTTACCGTTTTACGAAAAAAACAAAATGTATTTTTAGTAGTTTAGAGTCAACTGATGTTCACAATATGCATTGGCGCCGAGATACACCGTAAATTTGCCTTTTTCCACAACAAATTCGTTTTGCATATTGTAAAATCCAAGCTCTTTTTCCCCAAGAGTAAACAGCACTTCTTTGGATTCTCCCGATTTTAAGAAAATCTTTTGGAAACCCTTTAATTCCCGAATCGGTCTCATAGAGGATGCAACCTCGTCGCACACATAGCATTGCACCAATTCTTTGCCGTCGCATTTACCCGTGTTGGTAACGGTGACGCCAACCACAAATTCCAAGCCGTTTTGACTTACAATTCTCGGATTGGAATAGGAAAACTCGGTATAGCTGAGACCAAAGCCAAAAGGATAGAGCGGAGAACCTTTGCAATCGTCGTAATTATAGATAAATCGGTCTTGTTTGTGGTCATAATATTCATTTACGGCTCTGGAACCCTTGGTAAAGTTGTAATAGAGGGGTACCTGACCTGTTTTTCTGGGTAAGGTGGCAGGCAAATGTCCGCTCGGGTTCACCTTGCCGAATAAAATGTCGGCAACTGCATTACCGGTTTGGGTTCCCGAATGCCAAGCGTATAAAATGGCATCAAAATAGGGTTCACCGTTTTCCATAGCGATGGGACGACCGAAATTAAACACACCGACCACTTTTTTGCCCATGTCTTTGTATTTTTTCGCAAGTGCAATATGTTCATCTTTTAAATCAATATCCGCCAGAGAATGCGCTTCCCCGGTTACCGCGTGGCTTTCTCCGATTGCCAGAATCACAATATCGGCATCGTTTTCGTTGGAAACCGTTTCAACATACTGTTTAATTCCTTGGGAAATCGTCACGGTTTCTTCTGCGATTCCGTCCAATGTCCAACTGCCTAAAATAGCTCTCACATCATCCTTCATTTCCCCGTCCAGATAGATTTTTTGGGAGGAAGATAAAGGCAGAATATTGTCATTATTTTTTAGCAGAACCATAGAATCTTCTGCCATTTTTTTTGCCATTTTTGCGGTGTGTTCCTTATCAATCGCCACGGGTGTGGTGTAAGGATTGTCAAACAAGCCTGCTCTTTCTTTGATAAGAAGCACACGATACAACGCTTCGTCAATGATGTCTTCCGAAATTTTTCCTTCTCTTACCAACTCGCAAGCGTATTTGTTGTAGATATCATCCACCATATCCATATCAAGACCTGCTTTTAAGGATAATTCGGCACAATCTTTTTCATTTTCGGCAACGCCCTGGTCAATTAACTGCTTAATCGCTTCCCAGTCGCTTACCACAAAGCCTTCAAAACCAAACTCATTTTTTAAAACATCCGTCAATAAATAATGAGAAGATGTTACCGGCTGACCGCTGATTTCGTTAAAGGCACTCATCACCGTGCCAACCCCTGCTTCCACCGCGCTTTTAAATGCTTTTAAATGGAAGTTTCTAAGGGTGTATTCCGAAATCTCGGTTCTGTTGTAGTCACGACCGCCTTCCGAGGCACCATAACCCACAAAATGCTTGGCACAAGCACAAAGCTTTCCATCCTGGCTGTAATCATCTCCCTGAAAACCGCCAATAACAGCCTTGGCAACACATTCTCCCAAATAGGGGTCTTCTCCTGCGGACTCAATGATTCTGCCCCATCGGGGGTCACGGCTTAAATCAAGCATGGGAGCGAAAGTCCATTTGATGCCGTCGTTATATGCCTCTTTTGCAATGCATTCATAGGATTCTTTGATTAAATCCATATCAAAGGATGCCGCCATTGCCAGGGGAATGGGAAACACGGTTTTATGCCCGTGAATGACATCACGCCCAAATAAAATGGGAATATGGGTGTTACTTTCTTCCACCGCAATTTTTTGCAATCTGTTGGCTTTTTCATAATCAATGGAGCAAGGACTGTCATTTCCTGCAAACGCGGTTTGAGCAAGAATAATAGAGCCCAGTTTACCTTCTCGGATTTTATCTTCAATCCCGTCAAGATTGGCAGGAATATAGGCAACTTGACTAAGCTGTCCGATTTTTTCCTCCAGCGTCATTTTTTGAATCAATTCTTTTATGTTCATAAGGGTTCTCCTTTGAATAGTTCGGTATGAGCAAAATTATTGCACAAAAATGCTTTCTTTTAAGTATTTTTCCGAGCTGGTTCCTACCATAATTTCAAATTCACCGGGCTCCACGATATACTCAAGCTTTCTGTTATAAAATCCTAAATCCTTGATGTTGAGCGGAATTTCGACTGTGATTTTATCGCCCGCTTTGATAAACACCTTTTGAAATCCTTTTAATTCTTTGATGGGACGAACATTGGTTGCAACCAAATCTCTCACATAAAGCTGCACGATTTCTTCCCCGTCAAAATCACCTGTGTTGGCAATATCCACACGCACGGTAATCACATCATCTGCACCGGGATTAAGATTTGAAATACTCAGATTGGAATATTCATAATTAGTATAGGACAATCCGAATCCAAAGGGATAATAGGGCGGTGTAATTTTGGAATCAATATATTTGGTTGCCCATCTTTGGTCGTCACCGGTGGGTCTGCCAGTGTTGTTTTTATTATAATATAACGGTTGCTGTCCAACGGATTCGGGGAATGAACTTACCAACTTTGCAGAGGGGTTAAATTCTCCGAAAAGCACCGCTTTGTAAGCGTTGCCTGCCTCGGTGCCCAATGCGCCCGAGAATAACAGAGCATCGGATAATTCACTTGCTTCTTTTAGTACCAGAGGTCTTCCCGAATTCACAATGGTAACAAGCTTTTTACCTGCTTTTTTGATGCTTCTTAAAAGGTTAATATCTTCTTCCGGCAAAACATCTCTGGCTCTGCTTTTTGCTTCCCCGTTCATTTCACGGGTTTCGCCGACAAATGCAATCACAATTTCTGCATTGGAATAATTTTCGTCTGCCAGGGGAACACCCAACGCATCAAACAAGGATACACAATCTTCTGCTTCTCCCTGTCCTGACCAACAACCCAGCATTTCCTCACGATTGTCGGCAAGATGTCCCGCAAGTGCGATTTTTTCTGTTCCCAAGGGCAGAACACCGTCATTTTTTAATAAAATGATGGATTTTTTTGCCGCTTCCAATGCCAGTTGTTTGGCTTCTTTTGTTAACAATACTGCTTTTGCGGTTTCAATATTTTTATAGGGATTTTCAAAGAGCCCCAAATCGTACTTCACTTCCAGAACTCTTCTTACACTTTGGTCTAAGGTTTCCATAGAAACCAAACCTTCTTCCACCAAAGCCTCAAGATTTTCCGAATAGGTAAAAATACCGTAGCACATTTCCATATCAAGCCCTGCATTGATGGCTACCCTGGCGGTATCCTTGTCGTCCTTGGTGAATCCGTGCACCTGCATCTGACTGCAGGAACCTGCATCAGATAAAGTGAAACCTTCAAAGTTTAATTTATCACGAAGTACATCTTTCAGTAAATACTCGCTTCCTGTGCAGGGTTCTCCGTTTAAATCGTGAAAAGCCGTCATAATGGAACGGCTACCCGCTTTAATCGCCGCTTCAAAGGGCGGAAGATAGGTGTTAAACAAGGTCTGCTCCGACATATCCACACTATTATAGTCACGTCCGCCGATACCTGCTCCGTAGGCGATAAAATGCTTGGTACAAGCAGCACAATGTTCTCCGTCGTCCAATTTATCACCCTGAATCCCGCGAACTCTTGCTTCCGCAAAGCGAGAACCCAAATAGGTATCCTCCCCTGCACCTTCCACGATTCTTCCCCATCGGGAATCTCGGGAAATATCCACCATGGGAGCAAAAATCAGGTTTACCCCGTTGTATGCAGCTTCTTTGGTGGAAACAGAAGCAGTTTTTTCTGCCAATTCAGGTTCCCAGGAGCAAGCCTCCGACCAGGGAGTCGGGAATACGGTTTTAAACCCGTGGATAACATCATAACCAAGCAAGAGCGGAATTCCCAGTCTTGTTTCTTCCACTGCCACTTTTTGCAGTTCGTTAGCTTTATTGACATCGGTAATTCCCAAAAAGGAACCAATGCCTCCTCGTCTTAATACATCCCAACCGATTTTATAGCTTTCATCATAGATGGAGTTGCCGCACTGGTTTAACTGCCCCACCTTTTCTGCCACGGTCATTTTTTGCATTAAGTTATCAATAAATTCTTTCTTGTTCATTTGTTTAGCCCTCATATATGATATCTTTCATTACCGCTAACCACTCTTCGGCAATGATTTTATGCCCTTTCACGGTAGGGTGAATTCCGTCGCCGGAATACAAATGCAAATCACTATCCAGCATTTTGAATCTCTGATTCAAATCCACCAGACGGGTATGATACTTTTTGGATAATTTTTTGACAATTTCTGCTTTCTCATCAATCGCAGTTTGCCAAACATCAAAATCGTCATAAATATCATTGGAAAAGGAAAGATTGGTATGTTCCAGATCCACTCTTAAAACAAAGGGTGTCATCAACACAATTTTGGTATCAGGATTTTTCTTTAGGGCTTCATAAATCATTCTGTCATAAATGTATTCATATTTTTCATTATCCACGCCAATCCCTGCACGAAGTTGATAACCAACATCGTTGATACCGCAAAGAATGCTTAACACATCGTAATCTAAACAAAGGGTATCTTCAATCCAACGTGCATAAATATCAATGATTCGATTTCCGCCGATTCCTCGGTTTTTGATGGTGTGGTTTAAACCTTCCTTCTTCCATCTGCGGGATAATTCCCCAACATAACCGTTTCCTAAATTACTGTCAATCACTCTGCTTCTTCCTGCATCTGTGATGGAATCGCCTTGAAATAATATTTTCATAACTTTTCTCTCCTTGTTAATCTAATGAAAAAACCTGTCTTAACAGAGGTTGTGCGCCGGTTATGGGATCTT
The DNA here is from genome assembly GCA_045631485.1 of Clostridia bacterium. GTDB lineage: Bacteria > Bacillota > Clostridia > UMGS1840 > UMGS1840 > SIG452. The sequence continues at coordinate 4,610 of JAZQUU010000033.1, read as the reverse complement.
TTTCCATGATCAGGATATCTTTCATATACGCGTCCCATTTTTTCACAACTTCACTGTTTGCCTGCACTTGCGAAGCATATGCAATGCTGTCGCATTCATAATAGCCAAACAGTTCGTTTCCCGTATTCCAGATGGTGTAATTACGAATGCCTGCAGATTTTAACACAGCAAGCATTTCGGGCCAGATTTCATTGTGGCGTTTTTCGTATTCCGCAATGGTACCTTCTTTTATTTTTGCTTTCCACGCATATTTTTCCATATTACGTTTACTCCACTTCTTGCATAAAATTTCGTTATTTTTTGATAGTGATCGTTTTTTTGGAAGCATCATACGTCACCTGAATCCCAAAGGCTTTTTCAATCACTTCACTTGGCACATAAACGGTGTCGTTGATATGGTCGCTGACACAGTAAGGTGCTTGAGCTAATGTGAAAGAGACGGTTCCTTTTTTTGCATGGATGCTTCCGGGTTCAAAGATAACTCCCGTGGAAACGGTAGAGTATACGATATAACTATTATTGTGCGCATACCAATTGACTTTTCCGCCAACCGCATTTGCAACTTCTCTCACGGGAACCATCAGAGCTCCGTTTTGATAAACCGGCTCGTATTCCAACGGAATGATTTTGGTCCCGTAAACAAGCTTAGCGCCGTTGGTGATGCGATTATCGGACAACAACTCAATGGATTCAATCTGAAATTTCTGAGTGGTATCTAAAATCAAACCCGGTGTTAACTTAAGACCTGTCAGTTGACCGCTACGTTTCACGCTCTGCCCGATGGGGATATAATAATCCTGCATCGTGGTCGCCTTATCGGCAGGCGTGTGTAAGTAGGTTCGTTTGATATCATCAAAGGTGTTGTCAATATCGGTGGTCCATTTGATATTGCCGCCGCAAGAGGAGGTGTTCCCTTTCATTCGGACTTTCACATAGGTCACATCAAATAAATTGATGTCTCCCACATCGGAAAGAATAATCACCGGCTCGTTGGAGGTTGGTTTCACCACCAGTTTCCCGTTTTCCCGAGAAATCGTAGCGGTAGAGCTTCCGATCCAATCGTCATAATCGGAGGAAGATGAGAAATACCATCCTTTTTTCACGCTTAAAACGCTGCTGTCCTCCGGCACATTGGGAATGGGATTTTCACGAACGGTTGTTACCAATCGGTCATTATCCACCATACGGTTAATTCGTGCGACCTGCTCCCCTTGGGGAATCACATCTGAGTGGGCAGTGTTGGTGGTAAACACCTCACGAACCGCATCCAGATAGGTAAAACCGTCTTCTTTGGTGGGCATCATAATATGCCCTTCTCCGTATTCGTTCCAGGTAAGAAATGTCATCAACTGCTTACTTAAGCTGTTTTGGGTGATTAACTCTGGCAAATCGTTTTTTGCCCAGCTAAGATGACTGGAAAAATCTTCTTTCGCAGAATAGAATCCTGTCCGCAAATCCCAAGCAGCTAAATCTAACTGGGGTTGCACAGTCACCACAAAATCCATATCATATTTATCGCCCATTTTTGCCATATTCCTGATATCGGATTTTTGCCAGGTAAGACCTTCGTGCTTGGGCCAGGATGCCAAGCCGATACAATCAATATCATAACCGGAATATTTTTGGAATGTGGCTTCGGTATATCCAAAGCCATGGCTGATGATATAGGGATTTCCTACCCCGGCATCCACACACATCTGACGCAGTCTTGCAATTCCTTCGTTGATTGCCTTATCATCCTCGCCCATGGTGCCGAAAATGCCAAGAAATTTATCCATAGCATAGATCCCCAAAATGGGTCTTCCGTCAATCTTTAAATATCTGCTGTCTTTGAAATAATACTCAATCCAATACGGAACATACGCTTCAAAAAATTCATCACTGAAAGTAGCGCCATAGTTTGCCGCATCATTTTCAAAGCTGATTGCAAACTTCATCATATCACTATACTCCGCATTCATAAAGCCGTCATAAATATAGTGACCTTCCCGCACCACATTGGGTTTTATCGGTTGGTACCCTTTCTCCGCAGAATACTTGATATTAGGATACGCCCAAATCAGTTCATAGTCAATCCCGTGTTCTAAAAGCCATTTGATTTCCCAATCGTTCATTTCGGGATTGCCTTCGTCATAGGGACCAAATGCAGGAAGTCTGTTGGGTGCTGATTTCACATAGTCCCAGGATTTATTGTATTGCCCTTCTGTCCAAAGGTTACATACCTGCATCCCCATTACGTAATTGTCGGACCGCTGAGGTTTTACGGGTTGCGGAACATAATCATCGGGAATAATTCTGTTGTAATACAGTTTCACATCATCATAAACAAAACCGTTACGATCTTTGGATGCATAAATTTCGATATTATCAATTTGATAATCCTGAATGTCTATTGCAACATCGGATAACATTTTTTTGTTATTGACATAAATATCCACTTTGGAATTTACCAAATCGACCTCTGCCTTTAATCCGTACCACACATTTGCCTGATAGTTATAAAACGAATCCTTGTAACTTTCAGTTGTTAATAAAAAGTTCTCTCCGTCTGCAGATAATTGAGCAATCGTTTTATCCCCGTTTTTCAAGGAAAACGCCAGACCGCTTCTCTTTTCGGGTTGCAAAACCATCACTTCAAATACCACATTTCCGGTAACCTTATCGAAGTGTTTATTGGCTTGATAGCTACCATTCGCAGTGTTTACCGCTACACTGAAACGATCCGGAATTCTGGAATTGATTTCATAAACCGATGTGGTGCTTGCATCCATCTGATACGTCCAATCCCCGGGCAAAACACCAAATTGATTGGTAAAATCTTCATTGACAATATAATCGCTGTTGATTCGTACCTGACGGTTAATCACCTTACCTCTGGCGGTAACGCCCGTTAGAACATCGAAACCGTCAATACGGTCAGAAGCATTGGTAAGAGGCAGATTTTTGGCAACCACTTTGCCGTCTAACCGGATAGAATTAATATAACCTGTCTTCAAATCAAACTCCGCACGAACATAAGATTTTGCGTTCTCGTCAGATGCATTTGTATAGGGTTTATATCCTCCTAACAACAAAAGTCCGTCCGATTGCTCCAGATACAAGCCGCTTCCCTTGGTAACAAATCCCACAACCACATCTTCATTGTTTAAAACAGAAAAGCGGGTATCATCCATATAGCCACTCATACTAAAATCAAAATCAAGCGTCACCTTGCGGTCAATAATTTCCGGAAAACTACGATAAGCTTCGCAAGGTAAATTGTTATACTGGTCGTAAATCGCAAGATTCGCCCAACCCGTAGTTCCGAAGTTTTCTGTCACAGGAGCCTTATCCCAGGAGCTGTTTGAGGCATTGGATTCAAACAGATTCATTTTGGGATAGTTGTCCATCTTCGCTTTGTCGTCAACCAATGCCCGTTCTACAGTATGCAGAAGCAGGTTCAAATCTCCATCCAAAAGAATGATTTTATAAGTAAGATTTTCTTTACTGTCTTTCGAAAACACAAATGGAATATCGCTTGTTTCGCCCGGTTTCATGTCAACGGCTGCACTCACAACCTCGTATAATCGGGAAGCATCTTCATCGGAAGATACTGTTTCATAAACAGCAGCATAGGCAGTACAGGGTTCATTGAAGCCATGATTTTTTAACGAAATTTCAATTTGAGGTTTTTGATTTGCAACAGATACTTCTCTGTGTTCAATTTCAAATGGCTTCTCATAAGATGGCTCCGGTGCTTTTATCACATAGGCGATTCCGTTCTTTTGAGCAAATGTTTGCGCATAACTGCCTTCGTTGCAGTAAATCGTAATATCTTTTAACAGGGTTGTACCGCTTAAGGCGCTGTTGTAAAAACAGTCACGGTCAATGGAAGTCACAGAATCTGGAATTACAACTTTTTTCAGAGATGTGCATCCGCGAAATGCTTTGGATAATTTGGTAATACCCTCCGGTATCACTAATTCCTCCAGAGAAGAGCAACCGGAAAATGCGCCCACTGCCAAGTATGTAAGACTATCGGGTAAATTGATAGATTTTAACGAGGTGCAATACCAAAACACATTATAATCATTGATTGCGGTAATGCTTTTAGGGAGCGTAATTTTCTCTATCGTTTTTTTGTCCTGAAAAGCAATGTTGTCGATTTTTGTCACAAGATATCCGTTGATACGCTCCGGCACCACAACTTCTGTTGCACTACCGGTGTATTTTGTAATCATTGCCGTGTTATCGTTTATGATTTTATATTGAAAATCAGCATAGGTTCCGCTATCTCCGATGGCTGCGAACACATTTGCCTGCAAAACAAACATCACCAAACAAATGACAAATCCAATAACTCGTTTATACATCAATTTCACCCTCCTCGTTTTCATATATTTACACTTGCCCCATTTTATAAAACTATTCAACATGTAGTATATACTATTATATGGCGAAATTAAAGTAACCAAATTCACTTTTTTGTCTTGGATTCACATTCAAAGTTGTTTTTTGACATTTGCAGATGAAAAAATACTTTTTAGATAAAAAAACAGCGAAAGACAATTACGCCTTTCGCTGCTTTTTACTGAACGATAATTTTTTCTTTTTCTATCTTGAATTTGATA
>JAZQUU010000032.1:0-1538 GCA_045631485.1 Clostridia bacterium | reverse complement strand
GGGGATAAGATGGAGATCGTCGGGCCGGATCTGCGCCCCTTTGAGCTGACGGTTCCCATGATGGAGGATATGGAGGGGAATGCCCTGGAACAGCCCCGGACACCCCAGATGCTCTTCCGTATGCAACTGCCTAAGAAGGTTCCTGCCATGAGTATTTTGAGACACGGTGTGGAGCTCTCGGCAAAAGATTGAAGAAAAATATTTTTCAATTATTTGTAAAAAAGTGCTTGACAAAACCCACTTCATGTGGTAGTATATGTGAGCACCATGAGTGCGCCATGCGCCGATAGCTCAGTTGGATAGAGTGACTGGCTACGAACCAGTAGGTCGGGGGTTCGAGTCCCTTTCGGCGTACCAGAAAAAGCAACCTTTGTCGGAACACAAAGGGTGCTTTTTCAACTAAATCCACCCTGCCGGGTGGGTGAAATCATTTTCGGTGATGAAATCCCCTTCGGGGATGAATTCCGCCTCGACGGCGGATGGGTGGATTTAATTTCATCTGCGAAGCAGATTTCATCCGAACAGAGGGAGGATTTTATCGCGCTTTGCGCGATTTCATTGAAAACCGTTGGAATCTGTGGTATAATTTAATTAGACAAACTTGAATTTGACAAAGGGAGTATATAACAATGAAGCTTTTATGGAAAAACAGATTCGAAGGCTTTGAATTAACAAGGACCTCCCCCTTATATTACAGATGTGCTGTGGAAAGAGATAACCATGTATTAAACTATTATTCCTTTGATATTGGCTTTGGTATAACAGAGGCATCTTTTAATATCCAAAATGGACAACTTCTTAGTTGGGGTACAGACGGTAATACGAAAGAATATAAAGAAAAATATCAGAAAGAATATGTGCCATACCATCTTGAATGCGATGATTTTGTTTTTGGGGAATATACAATCTCCCATCATGGCCAATGGGGATATATGTGCAAGAAAAATGGTGAGCTGTTATGGAAAAAATCCTTAAAAGGATACCTCTATACCGACATGATTCTAAATCAAAACAACATCGTTTTTGGCACATCGGGACAAGGTGGTCATTTCTATTCTTTGGACATTGATACTGGTAAAATTGTATTTGATTTTAACACCAAGGGAACATCAGTATTTTACAACATAAACAATAGCTTTTACTTTTGTTCAGCAGATAACAAAAGCACGCAGATACTTAGAATTGATTATTCAGGAAATATCTTGGAGAATATTGAAGTTGAAGGCGTGTACTATGAAGGCTATAGCCTGTTTAATCTTTGCGAAGATGTATTGTGTATTATAACGCTAAAGAAAAAGAAAAAAGACAATATGGAATTGTTCTCACCGATTTTTTACTGCATTCAACTATAAGACAAATTCCAATTTGTCGAACAGTTTACGGCAGCACCGCAGGTTTGATCGGTGCTGCCGTTTTGCGTTGTGTCATGTGTTGGCAGGTGTATTCGCCATCACAGGGGCGGGCCGATGTGGGCATCGGCTCCTACGATTAGGTTATCTTTTAGCTTATATCTCGTATCGTGCATCTCATATCTCCGC
>JAZQUU010000031.1:0-2123 GCA_045631485.1 Clostridia bacterium | reverse complement strand
GCATGGCGTTCTGCGGAAGAAATTTTTGGTTTTGATGTAAGTTTGTTCAAAGAGTTCAATACTGATGTTGACGAGGATGAATAATCCCATACCGTACCAGCGCAGTGAAATCACTGCCCTGCTATTCTTTGCAAAAGACTATGTATCGCCATAGAAAATCTGCCCTCCGGTGGCAATAAGATGACGTTTGCTTATTGATTGTCCCCCGATGTTCTTGACTTGGCTTTTTGAAAGCGGTATAATATTTTCATCAAGGAAAGAGAGGGTTTTCTATGGCAAAGGTTACGGTTTATAAAAATTCCAAGTTTGCGACAATCATCAGCTTTTTAGGCTATTTAGCCATTATTCTCGGCATTTACGCAATGTTTAACGACGAAGTGGCCGGCGGCATCATCGCGCTGGTTGTGGGCATTGGTCTGAAATTGCTGGCAGGCTTTATCAGCAAAAAGAAAAGTGAAAAAGAGGCTGCAACCAACTAAAACGCGATATTTTCAAAACAAAAGACCTAAGGATCGGAAAATCCTTAGGTCTTTTTTATAAACTTTTCCTTACATTTGGGGCAGGTGATGGAAATTTTACCCTTCCCCCGAGGCACACGCACGCTTTGCCGGCAACGGGGACACTCGAAATAACGGTGCTCTTTATCCTTCATGCGCTCTAAAAAACGCAGAAACTTCCGGTTCTCCTGATACCGCTTGTAGGTGTTACGGGAAAGCATGCGGAAAATCGCCCAAAACATCAGCCCGTATGCAAGCAAGGTAAAGATTCCGTCCAACATTAGATTCCTTATAAAAAGCGCCAAAAAGGACAGCGCCACGCCTACGCTTAAAATGGCCATATTCAGCTTATCTGTTCCGTAACGGCCCAGCATAAAATGGCGCAGCCACGCCTTTATTTTACCTGCCATATTTTCCTTTGTTTCTCCCTCTTTGTTTCGATGGTTTTATTATATGTTTTCTTTACCGATTTTGCAACCTGCTAAAAAAGTGTTTACAAATTATTCAGAGTTTTCCCCGAGGAATATTTTTTGCCTGTTTTAATGGACTTTATTCATATATGCCATTGTTTTTTAAACTTTCTTTTCATAAAAACCGTTTTTTCGCCATCAAAAGGTTGGTAAAATGTTGGGAAGATTCTTTCGTTTTTCTGTGGTATAATGGTAGAGCAGAAACAAGCAGGGGGCGCCCTGCTTTTTCCTTTTATTTTATTATAATGTATCTGTGGAAAAAACCTTGTTTTTTTTGCATTTCTGTGATAAAATCTACGGTGAGAAAGTATGCCTGTTTTTTCTGTAAAATACAGTTGTTTTTTGAGAAAGAAAGGAGAATTTTATGTTTGCAGCAGCCTATGTTTGGGCGAAAATTATTAACTACTTAGAAGAAAAAATTACCCCCACAATGGTCTCTGCCTGGCTGGATGATGCAGATGTTGTGGAGCTGACGGATGAAGTCCTGATTATCTGCACCCCAGACGAGTTCCGTAAGGATATGATTGTTCGTCGTTGCACCGAATACGTGCAGGACGCATTGAAAGAAATGTTCCAATCCGACGCCAAGTTTAAGGTGTTTATGAAAGAGGAATACGAGGCTTATAAAGCCCAGGGAAAGAGTTCCACCAGTATGGATTTCAATCCCCAGTTTACTTTCGATAACTTTATTGTCGGCCCGTCTAACCGTATGGCTCACAGCGCCTCTATTGCGGTTTCCCAGACCCCCGGCGAAGCCTACAACCCTCTGTTCCTGTACGGCCCTCCCGGTGTGGGCAAAACCCACCTGCTGTACGCCATTGCAAATGGTATCCGCAAGAAAAATCCCGATGCCAATGTGGTTTATATCAAGGGTGATCAGTTCACTAACGAGCTGGTTGAGGCCATTCGCTCCGGTAAGAACATTGAATTCCGCAGTAAATATCGGGAGGCAGATTTGTTCCTCATCGATGATATTCAGTTCATCGCCGGTAAGGAAGGTACCCAGGAGGAATTCTTCCACACCTTCAACAAGCTCTTTGAAGATCACAAGCAGATCGTTATGACTGCCGACCGGAAGCCCAGCGATATGTCCACCCTGGAGGATCGTCTGCGTACCCGTTTTGAATGGGGCTTGATTATGGACATTCAACCCCCC
>JAZQUU010000030.1:0-59984 GCA_045631485.1 Clostridia bacterium | reverse complement strand
TAGGCACGCCGCTAGCGTTCATCCTGAGCCAGGATCAAACTCTCTCGTATATTTCCATTAAAAAAATAAACAATTTAAGTTCGCTAGCTTTTCGCTTCGCTTTTTCTTTTCCTCGATTTACTTGATTTCGTTCGTAGTTCTCTAAATAAAAACTCTAGAATTTTCAAGGTCCATTATGTTATTCAGTTTTCAAGATTCATTTGCTGTCTTCCGAGACAGCTAGACTATTATAGCACCCTTTTTCCAAAATGTCAATAGTTTTTTTAAATTTTTTTAAAAAATTTTTCAAATGTTTTAAAACCGTTGTAATCAGCGGGTTTTGGACAATTTTTAAACAATGGATTTTCCATAAATTCCAATATTTTTTCTTTAGACGATATTTTTCATGGAATTTATACGCTTACCGATGAAGTGTTGTTCATTGATGTACGGGAGAGGGTGGAACCCCTCCCCTACGAATTTTTTCGATTCGTTGTTCGTGAGCAGGAAACGGGACGCCGAGGACGGCGTCCCCTACAAAAATATAAAGACGAAGTTTTTATTTGAAAACTTCGTCTTTTCTTATTATATATAATGTAAGGCGATGAGAAAAGGATGCAAAATGGAGAAACCGAACCCGCAGGGGTTATCCATTTAAGCCAATGTTTTATGTCGTGATGTAAGGTGCAGAAAAAGGGCATAGAATTTGCAAACCGAATCGAAACTTGTTTCGATAGTACCCGAAGGCGTACCGAGTGTACGCCGAGTGGTGAGGTTTGCGGATAGCAAAAGGCATTCTAATCAAAATTTGTGCTAACAAATTTTCACCTTATAAAAAAAGACATGGAAATAAATCCATGCCTTTTGCGTTCTATATTCTTTTTCAAGCCGTAGGAGTGGCAGAATACATTTCCACCATCAAATCCGGATAATAACTGAGTTTTGCCTTTCTTAGTCCCTCGATGCCCATATCGTCTTCACGGTTGATGTAGGCAAGGTGGCTCCAGGCGTGCTGCACAAACTGTTGGTTAATCATGGGATAGGCACCCTGATAGTCGGTGTCCGCCTTTTCAAAATGAATGAGGGCGGTATCCTCGTTTAACTGTTCGCCGATGGTGAAAGCAACCGGTTTTTCATCCACCAGAAGCATTCCGCCTTTTAACTGCAAGGCTTCAAAATGCTCCAGCGCATTTTCCAGTGCCGTTTTTTCGGTTAAAACAGAATCATCGGTTTCGGCTTTCTTTTGGTACCACTCTTCGATAAAGGGACGTATCTTTTCCAGATTATCTGCCGTTAAAGGTTCATAAGCGTGGTTGGGATATAATTCTTTAAATTTATTGATGTGATTTCGTTTGCCGTGAAGCTTTTTGCCGGACAAGGAACCGAGCTTCTCGGTGGTATAGACATAGTTATCCATATCCCGTTCCCGATTGATTTGAAAAATTTCGCCACAGTTTTGGCGGACGGATTCCAAATCGGTTGCCGTAATCCCGTAGATATGATAATCTGTCCCGAAATTTTCGTCCAGATACGCTTTTAATTTGGCGCAAAGGCAACCGCCTAAGGGCATCATAAAATAACGCTTCCCGTTATAGAGGCTTTTGCCCGTTACCACCAAATGATGAGTATATTCAAAATAATGAATGTCCTCCGCATCCTTCCATAAAAAGAGGTTGGCAAAGCTTAGGTAGGAACATTTGGCGGGATTTTCGGTATAGTATTGATAGAATAAACTTCTGTCTTCAATGGTGAGGGGTTTTAGTTGCATACATAACTCCTGATTTCGTCCTGAATTTCCTCGATGGAACGGATTTTGCCATCTTTGGCACAAGGGATTACCGTCCAGTTATACTTATCCGCTACGTAACAAGCGTTATCATAGCAGGCCCGAAGATATGCTTCATCCGATTCGTGAATATCCTTGGCGGATTCGTTGGTGATTTTGTTGGCACGGTCTTTCATCAATTCCATAGCGTGTTCGGGAGGCATATTCAAGAAAATAATATGGTCGGGCTGAGGGAGTTTGAAAATGCCGTACTCCAATTCAAACAACCAGGATAAAAATTCGTCTTTTTCTTTGGTGTCGGTGACTTTTACCGCCTGATGAATCATATTGGAGGTGACATAACGGTCAAAAATAATCACTGCATCCGGGTCGTTTACAACGTCTTCCCATTTGGTTTTAAAGGAAGCATAACGGTCTGCCGCATAGAAAATGGAAGCGATTTTTCCGTCCACACTGTCTGCGGTTTTGCCGAAATCGCCGTTTAGGTACATTTTCACCAAAGAGGATGACGGACTTTCATAATCGGGGAAGCAAAGCTTTATTACTTTAGTATTCTCTTTTTTAAAATATTCATACAAAAGCTCAGACTGGGTTTGTTTTCCACTGGCGTCGGTGCCTTCAATTACAATCAACTTTGCCATTTTTTTAATAAACTCCTTTTTCCATAAAAGTTCATACTATAATATAAGTATATCACAAATGGTGAAAAATAGCAAGAGGAAGACAGTTGGTTTTGCAAAAATATAAAAAAGTTTGTGAAAAAACTTGCATTGAAAAAAAAATCGTGTTAAAATATTTTTTAGTATTGGAAAATAACTCTTTGTGGAGGTATGTATATGACAAAAATCAAAGTGGGTATTGTGGGACACGGTAATTTGGGCCGTGGCGTGGAAATGGCAATTTCTCACACCAACGATATGGAACTTGCAGCCGTGTTTACCAGAAGAAATCCCGATTCCTTAACTCCTTTAACCAAAGGCGTTCCCGTGTATTCGGTGAATGATATTTTAGATTTTAAAGACAAGCTGGATGTTCTGATCCTTTGCGGCGGCTCTGCAACCGACCTGCCCGTGCAGGGACCGGAGCTTTCCAAATATTTTAACACCGTGGACAGTTTTGATACTCACGCCAAAATCCCCGAATATTTTGATGCGGTGGATGCTTCCTCCAAAGGGGCAGGCAAAGTGGGCATCATCTCCGTGGGTTGGGACCCGGGGTTATTCTCCATTCAGAGAGCGTTATTCGGTGCCGTGCTTCCCACCGGGAAGGATTACACCTTCTGGGGAAAAGGGGTAAGTCAGGGTCACTCCGATGCTATCCGCAGAATTGAGGGCGTAAAAGATGCCAAGCAGTACACCGTTCCCGTTCCCTCTGCCATCGAAGGTGCAAGAAGCGGTGAAAATCCCGAATTAACCACCCGCGAAAAGCATACCAGAGAATGTTATGTGGTGGCGGAAGAGGGTGCGGATTTGGCAAGAATTGAAAACGAAATCAAAACCATGCCCAACTATTTTGCCGATTATGACACCACGGTAAACTTCATTACCGAAGAAGAATTAAAGCGTGACCACGCAGGAATTCCCCATGGTGGATTTGTTATCCGAAGCGGAAAATCAGGTTTTGAAAGCGAAACTAATCACGTGTTGGAATTCTCTTTAAAATTGGAATCCAATCCCGAATTTACCTCAAGCGTTCTGGTGGCTTATGCCAGAGCAGCGGTAAAATTAAATGCCGAAGGTGTTTCCGGCGCAAAAACCGTTTTGGATATTCCGCTTTCTTACCTGTCTGAAAAAGACGGGGCAACCTTACGAAAAGAATTGGTGTAACAGCCAACGGCTGTTTTCTCCACCTCATCCGAGTTTTGTTTCACAAAACCCACCTTCCCCTCAAGGGGAAGGCTTTCTCTCAGACAAAACAAAAAGACGAGATTTTTTAATAAAAATCTCGTCTTTTTTATATGTTACCGTTTTTTAATTCTTCTTGTAATATTTCTATCTTTTCTGATTTCAAAGCATCATTCTCATTTCGGGGACATTCTACATGAATACATTCATTGCAAGGCTTTTTTCTGAAATGATTGATACAGCAACACAGATAATCACACTCATCACAACAAATTTCATTTCCGTTTTCGCCGTTTCCGGGGCAATCCTTACCCCCATTTCCGGGAATCAACTCAATTCCGGTTGGTTTATCAATAATCATTTGGTTTTCCCCCTAAATAAAAAAGTGTGCCTCCAACCGAAGACACACCGAAAAAGTATTATCCTCGATTGTTGCGACACAATCCATACCCCAACGGATAAGAAATAGAGGAAATACCTTTTACCAAAAGTATTCCCATTGGGGTACAATATACAGGATTATGTCGCAAATTTATTGTAGCATAAATAGTTTAAAATTACAAGTATTTTTTAGAATAAAAATTTGTAGGGACAGATGCCTACATCTGTCCGATTTGTTTGGTATCGCATAACACAAAGGTTTACAAACCATACAGCGGGACGGTGTGGGCACCGTCCCCTACAAATTGCATTGTCACAACCAAACAAAAAGACGAAATTCAATGAATTTCGTCTTTTTTATTTTTATCACACAATGTAAGGCGATGAGAAAAGGATGTAGAATTTGCAAACCGAACCCGTAGGGGTTATCCGAAGGCGTACATCGGTACGCCGAGCGGTGAAGTTTGCAGATAGCAAAAGGCATTTTAAATCAAAATTTGTGCCAACAAATTTTCACCTTAAACAAAAAGACATAGGAAATAACTCCTATGCCTTTTGCGGTCTATGTTCTTTTTCAAGCCGTATTAGATGCGAGCGACGCCGGTGTCTCTGGCAGCTTGTGCCACTGCTTTGGCTACGGTTTCTGCCACCCTCTTGTCAAAGGGTGCGGGAATGATATAGTCGGGGGTTAATTCCTCGTCGGATACCAGGGATGCGATTGCACGGGATGCGGCAATCTTCATTTCGTCGTTGATATCGGATGCTCGAACATCTAATGCACCGCGGAAAATTCCGGGAAATGCCAGAACGTTATTGATTTGCTTTGCAAAGTCGCTTCGACCGGTACCCATTACTGCGGCACCTGCTTTTAGGGCATCTTCGGGGAAGATTTCGGGAGTGGGGTTTGCCATTGCCAAAATGATGGGGTCACGGTTCATAGACTGAATCATTTCGGGAGTGAATGCACCTGCAACGGACACGCCAACCAAAATGTCTGCTCCTTTGGCAACATCTGCCAGGGTTCCCTGTTTCTTTTCTTTGTTGGTGATTTTTGCCACTTCCACGATTTCGGAGTTTAAGCCTTCTTTGCCTTCGTAGATAACCCCTTTGGAGTTACACATAATCACGTCCTTCACGCCGGAGGAGAGAAGCAGTTTGCCGATGGCAACACCTGCCGCGCCTGCACCGTTGATTACTACGACCAGGTCTTCTATTTTTTTGTTGACTAATTTCACGGCGTTCAACACAGCCGCTAAGCAAACCACGGCGGTGCCGTGCTGGTCATCGTGAAACACGGGAATATCCAGTTCTTTTTTCAGTCTTCTTTCAATTTCAAAGCAACGGGGACCGGAAATGTCTTCCAAATTAATGCCGCCAAAAGTGGGAGCAATCATTTTTACGGTTTCCACAATTTTATCCACGTCTTTGGTTGCCAGACAAATCGGCATTGCATCTACGCCGCCGAAATGCTTAAACAACACGGCTTTTCCTTCCATAACAGGCATACCCGCTTCGGGTCCGATGTCTCCCAAGCCCAACACGGCGGTACCATCGGTTACCACGGCAACCAGGTTACCTTTGCGGGTGTATTCATACGCATTTGCCACGTCCTTGTTGATTTCCAGGCAAGGCTGGGCAACCCCGGGAGTGTATGCGATGGATAAATCGTCTTTGGTTTCTAAGGGGCAAAGGGGAGCAACTTCGATTTTCCCTTTTAATGCTTTGTGTAATTTCAAAGCTTCCTGTGCATAATCCATTCTGATTTACTTCCTTTCTTTGATGTTTGATTTTATAGTAATTTGATGAAAATAACTTAAGAATGCGTATAGGGTGTTACCTTATCAATATCGTAAGGAGTAATCTGATATACACAGTAGTTGAGCCAGTTGGAGAACAACAGCGTTGCATGGCTTCGCCATCTGTTCACCGGCTTTTTGTTGGGATTATCGTCGGGATAATAATTGCAGGGAATATGAATGGGCAATCCCTTATCCACATCACGGCGATATTCCAGATCTAAGGTTTCGTTATCATATTCGGAGTGACCCATAATAAAAATCTGACGGTACTTTTTGGTGGTAACCGCATACACGCCCGCCTCCTTGGAGGTGGCAACCAGGGTCAACTCGGGCACTTTTTTAATATCTTCCTCTCTCACCTCGGTATGACGGGAGTGAGGTGCATAAAAGGTGTCTTCAAAACCGAAGAACAACTTTTTATGGCTTTTTAACAGTTGATGCTCAAAAATGCCGAACATTTTTTCGGGCAAATCGTATTTCGGTATTCCGAAATGATGATACAGACCTGCCTGAGCACCCCAACAAATATGCAAGGTGGACCACACATGCTTGGTGGACCAATCCATAATTTCTTTGAGCTCGTCCCAATAGTCCACTTCTTCAAATTCCAGTTTTTCCACGGGAGCACCGGTGATAATCATACCGTCAAAATGCTCCGTTTTAATTTCGGAAAACCGTTTATAGAAAGTGGCAAGATGCTCTCCGGAGGTGTTTTTGGATTCGTGAGAATCGGTCATCACCAAGGTGATTTCCACCTGCAGAGGAGAGTTTCCCAAAAGTCTCAAAAGCTGAGTTTCGGTTACAATCTTGGTGGGCATCAGATTCAAAATGGCAATCTTTAACGGTCGGATATGCTGACTGCAGGCACGCTTCTCCGACATCACAAAAATATTTTCGCCCTCCAGAGTTTTTCTGGCGGGTAACTCATTTGGTATTTTAATTGGCATTTTGGCACCTCTTTTCCTATTTATAATATAGCACAAAACAGCATAAAAATCAAGCGTTAAAAAAATAACAAGCACTTTTTGCAGAATGGAACCCAAAAATCGCAAAAAATAGCAAAAATTCTACCCTTTTCTGACTAATAATTCTGCCAGACGATACATAGAATCGTAATCGGATTCACTGATCACATTGGCAGGAGAATGAATATACCGACCGGGGAGTGATAACACCGCCGTGGGCACACCGCCGGACACAAAAGACACCGCACCGGCATCGTTTCCGCCTTTGGTGGTAAGTTTTTTTTGGTAAGGGATGTTCTTCTCGGTAGCAAGTGCAATAATTTTTTCATTAAACTCGGTGTCAGATACGCTTGCGCCGTCCATTACGGAAAGGGCAACACCCTCACCCATTTTGGTGGTGGGTTCATCAGCACCGGGCATATCGGCGCAGGTGGTCACTTCCAACACTACCGCTTTTTTGGGGGCAAGCAACGGCATTACCATTTTTGCACCCATAATACCGATTTCTTCACGGGTGGTGAACACCGCAGTAAAAGAATATTTTTTGGTAAGCAGTAACGAAAGAATAACCGCCACGCCCACACGGTCGTCCAACGCTTTCGCCTTAATGAGACCGTCACCGAATTTCACAAAATCGCTCTGCCAATAGATGGCATCTCCGATTTTGACCGAGCTTTCCGCATCCTTTTTGGAGGTGGCACCAATATCAATCATCATATCGGGAATTTTGGTTTCTTTGTCGCCTCCTTTTTCCTGCAGATGCTTGGGAATGTTGCCAATCACACCGGGAACTCTGTTTTTTCCGATGACCACGGGAGTGGAAAACAAAATCCCGTCGGTCACACCGCCGATGGCGGCAAACTTAATCATGCCATCCTCACGGATTCCACGAACGCCAAACCCCACCTCGTCCATATGGGCAAAAAGGGCAATCCGATTGGGATTTTTGCCTGTCTGCACAATGATGTTGCCCAGTCTGTCCTGATGATAGGGGATGTCGTTGGCAACCAGGGTGGAGGTGATAAAATCAATCACTTCGTCCTCGTAGCCGGAGGTGCCGTTTAGGGCGGTCAGTTTTTCCAATAAATCAATTCGTTCCGTTAATTTCATAGCAAAAATCCCCCTTATCGCAACGCTTTTTCCCAATCGTAACCCGACAGGAAATTCGAGAGGGAACGCACATCTTTTTCGGACAAGGTTTCCACGGTGGTGTGCATATATTTTAAAGGAATGGACAACATCACCGCAGGAATCCGATGCATCACCGCACGGTACGCATTGGTACCGGGGTGGGACGGCTCCAGCTCGGTGTGATAGGGAATGTCTTTTTTGATTAGATACTGTTCCATTTTGGCGGTCAGACGGTTATCTAAAATACCGCCGTAGCAAAGGGTGAACCCTTCTCCGACGGGATAGGAACGGCAGGGATTTAACCCATCGAAATAACCATGGGTCACATCCAAAATCACGGCCAAATCAAAGGTGCGCTCACGAAGAAACAACTCAATCCCCTGAAGCCCACGTTCTTCCCCAACACTTCCAAGCACCGTAATGCTGACGTCCTGCTTCCACTTTTCTGCCGCCATCAGCGCCGCCAAAAGTCCTGCACGATCGTCTAAGCAACCGCCGGAAAACTGCGAATTTTTCAGTTTCTGATACTTGGTTTTTAATTTGACGGGAGTGCCGACGGGAATTTTCGCTGCAGCTTCGGAAAGGCCCGTATCAATAAGCAATTCTTTTTGTTCTTCCCCTTTTTTGGCAAGATGGGGCGGAATGGCACCAATCACGCCGTAGATGGGTTCTTTGGTAAGGATTGTTACTTCCTGACAAAGCAGATTTTTCTTGTCAATTCCCCCCGACATTTCAAAACGAACAAACCCACCGGGAAGCACTTCGGACACAACCAGTCCGATTTCGTCAATGTGAGCATCAATCAAAATATGAAAGGGCGAAAACGCCGACTTTTTTTCTGCAAAAATGTTGCCGTAAGCGTCGATCTCGGGCGTTAGTCCAAACTTTTCAAAGATTTCAAAAAGCTCGGCTTTCCCCATAGTTTCGTAACCCGACACGGCAGGAATTTTGGATAATTTTTCAAGTTGTTTCAAAATAGACTTCCTTTCGGAATAAAGAATAAAGAAAAAATAATAAATAATAAAAGCGGTAGCACCCGTTGAGTGCATTCAAAACCTTCCTCTGACGAGGAAGGTGGATTTTGCGAAGCAAAAGACGGAAGGAGAGATAACGCAACTTTTCAATAATTGTTCTTTACTTCGGCTGCATCTTACATCGTTCTTGTAGGGGACGACGTCCTCGGCGTCCCGCAAAGTTTTTTCTCTCCTCGCTATTTGTAGGGAACGGATTTAACCGTTCCGTTTTTAAATAATATTTCGGAATGCATAAATGCATTCCCTACAAGTCGGTGAGATTTACGGATTGTGCCCGTATTCCACACAAAATCTCGGGCGCAGAAAAATGGATGTAAAATAGGGAAACTGAACCCCGAAGGGGGTAACCCGAAGCCGTACCGGGTGTACGGCGAGTGGTGAAGTTAACCTATTTGACGCCATTTTTCAAGCCGTTAGTTTAAAGAGGTTACATACTCTTTAAACAAACGTCCCCGTTCCATAAAGTTTTTGAAAAAATCAAAGCTTGCACAAGCGGGAGATAACATCACCACATCGCCGGATTGGGCGTTGGCGTATGCCAGATTCACGGCATCTTGCAGATTTTCTGCCACGCTGATGGGGAAATCGGGGTCAACTGCCAACACGGCGGACTTGATTTTCTCTTTGGTATGCCCCATCACAACTAAGTGTTTCACACGCTGCGCCACTTCTTCTGCATAAGAATCAAAGGGAATATTTTTGTCGCTTCCCCCTGCAATCACAATGATTTTTTGGTTGAAGGAACGTAAGCCCGCAATAGCACGGGACGGGCTTGATGCGATGGAATCATTATAAAAACGGATACCGTTTAGCTCCCGCACAAATTCAATACGGTGTTCCACACCGCCGAATTCTTTTGCCACCTGCTTCACATAGGACAAATCACATAAGGAGCTGACCGCACAAGTCGCCGCCAGATAGTTATCCACATTGTGAATCCCGGGAAGCAGAATATCCGAGGTTTTCATCACTTCTTCCCCGTTAAAATACACGGTGTCTCCACTTAAGTATGCCCCGTTTTGCACCGGTTGTTTCAAGCTGAAGGAAAGAGAATGTTCCCCGATGAATTCTTTGGTAATCTCATTTTCCAAATTAAACACGGTGATTTTGCTGCCGTGTTGGAAAATATTCTTTTTGGCGTCCACATATTCCGCCATATCGGTATGTTTATCTAAGTGATTGGGCGCTAAATTGGTCACCACGGCGATATCGGCACTTTTTTGCATGGTCATTAACTGGAAGGAAGACAATTCCACGATCACAATGTGGTCTTCCTTGATACTAAAAAGTTCGGGCAACAGAGGGTTCCCGATGTTACCGCCTAAGTGACAGGTGTAGCCTGCCTTTTTTAAGATTTCGTAAATCAAAGTGGTGGTAGTGGTTTTGCCGTCACTCCCCGTGATGCCGATAATTTTGGCAGGGCAAAGGTCAAAGAACAATTCCATTTCGGAGGTTATTTTAGTACCGTGTGCCACGGCGTTTTTTAATTCGGGAAGCGTGGGCATAATGCCGGGAGAACGGAAAATCACATCTTCGGTGAGGTCAGAAAGGTAGCTATCCCCCGAAATCATGGGCAAATTGTTTGCTTCGGCAAGGGCAATCGCTTCGGGAGACGGTTTTTTATCACGAAGGGTGATGTTGGTAACACCCTGCTCCAACAAAAAGGAAACCAACGGCAGGTTGCTCACACCTACCCCCAGCACCGTTACGCTTTTATCGGATAATTTTGCTTTCATATCGGCTAAACTTTCAAATCTCATTGGGCGTTTCGCTCCTTTTATTATTTCTTTGTTCAACAACACGGGCTGTCGGGGACGTCAACCCCTACAACTATATCTCACCTTGTCATTCCCGTAGGGCGTGACGACCCCGGCACGCCGTGTATGGTGTCCCTCTTCTCATTCCGAGAGAACCCCGAAGAATCTCTTTTTGTAGGGGACATTCACGAATGTCCCTCGGGCGGTTCGTGAACCGCCCCTACGAAATTGCTTGAATCCATTATAACCCGATTTTCAAATGAAACTCGTAGGAAACGGATTTATCCGTTCCGCTTTTAAATAATATTTCGGAATGCATAAATGCATTCCCTACAAGTAGGAGACGACGTCCTCGGCGTCCCGTTGTATGGCTCTCGGAATGACAACACGGGAGGGGGTGGAACCCCTCCCCTACTGCACACTACTATCTTACTGTATATTATAATACTTTTAGAAAATGATTGCAAGAGGTTTGGGGAAAATTTAAAGAATAAATAAGAAAGAAGAAAGAATAAAAATGGCGGCACCCGTTTGGTGCATAAAAAAGCCTCCCCCTTGAGGGGAAGGTAGCGAAATCGCAAATTTTGACGGATGAGGTGGAATGATTCTTTTAGAATGCTCTGCAAAAAACATTTTTTCTTGCAGAAAAACATCTAACCCTAAAACACCTCACCACCGCCTTCGGCGGAGCCTCTCCTCAAAGGAGAAGCCTACAATGCAGGCTTTGCCTGCCACCGCAATTATTCATTATTCACCATTCATTATTCATTAAAAAAGAGGAAACCCTAAAAGGATTTCCTCTTTTTCTTATTCTGTTATTAAATTAATTAACAGGCAATTAGATCTGAGAACCTTCAGCTAACAGAGCCATGTTGTAAGTGGTGGTGATTTTGCCACCGGAAGTGGTTACAACTGCGGTTTCTAACGGATTTTCGTAAGCGATTGCTTCATTAGCCTGTAAGGAAATAATTTCAACAGAAGGGCAAACATAATTTTTCATCTCAATATATCCTCCTTTAAAATTATTCAGCAACTACGGTGAAGGTAGTGTCAGCGATGATGGTATCGTTAGCGAAGAAGTTTAAGGTTTTGGAACCAGCAGAAACGCCTTCTAAAACGATTTCGAAGGTACCATCCCAATCACCAAAGGTGAAGGTGGTAGAACCATTGTAATCTAAAACGGTATCACCGGGCATTGCGCCGTAGTATTTCTGAGCTCTGGTACCAACTGCATTGGTATCGAAGATTACACCATAGTTAGAAACGGTAGCGTCAACTTTACCTGCACAGGTAATGGTGGTGCCAGCTGCGGTTGCAGAGAAGGTAGGTTCTTCAACAGCAGGTTTCAGAGCTTCCCAGTCGATAGAACCTTCAGCGGTGCCTTTAGAAATACGATAGGTTTCGGTAGATTTAGAACCGGTACAGTTGATACCGCCGTAACCTTTGGAGTAAGAGCTGTTGATAGCGAAGGGGTTAGCTTCGATTTTTGCACCGTCAACTAATTTGAAGTATACGGTAACCATATCGCCGGGATCGGTGATACCATCGTTAGAAGTAGCGGAAACGTCTACAGAGAAGAAACCTTCGAAAGCTTTAGATTTATCGGTATCGTGTAAACCTAAGATTTCGGTGGTGAAGTAAGCACCAGCAGAAGTACCGGTAACTTCGTTTTTGTCAGCGTCTAATAATACAACTTTAGTTGCATCATAATCGATGGTAAAACCAACTTTTTTCAGAGCTACAGGGGAAGCGAAGGTCAGGCCAAATACGCCAGCTTCATCAGCTGCAGATGCAGTGAAAGTAAATTCAGTAGCAGCAGAAGCAGTTAATGCAAAGCAAGAAACCAGCATTAAGCAAGCTACTACTAAGCTTAATAACTTTTTCATTAGATTAATTCTCCTTATTAAAATTATTCTTCGATAGATTCGAAGTCGTAGCAGTCTAAGATGAACATAACGTCGTCACTATCAATCCAGGTAGATTCGTCGATATCCATGTAGCCGCAATCAGCCCATTCATCATAGGTATCGTCGTAATCATAGTAGTCTAAGATGAACATAACGTCGTCACTATCAATCCAGGTAGATTCATCTAAGTCACCAGCGTATACGTACAGAGCAACGTCTGCAGTATCTTCGGTAACTTCTAATGCTGCGATAGAATGATAGGTGTGGTATGCTTTGGAAGCATATACGGTGTAAGTACCGGGTACTACGCCGCCTTCAACTTCCCATTCACCGTCAACGATGGTAGCTTCGTAAGAATTATCATCGTTAGCGATTTCGATAACGGGCAGTTCAGCGGTATCAGCATAGTAACCTTCGATGGTACCACTTAATGCAACGTTTTCTACTACAGGTTCGGTTTCAAAGAAAATGGTACCGATTTCCTGTTTGTCGATGGCTTCGCCACCCATTACAACTTTAACGTTTTCAGTTAATTCGTCCATTAACTGGAAGGTAAAGCTGGTTGCTGCTGCCTGATCGATGTACTGGATAGAACCAACTTCGATCACGTCGCCTTTGTAAGCAACGATGGTGGTCTGTTTGCCAGCGTTTGCGGTAGCAGCTTCGTCGGATAAAGCTGCGGTGTAGGTGATGCCGTCATCATTCAGAGCGATTTCATCAGAAAAAGCTGCGAAGGAAGTCAGAGACATGCTTAACAGAACAGTTAAACCAACGAGTAAAGCGATGAGTCTTTTCATAGTTTTTCTCCTTTGCTTTTTTCCGGGGGAAAAATCCCGGGTATATTTATTTTTTTTTTAAACTGAGTTAGGATTGCCGTCAAAAAGAAGAGGCGAGGATTTTTTATCCCTCCACCGCCGGTGGCGGTCCCCCTCCCTTTAGGCAAGGGAGGCATTTTATGCCAAAGGTTTGCGGAAATTATTGAGCGTTTGCGTAAGCGTAGTCACGCAGGGTGAGCATCAACATAATTTCGGATAACAATCTTTTTTCAACGACGTTTTCGCCATCCCAGGGATAGGTTTTGTTGGTGATAATTACCATTCTCTGAGTTGCTAACCATTCCACGGATTTGCCTAATGCTTCGGAAACAAAACGAACGGGAACGAAGGTTCTGTCTTCGGTGATTTCTGCCGCACAATCCATTTCGAAAGCTTCGCCGTTTAAGGTGTATGCTTTCTGGTCAACAGTTAAGCCCATTACAGTGTCACCTAAGGTGATGGTGATGGCACGAGTTACATCATCATATCCAACGGTTGCGCCCAGCTCTTCAGCAATGAAGCGGAGGGGAACCATAGTTCTGTCATCTTTGATATAGGGTTTTACAGCTTTGTTATCTTTATCTACCCATTTCAAAACGCTATCGGAAACAGTTCCGTAGTTATTAATCTGCAGGAAGATAGCATTCTTAGAACGATTTTTTACTCTCTGATCCATAGATTCTTTCGCATCTTCGGAATCATTAGAGGTAACAATGGTGGGTTCAACCACATAATCAACATCGGGAGTTTCTGTTGCACTAACAGTTTCGGGTAAGATTACCACGGTTTTAATTACAACATCATCATCCACAATGTTGGAAATTTTCACACCGTCAACTTCGGTGCTTCTGGTGCTATTGTAAATTTTGAAATCTGCATCCTTATCAGAGATTTTCTTAAAGGAAAAGCTGAATAATTCCAAACCGTCTGCATCTGCAATAATTCTCTTATTTTCATTTACAACAGAGTTGGGGTAATTGCTCATATTTGCAAAGAAGGAGAAGGAAAATGCGGATTTATCTTTTAACAACTGAGTCCAGGTTGTGGTGAACACATCGGTGATTTCTTTTCCGTCTTTTTCAGCGGTTACATCTAATTTTGCAAAATCAGCAAAGGATTCTGCTTCTGCCTTGGTTTCTGCATTCACGGGAACAACCGCTTCTGCATTGTATGTAATGTATGCCTGCATTACCATAAATTCAAAATTGTATGCAGCCATATTCACGGTGAAATAACCGTCTGCATCGGGTTCGGTTGCTTCAAATACTACTCTTGCAGTGGTATCAACCGGAGCTGCGGAGATTAACATTACATCTCCCTGAACTTCATTGGAAGTTCCGTCTAATACTGCTTCTTCTGCGAATACGAAGCAGGAGGTTGCCATAACAAGCACCATAATCAGTGCGAACAGTTTCTTTGCCATTGGAATCATTACCTTTCTGTTTGGGTTTTTTCTAATCTGTTTGTCATAACCGTACATCGGGACGTCGAGGACGTCGTCCCCTACGGGAATGACAAGGGAAATATCAAAATTATTGGATGTTGTTTCTGCCTAAGGGGGAAAGGTTCAAACGAACCTCTGCCAGAACTGCCTGTTCCACCATACCTGCTTCATCCCAAGGGGATTCGGGAGCGGTGATTACCACAATTCGTTCGGCTTCCAACCATTTCACCGATTTGCCCAAGGCTTCCGATACGAAGCGGACGGGAACGAAGGTTCGATCCTCGGTGATTTCGGCTGCACAATCCATTTGGAATGCAGTTGCATTTAAGAGATATGCCGTTTCGCCCACGGTTAATTCCATTACGGTTTCGCCCAAGGTGACGGTGATGCCACGGGTTTCGGCATTGTATCCAACGGTTGCACCCAAAGATTCGGCTAAGAATCTTAAGGGAACCATGGTTCTGCTATCTTTAATATAAGGGATAACGCTTTTGTTTGCCAAGTCAATCCAGGTGAGTTTTCCGTCGGTGACTGCGGCATAGTTACCGATTTGCAAGAAGATGGCGCCTGATTTACGAGCTGCAAGCTCTTCTTCTTTTTCGGTATTTTCAACGACAACAAGGGAGCCTGCCTCTTCCTTGGAAGCAGAATCCTCAGCCACTACTAAAGTTGTCATACATAATGAGAGTGCCAAAAGCATCCATAAAACTCGCTTAATCATAGATGAAACGCCTCCCATCCTGAGACAATAAGCTATTTTACTATGATAATTATAGCATAGGGATATTTTTTGGTCAACCCTTTTTTCAAAAAAATTGAAAATTTATTGTAAAATTACCTTGGCGTTTTTTGTGCAATACCACCAAAGAATTGTGCCTTGCTTATTTCGTTTTGCTATTTCCACAGTAAAATTCCACATTTCTTGGGGAATCCGTTTTTTTTCGTCATTTTTTCGGCTCGCAGTGTGGCATATTTTACGGAATAAGATATTTTTGGAATAATTTAGTATTTTTTGAGGGAGTTTTGCACCGTGTTTTTCGCCTTATATATAATATATAATAGTATAGGGCGAAAGAAGAAACAGCTCTCCTGTATTTCCACCTCATCCACCGCAAGCGGTCCCCCTTCCCCTCAAGGGGAAGGCATTTTATGCAGGCTTTTGCCTGCCACCATAATTATTCATTTTTCATTATTCATTATTCATTAAAATCGGTCACGATTTTCTTATGTTCCACGGCGATGCGTCTGCCTGCAATATCAAATGCGGCTTGTTTATGAGAAATGATGATCAAGGATTTTCCGGGTAAGGCTTTTAAATTGGTGAGCACTTTGTGTTCGGTGGCTTCGTCCAGAGCGGAGGTGCATTCATCCAGAAGGAACAGCGGCGCATCCAGGTACACGGCTCTTGCGATAGCAAGTCGCTGCACCTGACCTTCGGAGAGGCCAAGGCCTTTTTCGCCCAAAACGGTGTCAAACCCGTCGGGCAGGGTTTGGATAAAGTCGTAAATTTCCGCCACTTTTGCGGCTTTTATAATATCATCCTCACGGACTGCACGGTAAAACGCGATGTTTTCCCGAATGGTGCCGGAGAGAATCATATTTCCCTGAGGCACATAGGCAAGCTCCCGATAGCAGGAAACTTCCCCCGATTTGGGAGTGAGGATGCCCATAATCAATTTTAACAAAGTGGATTTTCCGATACCGGAAATGCCGGAAATGGCAATAAATTCCCCGTCTTGCATGGTGAAGTCGGTGTTTTCAAAAATCACCTCGTCACCATAGGAGAAGCTCATATTTTTCACTTCCACCACGGGTTTTTTCTCGTCTGCCAGGAATTTTCGTTGGTCGGCAGGAATGGTTTCCAGCTCCTGCAGACGCTCTGCACTTGCCAGGGTGGAAAAATACTGAGGCACGATGGCAGATAAGTCTTTAAAGGGCGTTTGCACCTGATTAACCAACTGCAAAATTGCCATCAGGGTACCAAAGGTCATCAGTCCCATAGACAATTTCCACGCACAGTAGCCCATTGCCACATAATAAGATGCGGTCAGAGCCAAATAGAATAAAATATTCATCAGAATACTGATGTGGTTTCGTTTTAAGGTGAATTTAAAATGCAGAAGCTGAAAGGTGCGGGATTCTTCCACCACGGCGTCTTCCGCACGGTAGGCTTTGATAACCAAAAGATTCTGCAGAATTTCCTGCATAAAGGATTTGGTTTTGCCGTCGGTTTCCATACATTTTTTGTGCAGCTTTTTCATACGGGAGGAATACAGACGGGCTGCCAGCAAAATAAAAGGTGCCAACACCAGACAGATGGTGGCAAGCAAGGTGTCCAGGCGGAACATTTCATAGAAGCTTAGCACAATCCGCACCAAGAGGGACACCAGATTGGGGACTAAGAGCATTACCCCCGTGACAATCACATTCACATCGGAATGGATGCGGTTAATGAGTTCCCCGGAATGGATGCTGCTCACCTGCTGCCAGTCACGGCCAAGGCAGGTGGAAAAGACATGCTCTTTTAAGCGGATTGCATACTGTCCGCTGACACGGGCATTATATAAAGAATAGAGAGTCTGACTTGCAAGAAGAAGCCCAAGCATCACAAACAGACGGATTACCTGAGCGGTTAAGTCACCTTCCGCAGAGTGGGAAGCAATATCCAAAAGGTCTTTGGATATGATGGCAAAGCGCACGCCGATTGCAGACATCACAACGCCGAGCAGGGTTAAAAGAATCAGCTTTCCATGCATTTTGGCGCCGGTTCGTTTTAAGAGCCATCCTAATTGACTGTTCTTCTTCATATTACTTATCTCCACGTTTTTCGCCACCGTAATTTTTGGCGTGGCGTAATCGGAAATTCACAATGTTCCAACGAAAGGGCATCAGAAGATGCCAGATGCGAACATAGCACCAATAGCCGAGCCCTTTAGGCTTTTTCACCTTTCCCCAACGGGTAAATTCAGTGACTACGCCCAGAATCTGCTCTCGTCTTACGGGAGGTTCGGTTTTTAACTCGTTATCGCCCGCAATCAGATAGGTGCCGTCCTTTTGCACCTTTAACACACGGTGCAGAATGTATCTTCCGTCGTCCCGCTTGTGAAAGGTGATATCATATTTTTTCACGGTTTTTGCAGGTGACAAGGTCACGGTGTCCCGTCGGGAATGAAACAGGGGATACATACTGTTGCCCGTTACCGTGAGACGAACCATATCGCCACGGCGGAGCGTTTCCTCCGTTACGGCACCCATCACTGCCACATCTGCAATTTTTCTTGTCGGTTCCATAAATTATTCCACTAAATTATTGTCCGTCAGAATTTTCACGAAGCTTTGGATATCTCTCATTGCGGTGGCTTCGTCAATATCATATTCGGCGGTCATTTTGGCGCACAGATGAGCGATATCACAATCATTGCCAAGAAGCTCCCATAAGAATGCGCCGGTTTCGTTCACGGTGATCATTGCGGTGAAGTCCACCTGACCCACGGGAATCACAATGTAGCTGCCTGCTACTTCTTTTAGCATAAAGCCGTCTTTTAATTTCATAAAAAATCCTCTTTCTTATCGGAAAATACGGCGGAAGAAACTGCTCGTTTCCACCTGATAATAGTTGCTGGCGTATTTTTCGATATATTCATTATCTAATAACAAATGACTGTTCACATTGAGATAATGGGCAAACTCACCCGACACTTTTTTCATCAGATACTCGTATCCGTCCGCCAGATTGGGCGCACGTCCCGACTGATTGTGACAATCACTTCCCATCAGATGAATGGCGTCTTTATCAATCATTTTCGTCACGATTTTGCGCATTTTTTTATCTAAGATTGCTTCCGCGTTGATTTGGAAATACACATCCATCCCCGCAAGCTTGTTGAGCTTTTTCTGATCCACATGGGGATAACGCTCAATGTGAGCAATCACGGGAATCAGGTTGCAATGGGCAACCAGAGAATACAAGGAATCAAACATCCAGTCGTACCATGCGGAATAGGGCATTTCGATTAAAATGTAGCGGGTGCCTTCGATGCATAGCTTTTCAATGCCGTCAATTTCCGAAAGGTCACAGTTTAATGCCACCTCTGCCCCCAAACGAAGCTTGGGAATTGTCACGCCCTGCTCTTTGGCATAGCGGGTCAACTCTGCGGTACGCTCGTTCCGTTTGCGGATGAAATCGTCTATGGAGGCGTGTTCCGCATCCTTGAAATGAGGAGTTAAAATCACCGTTTCCACATTCTGGCGGTATTCTTCCTCCAGCATTTTTAAAGATGTTTCAATATGTTCGGGACCGTCATCGAGACGGTGAAGAATATGAGAATGCACATCAATATATTTTAGCACATCATCACCTGCTTTCCGATTGTGATCATCAAGGGGAAATGCTATTTATCGGTTTTGTTTTTTTTGGAAGATTTCTTCTGAACAACAATTTTTTCGCCTGCACCGTTGTTCTCTTTGATTTTCTTTAACAAATCTGCTTTTTCCTGAGCACGGGCATCTTTTTTGTTGGAATATTCATAAGAATTTCCATAGTAACGGCGTTTGTAGTAACCATATCTGCCGTAACCCATATTGTAACGATAGTAGGAGCCGCCGTCTTCCATTGCGTCATTTAAGAGGAAGCCAAGCACTTTTGCACCGGAGAATTTCAGCTTGTCCAACGCTTCCTGCAAGGACTTGTGGTCGGTTACACCCTGACGGGCAACCATAACGGTGCCGGATGCAGAGCTTGCCAGAAGCAAAGCGTCTGCCAACAGGTTTACGGGAGGGGTATCAATTAAAATGTAGCGATATTCTTTTTTCAGTTCGGTTAACATATCCTGCATTTCCTTGGAGGACAACAATTCCGCAGGGTTGGGGGGGATGTGGCCGGAAGGCATCACATCCAGATTCTCATACTGGGTGGAATGAATTGCTTCACTCACCTTGCAGAAATTACGAAGGGTGTTGGATAAGCCCATTTTGGAGGTGATTCCAAATACTTTTGCAACACGGGGTTTTCTTAAGTCACAGTCAATCAGCAGGGTTTTTTCACCGGTCTGCGCAAAGGCAATTGCTAAGTTAATGCAGTTGGTGGTTTTCCCTTCCATCGGCCAGGAGCTGGTAACGATGATAACGCTGCTTTCCTCCTCGGGCAGAGCAAAACGAATGTTGGTTCTGCCGATTTTATATGCCTCACGGATGGTAAAATTAGATTTATCATCAATCAGGTGCGTGGAACGCTGGGAACGGGGACGTTCCTGCTGACGGGAACGGAACAGGGAACCGAAGGTGTGATTATTTAATTTTTTCATGCCAAGTTCCCTCCTTACTGATTGGCTTGCTCGTCCGGATGTTCGGAGCCGTAGCTGTAACTGTAATTATAGTTATAGTTGTAATACTTTCCGCCGTAGCGACTATGAGAACTTTCGTGATGCAGGTTGGGGATAACAGTCAAAACGGGAAGCTTATACTGCTCTGCAAGTTCTTCCTTGGATTTTACGGAGGTGTTCATAAGTTCAAACACAAATGCCATACCGCAGGCAAGCACCAGACCGATTACAATACCGATGATGGTGTTCTGAGAAACATTGGGGGAGCTTGGCTTGGTGGGAAGCACGGCTTTATCCACCGTTTCCACCGCACCGGCACGAACCACACGGATAATTTCTGCGGGAGCAACCTGCTCGATTGCATCTGCAATTACCTTGGAGTGCTCTGCATTGGTGCAGGAAACCGCAACCTCAAATACTTCGGTTTCTTCCAAAACCTCGGAAGAAATCATTCCTCTTAACTCGTTGGCGGTGTAGTTCACGCCCAAACGGCTGATTTTGGTGGAAACCAAATCCAGAACGGTGTCACTCTTTAAGATAACCATATAGGTGTTTACCAGTTTTGCAGAAAGAGCAAAGTCACTGGTATTGAGTGCCTGATTGGGTTGCCCGTCCTTTTCGTTATACACATAAAGAGCAACCTTAGCCGTGTATTTTTTCGGCAACACATATTGAGAATATGAGAAGGCAATAATGCCTCCGATTAACGCCATGGTCACAATCAACCACAAGCGTTTTAACAGTATTGTAATAATGTCATTGACGGTAAAATTCCGTTCCATACAGATGATTTCCTTTCCTGATATATTCCAAAAAATAATATTCCGCATACATTCTAACACAATTTTTTCCGAATGTCAACCGATTTCTTGATTTTTCAAGGGATTTTTCCTTGTTTTTCGGTTGGATTTCGATTTGTTGTGCACATCTTCCGATTCCCGTAAAAACAGATAGGTTTTTTGGGGAGAAATGTGAGTTTTTCCTTGACTTTCTCTTGATTTTATAGTATGATAGATTTAAGATAGTATCGTGTACATTTATCCCACCGCGAATAACCTTGTGAAATAAGGAGCTTATCCGATGGACTTTTTGAGAAAATTTAAAAAATACGGATTGATATTGATTGACTATGTTTGCATCACTCTGGCGTATGTAGTCTTTATCTTGATGCGGTTTGACGATGCCATTCCCGCAGAAATTGTGGATCAGGCCTTTAACACAGTTATTGCAACCGCTTTGTTTTCCTGCATTTCGCTTGTCATCAGCAAATGCTACAACACCTTGTGGAAATACAGCAGTTTAAGAGAATACGGCAGAACCCTTGGCTATTTCGAACTGGGTACCATTCCCGTTTTTCTGTTGCGTGTTATCTTCCCGAAACAGTTTCTTTCTCACAAAATCATCTTGATTTTCAGCTTTTTGGCTGCCGTGTTAATCGTAATAACCCGTGTAGGAATGCGAATGGTTTTATCCTCCGCAAAACGGAGAACCAAAAACCAAAACGGCGCCAACACCTTGATTGTGGGCGGCGGTTCTGCGGCAAAGCTTCTCATTGAAGATATTTTCCGCCATCAGAGCCATCTGTATAACATCGTGGGAATTATTGACGATAACCCCGAAAAAGTGGGACGCTCCATTCACGGCTTCCGTGTGCTCGGATTCTGCAGGGATATTCCCCGGGTGGCACAAGAGCAGAATGCGGAAACCATTATTGTTGCCATTCCGTCTCTGAGCCAAACCGCCTTGCAGGAAATTCTTGCCGTTTGCAGCGAAACCACCTGCAAAATTAAAATTCTTCCCGGTATTGAGCAATCCATTTCAGATAAAAAATCCGTTTCCACCGAAGCTGTCCGTGACGTGGAAATCGAAGACCTTTTGGAACGTGACCCCATTCGGTTGGACAATCAGAGCTTAACCACTCAGATTGCAGGAAAAACCGTGTTGGTAACCGGGGGCGGCGGCTCCATCGGTTCGGAGTTGTGCCGTCAGATTGCCAAATACAAACCCGGCAAGCTTGTGGTGGTGGACTGCTACGAAAACAATGCTTACGATTTGCAGCAGGAGCTTCGTTATCAGTATCCCGAGCTTCCCTTGGAAGTGATTATTGCATCCGTTCGTGACCAAAAGCGTCTGGACGAATTGTTTGATTACTACCGTCCTCAGCTGGTGTTCCATGCGGCGGCACATAAACACGTGCCTCTGATGGAAAAAAGTCCTCAGGAAGCAATCAAAAATAATGTGTTCGGTACCTACAACACCGCTTTGACCGCACATAAATATCAGGTGGAAAAATTTGTGCTCATTTCCACCGACAAAGCAGTAAATCCCACCAACATTATGGGTGCCACCAAGCGTATCTGCGAAATGATTACTCAGTCCATTCAGGCCATCTCGGAAACAGACTTTGTGGCAGTTCGATTCGGCAATGTGCTTGGCTCCAACGGTTCGGTAATTCCGCTCTTTAAGCGTCAGATTCAGCGTGGCGGACCTGTTACCGTGACCCATAAAGACATCACCCGTTATTTTATGACCATTCCCGAAGCGGCACAGTTGGTGCTTCAGGCGGCAAGCTTTGCCACCGGCGGCGAAATCTTTGTGCTGGATATGGGGCGTCCCGTTAAGATTTACGATCTGGCGGAAAAACTGATTCGTCTTTCCGGCTACATTCCGGGCAAGGATATTGAAATCAAGGTGTCGGGTCTTCGTCCCGGCGAAAAGCTTTACGAAGAGCTTTTGATGGCAGAGGAAGGCTTAACCAACACCTCTCACAACAAGATTTTCATCGGGCAACCCATTGCCTGTGAATATGAACAGCTGACCAAACAGCTGGAAACCTTAAAAGAAGTGCTTTACGATACCAATCCCGACGGGGTGAAAAAGGCGGTTGCCGCTATGGTGGATACCTACACACCCGACCTGGACGAAGAAAAAGTAAAGTAAAAAAATAAGCAGAAGCAACCCACCAACCAAGGCAAACTACGGAGAAAAAATTATGGTAAAACACATTGTATTCTGGAACATTAAAGACGAAGTAAACGGCGAATCCAAAGCCCAGATGATGCTCAAAATGAAAGAAATGCTGGAAAACTTAAACGGCAAAATCCCCGGTCTTCTCACCTGCGAAGTGGGCATTGACCAAAACAAAAGCGATGCGGCTTATGATATTTGCCTCTATTCCGAATTTCCGGATTGGGACAGCTTGAATGCTTATCAGGACCATCCTCTGCACGTGGCTTGTAAGGATTATATCAGAGCGATTGCGGAAAGTCGGGTTCTGTGCGACTACGAAGTGTAACAGGCGGCTTGTAAAAGAACGCAGACCACAAAAAAGCAATATTTTTTATAGCCTTCCCCTCGAGGGGAAGGTGGCAAAACCATAGGTTTTGACGGATGAGGTGTCATTTTTCAAAGTGAAAATTGTTTGCAACAATTTTGAATTGTAATTGCTTTTTTGTTACGAACAAACTTCACCTCTCGGCGTACCTGTGTACGCCTTCGGGTAACCCCTGCGGGCTCAGTTTGTCCGTTCTGCGCCCTTTTCCTGCACCTTAGATAACACAAAACCAAACACACGCTCACCCCAACGAAGCGGATTCAGTTGATTCATTCTCAGTCATTTTCCTGCACCTTAGATAGCGGAGAACCAAACAAATACTTGCTCCAACAATGCGGATTCGGTGGATTTATTCTCACCTTACTGTGTAGGGAATGCATTTATGCATTCCTAAAATAACGGAACGGATGAATCCGTTCCCTACCATGCACTCGTAGAGTGCCACCATTTTTATTCTTTATTATTTATTATTTATTCTTTCCCTACAATGCAGGCTTTGCCTGCCACCGCAATTCTTCATTCTTCATTACTCACCCCCTATGGAGGCATTATGTATCCGAGAACTTTAGCCATTGATTACGGAGACCGCAGAATCGGTCTTGCCGTGTCGGACCTACTTGGCATCACCGCACAACCCATCGGTTATATCACCGTAAACGGAGACAGAGATGCTCTTCGTCAGCTGGTGAAATATGTTGAGGAGTACCAAATCAAAAAATTCGTGTTGGGGCTTCCCAAAAATATGGACGGCTCGGAAGGTCCCAGGGTGGAAAAAACCCGTGCCTTTGCCAAAAAGCTATCCGAAGATTTCCCCCAGATTCCCATTGATTACTATGATGAGAGAATGACCACCATTGTGGCACAGCGGGCGTTAATCGGAATGAATGTAAAGAAAAAAGAAGGCAAAAAAGATATGCTCTCTGCGGCAATCATTCTGCAGGGATACATGGAAAGCCATCCCCAAGGCTAAAAAATAACAAAACAGATTATAAATTTCATTTTTATATTTTTGGAACAATCCAAATGAAAAAGAGTCAAAAATTAAGGAGGACTTTACTATGGCAGACAATAAGAAATTCGAAGAACAGGAAGAAATTATGGCAACTTCCGAAGAAGAAACCATCGAACAGATTGTAACCTTATACGATGAAGACGGCAACGCCGAAGATTACGAACTCATTGACTTATTTGAATTCAATGACAATGTTTACGGCGGTTTCACCCCCGTGTTAACCGCAGAAGAACCCGACGAAGTTGATGTGGTAATGTTAAAAGTGACCGAAGACGGTAATGCATTCATCGAAATCGAAGACCCCACCGAAGAAGAAGCGGCGTTCCGTGAACTGATTCGCCGTGAAGACGAATTATTAGACTAATTTTTCCCAAAAAATGTTAGTCTTTTTCGCAAATTTCAAAATTAAAAGAGGCTATGTAAATGGTATTATGCTCAAAATGTAAGAAAAATATGGCAGTTGTGTTCATCACCAAGATGGAGAACGGCAAAGAAGTTTCCGAGGGGCTATGCTTTGGCTGTGCCAAAGAGCTTGGCATCAAACCCTTTGATAAAATGCTTTCCCAGTTTGGCATCAACGAAGAGGACTTTATGAATATGAATGAAGAACTCACCGAAATGATGGAACAAGGCGCTATGTTTGGCGACAATATGATGATGATGCCCATGGATGAAATGCCCGAGGGGGCAGAAATCACTCCCGAGGATATCGGCATCAAACAGAAAAACAAAAAACAAAAACAAAAGAAGAAAACTCCCCTGGAGTCCTACGGCACCAACTTAAATGATAAGGCAAAATTAGGTGAAATCGATGCGGTCATCGGAAGAAATGCCGAAATTAACCGTGTGATTCACATCCTGAACCGCCGCACCAAAAATAATCCCGTTCTCTTAGGGGAACCCGGTGTTGGGAAAACGGCAATTGCGGAAGGGCTTGCCTTAAAAATTGTGAACGGAGAAGTGCCTCACAAATTATTAAATGCTCAGATTTTCTTAGTGGACTTTGCGGGAATGATTGCAGGCACCCAATTTCGGGGTCAGTTTGAGCAACGCTTAAAAGCGGTAGTGAACGATGCAATCGAGCGTGGCAACGTCATTTTGGTGATTGACGAAATTCACAACATCGTGGCGGCAGGCGATGCCAACGGTGCCATGAATGCGGCAAACATCTTAAAACCCTATCTGGCAAAAGGTCAGCTTCGGATGATTGGTGCCACCACTCCCGAAGAATACAGAAAGCATATCGAAAAGGATTCTGCCTTAGAACGCCGTTTCGCAACGGTAATGGTGGAAGAACCCGATGTTTATGAAACCATTGAAATCTTAAAAGGAATCCGTGGCTACTACGAAGATTATCACAAGGTAACCTATTCGGATGAAGCTATCGAAACCGCCGCCGTGATGGCAGACCGCTACATTTTTGACAGAAAGCTGCCCGATAAAGCAATCGACTTGATGGACGAAAGCGGTGCGGTGAAAAATGTGACCAACGATTCTTTGGTAGAATTGGAAAAACTGCGTGCAGAACTCAGATCCATTGTGGAATTAAAAGAAGCATCCGTGGAAAACGATTCCATTGATGATTATCAGAAAGCGGCAGACTATAAAATCAGAGAATGTCAGTTAAGAGACAAAATTGCCGAATTGGAAAAAGGGGCATACCGCCCCGTAACCACCGAGGATATTGCCACCGTGATTGAAAATATCACCCGTATTCCCGTGCGAAATATCACCGGTATCGAAGCAAAAAATCTGATTCACTTAGAAGATAAAATCAAGCTTCGTATTGCAGGTCAGGAGGACGGCGTAAACGCCGTTGCCGCCGCAGTTCGCCGTGGCAGAGCGGGACTTTCCTCCAAAAGAAAGCCCACTTCCTTTATCTTTGCAGGTCCCACCGGCGTTGGGAAAACCGAGCTTGTAAAAACCCTCGCTTATGAGCTTTTTGGCTCAGAGGAAAGCATCATTCGTTTTGATATGAGTGAATATATGGAAAAACACACTGCATCTAAGCTGATTGGTTCCCCTCCGGGATATGTTGGCTATGATGATGCAGGGCTTCTCACCGAAAAAATCAGAAAGAAACCCTATTCCATTATCCTCTTCGACGAAATCGAAAAAGCACATCCCGATGTGTTCAACCTGTTACTTCAGATTTTGGATGACGGTATCTTAACCGACAGTCACGGCAAAACCGTGCGATTCTATAATGCCATCATCATTATGACCACCAATGCAGGCAGTGACTATAAAGCCGCGTCCTTAGGTTTCTCCGGCGGAAATGACGGAAAAGCAAAGGATAAGGTGAATAAAGCGCTTCGTGAATTTTTCCGTCCCGAATTTTTAAACCGTGTGGATAAAATCGTGGTGTTTGACCCCTTGGGCAAAGAAGAACTCCGCAAAATTACCCACATTATGCTCTCGGATATTGAGAAAAATCTTCGTGATAAAAAGCTTTATGTTTCCTTTACCGATAGTTTAGTGGAATATCTTATCGAAAACGGCTTTGATGAAAAGTTCGGAGCAAGACCCTTACGCCGCTTAATCGAGCGTGAAGTGGAAGACAAAATCGCCGACCTTTTCATTGCCGGTGAACTGCTTGCCGGCGAAACCTTTACTGCGGATTACCAAAACGGCGAAGTAACAATTGTAAAATAAAACAAAAAGAATGCTATCAAATGATAGCATTCTTTTTTATTTTAGTGAAAAGTGAAGAATGAATAGGGAATAGTTGCGGTGGCGCCCATAGGGCGCATTCTGATGCAGGCTTTGCCTGCCACCGAAATTCTTCATTATTCATTTTTCATTATTCATTCCTCTAAAGAGAAATGACTCCTTCGTATGCTTTGACAGCCGGACCGGTCATATACAAAGTTTCATCCGTATAACGGATTTTTAGGTCTCCGCCGGGCAGCTTCACGGTGATGTCGGTATCTTTTTCGCAGTAACCGTTTAAGATTGCCGCAACGGCTGCTGCACAAGCACCGGTACCGCAAGCTAAGGTTTCGCCGATGCCTCGTTCCCAAACACGCATTTTTAAGGTGTTTTTATCAATCACGGTGACAAATTCCACATTTACTCTGTCGGGGAACATGGGATTCTGTTCCAGTTCGGAACCGATTTTTTCCAGATTCACGGTATCTAAGTTTTCGCTGAAGATAACCGCATGAGGATTGCCCACGCCAACGCAGGTGATGTTGAAGCTTTCGCCTGCTACGGTGATAGGTTCATTAATCACAAGTTCCTTGTCGGAAACCACGGGAATCAGCTCGGGTTTGGTTTCTGCCTTGCCCATATCCACACGGGCAGCCACAACTTCACCCTCCATGGTGTAAACTTTCAGTTTTTTCACACCGCTTAAGGTTTCGATTTCCATATCTTCACGGGGAACGATGCCCTTGTCGTACAGATATTTACCCACGCAACGGATGGCGTTTCCGCCCATTCTGCCTTCGGTACCGTCGGCATTGAAGATTCTCATTTTCGCATCTGCGGTTTTGGAGGATTCAATGACCACCGCACCGTCTGCGCCGATGCCGAAATGACGGTCGGAAAGGCGAATTGCCAACGCTTCGGGATTATCAATCTGCTTGTCCAGACAATCAAAATAGATGTAGTCGTTACCCAAGCTCTGCATCTTGGTGAATTCCACTGCGATTTTTTCTTCACGCATATTGTTGATATCCACGATTTCGATGCTCTGTTCGGAATATTTGCCTTTCATGGAGTTGATAACGGCGTTTGCGGTATCAATAGAGGTGAAGCAGGGAACGCTTCGTTCTACTGCTTTTCTTCTGATTTTAACACTGTCTCGCTCGGGCAGTCTTCCTTTTGCGGAGGTGGAAACAACAAAGTTTACTTTTCCGCTTTCGATTAAGGTTAAGGTGTTATTTTCTGCATTTTCGTGAATTTTATCCACGGGAATTACTGGCAGACCTGCATCGGAGAGCACCTTTGCAGTGCCGTGGGTGGAATACACGGTGAAGCCTAAATCGTGGAAGCCTTTTGCCACGCCGTACACTTCCGCTTTGTCGGAATTTCTAACGGAAATGAACACGCCGCCTTTTTTATGGAGCTGATATCCTGCTCCGATTAAGCCTTTATATAATGCTTCCTCTAAGTTTGCGCCGATACCCAATACTTCCCCGGTAGATTTCATTTCGGGCCCTAAGTGAATGTCCACGCCCAAGAGCTTCGCAAAAGAGAACACAGGCACTTTGACTGCCACATAGGGAGAATTTTTGTAAAGACCGGTGCCGTAACCCATATCTTTTAATTTTTCACCCAACATTGCACGGGTTGCCAAATCAATCATGGGCACCTTGGTTACTTTGCTGATGTAGGGCACGGTACGAGAAGAACGGGGATTTACTTCGATCACATATAATTCATTATCATACACCAGATACTGAATGTTTACCAAGCCTTTGGTATTTAAGGCAATCGCCAGTTTCTTGGTGGAATCAATGATTTTTTGAATCATGGGAACATCTAAGTTGAATGCGGGATAAACGGCGATGGAGTCACCGGAGTGCACCCCTGCACGCTCAATATGCTCCATAATACCGGGGATTAAAATGTCTTCCCCGTCGGAAATAGCGTCAACTTCGATTTCGGTACCCATTAAATATTTGTCAATTAAGATGGGGTTTTCGTCCAAGCCATGCAGAATAATCTTCATATATTCCTTGGTGTCGTTATCGTTCCAGGCAATAATCATATTCTGACCGCCCAATACATAGGAAGGACGAATGAGCACCGGATAACCGATACGGTTTGCGGTTTCCAACGCTTCTTCTTCGGTTAACACGGTGAAGCCCTGAGGACGTTTGATATTTAAACGTTCGAGTAAATCGTCGAAACGTTCTCTGTCTTCCGCCATATCGATACTGTCTGCACTGGTACCCAAAATTCTTACACCGTTTTCCTGCAGGAAGTTGGTCAATTTGATAGCAGTACCGCCACCAAATGCAACCACCACGCCGTAAGGTTGTTCGGTGTGAATCACATTCATGACATCTTCGGGATTTAAGGGTTCAAAATACAGACGGTTTGCAGTATCAAAGTCGGTGGAAACGGTTTCGGGGTTATTGTTTACGATAACCACTTCGTAGCCTGCTTCCTGAAGCGCCCACACACAATGTACGGAAGCATAGTCAAACTCAATCCCCTGACCGATACGGATAGGACCGGAACCGAATACGATAATGGTCTTCTTATCGGTGGGATTATTGTCGATAAATTCTCTTGCTTCGTTGGCTTCTTCGTAGGAAGAATAGAAATAGGGAGTCTGCGCATTGAATTCTCCTGCACAGGTATCTACCATTTTATAGGAAGCATAGATTTTTTCGGGAACTTTTTGGTTGGAAAGCTTTTCGATAACCTTATCCAGGAAGCCCATTTTTTTCGCTTCTAAGTGCAGTTCTTTGGTTAAGGTTTCGCTTGACAGACGGTTTTCCATTTTGAAGATATTTTCCAGTTTGGATAAGAACCAACGGTCAATCTTGGTGATATCATAAATGGTGTCTAAGGAAACGCCACGGGTAATCGCTTCATACACCACGAAGATTCGCTCGTCGTTACATTGGGACAATTTTTCAAAAATCACATCGTCGGATAAACCAACCAGGTCTTTATGACGCATAGAATCTTTGGAAATTTCCGCACCTCTTACCGCTTTCATAATGGCTTCTTCAAAGGTTGCGCCGATTGCCATAACTTCCCCGGTAGCTTTCATCTGAGTGCCTAAATCACGTTTTGCATACACGAACTTATCGAAGGGGAATTTGGGGAATTTTACTACCACATAGTCAATGGCAGGTTCAAAGCAAGCGTAGGTTTTGCCGGTTACTGCATTTAAAATTTCGTCCAGCTGATAACCGATTGCAATTTTTGCCGCAACTTTCGCGATGGGATAACCGGTTGCTTTGGAAGCTAATGCGGAGGAACGGGAAACTCTGGGGTTTACCCCAATTACCGCATATTCAAAGCTATTGGGATTTAAAGCAAACTGACAGTTACAGCCGCCCTCAATTTTTAATTCGTTTAAGATGTCAAGCGCTGCACGTCTTAACATAGAATATTCGTAATCAGACAAGGTTACCGCCGGTGCAATAACGATGGAGTCACCGGTGTGCACCCCAACGGGGTCTAAGTTTTCCATACTGCAGACGGTGATGGAGTTGCCCTTACTGTCTCTGATTACTTCAAATTCGATTTCCTTCCAACCGGACACACATTTTTCCACCAATACCTGGGTAATGGGAGAAAGACGGAGACCGTTGGTGGTAATCTCAATCATTTCTTCTTCGTTATTTACAATACCGCCGCCGGTGCCACCTAAGGTGAATGCAGGACGGATAATCAAAGGATAGCCGATGGTGTGTGCAAAATCCAGGGCATCTTCCAAAGTGTTTACCACCTTGGAGGGAATCACGGGCTGATTGATTTTTTCCATCATATCCTTAAACATCTGGCGGTCTTCCGCCTTATCGATGGTTTCGGGATTTGCGCCTAGTAATTTTACGCCGTGCTTGTCCAAAAAGCCTTCTTTTGCCAACTGCATGGACAGAGTTAAGCCTGTCTGACCGCCTAAGGTGGATAACAAGCTATCCGGCTTTTCTTTTTCGATAATACGTTTGATAACGGGTAAGGTTAAGGGTTCAATATAGATTTTGTCCGCCATTTTACTGTCGGTCATAATGGTTGCAGGGTTGGAGTTTACCAACACAACTTCCAAGCCGTCTTCTTTTAAGGCACGGCAAGCCTGGGTGCCTGCATAGTCAAACTCTGCTGCCTGACCGATGACAATGGGGCCGGAACCGATAACTAATACTTTTTTGATTTCTTTATTTAACGGCATCTTTTCTATCCTCCATCATCTTTGTAAATCTGCCTACCAAGAAGCCCGGGTTCATGGGTTCAGAGAAGCTTTCAATGTTAAACTGCACGGAAAATGCAGGAATGTTTGCGTAATCAATTCCCTCGCAGGTAGAGTCGTTTACGTTGCGGTAAGAGATTTTACCGAAGCCTTCCACGGTGTTGTTCACAACCTGATAGCTGTGATTCTGAGAGGAAATATACACTTTGCCGGTGGTTTCGTTTCTTACGGGAACGGATGCACCACGGTGGCCGAATTTCAGTTTTTCAATTTTTGCACCCTGAGACAGTGCCAACAACTGATGTCCCAAGCCGATTCCCAAGGTGGGAATGTCTTTTAGTTTGCGGATTTCGGTAATCACATCGGTTAAAACGGTGGGATCCCCGGGTCCGCCGGATAAAATCACCCCGTCGGGATTTAATTTTAGGATTTCTTCTGCAGAGGTGTTATAGGGAACTTTGGTAATGTTGCAACCTGCATCCAAAAATGCTTTCATCATATTGTTGTTTGCACCAAAATCCCACAGTACCACATTGTATTTGCCGTCTTTTGCGGGGATGGTTTCTTTTGCGGAAGTTGAAACGGATTTTACCGCATCCACAATTTTATAGCTTGCAATATCGTCGGTAAAGTCTGGGGTAAAGGAAATTTTTGCATTCATAGTGCCGGCATCACGAACCATTTTGGTAAGTTTGCGAGTATCAATTCCGTAAATACCGGGAATGTCTTTTTCCTTTAAAAAAGTGTCAAGATCACCCTCCAAACGCCAGTTGGACGGTGCCTGACACCAATCTTTTACAATATAACCAAAACAGGACGCTTTCACCCCTGCCATTTCTTCTGCGATAGTTCCGTGACATCCCATTTCGGGGAAGGTGGAAATCACAAGCTGACCGAAGTTTGCAGGGTCGGTCAAGGTATCCATATAACCAAGCATATTGGTGGAAAACACAAGTTCGCCTACCGCTTCACGGTAAGCACCAAAGCTTTTTCCTTTGAAAACTGTTTTGTTTTCCAGAATCAAGTACATCTCTTTCATACTGAGCGCATCCTTTCTGATTGTGTCTATCTTAGCCAAAAATCAACGATTTCAGGCGATTTTTCCTAAAAATGGGTAAAATTTTTTCCGAAATCACGTTGGATTCCGGCTTTTTTTGGAGAAGAAGATACTCTTTTCCCTAAAATTTTCTTTCTATCTATTGTACCACGAAAGTGGGGTAATTGTCAATGATTTTTTCTTGGTTTTTTCGTATATTTCTACATTTTTTCGGGATTGGAAAATCAAAAAATTTCCTTGAAAAACCGTAAGGATTTTTCGTTCAAATCCTTACGGTTTTCGAATTTTGATTATGCGGGACGATGTGGGCATCGTCCCCTACAATAAGGCGATGAGAAATGGATGCAGAATTCGGAAACCGAACACCCAACGGGTGGTTACCCGAAGCTGTACTTTGTGTACAGCGAGCGGTGAGGTTCACGAATTATGCGCCATTTATCGAGCCTATTTCACTAACGTTCCGATAGTTTCGCCGGTGATGGCCTTGATGATATTTTCCGGTTCCGCCAGACCAAACACGTGGATGGGAATATTGTTATCCATACACAGAGAGGTTGCGGTGGAATCCATTACGCCGAGGCCACGGTTTAACACGTCGATATAGGAAATTTTGTCGAATTTCTTTGCATCGGGATTTTTTGCAGGGTCGGAATCGTAAACTGCATCCACTTTTTTCGCAAGCAGGATTACGTCTGCACCGATTTCTGCGGCACGAAGAGCTGCGGCGGTGTCGGTGGAGAAGTAGGGGTTACCGGTTCCGCAACCGAAGATTACCACTCTGCCTTTGTCTAAATGACGTTCTGCTCTGCCGCGGATGTAGGGTTCCGCAATCTGACGCATATCAATAGCGGTCTGCACTCTTGCCTGAACGCCTAATGCTTCCAGAGAATCTGCGATTGCTAAGGAGTTGATGGCAGTTGCCAACATGCCCATGTGGTCTGCACGGGTTCTGTCCATATTTTCGCCGGTTCTTCCTCTCCAGAAGTTACCGCCGCCAACTACGATAGCTACCTGAACACCCATGGATACGCATTTTTTCACCTGTTTGCCGATATCGCCGATTACATTAAAGTCTAAGCCGAAGCCGTTGGAGCCTGCCAGAGCTTCGCCGCTGATTTTTAATAATACTCTTTTATAGATAGGTTGCATAATGTTTCAATCCTTTCTGTATTGAAATAGTGAATAATGAAAAATGAAGAATGAAGAATTATGGTGGCAGGCGTTCGCCTGCATCATATGATGCGCCCACAGGGCGCCACCGAAATTATTCACTATTCACTATTCATTCTTCATTTCCAACGGCTGTTGCCGTTGGCTGCCGTAAAAATGGCAAGCATCATATTGGTGCTTGCCATTTCAATTTTAATAATTATTTGGACATATTTGCAACTTCTTCTGCAAAGTTGTCAACTTTCTTTTCTAAGCCTTCGCCTTTTTCAAAACGAACAAATTTTACCAGTTTCACGCCTTTGGAAGCTAAATACTGTTCCACGGTTTTATCGGAATCTTTCACGAATTCCTGCTGGTTTAAGCAGTTTAAGGTGTAGAATTTGGAAATTCTTCCCATAACCATTTTTTCAATAATCTGGTCGGGTTTGCCTGCAGATTTGGGATCGTTTTTGATCTGTTCGATTAAGATTTTCTTTTCTTTTTCGATATCTTCTGCAGGAACGGTGGATTTGTCTAAATAGGTGGGGTTGATAGCTGCAATCTGCATAGCTGCATCACGAGCTGCTTCGTAAGAATCGCCGTCTAAAGCGTTTTCAGCCTGAACCATAACACCGATTCTGCCGCCGCCGTGGATATAGGTAGCAACAGCACCTTCGTATCTTTCAAATCTTCTGATGGTCATGTTTTCGCCGATGGTTAAGATTTTGTCTCTTAACATTTCTTCAACGCTCATGCCGGAATCTTTGTATGCTAAAGTCATTAAAGCAGCAACATCTGCGGGATTTTCTTTTGCAACGATTTCAGCCAAATCTTTAACGAAGGTCTGGAAATCTGCGTTTTTACCAACGAAGTCGGTTTCGGAGTTAACTTCAATAATAACGCCAACGCCGTCGCAGGTGTAATCGGAAACGATACCTTCTGCAGCGATTCTGCCTGCTTTTTTAGCAGCAGCTGCTAAGCCTTTTTCTCTTAAAAATTCAACTGCTTTGTCCATATCGCCATTAGTTTCGGATAATGCTTTTTTACAGTCCATCATACCGCAACCGGTGATTTCTCTTAATTCTTTAACCATCTGAGGTGTAACCATAATAAAATTCTCCTTTTTGTTATGATATGGAAAATAGGCAAGCGAAGTGTTGCCTATTTTCATAAAAATCAATCTCTAAATTATTCAGCTGCTTCGTCGGTTTCTTCTTCCATTGCAACTGCTGCGCCTTCTCTGCCTTCGATCATAGCGTTAGCCATGGTTTCAACAATCAGTTTAACAGCGCGTATACCATCGTCGTTACCGGGGATTACGTAATCCACTTCATCGGGGTCACAGTTGGTATCAACGATTGCAACAACGGGGATATGCAGTTTCTTAGCTTCTAAGATTGCATTTCTTTCTTTTCTGGGGTCAACAACAAACAGAACGCTGGGGAGCTTTTTCATGTTTTTGATACCGCCCAGGTATTTTTCTAATTTTTCTCTTTCTAAATTTAATTTGATAACTTCTTTTTTGGGAAGTAAATCAAAGGTACCGTCTTCTTCCATTTTGTTTAACTGGAAGAGTCTGTCGATTCTTCTGCGGATGGTTTTGAAGTTGGTTAACATACCGCCTAACCATC
This sequence comes from Clostridia bacterium, assembly GCA_045631485.1. Classification (GTDB taxonomy): domain Bacteria; phylum Bacillota; class Clostridia; order UMGS1840; family UMGS1840; genus SIG452. Next base: position 24,761 of record JAZQUU010000030.1, on the reverse strand, counting down.
TTGCGTTAACATAGTACATACCGATTCTTTCAGCTTCAGCTTTTACAGCGTCTGCAGCCTGTTTTTTGGTACCAACAAACAGGATTTCACCGCCCTGTGCTGCGATATCTCTAACGAAGTAGTAAGCTTCTTCTACTTTTTTCAGAGTTTTCTGCAGGTCGATGATGTAGATTCCGTTTCTTTCGGTGAAGATGTACGGAGCCATTTTGGGGTTCCATCTTCTGGTCTGATGACCGAAGTGAACGCCTGCTTCCAATAACTGTTTCATGGAGATTACGTTGCTCATGATAATTTTCCTTTCTGGTTGTTCCTCGGCGCCGCGTAAAGCATTGGAAACACTCTACTTACAAACGAACAAAGCCATGAAAAAATTTAACTTTGTCACCGGGTTTGTATAAGGGCGCGTGCGAATTCTCGACTATTATAGCACACCTTTTTTCAAAAATCAAGTTTTTTTGTTAATTTTTATAAAATTTTTTATTTTTCCCAAAAAAGGGTGCCCCGGAGCATCTTTTTTCGTGCCAAATCTCCCAAAAAATATGAAAAAACAGTTGAAATCCCCAAAAAAATATGGTATAATGAATTTATAAATGATTCTATAAGCAGAAAGGATGATACCCATGAGCGAAACCAGAATGGTGCAGATTCCCAAAGATGACGAAAAAAATATTCACGAAATTCTGCATTTTGTGTATGCGGCATTAAAAGAAAAAGGATATAATCCCATCAATCAGCTGGTGGGTTACGTGCTTTCGGGCGACCCCACTTATATCACCAGCCACAACGGTGCAAGAGCTATGATGGGACGTTTGGAACGAGACGATATTTTGGAAGAGCTGTTCCGCTTCTATTTAAATTAATCATAACAAAAAAAGACTGCAGATTTTCTGCAGTCTTTTTTTTAATGAATAAAGAATAATGAAGAGTGAATAGTTATGGTGGGTTGGCGTAGCCAACCATTATCATAATGCAGGCTTCGCCTGCCACCGCAATGATTCATTATTCATTCTTCACTATTCACTAAAATTTTGCCTACGGCAAAATCTTCACTCCCAACACCGTGATATCATCGGGATGATCCCGACTTGCCTCATAGGCGGCAGATGCCAGAAGGTCCACATTGTCGGATAAATCGCAGGTGGGAAATTTCCGCAAGGCAGTATAGACCCAGTCTTCTTCCAAAACCGCTTCCGCCACACCGTCGGAAATCATCAGAAGCACATCCCCGTCACAAAGATGCAGGGTTTTCACATAAGGTTTTTTGGAACGAATGCCCGCAGGCATAGAAGGATTTTCCACCGAAATCACCTCGTTGCCCCGTTTTAAATAGGTGGGGCAGGCACCGGTTTTTACCAGAGTTGCCGTCATCTTCTTTAAATCCACAATGGCAAAATCCAGGGTAGCAGTGGCAGGGGAGGAAGCAATCAAAAAGGAATTGAGCATGGAAAACGCCGATTCTCCCGAAAAGCCTGCCCGAAGCATTTCGTCCAATAAAGTCACCACCGAAGAGGACACCTCACCGGCACGCTTTCCCGTTCCCATTCCGTCGGAAATTGCCATCAGATACCGATGACGGCTTAAGCGGGAAATGATATGGCTGTCCCCCGAAGAATTCTCTTTGGCAAAGCTTTGAATCCGTTGTTCAAGATTGCCCAAATCCCCCTCGGTCAACAACAGATTGCATTGCCGCCGTCCGCAAGAACCCTCGGTTACCGTCATGGGAACGCCCAGAAGCTCGGTTGTGATTTTTTCTAAGGTGGGAAAGCAGTTTTCGTGATACTTACAGGGAGACATTTCCAATCGGACAAGGTACTGGTCCTCGGGAGAATGAAAAACCGACACCTCCCGGATGAGGTACCCCTCGTTTCCCAAGGCACTGTATAATTCCGCCGATAAGGGTGCATCAAAATAACGGTTGGTTTCCATATTCCGCTTCAGTTGACAGATAATGTCGGAAAGCTCCAGAAACTGCTCCCGATAAGCGTGAGTATTTTCGGAAAGACGGTGTTTCCAAAAAGCATTCAAACGGGAAATTTCATAAAAATTTTTTAAAATATCGGTCAGCTTTTCCCCTTTGACACACCGTTTTCGGAAGCTTTCGGGGAAATGCTTTTGGGATAAGCTTCCGTTTTTGGCAAGACGGTTCATCCCGCAGGTCAACCCCTCGGAGGTTTCGGCAAAATGCTCCTGCCAACAGGCACGCTTTAAACTGCAACTGCGGCAAAGCCGTTCTCCCACAAAGTCATAAAGGGTCTGTTGGTTGACCGTTGATGCCGTCTCCAGCTTTTTTTCGTGACGGCCAAGCTCTGCGGACAAGCCCGAAAAAGAACGGGCGAGACGGTCTAATCTTCCCACGGTGATGGCGTTTTCGGATGCAAGCTTGTCTGCCACGGGAGTGCCCTCACGGTAACGGTCAAAATAGGGCTCCAACAGTCCGTCAGGCGTGAGAAGAAACAAAAAGCCTGCCAAAAGAATGTCACGATAAGACACCAGATTCGCCGTTTGGGGAAAATACGCGGCGGCAAACACATAGGAAAAGAAGAATCCCAAAAGTGCCGTAATCTTATTGAATTTGGAGAAAATTCCCGTAAAAAAACCAAACAGAGAATACACCGACATGGATAATGCGGCAAATTCCATAGGGCGTCCCGAAAGGATTCCCAAAACGGCTCCCGTTGCGGCACCGCCTCCGATTCCGAAGCTGTATGCGGCACGGGCAATCATCCAGAAGGTGAGCACATCGTGGAGCCTTACCAGAAAAACCACCGTTTCGGAACGGATTCCCGCAAGCAGTGCAAAGAGCAAAAACAAGGAGCAATAGGTTTCATCTTTGGTGAATTTTAAACCCTGCGCTTTCACAAACTGAGCACGATAGGCTTTTTTTATGATGTAATATCCCGAAACACTCAGCATCAGAGAAATACTTGTTACAATAATATCCGCAGGCAATGGAGAAGCTCCGAGCATCATTGCAGCAGAAAGAGTTGCATAGGAAACAAAGAGAAAAACCGGGTCAAACCGCTCTTTTCTGAGGATTGTTTTCAAAAGAAAGCAAAGGCTTACGGCACCCATGGTTTCGTAACCGCCTAAGGTGTAGCTTCCCAACATAGTACCAACATAGGCGGCAAGACTTCCTCCCGTTGCCAATAAAACGGAACCGCCGAACGGCACCATGGCAAAGCGATCAAAAAACAGACTTGTCCGACTGATAAAAAACGCCAGGAAAAAATGAAGTAATCCCATCAGTACCGTTTCCGCCACATTGTGACGGTGACGGCTTTTTTTCGGTTTTTTTAGTTTTTTCGGTTCTTTTGTTTCTTTTGTTTCTTTTTGTATGGTTTTTTTTGCGGCAGTTTTTAAGAGGGTGCCAACTCCCACAACAATCACTCCTTTTCCAATTTTTTCCAATTTGCATCAGTATAACACGAATTTTCTGAAAAAGGTGTTGCAATCTGTCGGGAAATCAAAAAATTTTTGAAAAACCGTTCGATTTTCTTTGACAAATGAAAAGAAAATGAGTGGCTCTTCCCGATTTTTCGGAAAAATCTATTGTATTTTTACAAGGTTTATGATAAAATACGAAAGAACACTAAGAAAAGGAATTGTTTGACAATGCGGTTACGAAAGAAAAAAAATACCCCCACCAGATTAGAATTTTATAAAGATTTTTTCCTGGATTTTTCCGATGTGCAAGCATCGGAAGAACCCACGGTGCAGGATTATATTGACTTTGAAGCAATTTTCGGCAACAAAAATCCCGTCCATATTGAAATCGGAGCCGGCAAAGGCGATTTTATTACCACCTTAGCAAAAGAAAATCCCCATATCAATTATATTGCTTTTGAAAAATGTGCTGATGTTATCGCCATTGCGGCAACCAAATCGGAAGGGATTTCCAACCTGCGTTTTGCAAACTTAGACGCCAATTTGTTGGATTCTATGTTTGCACCGGGCAGTATTGAACGGATTTATTTAAACTTTTCCGACCCCTGGCCCAAAGGCAGACACAGAAGAAAACGCCTAACCCATAAACTGTTTTTAAAGAAGTACGAAACCGTGCTGGTAAAAGGCGGGGAAATCCATTTTAAAACGGACAATGTGCGCTTATTCCGTTTTTCATTACTCGAAACCAAAGAATACGGCATGGAATGGCTCCTTTTAACCTTTGATTTGCACAAAGAATATCCCGAGGGAAACATTATGACCGAATACGAAAGACGGTTTTCGGGAATGGGATATCCCATACAGAAATTGGTGGCAAAATTCAGGACATAAACCAAAAGACGAGATTCAATATGAATCTCGTCTTTTTTGATGAAATAATAAATAATAGAGAATAAAGAATAAAATTGGTGGTGCCCTTTGGGCACATTGTAATGCGGGCTTTGCCCGCCACCTTTTTTATTATTTATTATTTCTTCTTTATTCTTTATAAATGCGCCATTTATCAAGCCGCCACCACCTAAGGTGCAGGAAAATCGAGTTATAATCGGAAAAGTGAACCCGCAGGGGTGACCCGAAGGCGTACCGCGTGTACGCCGAGAGGTGAACTTCACCGATTAGAAGCGATTTTACAAGCCGTATTAGAGGTCAAAGTCTTTGTCGGTAAATTCTAAGATAATCTCAGTGCGAATGGATTCGCCGGGTTCCAAGAATTTTAATTCGCCGGTTTCACGCATCACTTTTCTGCCGATGGGCCAAGCGTTACCGGGTTCTAAGCCCATAACGTATTCGTATTCACCCATCATTTTCCATTCGGTTAAGAAGGGGAGGGAATCTTTGGTGAAGGTCATGGTGAAGCCCACTTTGGAATCGGGGTTATACATACCGATTTTTGCTTTGCCTGCAGTTTCCTCTTTCACATCGTAAAGATAACATTCTTCCTGGAAACCTGCCTGGGGTTTTTCCACGATTTTTCTCATATCGTATTTGGGTTGGAAACGCTCTAAAGTGGGTTTACTGGAAATTTCGGGAATCATCACTTTTGCAGCTTCGGATAAAAGGGGATAGCCGATATTGATATGATAGAGCACCTGAGAGGGTGCAGTTTTGTTACCGATATTGGTAATCACGTCGGATAAGGTGATTTTATCTTCGGTTTTGGAGATTTTATAAGTACGTTTCATCTGAGTATGGCAAGCAAACAAAGACGCTTCGGTTACGGTTGCTTCCACGATGATTTCGTCTTCGGTTTCCCAATAATTGTAGCTATCGCAAGGGGTATTGGAAATTAAGCCGTGCATAGGGGTGTTTTCCCCGTCATCTTCCACGGAACCGCCCACGGCAGTTAAACCGCAGGTGGTCATAAAGCCTGCAAAAAAGTTCTGCAGGAACCCTTTGCCTTTGGCATCATCATAAAGACCCGGTGCCATATAGCCGGAGGGAGAGAACCATCCTAAGTTCACGCCTTTGTAGGATAAGCGGGACATATCCATACATCTGTCACACACTAAGGTTAAGTCGATTGCCTTGGTGTTTTTAATCTGAAGCAGGTTCATGCCTTTGCCTTTTCCTTTTGCTAAGGTTACTTCTTCAATCCCTCCCAGCTGAGAGGGATGACCAATGTATTTGTTCATGGTGAATACTCCTTTATTAAATTTATAGTTTGTTTAAGGCTTCCCCTTGAGGGGAAGCTGTCACGAAGTGACTGATGAGGTGTCTAAATGATTTAAAATATCCAAGCAGACACCCCGAAAATTTTTGTTAATATCCAAATTGGAATATCGCAATACAGTAATTCCCAATGCCCTCAAATCAGAATCTCTCTGGGAATCCTGTGCTTTGCCTTTATCATCAAAATGCTGGCTACCGTCCAATTCAATCACCAGCTTGGATGATGCAATATAAAAATCAACAATATAGTTACCAATCACTTTTTGCCGATTGACGGTCATTGGTAATTGCTTTAAAAAATCATACCATAGATGCCGTTCTTCTTTGGTCATTTCTTTGCGGAGGGATTTGGCATAATCAGTTAATTTTTGATTCGAAAATAAATTCACTTTAAACCACCTCATCCACCGCAAGCGGTCCCCCTTCCCCTCGAGGGGAAGGCTCATATGTTGTTTGTTTTATCAGGCTTTTTACCGTTCGATAAAGCCAATTTTCTTATACACTTTTCTTAAAATTTTGCGAGATGCAAGACAGGCTTTTTCGGCGCCCTGTTTATAAATCTGTTCCAGATACGCCTTATCGCCCTGCAGCTGCAAGTATTTTTCTCTTACGGGACGCAGCTCTTCCACCACACATTCTGCCACATCGGATTTAAAAATACCGTAGTTTTTGCCCTGGTATTCGGCTTCGATTTCTTCAAAGGACTTGCCGGTGATGGCACCCATAATGCTCATTAAGTTTTCGATACCCTCTTTGCCTTCCCCACGGCAAATTCTCATATCGCTGTCGGTCACCGCAGACTTGATTTTTTTGGTGATGGAATCCGGATCATCGGTTACGGTGATAAAAGCTTTGGGGTTTTCATCGGATTTGGACATCTTTTTGGTGGGTTCCTGCAAACTCATAATTTTTGCGCCTGTTTTGGAGATATAGCCTTCGGGAACGGTGAAGGTGTCACCGTAATGGTTATTAAAACGGATGGCAATATCACGAGCCAGCTCCAGATGCTGCATCTGGTCGATACCAACAGGTACCAGGTCGGTGCCGTATAACAGAATGTCTGCCGCCATTAACACAGGATAGGTAAACAGACCTGCACCGATGGATTCATTCTGCTTGTTTTTGGTTTTATCCTTAAACTGGGTCATACGGGATAATTCACCCATATAGGAATTGCACATCAAAACCCAAGCCAACTCCGCATGAGCAGGGTTATGGGACTGCATAAACATAATGTTTTTCTCAGGGTCCAATCCGCAAGCGATATACTGGGTCAAAAAGTCTAAGCAACGTTTTCGGAGATCCGCAGGATTCTGACGAACGGTAATAGCGTGCATATCCACCACGCAGTAGGCACAGTCGTATTCATCCTGCAATTTCACCCAGTTTTTCAACGCACCGATATAGTTACCGATGGTGATATGTCCGGAGGGCTGAATGCCCGAAAAAATTCGTTTTTTTCTTTCAATTTTTTCTGTATTTTCCATAGTTTTCATCCTCGTTGTAGGGACAGATGCCCACATCTGTCCGTTTTTTATCTTATCACGGGACGGTGTGGGCACCGTCCCCTACATTTTTGTTTTCGTTTTCCTTACAAGTTTTCCTTTAACACGTCTGCCAAAATTCCAATACCCTCAACAATCTTTTCGTCAGTCATGGTGGAATAATTTAAGCGGAAGCAGTTACAGGGTTTACTCATATCGGTCATAAAGTTGGAGCCGGGGACAAATGCCACGTTCTTTTCCACGCCTTTTTTCACGATACCTGCGGCGTCCATTCCTTCCGGCAAGGTACACCAGATAAATAAGCCGCCTTCGGGACGGGTATATTTCACCGCTTTGGGGAAATGTTTGTCCATTTCGGAGAGCATCAGTTCGCACTGATGACCGTAGAGTTCTCTTGCTTTGCCGATATGTGCATCAATATCGCAGGTTTTTAACCATTCGGAAGCAATGACCTGGGTAAGTAAGTTGGTATGCACGTCGTTAACCTGCTTTGCAACCACCATTTTTTCCATAATCTGGGGAATACCGTGGGTGAAGCCAAGACGAAGTCCGGGTGCTAAAATTTTGGAGAAGGAACCAAAATACATCACCGCATTTTCGGTATCCATAGATTTTAAGGTGGGCACGTTTTCCCCTTTGAAACGAAGCTCGCCGTAGGGATTATCTTCAAAAATCACCACATTATACTGATATGCCAAAGAAAGCAGTTTCTTTCTTTTTTCCAAACTCATGGTGATGCCGGTGGGATTCTGGAAGGTGGGAATCACATAAATGATGCGAACTCTGTCGTCCGATTTTAAGATTTCCTCTAATTTTTCCATATCCATCCCGTCTTCTTTCACGGGTACCCCTTTTAACACGGCACCGTAGGTACGGAAAGAGTTTAACGCACCGATAAAGCTGGGTTCTTCCACGATGATGGTATCACCGGGATTTAAAATGCTTTTTACTGCCAAATCCAACCCCTGCTGACCGCCGGTGGTGATAATGGTGTTGTTGCCTTCCCGATAGATGCCCTGTTTCTTAAGACGGGCTTCCACCTGCTCAATCAAAGGAGTGTAGCCTTCGGTAATACCGTACTGCAGGCATAAGGAGGGCATTTCGGTTAACACCTTTTGAGCGATTTCTTTGATTTCATCCACGGGGAAAGTTAAGGGAGAGGGATTTCCTCCCGCAAAAGAGATGATGCCGGGTTTTGCCATGGTTTTAAACATTTCACGAATGGCAGAGCCTTGCATAGTTTTCATGGTGTCGGAAATATGATATTGCATTTTTTATTCTTCCTTTCTGTAACGAAATGCTATATTTCGTTGGGGTAATAGGTTTCGATGGCTTTTTTGGCGGCTTGTTTTTCCGCTTCTTTTTTTGTTTTTCCTTCGCCCACGCCAAGCACTTTTCCCATGTGGGACACCTGGCTTACGAAAAATTTATCGTGGTCGGGACCTTCGGATTTCACCAGTTCATACACCAAATCCACTTTGGAAACTTTTTGCACAATTTCCTGAAGTTTGGACTTGGAATCCAGCACATTTCTGTTTTTCACCGTTTCTTCAATAGCCCCTCTCATCAAACGAAGCACCACTTCTTTGGCGGTGGGAAAATCACTGTCTAAAAACACGGCACCAAAAATGGCTTCCAAGGTATCCGAAGTGGTGGAATCAAGCTTTTCAATGCCAAGTAATCTTTCACCGTTTCCAATCAGTAAGTAACGGGGAATTTCCAGGGAATTTGCCACAATGGCCAAGGATTTTTCACAAACCACAGATGCTTTTAACTTAGTCAGCTCCCCTTCTTTCACGTCGGGAAGCAGTTTGTAAAGCTCCTCGGCTATTGTTAAGCCCAAAACCGAATCACCCAAAAATTCCAACCGCTGATTGTATTGTTCCAAATTATGCTCCACCGCATAGGAACGACGGGTTAAGGCTGTGCGAAGCAGTTTTTTATTTTGGAATGTGTAACCGATTTTTTTCTCCATTTTTTTGATATCCTCCTTTCTGTAAAAAAATAATTGTAGGGACAGATGCCCACATCTGTCCGTTTTATTCATTTCCAAAATTGATCATACGGGACGATGTGGGCATCGTCCCCTACATTTCAATTTTCAAAAAATTTTCCAACAGTTTCAGTCCCGTTTTTCCGCTTTTTTCGGGGTGAAACTGGGTTAAAAACACGTTTTCTCTTTGGTAAGCGCAATCAAAAGGAATGCCGTATTCCGATGTGGCAATCACTTCTTCACGGTTTTTTGCTTCCAGATAATAGCTATGCACAAAATAAAAATAATCGTCAGGCAAATCGCAAAACAGAGGACTTTTCTTGTATTCGATGCGGTTCCATCCAATCTGAGGCACTTTTTTGCACACATCCGCAGGAAACTTTTTAATTTCACCGGGGAAAATGCCAAGACCGGGCAGAACTCCCTCCTCGGATTTTTCAAAACACATCTGAAGACCTACGCAGATTCCCAAAAAAGGTGTTTTTTTATCAATCACTTCATACACGGTTTCAATAAGTCCCGATTTTCGGATACTTCCCATAGCATCGTCAAAGCTGCCCACACCGGGCAAAATCACATGGTCGGCAGAACGGATCATATCTTTATCGGAAGTGATATACACCTCATTGGTAAACTGTTTTAAAGCGTTGGAAACACCAAATAAGTTTCCTGCGCCATAGTCAATAATCGCTATCATGATTCAATAACCGCCTTCACCTTTTCAATCATGGGAAGAATCTGCTTTTTCATTTTCATGCTGACTTTATTTACAATCAGTCTGGCAGAGAGCCCACACACTTCTTCCAACACGCCAAGACCGTTTTCCTCCAGGGTTTTTCCCGATTCCACAATATCCACAATCACGTCGGATAAGCCCACAATGGGGGCCAGTTCAATGGAACCGTTTAATTTGATAATATCGGGGGACTGCTTTTTCACATCTTTAAAATAGGCTCTTGCAATGTTGGGATATTTGGTGGCAACCTTTAGGGAAGATACACGGCTGTTTAATTTTTCTCTTGCCGATTCGGGTCCGCAAACACACATTCTGCATTTGCCGAAATTAAGATTCAAAACTTCATAGAGGCTTCTTCCCTCTTCCAAAATAGTGTCTTTTCCCACCACGCCGATATCTGCGGCGCCGTATTCCACATAACAGGGAACGTCACTTGCTTTTACCAGAATATATTTGATTTTGCCGATTTCGTCGGTGAAAATCAGTTTTCTGCCTTTGTCTTCCAGGCAGGAAATATCGTATCCTGCTTTGCCGAAAATTTCTGCGGCATAGTCACCCAAACGGCCTTTTGCCAATGCAACGGTAATGTATTCCATATTGTTTCCCCCTTATCCGTTTACGATGACGGATTTGCCTTGTTTTCTAAGCTCTTTTGCTTTTTCAATCATGGCTTTTTTGTCATCGCCTTCTAATACTTCATCTGCTTTTGGGGGCGTGAGTGAAATCACGTGACTCATACCGTCTGTTAAACGGTTGATATAGATTGCAGAACCGGTTGCGGAAATTTCCTTGCCAAAACGGGAAATCAGCTTGTCATAACGACCGCCGCCTGCCACGGGGAATCCCACACCCTGATGGAAGATTTTAAAAATCATACCGGTATAGTAATCCATATTTTTATTCATACCCAAATCAAAGGTAATATAGTTTTCGTAACCGTAATAAGAAAGATAGGTGTAAATTTCCAAAAGGTCACAAATTGCCTGTTTGGACTGATCCGGCAATTTTTTTGCCAGCATATCGTCCAACACTTCTTTTCCGCCGAATAAGGTGGGCAGTTTTAAAATAATGTCTTTGATGGATTCATCCAGGGTAACCCTGTTTAACACTTCTTCCATGGATAAAATATCTTTTTTCACCATCAAATCATTGATTTCATCCTGCAATTCTTCGGATAAGTGACTTTCGGATAACAACCCTCTTACAAAATTTACGTTTCCTAATTCCACCATAAAGTCGGTAGCACCTGCATCAAGGAGCGCATTCACGGTTAAAGCGATAACTTCCGCATCATAGAAGGTGCCTTTTTCACCCAATAATTCAATCCCTGCCTGGGTAAACTCGTTTTGTCTTCCCCCCTTGGTGGGATCGGAAAAACGATACACATTTCCTAAATAAGATGCTCTCACGGGAAGCTGGTCAAATAATTTGGTTGCAGCTACTCTGGCAATAGGCATGGTCATATCAGGACGCAAGGATACTACTGCACCGTTTCTGTCTACCAGTCGGTACAAACCTTCTGCATCAGAATTTCCAAAAAAAACACTGTCGTACTCCATTAAGGGAGTTTCCAACGGGAAATAACCATAGCTTTTAAAGCATTTCATAATGTTTTCTTCTATCTGATGCTTAAATTCACACTCCGAAAATAAAATATCATTGGTACCTTCTAAGGTTAATGCCGTTTTTTTCATCTTGCTATGACTCCTTTGTTATTGTGAAAGAATAAAGAAGAAATAATAAATAATAAAAGAGGTGGTGCCCTTTGGGCACATTATAATGCGGGCTTTGCCCGCCACCGAAATTATTCTTTATTCTCTATTATTTATTCTTTATCTTTATTCATTCCCCCGAAGGGGTACGATTTCCCTCTCCGTCACCTTCGGTGCCACCTCTCCCCGTGGGGCGAGGCTTTTTTATCACAAATTATACAACCTTTCCATCCCACTACATAAGGCGAAGAGAAAAGGGTGGAAAATGGAACAACCGAACCGAAGGGTTATCCGAAGGCGTACTTTTTGTACGCCGAGTGATGAGGTTGATTCATTTTGCGCCTTTTATCAAGCCATTTATAGTCTTACAGGTAATACCATATACAAAAATTCGTCCGTCTCTCCGCGCAAAATACAGGGACTTAAATTATTGCTGAAATCTAAGAAAATTTCTTCGGTTTCGGATGCTTTTAGGGCATCTAATAAAAATTTATGGTTAAAGCCGATTTCTAAGTCATCGCCGGTTTTTTCGATGGGAATCATATCCTGGGCGTGACCGATTCTGGAAATGGTGTTTAGGTGCATATTTTCTGCTTCCAGGCGCATACGGATAGGAGCTTTGTTATCTGCGGTAATCAGCAAGGAAGCACGTTCTAAGGATTCAATCAATTGTTTGGTGTCTGCTTTCACTTTAATTTCCGCATTTTTGGGAATAATCTGCTCGTAGTTAAAGAATTCACCGTCAATCAATCTGGTATAGAATTCGTAGTTATCCAGTTTAATGAGAGCTTTTCTGTCACCAAATTCAATCACGGCTTCATCTTTGGTATCTGCCAAGATTTTTAACAGTTCATTTAAGCTCTTACCGGGAATGATATAAGAACGGTTTTCTCCGGTGGGATAAATTTCTTCTTTTCTTACTGCCATACGGTAACCGTCTAAGGTAACCACGGTCAGTTCATTATCTTTTACCTCAAATAAAGCACCGGTAAAGGTGATTTTGGTGTCTGCGGTACCGATGGAGAATAAGGTCTTTTTGATGAGCTCTTTTAATTTCTGTTCGGTAATTTTCATGGAGAATTCCGGATTGAATTCTTCCACCACCGGGAACATTTCCGCATCCATTGCCACGATTTCATATTTGGTGGCACCGGATTTAATCACGGTAGTCAGTTTTTCATCCACTGTGATAGTTACCATACCTTCGGGCATTAAGCGAACCATATCGAATAAGTTTTTGGCATTGATTACGCCAACACCTTCTTCTTCCACATCTGCTTCAAAACGGGCTTTGATGGCAATTTCGGTGTTGTTACCGATTAAGGTGATCATATTGTTTCTTGCCATCACATAAACCCCTTCCAGCTGAGGAACGGTTGCTTTGGGAGAAACTGCTTTTAATACGGTGGATAAATTTTCTAAAAATACTTCTTTTAAAAAACTGAACTTCATAGTTTCATTCACTCCTTATTTTTGGAATCGCACAACACAACAAAGGTTAAAAGGTGTGGTGCTTTTTTATTCGGGGAAAGATTTTACATGTTAGAATGATTGTTTACAATATCAAATTCACAAGCTTTTCGATTTTTTGAAAAATGAAATGATATATAAGGAAAATATTAAGTAATATACAGTATATTATGATAGGGACTGTGGAAATGTTGAAAAATGATTGATTCCTTAGAAATACAAAGGTTTTTGATGTTTATAACTTTTTTAATAACCTGTGCATAATTTGAAATCATTCCACATAGGATGGCAAGGGAAATTTTCTTCCACACAAATTTCACAGGTTTTCCCTGTTAGATTGTGTAGTAATCTGTGGATTATTTTGACAAGAATTTTTTTGGTAAAAAATTCCTGTGGAGTATTTTGTTGTTATCAACAGGAATTCTTACACTTTCCACAACAGTTATCCACATCTTATGTAGATTTTTTTAGTATTTTAATTTTATACTATTATATATAATAGAGAAAATTTAGTTATTTTGTTTTTTTTTAAGGCAATCCCCTTCTAAAAGTGGTACCGGATCATAGAAACGAATCTTCTAAGTTTTCCTCTATCCTACAATAGTGTTATCCTGAAAAAGAGGGTATCAGAAAATAGAAAAATAAACTTTCAAGTTCTGCTATCTTACAATAGTGTTATACTAAAAAGATTAATCTTCTAATAAGGCGGTAATTTCTTCGATTACGGTATCAATATAAGCGTCGGTTTCGCGGATTTTTTTGATTTCCTTAATAGAATACATAACGGTGGAATGGTCTCTTCCGCCGAATTCTTCCCCGATTTTGGGTAAGCTCATTTCCAGAACTTCTCTTGCTAAGAACATAGCTACCTGACGCGCTTTTACAATTTCTTTCTTTTTGGAAGAAGATTTTAACAGCTGCGGGTCAATATTAAAGTAGCCTGCAGTTTCCACCATCACCGTTTCGATGCCCGGTTTTGCTTTTTTGGAATCTGCAATAATTACCTTGATTACATCTTCTGCAAGCTCTTTGGTAATCTCTTTTTTGGATAATTTGGTTAATGCCACCAAGCGGGTAAAGATACCTTCCAATTCACGCACATTGGATTTGATTTTAGTGGCAATAAACTGGATAATTTCATCATCAATGGGGAAGCTTTCTTCCTCGGTTTTCTTCTTTAAAATAGCGATTCTGGTTTCTAAATCGGGCGCATTGATATCACACATCAAGCCTGCTTCAAAACGGGTTCTTAAGCGTTCTTCCAAAGTTCTGATATCCTTGGGAGGACGGTCGGAGGATAACACAATCTGTTTATCATTATGATATAAATGATTGAAGGTATGGAAAAATTCTTCCTGAGTACCTTCTTTTCCGCCGATAAACTGAATATCGTCAACCATCAACACGTCAATGTTTCTTAATTTATCACGGAAGGAAGTGTTTTTCCCGGATTTAATGGAATCGATGAATTCATTGGTAAAGGATTCCGAGGTTAAGTACAATACTTTTTTTGCAGGGTCATTTTCTTTGATTCTGTTACCGATTGCATGGAGCAGATGGGTTTTTCCCAAACCTACACCGCCGTAAATAAATAAGGGGTTATAGTTTTCTGCCGGACTTTCTGCCACCGCAATTGCCGCTGCATGGGCAAAACGGTTGGATTCACCGATAACGAAATTAGAGAATGTATATTTTTTATTTAATGTGGAAACTTCATCCTGGGTATCGGAAAATCGGTCTAACACGGAAGGAGCATTTCTTCTGTCATCCACCAAAAACATAAAATCGGAGATTTTGCCTTCGGATGCGGTTACCACTGCGGTTTTTACCAGTTCGGAGTATTTTTTTGTGATCATATCGCGGGTATATTCAATGGGAACGCGGAAATAAAAAATGTTATTTTCAATCTTTTCCGGGGTGACGGAGGTAAACCAGGTACTGTATGCCACCGGGGAAATTTCACTTTTTATTATGTCAACTACCTTTTCGTAGAGTTCATCTGTGGAAAACAAGTGATTTCACCTCATTTTTATCATTTATCCACATTTTCTGTGGAATATTTTTTTGTTTTGTGTGGAAAACCTTTCCCAAAATCCCTAAGGTTTTCCTGATAACTTGGTTTACATAATAATTATAGAAATAATATTTTTTTTATTTGTAAACCCTCTTGACTTTTTTGGTATGGCACAGAACAACTGTATTCCATACTTGAAACTTTAGTGTATCTGTGTGTTTTTTGGTATAGCACTTTGAAAGGTTTAAAAACCTTATCAATGGTGTCTCGTTGTTTCTTTATGCAATATCAAAAGAATAAAGAAGAAATAATAAATAATAAAAATGGTGGCAGGCAAAGCCTGCATTCTAATGCACCCTTTGGGTGCCACCATAATTATTCATTATTCATTTTTCCTTATTACTTAATAATATCAGTTCCCATATAAGGACGCAGTACTTCGGGAACGGTAACAGAACCGTCTTCGTTCTGATAATTTTCCAAAATTGCTGCCACAGTTCTGCCCACTGCCAGACCGGAACCGTTTAAGGTGTGTACCAGCTGAGGTTTGGAATTGATATCTTCTTTAAATTTGATATTGGCTCTTCTTGCCTGATAATCCACAAAGTTGGAGCAGGAAGAAATTTCCACATATCTTTGGTAACTGGGTAAATATACTTCCAAGTCGTAAGTCATTGCGGAAGAGAAGCCTAAGTCACCGGAGCATAAGAGCACCACTCTGTAAGGCAGACCTAATAACTGCAGCAATCTTTCTGCATCATTGGTTAAGGATTCCAGTTCTTCAAAAGAATTTTCGGGATTAGAGAATTTTACCAGTTCCACTTTATTAAACTGATGCTGACGGATTAAGCCTCTGGTATCTCTGCCTGCACTTCCTGCTTCTGCTCTGAAGCAAGCGGAGTATGCACAATATTTGATGGGCAGATCTTCTTTCTTTAAGATTTCGTCTCTGTGCAGATTGGTAACGGGCACTTCTGCGGTGGGAATCATAAAGTAATCACAGTTCTTTAAAGAGAAAGCATCTTCTTCAAATTTGGGAAGCTGACCGGTACCTGTCATGGATGCACGGTTTACCATGTAGGGAGGCAGAATTTCGGTGTAACCGTTTTGGGTGTGGGTATCTAAGAAGAAGCTGATAACTGCTCTTTCCAGTCTTGCACCCAGACCTTTATACACGGTGAAACGGGAACCGGTGATTTTAGCGCCTCTTTCAAAATCTAAAATACCAAGACCTTCCCCGATATCCCAATGGGGTTTAAACTGGAAATCAAATTCTCTGGGAGTTCCCCATTTTCTGATTTCTTTGTTATCTTCATCGGAATTACCGTCCGGCACACAGTCTGCGGGGGTGTTGGGGATTTTTAATAAGGTAGCGGAAAGCTCTTCCTGAATTTCGGAAAGCTCTTTGTCCATTCCTTTAATCTGTTCGGATAATTCTTTCATTTCCTGGAAAATGGGAGCCACGTCTTTGCCCTCTTTTTTCAGTTTGGGAATTTCCTTGGAAACAGTGTTCTGTTTGTTTTTTAAGTTTTCTGCCTGGAAAGTCAGTGCTCTTCTTTTTTCATCCAGCTCGCTTACTCTCTCCAACAGAGTGATATCTGCTTTTTTAATGGTTAACAGTCTTTTTACTTCTTCTTTTTCGTCACGGATACGTTTTAAGTCCAGCATAATGGTTCTCCTTTTTTTTGGTATCGCCTTCGGCGGTGTTCCGTCCGCCCTCGTTTGGGGATGATCAGCGACACATTCTATTATAATATAATGGATATTGAGAATTCAAGCTCAATATTTTGTACAATTTTTATCAAGCACTTTAAAATGCATCTTTTGTTTAATTGAAAACTCTGTTTCGCAAAGCTATACTAAAAAATTAAAATAAATCAATGATACGTTTTAAATCGTCCTGGGTGTAATACTCAATTTCAATCTTACTTTTAATCTTACCGCTCTTAATCTGCACCTTGGTGCCGAATTTTTGGGTGAGCTGGGATTCCACCTCAATCAGATTGGGGTCCTTTTTCAAGGTTTTTTTGATAAGATTGGTTCGTTTTTTCTCAGAAAGTTTTTTTGCTAATTCTTCTGCATCCCTTACGGAAATCTCGTTTTTCACAATTTCATACAACAGAAGCTTCTTTGCTTCGTCCGATTCTAAAGATGAGAGTGCTTTGGCATGTCCTAAGGAAACTTTTCCCGATTTGATTTCTTTTAACACGAAATCGGGCAGATTTAAGATTCTTAAGATATTGGCAACGGTGGAACGGCTTTTGGATACCCGTTTGGCAATTTCTTCCTGGGTTAATCCGAACTGTTCCTTTAAGGTTTGGTATCCCATAGCTTCTTCCAGGGGATTCAAATCTTCTCGCTGCAGGTTTTCTATCAAAGCGATTTCCATCACTTCTTTGGTTTCATAATCTTTCACAATGGCGGGAATCTTTTTCTTTCCTGCCAGCTTGGAAGCGCGCCAACGGCGTTCCCCTGCAATGATTTCATATAATCCGTTGTCTTTTTGTCTGACTAAAATGGGTGATAACACCCCAACCTCCGCAATGGAATCTGCTAACGCCCGAAGTGCATCCTCCGAAAAGTCTTTTCTGGGCTGATCGGGATTTGGTTCAATGTCTATCACGGCAATTTCGTTGACTTTTCCGGATGCGGTGTCAATCTTTTCTTCCAACAAAGAAGAAAGTCCGCGGCCGAGTCCGCCTTTTTTATTCATAATAACAGTCCTTTCCTGCTTTACTTGTTGTGGTCGATAATATCCTGAGCGATTCGTAAGTAGGCTTCCGTGCAATGAGAACGTTTATCATAATAGAGAATGGGTTCTCCGTAGCTGGGAGCTTCGCCCAAACGGACACTTCTTGGAACAGGTGATTTAAACACCTTTTCTCCAAAATACTTTTTGATTTCTCCTGCTACCTGAAGGGTCAGGTTGGTTCTGCCGTCATACATGGTGAGCACAACCCCTTCCACTTCCAGATTTTCATTGTAGCGGGATTTGATTTTTCTTAAGGTATTCATCAACTGGCTGAGCCCTTCCAATGCGAAGTATTCACATTGAAGCGGAATCACGATGGAATCGGAGCCTGATAAAATGTTGATGGTGATTAATCCCAATGAGGGCGGACAATCCACAATCACATAATCATACACATCACGGATGGGTTCCAATGATTTGGAGAATTGAAATTCTCTGTCCGAAACGCTTACAAGCTCAACCTCTGCACCTGCCAACTCAATGTTACAAGGGCAAACCCACAGGTTTTTAAAATCTGTTTGAATCACCGATTTTTCAATGGGTTCATTTCCGATTAACACATCGTAGAAGGAGGTTTCCACCGTTTCTTTATCCACGCCAACGCCACTGGTGGCATTTCCCTGAGGGTCTGCATCAATGAGCAGAACTTTTTTTCCGTAGTGCCCCAAGCAAGCTGCAATATTGATGGCGGAGGTGGTTTTGCCAACGCCGCCTTTCTGATTGGCCACTGCAATAATTTTTCCCATTTTTCTGACCTTTCTTTCTGTTACGCTATTTCAAACTGATGCGAAATGTTCCCCGTGGAACACTTGCTTTGTTGGGTTTTCATTGTGTAATGTTTTCCAAGAATGTTCCCCGTGGAACAAAATTCGGAAAAAATCCATCTAATTTATTAGATGGTACCCTTGATTGTACCACAATACCGCAAAAAAGTCCATAGTTTTTCATAAAAAAATAAATTTTTTGTGAATCACGGACCTTGGGTGAAAATGTTCCCCGTGGAACATTCTCGGATGCAGGAGAAACACAGGAAGGAGAATTGGTTTTTATGAAGATAAAAGAGGAGTTAAACACCGTGGAAAAGCGGAGCGTTTTAGTATTGAAATGGTTTCTTCGGGCGGCAATTTTGATGTCGCTTATCGGGATTATTGCGGCGCAGGAAAAAACATATCTTCGGGATGCCAGATATTTGTTGACATTGGCGGTCACATTGGTTTGCCAGGGACTTTGGGGTGCGGTTTTAATTGATTGCGTTTCCAGAAGAACGGGGAATAAAAAATAGCACGAAACCGTTTGATTTCGTGCTATTTTATGGTTATCACACTTTCGCATAAAGATATACACCGTCGGTTTGGTATGGAACTACCTCATAAATTTGATTTTCCGAAATATGATCTCCCTCCAGTATCACGGGAAGATGGTTATGGCTCAACCCGTAAATTCCGGTTGCTTTCGGCTCTTCTGCCAACACAGAAAGAGATTTCCCTACATAGCTTTTTAAAACTTCCTGCTCCGATTCTTCGGAGATTTTTAATACTGCCTTACTTCGTACCTCTTTTACGAAGGTAGGAATCTGATTGGGCATACCGTCTGCCACGGTGCCCGAGCGTCTGGAATACGGAAATGTATGAATTTTTAGGAATCCCACTTTCTTTAGCAAAACCAGGGTTTGCTTAAATTCTTCTTCCGTTTCTCCCGGAAATCCCACAATCACATCGGTGGTTACGGTGGTTTCCACCTTGATTTCCCGCAGTTTTTCCACGGTTTTCAAATAATATTCCGCCGTGTAGTGACGGTTCATTCGTTTTAATACGGTGTCGGAACCGCTCTGCAGAGAAATATGAAAAGACGGACACAGCTTTCGGGAGGTTTTGTAGTATTCAAAAAATTTGTCGTGAAAAGCAAAGGGTTCAATGGAGCTTAAGCGGATGCGGCAAATTCCGTCAATTTTTTCAAGTTCTTTTAATAAATCGGTTAAATCCCGAATGGTGCAATCTTCGGAAAAATCTGCTCCGTACTTACAAACATGAATTCCTGCAAGTACAATTTCCCGGTATCCGTTTTCGGCTAAAAGACGGGCTTCTTCCAGGATTTCCAAGGGATTTCGGCTACGAAGTCTTCCCCGCACATAAGGGATGATGCAATAGGAACAGAAAGAATTGCAGCCGTCCTGAATCTTTAAAATGGCTCTGGTTTTTTCCCGATATTCTGTGATGGGTACACTGTCAAAAGAGGTTTCGGAGGTTAATTCGGAGAGATGAATTTTTTCTTTTTTGGAAATTATTTCCATTTCTTTTTCCAAAAGACATTCCGAAATCAAAGAGAATAACTTGTGCTTGTTTCCGTTCCCGATAACAATATCCACGCCCTCGATGGCGGACGCTTCCTCCGGTTTTGCCTGCGCGTAACATCCGCACACGGCAACCACACAACTGTCTTTGGCACATTGGCGAATCATTTTTCTGGATTTTCTGTCACTCATATTGGTGACCGAGCAGGTATTCACAACCGAAACAGACACAGCCTCTCCCGATTTGGCAGGTTGATACCCTGCCTTTAGGAATTGCTGCGCCAACGCTTCCGATTCATATTGATTCACCTTGCAACCCAAGGTCAGAATGCGAAAAGTTCTCATTTTGGTTTGTTTTTCCTCTTTTTTCCTGTTTTTTATGATTATGCAAAAACCCTTGAAAATCAAGGGTTTTGATTGGTTTTTTATGAATTTTTCGTGCGGATGGAGCCGATAGAAATTTCTATCACAACCTAGAGCATATCCTTGCGGATTAAAATCCAGGCAGCCACACAGATTGCAATCACCGAAATTGCCAACGGGAACCACCAGAACTGATCCATGGGAATGCCGCCTGCAATATTCATTCCGTAGAAGGAAGTCACAATGTTTGGAATCGCCATCAGGATGGTAACGGATGCCAACACCTTCATTACGATATTTAAGTTGTTGGAGATAACCGATGCAAAGGCGTCCATGGTGCCGGATAAAATGTTGGAATAAATGTTGGACATTTCGATTGCCTGATTGGTTTCAATGAGCACATCTTCCAACAAGTCTTCATCCTCTTCATACAGACGGATAAATTTTCCGCGACGGATTTTCTGCATGGTGATTTCGTTTGCCTTTAATGAGGTGGAGAAGAACACCAGAGATTTTTCCAGGTCCAATAACTGAATCAACTCTTTATTCTTCATTGAACGGTGAAGCTGACGTTCCACATAGCTTGAAATTTTATCAATCTGTTTTAAATAGAACAGGTATTTGCTTGCCACACGATATAAAATCTGCAGAATAAAACGGGTCTTTAAATTGGTGTGCACCTGCTTCACCACACCGTCTGTAAATGCCTTTAAAATGGCGGTTTCATCATTACAGATGGTGATGATATAATCTTTATTCACAATGATGGATAAGGGCAGGGTTTCAAACAAAATGGTGTTTCCCACATGCTCTTCCTTTTCGGGAGCGGGAATATCCACGATGATTAATGTGGTGCCGTTATCATCGGTTTCAACACGGGACATTTCTTCTTCGTCCAAAGAAGAACGGATAAAGTCAGGGTCAATGCCCAGCTGTTCGGTTAAGAAACGGGTATCTTTATCGTCGGGGTCCACAAAGTTAATCCAACAATCTTTCTCAATGGCAGAAATCTGTTGAATTTTTCCATCAAAGGATTTATAAATGTTATACATTTTTATCACCCCGTTACGGTTACACCGTTCTTTCTCTAGAATTTTTCTGCTTTTTTATCACGGCTCATCAGCCCGATGGCAGATTCTTTGGGATTTTTCCCTTCATACACAACCTGA
This sequence comes from Clostridia bacterium, assembly GCA_045631485.1. Classification (GTDB taxonomy): domain Bacteria; phylum Bacillota; class Clostridia; order UMGS1840; family UMGS1840; genus SIG452. Next base: position 3,144 of record JAZQUU010000030.1, on the reverse strand, counting down.
TAGGCTTCCAGGATAATGGGCATATCCACTTGATATTTATCGGCAGCTTTTTTCACGGCTTTTAAGCATTTGATGCCTTCCACAACCATGTTGACTTCCCGCATAGCATCCTCAGGAGCCATTCCTCCGCCGATTAACACACCGCAACGGCGGTTTCTCGAGTGCATACTTGTGCAGGTCACAATTAAGTCACCCATACCGGACAATCCGTAAAAGGTTTCGATTTTTCCGCCCATGGCAACGCCTAATTTGGCGATTTCGTGCATCCCTCTGGTCATCAGTGCCGCTTTGGCATTGTCTCCAAAGCCGCAACCGTCGGAAATGCCGGCACAAAGAGCGATAATATTTTTCACCGTACCCCCTAATTCCACACCCTTACTGTCGGTGGAGGTATAGATACGGAAATTTTCATTCATAAAGGCGTATTGCACCGCCAAAGACACTTCTTCGTCTTCGCAGGCAGCCACAATGGTGGTGGGTAAATCCCTGCCCACTTCCTCTGCGTGAGTGGGACCCGACAAAGCACAAACATGGCTTCCTTCGGGGAGCTCATCCTCAATCACTTCGGTTAGGGTGAAAAGAGTTTCCTCTTCCAACCCTTTTGCCACGCAGACTGCAATCTGCTTGCTTGCATCAAAGAGAGGAGCCACGGTTTTTGCGGTGGAACGAATCGCAAAAGAGGGCACTGCAAACACGATGAAATCGGCATTTGCAACCGCTTCATTCATATCATTGGTAAACGAAATGTTTCCATCTAAAATAACGCCCGGCAGGAACTTTTTATTTTCCCGATCGCGAAGCAGTTCTTCTGTTTCTTCTTTGAAAAAGGACCAGATAATTACTTCATTACGTCCGGATAATGTGTGTGCAAGCGCACAGCCCCAACTGCCGGAGCCTAAAATTGCGATACGACTCACAACAATCAACACCTTTCCATCTATCAGTATAACACAGAAGAATTGATTTTGCAACCGCTTTTTTTAAAAAAATGAAGAATGAATAGTGAATAATGAATAATTTCGGTGGGTTGGCGTTGCCAACCATTATAGGATGGAGAACCCGAAAACCAAATCAATCCAAGGAAAGGCTCTCCTTTTAGGAGAGCTGTCAGCAAAGCTGACTGAGAGGTTTTTTTGTGGGTTGTCGGTTTTACCAACCGAAAGGGACACACCTTTTGTTTGAAATTGCGGGACGCCGAGGACGTCGTCCCCTACAATGTGCCCAAAGGGTACCACCTTTTTTATTGTTTATTCTTTATTATTTCTTCTTTCAACCGAACCCGAAGGCGTACCGAGTGTTTTTTATGAGGTGCAGAGAAAAGGACATAGAATCAATCAATCGAGCCCGCAGGGGTAATCCGAAGGCGTACAACGGTACGCCGAGAGGCTCGATTGGTTGATAGCAAAAGGCATTTTAAATCAAAATTTGTGGTAACAAATTTTCACCTTAAACAAAAAGGCATAGGAAATAATTCCCATGCCTTTCTATTATTATGTATTCGTATGAGAGAACTTATTCCAATGAGGTGCAGGAAAACTGATGCAGAATCCGAAAATCGAGTCAAGGCAACGCCTTGATAGAACCCGAAGGCGTACCGAGTGTACGCCGAGCGGTGAGATTAGCGGATTATGCGCAGTTTTACAAGCCTCTACTCTAAACGGTCTTTGAGGTCGGATGTCAACTTCTCCATCAACTTCTTGATATCATAAGTAAAATCGGTCACATCCGCTTTTTGTTTTTTGAAGCGTTCTTTTTCCAGATCCACTTTTCGTTTTGCTTCTGCAATCATTTCTTCCGCTTCTTTTCCTGCTTCGGCGAGAATTTTGTTTGCAGCATCTTCTGCGGAGACTAACGCTCTTCCGATTTTTTCTTTTTCCAGAGTGAACTGAGCTTTCAGGTCGCTTAATTTTTCCTGCATTTCTTCTTTTTCACGGCGGAATTCGTCACGCAGTTTTTCCAGCTTTTCGGAAGCCTCTTTTTCCTGAGTGCTCAGTTTTGCTTCGAAAGATGCTTTCTGCTCTTCCAGCTGCTGCTTTAATTCTGCGATGGTATCTTTCTTTTCGGAAACTTCTTTTTTCAGTTCACGGATATCGTCATCCTTATTGCGGATTTTTGCTTCCACATCACGGGACATCTGATCCAGATAGCTTAATACTTCCTCTTTTTTCAGACCGCCGAACACGGATTTTTTAAAGCCGTTTACCTGCATATCTCTACACTCCAATAGTTTTTATTTTACTTCCACGGTCCAACCCATATCGTCTTCGATTTTACCCCACTGGATACCGGTGATGGTGTCGTATAATTTCTGGGATACGGGACCGATTTCGTTGTTGTTGATGAGCATTACATCGTCTTTATAACGCAGTTTACCAACGGGAGAAATAACTGCCGCAGTACCGGAACCGAAGCATTCCTCCAGAGTTCCTGCTTCTGCAGCGGCGATGAGCTCTTCTGCACTGATTTTTCTTTCTTCCACGGGCAGACCCATTTTTTTGCATAACTGAATCACACTGTCACGGGTAACGCCGGGTAAGATAGAACCGTTTAATGCGGGAGTCACGATTTTGCCGTCAATTTTAAAGAAGATGTTCATAGCGCCCACTTCTTCAATGTATTTTCTTTCCACACCGTCTAACCAGAGCACCTGAGAATAGCCGTCATCATGAGCTTTCACCTGAGCTGCTAAGGATGCCGCATAGTTACCGCCGGTTTTTGCAAAACCGATACCGCCTTTTACGGCACGAACGTATTCGTCTTCAATCCAGATGCCCACGGGAGCCAAACCGCTTGCGTAGTATGCTCCGGAGGGAGAGAGGATAATCATAAATTTGTAGGTTTTAGAGGGTGCAACGCCCAAAAATTCATCGGTTGCGATGATGAAAGGACGGATGTATAAAGAAGTACCGTCTGCGGTGGGAATCCAGTCTTCATCCACTTTTACTACAGCTTTTACTGCTTCCACAAAATCTTCCACGGGAATGTTGGGAATGCAGAGACGGTCATTGGTATTGTTGGTACGTTTTGCGTTCATTTCGGGACGGAACAGACGCACCTTGCCGTCTTTTCCGCGGTAAGCTTTTAAGCCTTCAAACATTTCCTGACCGTAATGGAAAACCATACAAGCAGGATGTAAGCTTAAGT
>JAZQUU010000029.1:0-11758 GCA_045631485.1 Clostridia bacterium | reverse complement strand
CTAGAATTTTCAAGGTCCATTATGTTATTCAGTTTTCAAGATTCATTTGCTGTCTTCCGAGACAGCTTCGTTATTCTATCACAGGTTTTTTCATTTGTCAATACTTTTTTTCAAATTTTTTGAAATTTTTTTCAACAATGTTTTTTCCTATGAAATTTTGCTCTTTTTTGTGAGAGCTTGACCATTATATCAAAAGAATTTACATTTGTCAACTATTTTTTTAAAATTTTTTAAAAAATTTTTTTCTAACTGCAAAAAAGGCAGAATTTTTCCTATACTATTATATAGAAAAGGCAGATACAAAAAATTGCATCTGCCTTTTTCATCTAAAGTCCGAAACTGACAAACAAGGCATCATTGACCGAATTCATCAGTGCTTCATCAACATGACCGATTTTTTCTTTCAGTCTTCGTTTATCAATGGTACGGATTTGCTCGGTAAGAATCACCGAATCTTTGGGCAATCCGTACTTCATGGCATCAATTGCGATATGCGTAGGCAATTTGGATTTATTGAGCTGACTGGTCACCGCCGCTGCAATCACCGTGGGACTGTATTTGTTGCCCACATCGTTTTGCACAATCAGAACAGGCCGCACACCGCCCTGCTCCGACCCGACCACCGGACTCAGGTCAGCATAATAAATATCGCCTCGTTTCACTTGCACACTGATTCACTCTCCATATATCTGATTTCAATATCAGTTTTTCCCGATCGTGTGCTGAACATACATCAATCTGTTATTTTTATAAAATCAGAAGTTTATTTATGAAAGAGGCCAAGATTACCGAAATATTCAAATAAAGCCGATTAAATTTTATCCATATAGTTGACGGTTTTGATTAAAGTATCTCCGTCAAAATACGCTTTGACGATTCGTTTTCCCGTGTCACACATCATTTCATAGTTGATGCTGCCCGAGTGACTTGCCATTTCGGAAAAAGAAATGGCATTACCGCCTGCGGCACCTACCAGAATCACCTCCGTGCCATAAGACACATCGGGAATTTCGGTAACATCCACCACGGTCTGATCCATACAGATGTTGCCTACCTGAGAAGCAAGTTTTCCGTTAATAATAACCTGAATTTTATTGGAAAGGGTTCTGAAATAGCCGTCTGCATAACCGATACCGATTGCCGCAATTGTTTTTTTGCAATCAGTCACATAGGTTTTGCCGTAACTGATGCCCTGACCTTTTGGAACTTGTTTTACTTGCCATACTCTTGCTTTTAATTCCATCACAGGTTCCAATTTTAAGGATGTTCTTTCCTGCACATACGAAGACGGATATTCTCCGTATAAGATAATGCCGGGACGAACCATATCCAGATGCATTTCGGGATACAGACAAGTTGCCGCAGAATTTGCCGCATGACGAACAGGGATATTAAGGCCGTTTTGTTTTAACTTTTCAATCATATCCAGAAAGGAAGCAAACTGTTTTTTGGTGACGGTTTCGCTATCTGCACAGTCTGCATTGGAAAAATGAGTGAAAATGCCTTCCACCTTGATTCCGTCCAATTTGGAAATTGCAAGAATCTGTTCCACCGAGGATTCGTAGGAATCATCGTAATACGGAAAACCGAGACGCCCCATACCGGTATCCACTTTAATATGAATTTTCAGGGTTTTGTTGTGTGCCTTTGCATACTCGCTGATTGCTTCGGGAAGCTTTTCCTCAAACACTGCGGGAATAATATCATAGGTGAATAAATCTTCCACGCATTCCAAAGGAGTTGCTCCCAGAATCAGAATGGGTAAGTCAATTCCGTTTCTGCGGATTTGCTTTGCTTCATCCACGCAGGCAACTGCCAGATAGTCTGCTCCGTTTGCCACGGCGGCTTTGGAAATTTCGTTGACGCCGCATCCGTAGGCATCCGCTTTGATTACCGCCATCACTTTGGTGGAAGCGCCCACATAATTTTTAATGGCAGACAAATTATGACGAAAACGGTCCAAATGAATTTCTGCCCAGGCTCTGGATAATTTATAACTGTTCATACAAAAACGCCTTCCCTATATACTCTGAAATTTTGGTTGCGGTGAGTGCATATTCCGAAGTTTCCTTCGCTGCCAAATCACCGGCAAGACCGTGAAGATACACTCCCAACACCGCAGCATCAAAGGGAGATGCTCCCATTGCCAGCATACCGCCGATGATTCCCGCAAGCACATCGCCGCTTCCTGCAGTTGCCATACCGGAATTTCCCGTGGTGTTGATACGGATTTCTCCGTTTGGTGCCGCAATTACCGTTCTTGCACCTTTTAATACCACAACCACATTGTGTTCTTTCGCATATTTGCCCGACAGGTAAATACGGTTTTTGTTTACCTCTTCGGCAGACACGCCAACCAGTTTGGCAAATTCACCGGGATGAGGCGTAATGACCGTGGGGCAAGTAGGCTTTATCTGATTCAGGTAATTTAAGCCTTCGGCGTCCACCACAACAGGCTTGTTGCCGCAGCCCGCCAATTTCATTATATGCGAAATCCCCGAGTTTGACAAATAGCCGGGTCCAATCACCAGAGCATCTGCCATCTCATACATTTTTTTATATTCCTTATCACTTTTTACAATCACTTCGGTGAGTTTTTGTTCCGCCAAAGAATAAATCTCATCGGGAACAACGGCATAACTGTATCCCGCACCGCTATGAAGTGCCGCCGTGGATGCCATCACCACAGAACCTGCCATTCCGCGGCTTCCGCCAAAGACGGCAACTCTGCCAAAGGTTCCTTTATGGGAATTCGGATGCCGTTTCGGCATCAATCGGCGAAATAGCGCCGAATCCGCTAACTGAATTTTAGAATCAATTCCCGCATAGGCATTTTCGGATAAGCCGATGGGTAACAACTCAATTTCACCTGCATATTCCGCACCCGGATAAATCCAAAGCCCCACTTTATGTGCCGCCAGGGTGTAGGTTTTGTCTGCTCTCACGCAAAAGCCAACGGGCTTTCCGTTATCACAATTTAATCCGCTGGAGACATCGACGGAAAGCACACGGTAGGGTTCCATCAGTTGCACCGCTTTTAAATATTTTCCGGAAAGCTCGCCTTTCACTCCCGTGCCGAGCAGAGCATCAATACACACATCTGCACCGGAAAAATCCTCCACATCCACCATAGACACCTGCTTGTGTTTGGCATAGATGATTGCCTGATTGGTGAGGGGATGAATGTTGTCTGATTCTGAAAAACAAACGATAACAGTGACCCGATAGCCATAGGACAACAGATTGGCCGCCAATAAAAACCCATCACCGCCATTTTTTCCGCGACCGCAGAACACGGCAATTCTTTGGGATTTATCCACATCACGCATCACGGCATCACACAACGAGCCGGCGGCGTTTTTCATCAGTTGTTCGCCTGAGAGCCCGTCAATGATTTCTCCCAACTGGTCCAGCTTATTTGCCTGAGCACTGTTTAATAATATCATAGTAAAACCTTAGCCTTTCTTTCCTTTGCACCATCCGAAAATCCAACTGAAAAATCCGCGTTTTTTACGAAGCTTTTGTTCGGCTGCTTCCTTCGCTTCCGCTACGGCACATTCCATAAAGTAACTTTGAGCATGGAAGCCTTTTACGGTTGGCTTTCTTAAGTATCTGCCGTCGGCATGCAACACTCTTGCTTTCACATCATCAGAGAGTAAAGCGTGCAGATGGTCCTTTAGCTTCTTCTTGATATCCGCCTGATACACGGGCGCCGCAATTTCCAGACGGCGTTCTAAGTTTCGGGTCATCAGGTCGGCAGAAGAGATATAAAATCGTTCATCCCCGTGATGATAAAAATAATAGATACGGGAATGCTCCAGATACCGTCCCACAATACTGGTTACGGTGATATTCTCGGTTTCCCCGGAAATCCCCGGAACCAAACAACAGATGCCGCGGATAATCAAATCAATTTTTACTCCCGAACGACTTGCTTCCGAAAGCTTATCCATCATCGTTTTGGAGGTCAGGGAATTAAATTTCATCACGATATGACCGTCGCCGAATTCCTTATGATAGCGGATTTCTTCGTCAATCAAATCGCAAAGTCCCCGACTGATGCCGTAGGGAGATACCAAAAGATGTTTATATTTACCGTTTACGTTGGAAATGGTGATATTATTGAAAAATTCCGCCGCATCTTCCCCGATTTCCCGATGGGAGGTGATCAGATTCATATCGGTATAAAGCTGGGCGGTTTTTTCATTGTAGTTCCCTGTGCCCAGATGAACAATATGAGAAATTCCCCGTTCGCTCTTTTTGGTAATCAACAAAATCTTGGAATGAATTTTATATAGGCTCAGTCCGTAAAGCAAACGAACGCCTGCCTGCTCCAACTGTTCGGAATAATTGATGTTATTCGCTTCGTCAAAACGGGCACGAAGCTCCATCACCACCAACACTTCTTTCCCTTTTTCCGCCGCTTTCTCCAAAAGAGAAATGATGCGGGAGTTGGAGCTTAAGCGGTATAGTGTCACCTTAATGGAAATAACATCCTCGTCCTCCACCGCTTCCTCCAATAACTGAAAGAATGGTTTGGTACTGTCATAAGGATAAGACAGGAACAAGTCATCCTTTTGCACCTTATCCATCAGTTTTTGAGTGGGTTGATACCAGGAGGGCAACTGAGGGGTCACCGGAGAAAAAACAAGTTTCTCCCGCAATTCTTTGGGAAGACGCTTTTCCGCTTCGGAGAAAAAGGCGTAGGATAAGGGCACCTTATTCACCAGCACAATATTTTCAGGAGATTTATGACAAATCAATTTTTTGAATTCTTTAGAAACGGAATCCGAAATTTCAATACGAACCGGTGCTAAGCGGACACGCTTTTTTAAGATATCTTTCATCATATCACGATAGTCCACATCCTGATCGTACCAGGCTTCCAACATTTCCAAATCGGCATTACGGGTCACTTTGACCAAACAGGTTTCCAGAATTTCATAATCGGGAAACAGTTTTCTGGCAAAGAAATGAATCACGTCATCTGTTAACACAAATTCCAGTCCCTTACTGCCCGGAAGCTCAATAATTTCCGGAACGGAAGAACTTTTTAACACAAATGCAACTGCACTTTTATCTTTCTTTTTGATATGAAGTGCGGTGTAAACCGTGCGGTTTTCCAGATGGGGAAAGGGTTGCCTTGCATCCACCACCTGAGGAGACAACAAAGGTGCCACCGCATGTTGATAAAACTCTTTCACAAAGGAAAGCTGTTCTTTGGACAATTCATTGGGCTTTAACAGACGAAAACCGTGGTCGGAAAGCTCACTTAACACATCGTCATACACTTCTGCCTGACGGGTGTAAAACTTTTGAGTCCGTTTTAAGATTTTTGCAACCTGTTCGGTTTCCGTTAATCCGCTTTTATCATCCTTGGTTTGTTTGCCAAACTGCACATGGTCGGTTAAGCTTCCCACACGCACCATATAGAACTCATCCAAATTGCTGGTAACAATGGAAAGAAACCGCAACTTTTCAAGAGGCGGCGTTAAAGAGTCGGTTGCTTCATCCAGCACCCGTTCATTAAATTTTAACCAACTTAGTTCTCTGTTTTCATACATCTGATTCATAGCAATACACTCCAAGGATTGCAGTTTATAAAATACCATTCTTATTATACTAAAAACCGTTCCCGATTGCAAGGGATTTTCTATAAAAAAATGATGTCTTGACAAATTCTTTTTGAGGCAATATACTATAAGTAATTCATTTTATGAAAATGAGGTGGTTTTCTTGAAGAATATCCGTGATTTTCTTTCCTATTATAAACCCCATAAAAAATTATTTTTGATGGATATGCTCTGTGCATTTTTAGTGGCGGTGGCAGACCTTGTGTATCCCATGATTGCCAAAAATATGATTAACGACTATGTGCCCAACGGCAATATCCGCTTATTTGCGGTATGGTCTGTGGTGCTTTTGGTGATTTACGGCGTGAAAGCAATGCTCAACTATTTTATTCTCTACTACGGACACGTTATGGGAGTGCGGATGCAGGCGCAAATGAGAGAAGATTTGTTCCGTCATCTGGAAAAGCTGCCCTTCTCCTATTTTGACGAAAACAAATCGGGCACCATTATGTCCCGTCTGGTCAATGATTTGATGGACATTTCCGAGCTTGCCCATCACGGACCCGAGGATTTGTTTTTATCCCTGATTGTGATGGTGGGTTCCTTTGCCATTTTATGCACGGTGAATGTGTGGCTCACCATTATCACCTTTGCTCTGCTTCCCTTTGTGCTTCTGATTGTGGTGTCGCTACGACTTAAAATGAGCGCCACCTTCAAAAAAGCCCGTGTGGAGCTTGGGGAAGTAAACGCTAACCTGGAAAATTCCATTGCGGGAATCCGTGTCACCCGTGCTTATAACAACACCGACCGTGAGGAAGAAAAATTCCGTCATTACAATAACCAATACCAAACGGCAAGAAACGCCTCCTACAAGGTGATGGGGCAATTTCATTCTTCCCTCACTTTTTCCACCGACATTCTGTATCTGGTGGTGTTGGCAGCAGGCGGTATTTTCTTCTTTGGCGGACAAATCAACGCCGGGGAATTTACTATGTATCTTCTCTATATTAACTCCTTTTTGCAGCCCGTGAGAAAGCTCATCAACTTCTTTGAACAATATCAGAACGGAATGACAGGCTTTGAACGGATTCAGGAGGTATTCGCCGTTATGCCCGAAGAAGAATCCGAAAACGCCGTCACCTTGGAAACCACCAACGGTGATATCACATTCAAAAATGTCACCTTTACCTACGAAGAATCGGAAGAAGACAGAAAGCCCGTCATCGAGCATCTGAATCTGCATATCCCCCAAGGAAAAACCGTGGCACTTGTGGGGCCGTCGGGCGGCGGAAAAACCACCCTTTGCCATCTGATTCCCCGTTTTTACGAAATCACAGACGGCGAAATTTTATTAGACGGTACGGATATCAGAACCTTAAGTCGAAAAAGTCTTCGCAATCATATCGGAATGGTGGCACAGGACGTGTTCCTCTTTACCGGCACCATCCGTGAAAACATTGGTTACGGCAACTTAGATGCCACCGAAGAAGAAATCGTTGATGCTGCCAAAAAAGCCAATATTCACGATTATATTATGACCCTCCCCGACGGGTACGACACCTATGTGGGCGAACGGGGCATTAAGCTTTCGGGCGGACAGAAGCAACGAATCTCCATTGCCAGAGTGTTCTTAAAAAATCCCTCCATTTTAATTCTGGATGAGGCAACCTCCGCCCTGGATAATGCCACCGAAATGTTGATTCAATCCGCTTTGGAGGAACTCTCCCGAGGAAGAACCACCATCGTAGTGGCGCACAGACTTTCCACCATCAAAAACGCCGACGAAATCGTGGTGATTACCGAGGACGGAATCCCTGAACGGGGCACCCACGAGGAACTGCTTCAAAAAGGCGGTTTATACAACGAATTATATCAGTATCAGTTTAAAACAGAATAAATTAAAAACAAGAAATCCGACACTTGACAATGAAATCCTGTTGTGCTATACTTGCTATACAACAAAATAATTCATACAAAGTTCTGCTCTGCCGTTTTTGGCATTGCAGATGAAAAGGGAACCGGGTGAGAATCCCGGACGATACCAGTCGCTGTATGTATCAAGTTGATTCCGCCAAATTCTGGCATAAGGCGAAAGCCGGTCATTGGGAAACCGAGAAGACTAAGGAATGAGCGTTTTAAGATACGAGTCAGAAGACCTGCTTTGATGTTGTTCCGCTAATGTGCCTGGATTTATTTGCACGGGAACGATAGTTTTGTTTTTCTTTTTTTGGGAAAACAAAATATGATGTTCACAGAAACACTCTGCTGTGGCAATTTTGTAATAAAAATTGCCGCAGTTTTTTATTGGTCTGCGGCGGAAGGAGGTTTTTTTACAAACCAATAAAAACTGTAACCCAATAAAAAAGAAAGGATGTTTCTTGATATGAAGAAAATAGTTTCACTGCTTTTGACCTTAGCAATGCTGTTGTCTGTACTGCCCGTTTGTGTGCTGGCAGAATCGGATGGAATCACCGTATATGTAACCGCGTCATACGGCAATGGATTTTTAACAACCGAAGAAGATATGCCGGCTGTTTTGCTGCCTGTTTCTTTGGAGGGAGAGGAATCCTACGATTTGGATGATGTGTTCTTAAATCTACACGAACAATATGCTCCCTCCGAATGTACCTACGCCACAGAGGAAACCCAGTGGGGGCTCGGCATCACCCGATTCTGGGGAAACGACAGCGGAAATTACGGATATCGTGTAAACTCCGCTATGGCAATGAGCTTGTCGGACACCGTGTCAGATGGCGATACCATTGACGCAACCATCTATGAAAGTTCTTCCTACTTTGCTTCCTTTGCAACCTTTGATTTGTTATTCCGGGAAGCCGAAGCCGGAAAAAATATTTCTCTCACTTTATCTCAGGCGGGCTTTGATTCCGACTGGAATGAAGTGCTTTCTCCCTGCCGGGATGCCACCATTACCGTAAATGGCGAAGAATCCGGATGTTTTACCGATGAAAACGGAACAGTCACGTTATGTTTTCCGGAAGAAGGTACATATCTGGTTTCCGCTCAAAAAGAAGAAATCCTAGGTGACGAAACCTATACTGCCATTACGCCACCCTACTGCCTGATAACGGTATCAGAACCCAAACATCTTTCTGTGCTTCACAATATTGCCCAAACATATTCCAACGATACTGTCTCTCACGACGGAAATATGATTTGGTTCTTATGCGATCTTGCCATGTATGAGGAAATTTATCCCCAATATGCCACCCCGCTTTCTGAAGAAACAATACAAGCCTGCCTTGACCTCATTATTGCCGATGCAAAAGAAACAGACTCCCCCTCGGTGATGGCAAAAAGCATTCTTGCCCTCCGTGCATCAGGATTTGATCCGAAAAACATTACTGCATCAAACGGCGAAACCTTTAATCTGGTGGAACGTCTTACTGCCAAAATTGATGCAAACGACGCTGATATCGAAAACGTATACGCACTGCCCTACATTCTTCTGGCGTTACAACAAGGAGACGACTATCAAACAAGCGAGCAAGCAAACACCTTGCTTCAGATTGTGATGGATAAAAAAGAAGAATGGCAAAATGACGTGTGGGGTGTGGATGCAATGGCAGCAATGTTGATTGCACTCTCTCATTTCTCAGAACAGGAAGAAATAGCCCTCATCATCACCCAAACCGTTACATGCTTGACACAAAATCAAACAGAAAACGGTGACTTTGGCAATGCAGCAGCCACCGGTCTGTCAATAGCAGGTCTTTCTGCAGTGGGAGAAGACGTTTCAACAATTTGTCAAAATGAAAAAACTCCTGTTGACGGTCTTTTAAGCTATACTACTGAAACACTTGACGGATTTTTGCCCAATACCAACTCATTCTCCACCGAGCAGGGATTCCGCGGACTTGTTTGTTGGCAATATCAACTTTCCTTTCCCAACGGGAAGGTCTATGATTTCTCCCACCGTCCCTTAAATCCTGCTGTCAGCACCCCTGATGAGATCACCGAACCGGAACCAACGCCGGAACCAATACCGGAACCCACTCAAACGCCTGCACCTGTTCATAGTGGTGGCGGTGGCTATTACACCCCCACTCCCACCCCTTCGGCAAAGCCCATATCCGGGGATGAAAAAAAGGAAGCAATCTTATCCCGCAGAAATCCTATTGTAACAGTACCCGTCCCCGGAAATGACAAAACATTTTCCGATATTGTAACACACAAAAACCGCATGGAAATTGAAGCACTGGCAAAGCGTGGAATTATCAACGGAAAAACATTGGAAACTTATTGCCCCGAGGATACGATGACAAGAGCGGAATTTGCCGCATTGGTAACCAGAAGTTTAGGCCTTTTTGCAGATAAAACCTCTGTGTTTACCGATGTAACATCAGACGACTGGTACTATTCTTATGTCAATACCGCATATCAGTTTGGTATCATCAAAGGGATTTCCAACACAGAATTCAATCCCAACGGCACTGTATCCCGTCAGGAAGCTGCTGTAATGATCAGTCGCGCAGCTGCTCTTTGCGGTTTAGATGTCACCACAACGGAACACACTGCGAAAGATACCTTATCCGCATTTTTTGATCATCGCAACGTAGCATCCTGGGCAGAAAAGGAACTTGCATTCTGCTATCAAAACGGGATTCTTAGCGCAGAGAATTCCGAAATGAGTCCTCAAGAATCCGTGGATCGCGGAGAAATTGCCTCTATCCTTTATCAGCTTCTGGAAAAAAGCTACTTGTTGGAGGATGTGATTTCCGATGAATAACAAGCAAAAGCATTTCCCACGATTGTGGATAGTGTTTGGAATTTTGCTGGGAATTTTATTGGTATTTTCTCTGTGTTCTCCCGGAAGCACTCCACCCGAAACTGAACCCCAAACGGAAATTTTACCAATTGTGCTGTCAACGCCGACTCCCCTTCCCACAAACGTCCCCACGCCGTCCGTTTCCCCTGTCCTCACGGTTTCAGAAGATGCTACGGCAACTTTGGAACAAACAACGGCTCCAACTCCCGCAGAGTCCGAAGAACCACTCCCCACAGAACATCCAACCGCAGTTTGTTCTATTCGGGTTACCTGTCAAAACGCACTGGCACCTGACAGCGGACTCAATCCATCAACACGAGAACTTCTACCGTCTGACGGTATGATTTTATGTGTGCAAAATGTATCCTACCGGGACGGAGAAACCGCCTTTGACATACTGACAAGAGAACTGAAACATCGTAATATTCATTTTGAATTCAACGAAAATCCCATGTTCAATTCTGCCTATATCGAGGGCATTTACAATCTATACGAATTTGACTGCGGTTCCCGGTCGGGATGGCTGTACCTTGTAAACGGAAAAAGTCCTGGTGTTGGTTCCTCCCAATATATCCTCCAACCGGGAGACTCGGTTGAATTTATTTATTCGTGTAATTTCGGAAAAGATATTTTCTAACAAAAGAAGAATAATAATTCTCTTGACAAGAAGCCAAAAGTATTGTATAATAACTTTTGGTTTTCGAGGTGTAGCTCAGTTTGGTAGAGTGCTTGGTTTGGGACCAAGATGCCGCAGGTTCAAGTCCTGTCGCCTCGACCACCTTTTTAATAAAAAGGTCTTGACAAATCGGTAATAATATTTTATAATTATTGTATTGTTACTGAATATTTGCTGGTGTAGCTCAATTGGTAGAGCAGCTGATTTGTAATCAGCAGGTCGCGGGTTCGAGTCCCATCACCAGCTCCAGGGAGAGTTCCCGAGTGGCCAAAGGGGGCAGACTGTAAATCTGTTGGCTCCGCCTTCGGTGGTTCGAATCCACCCTCTCCCACCAGAAAAAACCGTCAATCTTGATACAAGATTGGCGGTTTTTTCAATGAAATAAATCCTTTCAGGATTTGTGAAATACCCTTCGGGCGTGAAATATTGCTCCGCAATGTGAAATACGCCTTACGGCGTATGGATTTATTTCATTTCACAGAAAGCGTAAGCTTTCTATTTCATAATTTTCGAAGAAAATTATTTCACATTTGCCCTAAGGCAAATATTTCACTAACAAATAAAATAGAGATTGACGCCAAAGTACCTCGTGCAACAGCACTTCTCTCATAAAAAACGTCAACCTCTATATATAATATATTTCATAATTCCGAAATTGTCAAGATTTTAGAGATTAGTTCACTATGCACTAATCTTTTGCAAAAATGCACCGCTTTTTCGGTC
>JAZQUU010000028.1:0-64349 GCA_045631485.1 Clostridia bacterium | reverse complement strand
TGGTTGCTGCAGGATTACATCCCAGCCCGGTTCCCTATGCAGACTTTGTAACCACCACCACCCACAAAACCTTAAGAGGTCCCCGTGGCGGTATGATTATGTGTAAGGAAGAATACGCAAAAGCAATTGATAAAGCAGTATTCCCCGGCTTGCAGGGCGGTCCTTTGATGCACGTTATCGCAGGCAAAGCGGTTGCATTCGGCGAAGCTTTGACTCACGAATTCAAAGAATATCAGAAAAAAATCGTCGAAAATGCAAAAGCGATGGCAGAAGCATTCTTAGAAGAAGGCATCAACTTAGTGTCCGGTGGTACCGATAACCACTTAATGTTACTGGACTTAAGAAGCTTAAACGTGACCGGTAAAGATGCAGAACACAACTTAGACGAAGTGGGCATCACCGTAAACAAAAACGCAATCCCCAACGACCCCCAGTCTCCCTTCATCACCAGCGGTATCCGTGTTGGCACCGCAGCGGTGACCACCAGAGGTATGGGAGTAGAAGATATGAAAGAAATCGCACATTTGATTGCTTTAACCTTAAAAGATTTTGAAGGCAACAAAATGGCAGTTCAAAAAGGCGTTGCACAGTTGGTTGCGAAATACAAATTGTATGAATAAACCGTTAGCAGACAGATTACGACCCCAAACACTCACCGATGTTGTCGGTCAAAGGCATCTCCTCTCCGAGGGGATGCCTGTTTTTGCCGTGTTGGAGCGTTCCAAACAAGGGGGAATGAATCTTCCCAATATGATTTTTTACGGCCCCTCCGGCACGGGAAAAACCACGGTTGCCAATCTGATTGCCAAAAACATCAATAAAAAGTTGTATAAGCTAAACGCCACCAACGCCTCGGTTGCCGATATCAAAGCCATTATTGCGGACTTAGACGGTTTTGAAGCACAAAACGGCGTGGTGCTCTACTTAGACGAAATTCAAAATTTCAATAAGAAGCAGCAACAGTCCTTATTGGAATATGTGGAAAAAGGCGACATCACCTTGATTGCCTCCACCACCGAAAATCCCTATTTTTATATTTATAACGCTCTCTTATCCCGTTGCACCGTGTTTGAATTTCATGAACTCTCGGAAGATGATATCAAAGATGCGGTAACACGGGCGGTAGCTATGCTTCAGGAAGATATGGCAATCACTTTTTCGGAGGATGCCATCTCTCATATTGCCACCACCTCCGGCGGTGATTGCAGAAAAGCGTTAAACACCGTGGAAATGTGCTCCATGATTGCTAAAATGGATAAGGACGGCACCATCACGGTCAGTATAGAAGATGTGGAGCGTGCCACCTCCAAAAAGGCCTTCCGTTACGACAGAGACGGTGACAGTCACTACGATGTGCTTTCCGCTTTGCAAAAATCCATCCGCGGCAGTGACCCCGACGCGGCGTTGCACTATCTGGCAAGGCTCATTGCAGGCGGTGACTTAATCTCCATTTGCAGAAGAATTCAGGTGATGGCGTCAGAAGATATCGGTCTTGCCTATCCCCAGGCGGTTTCCATTGTGAAATCCTGCGTAGATGCGGCATTTCAGTTGGGATTCCCCGAAGCAAGAATTCCGCTTGCCCAAGCGGTGATTTTACTGGCAACGGCACCCAAATCCAATTCCGCAATCACAAGTATTGATGCGGCGTTATCCGATGTGGAACATTCCCACACGGGAGATATTCCCTCCCATTTAAAAGACGGACATTATGCCGGCGCACAAAAATTGGGACACGCCCAAGGATATCAGTATCCCCACAATTTCCCCAATCATTATGTGCCCCAGCAGTATTTGCCCGACGAAATCAAGGAGAAAAGTTATTATTTCCCTTGCGATAATAAATTTGAAAACGAAATTCAAAATTACGCCAAAAAAATAGACGCCCTCTGGACGAAAAAGAAACGATAAAATTTACATAAAAAAACGGTATCTTAATGATACCGTTTTTTATTATTTACAATCGTCTAAATTTTTGCCCGAGGAAATGGAAACGGTTAAGGGAACCGCTAAGTTCACCGCATTTTCCATACAATCACGGAGCAATTGTTTGATAGTTTCCTCTTCCTCTTTCACGCAGTCAATCACCAATTCGTCGTGAATCTGAAGAGCCAATTTGCTTTTATACGGCTTTAACGCTTCCGAAACCCGAAGCATCGCCAACTTAATAATATCGGCTGCCGTTCCCTGAATGGGACTGTTTAACGCCGCACGCTTGCCTGCTTCTCTCATCATGTGATTACTGCCCGAAAGCTCTGGAAAATAACGTCTTCTGTGATACAAGGTTTTGGTATAGCCGTCTCGGGTAGCATCCTCAATCACCTTTGCCATATAGGCTTCCACTTTGGGATACTGCCCCAGATAACGCTTGATATATTCCTGAGCCTCATAACGGCTGATACCCAGATCTTTCGCCAGAGAAAAAGCACCTTTTCCGTAAATCAAGCCGAAATTTACCGCTTTTGCGGCACGGCGATGCTCGGCAGTCACTTCCTCGGTGGCAAAGAGCCGTTTTGCGGTGGAGGTATGAACATCTTCCCCCTCCATAAATGCGGCAATTAAGTTCTCATCGCCCGAAATATGTGCCAACACACGAAGCTCAATCTGAGAATAGTCGGCAGAAATAAACAAATCATTTTTCGGCAAAATCACCTGACGGATTTTCCTGCCTTCTTCGGTACGGATGGGAATATTCTGTAAGTTTGGCTCGGTGGAAGAAAGTCTTCCCGTCTGGGTTAAGGTCTGCTGATAGGTGGTGCGAAGAATTCCCGCCTCATCCATAGCAGAGCGGAATCCTTCCACATAGGTGGAATTTAGTTTGGTCACCTGTCGGTATTCTTTCACCAAATCAATAATGGGATGCATACCGCTTAATTTATCCAACACTTCTGCGTTGGTGGAATAGCCTGATTTGGTTTTCTTCACCGCAGGAAGCTCCAGCTTTTCAAACAGTATGGTTCCAAGTTGCTTGGGAGATAAAATATTAAAGGTCTCTCCTGCCTGCTCGTAAATTTTCTGTGCCAGTTCTTCGGTTTTTTGAGATAAAAAGGCAGAAAGCTCATTTAAATGCGCTTTGTCAATCTTCACGCCTTCTTGTTCCATCCCAAACAAAACATCCACCAAATGATGCTCCATATCATCCACATAGAACAATTCCTTTGTCATTACCTCTTCCGATAATTTTTCATAGAGGGTGGGCAGATGTTTAGCAAAGGAAACCAAAGAATCCGAATGGACCTCGGTAAAGTTGCGATAAATTTTGGAGAAATCTCCGTCATTAAAACGGGGGTCGCAAACATAAGCCGTTAAAAGCACATCAAAATAAGGCTCTGAAATCAAAAGACCGCTATGAAGCTGTGCTTTTACCCCTGCGGTAACTTTTTTGATTGCTTCACTCTTTAAAATCGCTGAGAATCTTTCATCATCACGGGGAATTTGATACACATTTTCCCCATCACTTACGAAGAAATGCTCTTCCTCCGCCAGATAATATACGGTATCTGATACTGTTTTTTTGAAAAATTCATCCGCATCCAGTACCAAAATATCTTCCTCGGGTTCGGTTTTTTCGTTCCCGATTAAACGGTTTACAAAGCTCAAAAAGTTTAAGTTTTCCAAAACTTTTTGCAATTCGGGGAAGTTATAGGATTTCACCTCGTAATGCTCCAGCTCGGTATCAACAGGCACTTCTCTGAAAATTCTGCCCAAATCACGGGATAAAAAGGCATTTTCTTTATCGGCTAAGAGTTTCTTTTTTAAGCTTTCTTTTACAGAATCAATATTTTCATAGATATTCTCTAAGGTTTTGTATTCCGAAATGAGCTTTAAGCCGCCCACTTCTCCAATGCCGGCAACCCCGGGAATATTATCGGATTTGTCCCCCATAATCGCTTTTAATTCGATTAAATCTTTAGGTTCCAAGCCATCATATTTTTCTGCCACGGCGGCAATATCCATCCTTGCGGTCTCGGTTTTGCCCATACGGGTGATGATGAGCTTCACATTTACATACTCATCCACCAACTGCAAATCGTCTTTATCCCCCGTTAAAATGAGGCACTCCACTTGTTGCTCCGAGCAAACACGGGATAAGGTTCCGATAATATCGTCCGCTTCGTAATTTTCTTTTTCCAAAACGGGAATATTCATTGCCGAAAGCAGTTCTTTTAAAGGTGCAAACTGTTCCTTTAACTCGGGTGGAGTTTCTTTTCGGGTGCCTTTATAATCTCCGTACATAGAGGTTCTGAAGGTCACGCGAGACACGTCAAAACAACAGGCGATGAGGTCCGGTTTTTCCTCTTCCAGTTCCTTTAATAAAATATTTAAAAATCCAAAAATCCCGTTGGTATTTAAGCCGTCTTTGTTGGTCAACGGACGGATGGCGTAATATGCACGGTTTAAAATACTGTTGGCATCAATCAGTAAAAACTTCTTCATCATAATTCTCTCCTAAATCCCCTGAAATCACACGCTCGGTGTATTCCACGCCATCTCTGGCATCCAAGATATATTCTCCCCGGGAAGTCCGCAAGCGATACACGGGAATTGCCTGAGAAACCAACACATCCCGATAGTTCATCAAATGATATCCCAATTCAATATGGGTAATTTCCACATCGCTCAAATGATTTTGCACCAAACTCAAAAGCACCGTTCTTAACTGAGAAAGCTGATAGGAAAATCCGTTGTCTCCGTCCACTGTTCCCAAAAATCCTTTTATTTGCTTGATGCCGTTTTTCGTCACCGTCACAGAAAAGTGAGAGCCAAACAGTTTGTAGTTCCCAATCCGATAGGCGTATTCCACCACAATGTCTTCGCCAATCTGAGAAACGCTGACTGCATAAGTCAGATTTCCAACACCAAGCTTCTCTAAATAAGGACGGATTTTCACATCCGCATTACTCTGCTTCACATTGTAAAATCCTTTTTCCGAGGGAGAATCATTCCGATAAAAGAACAACCCGTCACGCTGTTGCAAACGGCAGGTCTCCTCTTTGTTGGTAAATCCCGTTTCCGTTGCCACGGGATGTTCCATCAGCTTCTTTGCCAGGGATTCGTCTATCACCAGGGGAGAGAGCTCCGGCACATGAAGCTTTTTCATATTCTGGGGCATATTTTCCGCCCGCAGATTGATGCCGTTTTGAGAAAGGGTTGCCGTTAAGTCTGTGAGTGCACGGCTGTTATCGGAAAAATTGCCTGCAAACAGGTAGTTTAAAAGAAACAGATTGATGAGTAAAAACACCACAATCAATATGGTTTTTGCACGGCTCCAAAGCATTTCCTCTCCTCCTTTCAAAAAAATTTACAATCTCTTGCTACGGTTTATAAAATGTGACAGATTCATCCGAAAAACGGCAGAACCAACCTGCTCCAATCTGCCCATCCTCTAAAATATGGCAGGGGAACATACTTTGAATCTTCAGTTTGCTCTTTTGCGAAAAATCAGGTTGTTTATACAAATAATCATACGCTTCAATCACGCCGGACACCGTTTCGGAAGCATTGGTAACCTTTAGGGAGAGAACCGTTTGGTCATACTTTACGATAGTTCCGTTTTCGCAAACCACCCGTACCGCAGGCTCTTTCTGATACAAGGAACCGTTTTTGGTCTGATACCAAAATTCATACACGGTTTTTCCGCTCTCGGAATATGTATTGGACAAGCCGAGATAGCCGTCACTTTCAGGCACCATACTGCCATACAAAAGATTCACAAATTCGGCAACTGCAATCTTTTCGGAACGATCACTCAAGGCAATTCCCGCCTCACGGTCGGTCACCTCAAAATGGAAGGTTCCCTGCTCGTTGATTTTTAAGGTGGAACGGTTTTCGATAAAGTTGATATCTCCCGTTTTATCCCGATAGGTACGGGCAGAATTTTTCACAATACGAAATGCCTTGAACACCCCGTCATAAGAAGAGGAATAAGGCACATATTCCACCTGCAATCCCTGCATAAAAACAGGCTCCAACACAATGGGAACAAAGCGTTCAAATAAAATACGCTGGGTATCCTCTGTTTTGGTATCAAAATTCAGCTCAAAGGCATAAGAATCCGTCTGCCCCGAAGAAAGCACATATTCTTCCACCGCTTTGGTATCCACCGACAATTTCACGGGCAACTGATAAGCACGGCCCGAGGACAAATCCATAAAGGTCAGATAATTGGTCTGAGAAGAGCCGATGCCGATCACCAACGTGTCGGAAACGGGAGTCACATCAGCATCAAAAAAAGCGTCCTCCTGCTTTAAAAATCCCGCAAGATTCACACGGTTTTGGAATTTTAGCATCATACTGTTGGTTTTGTATGCGTTTAAATATTCCTCCGCCGTTACGGTAGAAAGAGTGCCGTCTTTTTCCAAGGAAGACACAATCCCCTCCACCATACCGTTAATCTTGGGAAAGTCAGGAGACGCCTGATATACAATATTTTTCTGAGAACCGTAGGTCACGGAAATAAATTCGGGAGTGAACTCGCTCCAATATAAAACTTCATCGGAATTTGCAGAATTTTTGTTTTCTCCTCCCGAGAAAAAATTCTCCAATGAATGCACAAAAGAACTATAGTCCGCAGACCATAATTCTTTTTCATACCAAATATGAGCAGACAAAACCAGGGATGATAACACCAGGCAAGTTAAGACTACTGTTTTAATTAACTCTCTTTTCATAAAGACTCCACTCCTCCCGGCTTAGTTATTTCCAGCCGAAGGTGAGAGATTGAAGTCGCCCGATCAGGTTAAACATAGAGGTACTGAGCAGGTTCACCTCAAAGGTGGTATTCTGATACTGACCGTTTGCTTCCGAACGAAGCAGGAACTGATTGCGTCCGCTTGATAAATTCACGGGAATGGCAAACAAACCGGATGCCCCCACCGAAACGGACAAGGCAACACCATTCTGATAATAGGGTTTATATTCGCCACCCACCATCTCATACACATACACGGCGGAACCTGCTTTCGCATATCCCGAAATAGTGATGGATTTATTATAGGTGGTGGAATAATTTTTATTGGGATTGGTCACGGTGATATAACCGGTGGTGCCGTAATCACCGGTGGTGATAGAAGAAGGCGCAGCAAAAGAACTCATACTAAACACACATAAAAGCACCAACACTAAACCAAACACTTTTAATTTCATTTTGCGCCCTCCTTTCTTTGATACGGCAATCCAAAAATGCCGACACTAATCTATCATCGTACCGGTATTATAACACAAACTTTGTTACAATGCAATTACAAAACATTTACAGTTTTTATTTTCGCAAATTTTTTTCGTGGAATTTGTGTGGAAAACTTTGAAAATCGTTGATTTTGGCATTTTTGAAAGCAATAACTTCTGCACAAAACGTCCGATGCAAATGTCTATAAAAAATCAACTTGCAATAACAATGCACTTCAGTTAAAATAATAGTATAAGCATTATTGACTGTAAGTGTGATCCATTACAGAGCTTTAAGCTTCCCGGCATTCATCTGTGATACCGGTGTTGAAACCGAAAAATCAAATTCATATAAAAACAAATAAGGAGGATTTACTTATTATGAAACTGGCAAAAACACTTTCATTGATTCTGTGCTTAAGTATGCTGATGAGCATTTTCGCAGGATTACATGTAGCAAATGCCGTAGGAATTACCGATGCAGGCCTTACCGATGTGGCTATCAACGGTAATTTTGATGCTGCACTTGCAGATACCTGGGCACTTTCTTCCTCAGCAGAGGGGGCTTTGTCCATTGTGGATGACTCCAAAGACTCATCTAACAAGGTGCTCCGATATGACGGCACAAGCAACACAAAAGACATTTCCTACATCAATTATACCTGTGCGGAACCGAACAAAACATACTATATGACCCTGAAAGTCAGAATGGCTGATGTGGAATCCAACACCGGGGATATGTTCATTTATGCAGCTTCCTTGGGAAAAATCGGAAAGAATTATTACTCTTCCACAAGACCGCAGGTTACAAAAGACGGCTGGAGCATTATTTCCGGCGTTGTAACCACTTCCGGCGATACTGCCAACATCGGATTTAAAGCAACCACCAAAGCAACTGCTTCATCAGGTGAAAACATCAACTATCCCACAGCGGTGTATGAAATTGATGATTTCGCTTTATACGATATGGAAGGTTATCATAAAGTGACCCTTCCCAGCGGTGTATCTGCTGCAAGCGGAGTTTCCACAATCAACGGTGTTATCTATGCAAAATCCGGTGATACCGTTGTATTAAACTGTTCTACCACAGGTGTGAAACTGGTATCCGATCAGGCTACCATCGCAAAAGACAGCGCTTCCTACAGATTTACTATGCCTGACGCTGATGTAACTGTTGAAGTGGCTGGATTCAAAACCTTTGAAAACCTCATTTTAAACGGTGATATGGAAGGGGAAGGACTCGCCTGGAAGGCATCCAGCTCAACCGAAGGTGCTGTTGTATCATTGGTACAGGATTCTCAGGATCCCACAAACCATGTGTTACGATATGACGGAACCAATATCACAAAAGGCACAACTTCGTTTATGTCTTATGCTGATGTATTGACAACCTCTGTGGATACCCCCTACTACTTCTCTTACAAAATCAGATTGGTGGAAAGCAAAACATATACAGGCGATATGTATGCATACAACAGAAACCACACCGAAAAAACTGAACTTGACAGACCGAAACTGACAACCGAATGGACAACCCGTTCCGGCATTATTTCCAAAGCAAAACAAACCACCTATGACTTTAAAGTAACAAAAGATATCAAAGACAGTGGCACCAATGTAACCGATGTTATTTACGAAATCGACGATGTGGTGATTTATAACTTAACCGATACCTATGAACTGACATTACCCAACGAAGTTCGTCTGACAGAAGGCGCAAAAGCGTTAGACTGCACCAATAGCGATTTTAGCACCAAAACCAAATATTATGCGCAAGCAGGCGAAACCATCAAAATCGAATACAAAGCTGAAAAACGTTTAAGCGTTTTAGGCACCAAGGTAACCAAGGTAGGCGACATTTATTCCTTCACCATGCTCGGCGCAGCTACCACCGTAACATTAGCAAAACCGCCTTTCACCAACCTCATTTTAAACGGTGATATGGAAGGTGCTGAGAAATACTGGAATCCTTCCAGCTCCACCACAGGAGCTGTGACATCATTGGTGGAAGATTCTCAGAATCCGGGCAACCATGTAATGAGATATGACGGAACCAACGTTACAAAAGCCTCAACTTCGTTTATGTCTTATTCCGATGTGTTAACAAAAGGAAAATCCTACTACTATTCTTATAAAATCAGACTGGTGGAAAGCAAAACCTACGAAGGCGATGTGTATGCATACAACCGAAACCACACCGCCACAACCGAACTGGCAAGACCCAAACTGACAACCGAGTGGTCAACCCGTTCCGGCTTTATTACGGAAGCAAAACAGACCACCTATGACTTTAAAGTAACAAAAGATATCAAAGACAGTAACTCCAATGTGATTGATGTTATTTACGAAATCGACGATGTGGTACTCTACGAAGTGGAATATATGAATGAAATCGTGCTGCCGGAAGGCGCCCAGCTTGTTGCGGGCGGACATATGTTACCCGTTACCCAAGGCGACTTAACCACCGTCTATAAATGCTATGCTACCCAGGATCAGGAAATTAAAATCAGGTCTAATAGTGAGCAGAGCTTAAGCAGTCTCGATGTGGCTCTGGCAAAAAATGGCGATGTATATACCTTCGTTATGCCTGATGCAGCTGTTACCATTACCGCAACCGAACCGGCATTCACCAACCTGATTGCAAACGGCGATATGGAAGGCGATGCAAACAAATGGAAAGCTTCCAGCACCGTTACAGGTGCTGTGGTATCCTTGGTAGAAGACTCCCATGATCCCACAAACCAGGTATTACGATATGACGGAACCAATATCAGTGCCGGAAAAATTTCCTATGTTACTTACAGCAATGTGTTAACAGAAGGAAAAAGCTATTACTATTCCTACAAAATCAGACTGGTGGAAAGCAAAACCTACGACGGTGCAGTATATTCCTACAATAAGAACCACACCGCACACAACGATGTGGCAAGACCTGAACTGACAACGGAATGGACCACCCGTTCAGGCGTATTCACCGCGAAAGATACTTCTTATAACTTCAAAATCACAAGCAGCCAGGAAGACAGCAACGAAAATGTAGCAGATGTTATTTACGAACTGGATGATGTGGTTATTTATGATTTCACATATACACATGAGATTTTTGTACCGGCACAGGCAACAATTACAACAAGCAAAAATGTCAGAACGTTACCCTCTTCTTTCACTGCAACACAAATGGTTGACAGATACTTTGCGGAAGTAGGTGCAGAAGTTAACTTTACTTATTCCGGCGACAATGGTTTGAAAGCTGATACTGAAATGTCCATAAGCGGTGATGAATATACCTTCATTATGCCTGAATTCCCGGTGACTGTTGCAGAAGTAAGTGCTATCAACTTTAGTGTAACAGAACAGATTCCGAACATTACGGTTGCAAAACCGCAAAGCTTTGTTGTTCTAGTTGCAAGATACTCCGAATCAAAAGATATGGAAGAGGTATATATCGCCGATGTTACCTCAACTGCAAACAACCAGATGATTTCACTGGATGAAATCCCTGAATTTTCCACCATTACCGATTGGTCCGGAATGTATGTTTATGTATGGAACAACATTTTTGATATGTTTGCTTTATGCGATACATTCATTTGCGAATTTTAATAAGAAAGGGATACGAAAGTAGGTTTTAATATGAAGAAAAT
This sequence comes from Clostridia bacterium, assembly GCA_045631485.1. GTDB lineage: Bacteria > Bacillota > Clostridia > UMGS1840 > UMGS1840 > SIG452. Next base: position 53,541 of record JAZQUU010000028.1, on the reverse strand, counting down.
AATAAGCTTATTGATTACTGTTATGGTAATTATTTCGTCAGTTGCAACCTTCCCTTTGATGGTTTCTGCTGAGGAAAAGCCCGTTATCAAAAATGTTATCTATATGATTCCCGACGGCGGTGGTTTTGCTCTGTTTGATTTTGCCAACGGCGTGAAAGAAAACGGCGGCTTCAACGAAGGCTTATATCCCAATTCCACCAAAGTGACCAAAGGTCCCATGGCGATGAAGGATTATCTGGTGGGAACCGAAAGAACCCGTTCTGCCAGTTCCTCTATTACAGACTCTGCTGCATCAGGAACTGCGTTATCCTCAGGATACAGAACCACCAACACATATGTTGGTGTTGACGTAAATGGCGTTCCCCACGCAAACATTTTAGAAGCTGCTCAGTTGGCAGGCAAAAGAGTTGGTATGTGTACCACCTACGAATGGACCAACGCAACTCCGGCAGCCTTTTCAGCACATAACATCTCCAGAACCAATTATAAAATTATGTCCGAACAGATTGTAAATCAGGGCATTGATGTTGTGTTAGGCGTAGGCTTTGGCGCTGCAAAATGGGGTACCATTGATGAAGCTGTGAACAGAGGTTACACCGTGGTAAACACCAAAAAACAGCTGGAAAATGTTCAGCCCGGCACCAGAGTGTGGGGGAACTTATCCTCTGTTGCATTCCCCTCTGATATCAATTTATCCAGCACTCAACCCACTTTAGCAGAAATGACCGATGCTGCAATCCGTGCTTTGGAAGGCGATAAAGACGGCTTCTTCCTGATGGTGGAAGGAAGCGCGGTAGATGGCGGCGGACACAACAACGATGTTGTTCAGGCAGTCAGCGAATATCTCTCCTTTGATGCAGCATTTGAGGTAGCAGTGGAATATGCAAAAGGCAGAAACGACACCGTTGTTATTGTAGCACCCGACCACGATACCGGCGGATTGAATCTTCCCAATGCGGATGCTGTTTACGGTAGCGTAAACTGGAAAGGATACGCTGATGCAATTGCAGAAACACAGGCAGGGAAAAACAGTACAAAAGGTATTAGCTGGTCAAGTAGTGGACATACCGGAAGAAACTGCGGCGTTTGGTTTTACGGCCCCGAAGGTGTTGATATTTTAGAAGGATTGTCAGCCATCCCCGGCGACACCGCAGATAAAAGAGCAGATGCTTATGTGATTGAAAACTATCAGATTGCTCCCTACCTTTGTCAGTTACTGAATCTGGATCTGGAAGCGGCTACTGAAACCTTATTTGTGGATGTTACCGATCTTGGAGAATATGATGAAGAAGAGAGTACCTTCACCTTTGATAAATTCACATTTGACGATACCGAATTAAGCATCAAAGCAAATCAGTCTGTTGCAACCTTAAATGGCAAAACCGTTGATTTAAATGGTGAAGTGGCAATTTATTCCGAAGGCAGATTCTATGTGCCCAAGCGTGTTCTGGATTTAAGAACTCAGCCGGAAATCAATAACCAAGAAACCAAAATCACCGACGAGCTTACCGGCAAGGTGTTGGTGAAAGGTCAGGTAAAAGATGCCACCACAACCAACATTGTTACCTTGCTTTTGGTGAAAAAGAATTCTGTTAAAATCGCAAAAGAAGAAATCGGTCACGTGGCACAGACCACCTTGGATGATAACGGAAACTATTCCTTTGTGTTCTCCTTCCAGGGCAATATGAATGACTATGAATTGCGACTGATGACAGACGGCAAGGTGGTTACCGATACCGTTACTTATGCAAAAGCGGATTATTCCTGGGTTGACACTGCGGTAAATATTTATCAGAATGATGAAGAAAATATTTCCTGCGAAGTGAAGCTCAATAACTATGCAGGTGTGAATGATCTGACCTATCGTTTGGGATTGTTGTTCTTTGATGAAGGTAACAACTGCATCGGTTTTTCCATTAGTGAAGAAAAAGATGTGGAAAATACCGTAACCAAAGATAATCACACCACCGAAATCCCCGATGAAACAGTAAGCGTCAAAGCGTTTGTGTGGTCTGATTTCACAAAACTGATTCCCTTATGCGAATACGATTTTGCAACCAAATAAAAACGCACTAAAATATGCGTAAATACGCTAAAAGCGGTGTAACCAAAGGTTACACCGCTTTTATATTTGGTTTGTTATAATGCCGTTTGAAAGCCGATTTTTCGTTTAGAATATGATAAAATACAAGGCAACCAAAAGGCCCAACACGATTCGATAGTAGCCGAATGCTTTGAAATCGTGTTTTTTAATATATCCCATTAAGAACTTGATAGCAAGAACAGACACCACAAAGGCAACCAACACACCTGTAATCAAAAGAACCAATTCAGGCATGGTAATGGAAAATTCCAGAAAGAATTTCAACCCTTTTAACAAGCTTGCGCCGCACATTACGGGAATCGCCAGAAAGAAAGAATATTCCGCCGCCACATAACGGGAAGAGCCCAAAAGAATGGCTCCCAAAATGGTGGAGCCGGAGCGGGAAGTTCCGGGGATTAAAGACAGAAGCTGAAAACAACCAATCAAAAATGCAGTTTTGTAGGTTAAGTCTTCTAAGTTCTGCAATTGAAATGCTTTGTTTTTATTGCGGTTTTCCATCCAGATAAAGAGGACACCGTACAAAATCAAGGTGGTGGCAACCGTTACGGGATTATAGAACATGGCATCCAACCAATCGTCCAACAAAAGACCAATCACCGCCGCAGGCAACACCCCAACAATCACCTTGCCCCAAAGATTTAAGGTACCTTGTCTTTCTTCCTTGCTCTTTTTGGGACTAAAGGGGTTTAATTTATGAAAATACAACACAACCACGGCTAAAATGGAACCAAACTGGATGATCACACGAAACATTTCCATAAATTCGGGACGCACATTTAATTTCACAAATTCGTCTGCTAAAATCATATGACCTGTGGAAGAAACGGGGAGCCATTCGGTAATCCCCTGCACAATCCCGATGAAAATCACTTTTAAGAGTTCTAACATATCAGGCATTTTAAAAAAGCCTCCTCTCATAATATCCCCGCTTTTTTTGGGGGAAAAGACAGAGCCCTTTTTTCAAAAAAGGCTCTGTCTTCGCTTATTCACAATATACGATTGTAATCCCTAAAAAATGCCTAGCACTGTTTCACGGCAAAATCAACTTCTTCGCCGTTTACGCTCCAATGCTTGCCTTCACCCACCAAAGTTCCGTAGGTGATTTCTTCCGCCAACACATCTTCTTTGATGGTTGCTTCGTTTCTCTTCATAATGTCTGCCACTTTGTCGTTACCCGAAACGCTAACGATAATATGGTCAGTCACTTCGAAGCCGGAATCTTTTCTCATAGTCTGAATTTTGGAAACCACTTCTCTTACAAAGCCTTCTTCCAAAAGCTCTTCGGTTAAGTTGGTATCCAACACCACGGTGATGCCGTAATCGGAGTTGGATTCGTAACCGGGAACCTGAGCGGATTCAATGAGTAAATCCTCTTTGGTTAATGCTTCTTCGTTACCGCCTAAGGTGATGGTCAAAGTACCTTTGGTTTCCAATTCGTCCATAGCGGCAATGCCGTCTAACCCGGATAAAATGGTGCGCAATTCGCCAAGCTGTTTACCAAAACGGGGACCTAAAGTTTTAAGTTGCGGCTTGAAGGAATAAGAAGTGAAATCTTTTACGCTGTCGGTAAATACCACTTCTTTTACATTCAATTCTTCTGCAATAATATCACGGAAGTATTCGGGCAGAGCATTTTCTGCTTTCACAAACATTTTTCCGATAGGCTGACGGTTTTTGATGTTGGCAGAGTTTCTTGCAGCACGGCCCAACACAACAATGTCAACCACCTGCTCCATTTTTTCTTCTAAATCTTTATCAATCCAAGCGGTGTTTGCCACGGGGAAATCACAAAGATGCACGCTTTCGGGAGCAGTTTTATCAATGGAGCAAACTAAGTTTCTGTAAATATCTTCTGCCATAAAGGGAATCATGGGAGCAGATAATTTGGATAAGGTTACCAATGCGGTGTATAAAGTCATATAGGCATTGATTTTATCCTGAGTCATATCTTTGCCCCAGAAACGCTCTCTGCTACGGCGAACATACCAGTTACTCAGTTCATCCACAAAATCGTCCAGCACACGGGAGGTTTCGGTGATTTTGTAGTCACCTAAATAAGTGTCCACAGTTTCGGTTAAGGAATTCAATTTGGATAATAACCACTTGTCCATCACGGGCAGTTTGTCATATTCCAGACTGTATTTGGTGGCATCAAAGCCATCAATGTTTGCATAGAGCACAAAGAATGCATAGGTATTCCAGAGAGTACCCATAAACTTTCTCTGACCTTCGGTTACCGCACCTTTATGGAATTTGTTAGGTAACCAGGGAGCAGAGTTGGAATAGAAATACCAACGGATTGCATCCGCACCGTGTTCTGCCAATGCATCAAAGGGGTCAACGGCATTGCCTTTGGATTTAGACATTTTCTGACCGTTTTCATCCTGCACGTGACCTAACACGATAACATTTTTATAAGGTGCTTTATCAAAAATCAAGGTAGAAATCGCAAGCAGAGAATAGAACCAACCACGGGTCTGGTCCACCGCTTCACTGATAAAGTCTGCAGGGAAGTTTTCTTCGAAAATTTCTTTGTTTTCAAAGGGATAGTGCCACTGTGCGAAAGGCATTGCACCGGAGTCAAACCAACAGTCGATAACTTCTTTCACACGGGTCATCTGTTTTCCACATTCGGGACATTTGATGGTTACCGCATCAATGAAGGGACGATGCAATTCAATTTCGTCGGGACAGTTATCAGACATGCTCTTTAATTCTTCGATGCTTCCGATTGCGTGACGGTGTCCGCACTCACACTGCCAGATATTTAGGGGAGTACCCCAGTAACGGTCACGGCTTACGCCCCAATCCTGCACGTTGTTGAGCCAGTCGCCAAAACGACCTTTCCCGATGGATTCGGGAATCCAGTTTACGGTGTTGTTGTTTTTAATGAGATTATCTTTCACCGCGGTCATTTTGATGAACCAGGAGTCTCTTGCATAGTAGATTAAGGGAGTATCACATCTCCAACAGAAGGGATAGGAATGTTCAAAAGGCAGAGCCTTAAAGAGCAGACCTCTTTTATCTAAGTCAATAAACACTTCTTTGTCTGCATCTTTACAGAACATACCTGCCCAGGGAGTTTCTTCGGTCATTTCCCCACGGGAGTTTACCAACTGAACGAAAGGCAGGTCATATTTTCTGCCCACCTGAGCATCGTCTTCCCCGAATGCAGGTGCAATATGAACGATACCGGTACCGTCGGTTAAGGTAACATAGTGATCACAAACCACATAGTATGCTTTTTTGTCGGGTTTTGCAAAATCAAAGAGGGGTTCGTATTCTTTGTATTCCAAATCTTTCCCGATATAGGATTCCAGCACGGTGTATTCGGTTTCAATCACGCTTGCAACCAAAGCTTCCGCTAAGATGTATTTCACACCTTCGGTTTCAATTTTCACATAAGTTTCATCGGGGTTTACGCAAAGTGCCACGTTGGAGGGTAAAGTCCAGGGGGTGGTGGTCCAAGCTAAAATTTATTCATCATCTGCACCTTTTACCCTGAATTTTGCGATCGCAGATTTTTCTTTTACATCTTTATAGCCCTGAGCAACTTCGTGGCTGGATAAAGGAGTTCCGCAACGGGGGCAATAGGGTACAATTTTAAAGCCTTTGTATAACAAGCCTTTGTCCCAGATTTGTTTTAATGCCCACCATTCGGATTCAATAAAAACGTTGGTGTAGGTAACGTAGGGGTCGTCCATATCTGCCCAGAAACCAACGGTTCCGGAAAAGTCTTCCCACATTCCTTTATATTTCCAAACGCTTTCTTTACATTCTTTAATAAAGGGTTCCAAGCCATATTCTTCAATCTGTTCTTTGCCGTCTAAGCCCAGTTTCTTTTCCACTTCCAGCTCAACGGGTAACCCATGGGTATCCCAACCTGCTTTACGAAGCACGTGGTAACCTTTCATGGTTTTATAACGGGGAATCATATCTTTGATAACACGGGTTAACACGTGCCCGATATGAGGTTTGCCGTTTGCTGTGGGGGGACCGTCATAAAAAGTGAAGGTTTCCCCTTCTTTACGGGTGTCGATACTTTTTTCAAAGATTTTATTCTCTTTCCAAAAAGCTTCTGTCTTCTTTTCTCTTTCCACAAAGTTTAAATTTGCAGACACTTTTTCGTACATTTCGTACTCCTCCTATATATCACTCTATTTTCAACAAAGAAACAAAAAAATTCTGCCCTGATAACAGGACAGAATTTCATCAATTTCTGCAACCACCTATTATCCGTGCACCATCATACACGCTTCCTGTTACGGGGAATACCGTCATTACTTACTGAGTTTTTAAAAACCGTTAGGCAATGCAACTCCAAAGGGATTTTCCTGCCAAACTACTCACTGTCGGCTCACACCGTACCCGACTCGCTCCAAGCTTTTGTATAGGCAGTACTGTCTTTATCATCGTTTTTTTCTATTTTGTTTTATGTTTTCATAGTTTTACAAATATAGTATAATACATAATTTCCGATTTGTCAAATTTTTTTGGAATTTTTTTAGCGAAAGATAAAAAAGTATGCTCCGATAAAGTCAATATGATAAATTCCTGTAAAAAGGTTTCATCGCAAAACGAGAGGCTCTGAGGTGTTGTAGGGTTCGGCGGTTTCCGACGAACCGCCAATGATTCTGGCGGAACATCCTGAAGGCTATTCCCTACAATTCCACCTCATCCTCCAAGGAGAAGGCTTTATAATGCAGGCTTTGCCTGCCACCGCAATTATTCATTATTCACTATTCATTATTCTTTCCAGACCCGCGGGCGGTTTGTGAACGCCCCTACAATACATCCGTCGGTTGACACAATTTTTTCTTCACACACAAAAACACTCCGTGAGAATTCACGGAGTGTTTTTTGAATACTAAAAATATCAAAAAATATTACTGATACAGATTTCCTGCGATATAGGTACCGCTAATGGTTCTATCATCATTTAACACCACAAAGTCAGCATCGAATCCTTCTTTTAACTGACCTTTGTTCACGCCAATCATAGTAGCGGGAGTTTCGGTTGCCATTTTTACTGCATCCTCAAAGGGAATACCGAATTCCACTGCTTTGTTTACGCAAGCCCACAGGTTGGTGGTGCTTCCTGCGATAGCGCCTTCCATGGTTCTTGCAACGCCGTTTTTCACTTCGATGGGTTGTCCGCCGAATTCATATTCACCGTCACTCATACCGGTTGCACGCATGGAGTCACTGATTAACACCAGTCTGTCGGTACCGAAGATTTTATACATTGCTAAAATCACTGCTTTATGGATATGTAATCCGTCACAGATAATCTGCGCATAGATACCGGTTTCCATCCCTGCACCCAATAAACCGGGGTTTCTGTGATGCAAGGGGGGCATTGCATTAAAGGAGTGAGTCAAACAGTTTGCACCGTTTTTGATTGCTTCCATTGCAATGTCGTAAGTAGTGTCGGTGTGACCCAAGGATACCACACACAGGTCTTTTGCTTCTTTGATAAATTCCATACTGCCTTCCACTTCGGGAGCGATGGTTACCATCTTCACGTTGGGCAGTTTTTTGAATTCTTCAATATCGGGAGCTTTGATGAACTTTTCGTTCTGAGCGCCTTTGTATTTTACGTTGATGTAGGGACCTTCCATGTGGAAACCAAGAATCTGCGCACCTTTGCAGTCGGTTGCAGAATTCATGGTTTTTGCAATGTCTTCCATGGCAACGGTCATGGTGGTGGGCAACCAGGAGGTGATACCGTTTTTCGCTAAATAATCGCACATTTCGGCAAATTCAGCATCCATGGTGTCACCGCCTACACAGCCGTGAGTATGTACGTCAACCAGACCGGGGATGACGGTTTTACCGCCTAAGTCGGTGCCTTCCCCGTCCAGTTTCCCGAATTTCACAAATTTTCCGTCAACTACTTCGAAGTCGCAGAGCTGACCGTTGATTTTCGCATTTTTAAAAATCATTCGCCGTACGCCTCCTTGTCACAGATAAGAACTACATCCGGATGGAGTTTTAATAAGGTTGCAGGCACATTGGTGGTGATTTTATCGTCTAATAATGCACGAACCACGGTATTTTTGTTTGCACCACTTGCGAGTAACACGATTTTTTTCGCTCTCATAATGCTTGCCATCCCCATAGTAATTGCTTTGGTGGGCACTTCGTCGATAGAGTTAAAGAAACGGGAATTTGCCTGGATGGTGTTTTCGGTTAAGTCGGTTAAGTGAGTACCGGAAATTAAGTTTTCATCAGGTTCATTGAAGCCGATGTGACCGTTCTGACCGATCCCTAATAACTGAATATCCACGCCGCCTGCTTTTTCAATCATAGCGTCGTAGTTTGCACCTTCTTCTTCGGGGTTTTCGGATAAACCGTTGGGAACGAAGGTTCTTGCCTTATCAATGTTTACGAAATTGAACAGATTTTCGTTCATAAAATAACGGTAGCTCTGGTCGTTTTCGGGAGATAAGGGATAGTATTCGTCTAAGTTAAAGGAGGTGATATCGGAAAAGTCGATTTCGCCTGCTTTGTTCATTTCGATTAAGTTTTTGTAAAGACCAATGGGGGTGGAACCGGTTGCCAAGCCTAAAACGGAATTGGGTTTTAAAATCATCTGGCTTGCAAACAGTTTTGCACCTTCTTTGGATAACTGTTCATAGTTGTCACAAACAATAACTCTCATAGTGATAGACTCCTTTTCTTATTTGGACAGTTCGGGTAAGCTTGCAGCCGCAATGGACTGACCAACTCTTCTTTCATATTCGTCGGGAATATACAAGTTTACTTTGTTTACCAATTCGGGGAATTCCTGACTTAATACTTCTTTTGCTTTTTCAATGATAATGTCGCCGCCTTTACCGGAGGTAACACGACCTAAAATCTGCAGGTAGTTGATATCATAGAATTCGCTGTAGTAAGCGATTGCATAACCAAAGTAAGTACCGATGGTTTCAAAAATCTGAACAGCGCCTTCGTGGCCTTCTGCTAAGTATTTCTGAACCACTTTTAATTTTTCTGCCAAAGATAAATCTTCGGGCAGTTCGATGCCTGCTTTGGGAGCCAGTTTAATAACTGCATCCTGAGAGAAGTATTTGCATCCGCAACCAAAGTCACCGGACCATTCGTCCACCATAGCGTCGGTATTGTAGTCAACGGGAGCGAAAGCAAGTTCGTTTAACCAACCGGTGATGTTACCGTTGGGGTCAACATAACCAACTGCTTCGGAGGTACCCATTGCAACACCTAAGATGGAGTTTTTATTTAAGTGCATTGCACCTGCCAATGCAGCAACGTCACCGTCGTTTGCAACTGCAACCGGGATATCGCCTGCGATGTTTTTATAAATATCTTTGATTCTTGCATTGAATTTATCTTTCGGCACTTTGATAAATAAGGAAGCAACCATTGCACGGTTTGCAATGTAAACACCTGCGGAGGAAACACCGATTGCATCCACTCTGGGCATTTTGGAAGCTGCTAAGTCGATTGCTTTCTGAATGTTTTCATAGTGATATTCCGGATCATCGTTTAATTTGGGCAACCAAACGATTTCTTCGGAGAAAATAACTTCGCCATCTACCACAGCAGAAACTTTCATATCACTTCCGCCTGCATCAAAACCGATACGGCATCCGTCTAAATGACGGCCGATGGAAACGGGATTGCCTTTTTCTTCGGGCATATTTTCGGTGTAAATCACCTGGAAGGGATTTTCGTAAACGCCGCTCATAAATTCCACGTCAAATTTACGTAAGCCTTCCATAGTATACGCTTCTTTGATGTATTCATATACATCTTTATCGCCGTTTAAGTAAATTTTGAAACCGCCAACTGCCCACAGAAGCATTTTGATTAAACGTTCCACATAGAAGTTGTTGGCATCTTTATCGTCACCGATTTTGGTGTCGTAACGGTAAATTAAGCCGTTTTCTCTTTCCACTGCAATCTGCAGAGGTTTGGTTGCGGTTTCTAAAAATTTTCTGTTGTAAACAATTGCAGGGATAAATTCCTGATCTAAAATAGGTTTAATCATATTTCTTCACAATCTCCTTCATTAATTCTTCTTTTTCTTCCATATCTTTTACTAATTTAAACTGAGTACGGCAACGGTCCAGATTATGTTCGGGACGTTTTACTTTAAAGTAAGTATCGCCGTTTAAGTAGTCGGCTAAGAAACGGATACCGCATTCGTAGGTCATCAGTTTTGCTGCGAAAGGCATCAGTTCTTTTTCACGGGGAGTCATTACGTCTTTTAACTCTTCCATATAACCTTTGGTGAACTGCTCAAACAGATTTAAGTCACAATATACTTTAGATAAATCTTTTTCATCTTCATCCGCAGGATTGGTACCGAATCTTAAAGAATCACCGTAGTCATACAGTAAGGAGCCGGGCATAACGGTATCCAAGTCAATAACGCAAATGCCGAGACCGGTTTCATCATCAATCATAATGTTGTTGTATTTGGTATCATTATGAGTAACACGAAGCGGCACGGTTCCTTCTGCGATTGCATCCACAATCACTTTGGTATCCTGTTCTCTTGCCAAAGCAAATTCCACTTCCGCCTGCACGTCTTTTAATCTGCCTGCTCTGTCATGCGCAATCGCATCCTTAAGCTGCTGGAAACGAACGGTGGTATCATGGAAAGAGGGGATAGTTTCATGCAGCAGTTCTGCAGGAAAATCTGCCAGACGCTGCTGGAATTTTGCAAATGCTTTTGCCGCATTGTAAAAATGAACGGGTTCTTCCACGATTTCATAAGTCTGAGCACCTTCGATAAACTCATACATTCTGAAATAATCGCCCTTGGGAGTTACATAGAAAGGTTCCCCGTCGTAGGTTCTGATAACGTTTAAGGTTTCTCTTTTCGGGTCGCCGCCTTCTTCTTCGATTTTCTTTTTCAGATGAGCGGTAACACGAACAATGTTTTCCATAACATCCTGAGGACGTTTGAACACATTGTTGTTAATTCTCTGTAAAATGAATCGGGGGTCATTCGCATTTGACAAATAAGTATCGTTGATATGCCCTTTCCCGTAAGGAGTGGCACCGTCGGTAACATCAAATTTACCGATGATTTCCTTTAAATTGTAATCTGCCATAACATACAGCCCTGCTTTCAATAGTTTTGATTTTTTGAAATTCCCTTTTCTATTTATATAAAATAGCAAGAAAGGAACTTCCGTTACGTTTATATTAGCATATTCTTTCTGCAATTTATTTATACGTTTGGTCGGATTATTTGCATTTTAAGTCGTTTTTTAAGTAGAAAGCGGACTTTTTGTACCAAAAATTCAAAATCGGCAGGTTACAACAATAAAAAGCCGCAACCCACCATAGGTCACGGCTTTGCATCTTTTTCGTCAGTTCCCTGCTTTTCTCACAATTTCTTCCGCACACGCCTTGCAGATTTTTTTATCCCGAATCTGAATCAGCCCCTCCGCATTTCCGCAAATGACGCAGCTTCTTTCATATTTCTTTAAAAGAATGCTTTTATCCTCGGTAAAAATTTCCACATAATCATCGCATTCTGCCAGACCGAACTGTTTGCGGATGGCTTTGGGAAGCACAATTCGTCCCACATTATCGGTATGATAACGGGACTGAATGTCTCCGTCGGAAACCGTGTATTTTTTAATCACAATAAATTCACCGCGGGTATAAATTTCCACCGGCGTATGTTCTGCAATCGCATATTCGTTACGGATGGCTTTGGGCACCATGATTCTGCCCAGTTTATCAATTCTTCTGGTTAAGCCTGTTGCAATCATCGTTTTTCTCCTTGGATATTATTTTGGATTCATCGGGTGAAATCGAATTTCTTTTCTCTTTTTCTATATTATATCTTATGATAATATAAAAGTCAATAAAATTTTACAAAATTTTACAAATTTGTAGATTCTTCCTTGTTTTTGACGAAAAATATCGGATGTTTAAAAACAATAAAGCAAATTTTAAAAATATTTTTTCTCCGAAAATCCGCTGGTTTCAATGGTTTTCAAAGGATGTTGCCAAGAAAAATAAAAAAAATTAAAAAAATTTGAAAAAAAGTATTGACTTTTGGAAAGAAGTAGTGTATAATCAATTTCGCTTGATAAGCGAAGCGGTTTATCAGAAAGAAATTATGGCCTGGTAGTTCAGCTGGTTAGAACGCTAGCCTGTCACGCTAGAGGTCGAGGGTTCGATCCCCTTCCAGGTCGCCACTTTTCTTTTTTCCCTTGGAGATTGAGCCGTGACAAACATTTGCCTCTGTAGCTCAGTCGGTAGAGCAAGGGACTGAAAATCCCTGTGTCGGCGGTTCGATTCCACCCGGAGGCACCATTAGCTTTTTCAAACATAATATGCGGGAGTGGCTCAGTGGTAGAGCGTCACCTTGCCAAGGTGAACGTCGCGAGTTCGAATCTCGTCTTCCGCTCCATTTGATAAAAGGCACAATGAATATTGTGCCTTTTGTCAACTAAAAAACAATTTCATATTGCGCCATAGCCAAGTGGTAAGGCATCGGTCTGCAACACCTTGATCCTCAGTTCGAATCTGGGTGGCGCCTCCAGAAAAAAAGACAGATTACCTCAAAGAAATCTGTCTTTTTTTAGCTAAATTCGCTTGCACGAGCTAAATGTGCTACGCACGCTAAATTGACCTTCGGTCAGCTTTGGCGAATTTAATTTAGCTATTGCAAAGCAATAATTTCGCTTTGCACGATAGTGCAAAATTTAGCTAAAATATCTTGCATCTATTATGTACACGAAAGCCAGAAAAAAGCACTTCTTCGGAAGTGCTTTTTTCAATGATGTTTGCCTTCGGCAAATGATGTTGGCGTTGCCAATGATGACGCTTTCGCTAATGATGTGTGCCTTACGGCACATTTGGCAAACATTGCATCATTGTGACCAAAGGGAGCAACATCATATTTACAAAGCAAATGCATCATATCGCCAAAGGCGATACTTCATTGAAAAGTATTAAATTTTATGATATAGTTTGATAAAAGGAGGCGATTTCATTTAAAGTTGATGCATCTATTATGAACGTAAACGAAAAAAAAGCACTTGCCTATGTAACATAAGCAAGTGCTATTCTTTTTCAAATGTAATGATATCACAAATTTCACAATCCAATGCAGTACAGATTTTGTCCAAAACAAAGCTATCATATCGGGTCACTCTGTTTTTATAATAATTATCAATAATATGGTACCTGATTCCTGTCCGTTTTGACAGTTCATATCTGGAAATATTACGGCTATTCAGCACGGATTCCAGCGTAAGCTTAATCATCGTCTCACCTCTTAGGTATATTCTAATAAATATATACCCTATTGACAATTCCCATATATAGATATATACTTATATAGAAATATTTAAACATGAAAAGGATTTGTGCCATGGCTGAATTTTGCTTAGACTGCTTAAATCGAATGAATCACACCAATGACAGTGAGAAAAAATATATCATATCCAAACATTTGGAATTGTGCGAAGGATGCGGAGAACTAAAACACACAGTAATTATGAAACGCCAAAACATTTTTCTTAAGATACTGATATATTTTATTTTAGGTATCAGAATGATTTTTCGATTGATATGTTTGTTATTCAAAACATTATTTTTCCCCTTCCGGAGGAAATAATTTTCTAATGACAAAAAGCACTTCCTCGGAAGTGTTTTTTATATTACCTTTTTATTGACAAAGTTTACCCCCTTTGTTATAATAAGAAAAGAAAATGTGAAAAAAGGAGATTTCATCCGATGCTCAGTAATTTTCATACCCACACGCTGCTTTGTGACGGAAAAAGCGCCCCCGAAGAAGTGGTGCTGTCCGCTTTGGAAAAAGGGTTTTCCTCCATCGGCTTTTCGGGGCACGCTCCCACCGATTTTGACAGCAGCTACTGTTTAAAAAATGTGGACGAATATATCGCCGTCATCACGGCGCTTAGGGAACAATACAAAAAAGACATTGAAATTTATGTGGGCATTGAAGAAGATGCCTATCAATGGACAGACCGCACCAAATTCGACTATCTGCTTGGTTCTTCCCATTATTTAAAAGCGGACGGAGTATATCACCAGTTGGATTGCGGTGTGGAAAAACTGAAAAAATGCGTGGAAGCTTTCGGAAACGACCCGCTGAAATTGGCAGAAGCGTATTACAAGCAATTTTGCTCCTATATCCAAGAAAGAAAGCCCGATATTGCAGGCCATTTTGACTTAATTACCAAATATGAGGAATCGGCTACCGATTTGTTTTTACAGTATCCCGATTACAATAAAATCGCAGAAAAATATATGGCAATCGCCGCCGAAAACGACGTGATTTTTGAATTAAACACCGGCGGCATCGCAAGAGGCATCCGCACCACTCCCTACCCCTACGAAAATCTCTTACATATTTTAAGAAAAGCGGATGCAAAAATCATCTTAAATTCCGACAGTCACCATCATGATACCATTGACTGTTGGTTTACCGAAGCAAGAGCATACTTAAAAGATATCGGATTCCAATATCTTTACACCTTATATCATAACGAATTCCAAAAAGATTATTTATAGGAGGAATAGAACATGGATTTAAAAACAATCTGCGACCTGATTGACAAGCATCAGGACGAATTATACAAAATGCTTTCGGACATGATTAAAATCAATTCCGAAAACTACGGAAACGGGGGCAACGAGGAAGAATGCGCCCGTCTGATTCATAAGCTTTGTCTGGATGCAGGCTTTGAAAGTGATTTGTACTCTCCCCTCTCTTTAGACGGCTTTGAAAATCATCCCGACTATCTGCCCGGCAAAAACTTAGAAAACCGTTACAATGTGACCGCCGTGATGAAAGGCGAAGAAGACGTCAACGAAGTGATGCTGATGGCACACACCGACACCGTCATGTTCGGTGATTTGGCAAATTGGGAACGCCACCCCCTCTCCGGTGACATCGAAAACGGCAACATTTACGGCAGAGGTGCCACCGATGACAAATACGGCATTGCCTTGTCCGTTTTCTTAATGAAACTGTTAAAAGATGCCGGATTTAAACCCAAGAAGAACCTGCTTCTCTCCGCTTATGTGGATGAAGAACTGGGCGGTTCCCACGGTGCTATGGCGGCAGTGATGAAATATCCCACCAACCGCATCGTGAATATTGACGGCGGCTACGAAATGCTTGTTCCCAGTGCAACCGGCGGCGGTGTTGTGACCTACCGTTTCCACACCAAAGATACTGTGGACAGTGCCGCACTCACCGCGCAGGGCTTCCCCATCGTAATGGCAGAAATGGAAAAATTCTTCCACGCCCGCAGAGACGAGTTGCAAAACAACCCCTACTATAAAGACACCTTTGTTCCCGAAACCTCCCTGCGATACAACGAAATCCGTGCCGGAAACAACGATATGGACAAGGATATCGGCGTGTTGCAATTCACTTTCTACACCGATAAAACCAAAGACGAAATTTATAAAGAATTTGCAGAACTTGAAAAATCCATCTCCGAAAAATTAGCGCCCTTAGGTCTGATTGGCGACGGCTTTACTCCCGATTCCAGATTCTTCCACTACGGCGTTTGTCCGCCCGATTCCGAAGATGTGAAACTGATGGTGGAAGCTGCAAAAGATGTGGGAATGGATATGCAAATTTGTGCAGGTGCATTATCCGATATGTCTGTGTTGTTAAAATACGGTAGCGAAAATGCCACCTTTACCATCGGTGCATCCAGATTATTCCACGAGGTTGGCGGTGCCCATCAGCCCAACGAATTTATCGAATGCGAAAAACTGCTCAATTTAACCAAATCCGTGGCAGCTTATATTTTAAAAGTATTAGGCTAAGGAGGGTTCCGCTATGAAAGCCAATGAAATTTTAGAAAAGCTCTTTACCCTGGCACTAAAGGACAGAGAATTTAATCCCAACGGTGACTGTTGCAAAGAGGGAAATCCCGAAAAAGAAATCCAAAAACTTGCGGTAACCACCTTTCCCTCCACCGATACCATTAAGGCGGCGGCAGAATGGGGTGCGGATATGCTTTTGGTGCACGAACCTTTATACTACGACCATCTGGATGCATACAGCACCAAAAAACTGCAGAGTGAAAAACGGGAATTGATTGAGAAAAGCGGTATGACCATCTGCCGTTTCCACGACCACGCTCATTTTTGTCCCGAAGATTTGATTGCGGTTGGTATGGTTCGTCAGATGGCATTTGATGCCGACGTGGAGTATATCACTCCCGGTAACAACACCAAAATCACTTTAAAAACTCCCATGACCGCTCTGGAAGTGGCAAAGCATCTGGAAAAAACATTGAATCTTCGCCATATCCGTATCTGCGGAGCAAGAGATATTCCCGCAACTACCATCACCGGAATGTTCGGCGCTCCCGACGGGGTGTTGGATTTACTGCAGGCAGAAGATACCCAGATTATCCTGGTGGGCGAAACCTGCGAATGGATGATGGCAGAATATGCCCGTGATGCAGGTTTAATGGGGCACAACAAAACCTTGCTCATTTTGGGTCACGCAGGAAGCGAAGAAGCGGGAATGGTTTATATTTCCGATTTGATTGCCGAAATGATGCCCTCTCTTACCGTAAAATATTTCCCCTGCGGCGAGGTTTATACCTACACCGATGACGAATAATCAATAAAATTGGTGAAAAATATTGATAAATGCCGCAAAATAGTTAAAAACATCAATTTTTTCCTGATTTTCCCTTGACGAATCAAAATAACAGGTGTATAATACGAAAATAGAGTATAAATGTATTGCAACATATAGGAGGATGCTCACCATGAATATGAGAAAAAGCAGAGTGTTGGCAAAAATGAGAAACGGCGAAATGGCTGTTTCCTGCAAATTGAATATTTCCGACCCCAGAGGTGCAGAAATTGCGGCAATGAACGGTTTTGACTGTATCTGGATTGATATGGAACATGTTCCCGCTACCTATCTGGAAGTGGAAAACATTATCCGTGCGGCAAAAATCTATGATGTTGACGTTTTGACCCGTGTGGCAAGAGGCAGCTACAATGATTTAATCCGTCCCTTAGAAGCAGATTCCGCAGGAATTATGGTTCCTCACTTAATGAGCTTAGAAGATGCAAAACAAATTGTTTACTACACCAAATTCCATCCCATCGGCCGTCGTCCCTTAGACGGTGGTAATGCCGACGGTAAATGGTGTCTGGTAGATGGTAAAGATTATATGCAGCAGGCAAATGATCAGAGATTCGTGGTGGTTCAGATTGAAGACCCCGAACCGCTGGCAGAATTAGAAGAAATCTGTGCTTTGCCCGGTATTGATATGATTTTCTTTGGTCCCGCAGACTTCACTCAGGGCTTGGGATGTCCTCTGGATTTTGCAAATCCCAAAGTGGCAGAAACCCGTGAACTGATTGCAAAAACCGCAAAAAAATACGGCAAATTTGCAGGCACCGTTGGCGGCCCCGGCAATATTGCAGAACTTCGCGACATGGGTTACGATTTCGTAAATGTTTGTGCCGACGTTATTATCTTAGGTCAGGGTTACAAACAGGCTTTTGAAGCAACCATGGAAGCTTTAAAGAAATAATTGTTTTTTAAAAAGAGAATCTCACGCAGATTCTCTTTTTTTATTGACAAATTTCGTGCAATTTGGTATAATATTAGCAATAAAAAAATAAATAAAGGATGCAAAAGTCATCCGAAAAAAACGGAGGCGTCTCTCATGAATTTAATTTATGGCGTAAAAGACAAACCCACATTCGGCAAAACCTTAGTATTCGCATTCCAACAGGTGTTGGCAATTTTAGCGGCAACCATCGCGGTTCCGTCTATCATCGGCAACGGAATGAGCCAATCTGCGGCACTGTTTGGTGCAGGGATCGGTACCTTAGTGTATCTTCTGTTCACCAAATTTAAGAGCCCTGTATTCTTAGGTTCTTCCTTTGCATTTATCGGCTCTATGTTTGCTGCATTCGGCGGCGCTGCTTCTGCGGCTGCAGGGCACGCAGGTATCATCATCGGTGCTGCTTTCGCAGGTCTGGTGTATGTTATCTTAGCAATCATCGTTAAAATCGCAGGCGTTAAATGGATTGCCAAACTGATGCCTCCCGTTGTAATCGGTCCCACCGTTGCAATTATCGGCTTATCTTTGGCAGGCAACGCAGTTGGCGACGTGTTAAAATTTGCTCAGTATGACGCTGCAAACAGTGTTTATGCAATGGGCACCCAGGGTTGGATTGGTTTTATCTGCGCAATCGTAACCATCGCAGTGGTTATCCTCTGCTCCACCTACGGCAAAAAAACCATCAAATTAATTCCCTTCATTATGGGTATCTTAGCAGGTTATGCATTGGCTTCCATCTTCACCGTAATCGGTATGGCAACCGGCAATGCTGCTCTGCAGGTAATCACCTTCCCCACCATCAACAGCATCTTCTCTATGCCTGATTTCACCTTCTTAAAAGCTTTTAGCGGCATCGCAGATATTACTCCTGCATATATCGCAACCATCGCTGTGGCATATATTCCCGTTGCGTTTGTTGTATTTGCAGAACATATTGCAGACCACAAAAACTTATCCACCATTATCGGCACCGAATTACTGGAAGAACCCGGCTTACACAGAACCTTACTGGGGGACGGTATCGGTTCCATCGCAGGTGCAATCTTCGGCGGATGCCCCAACACCACCTACGGTGAATCTGTTGGTTGTGTGGCAATTAGCGGTAACGCTTCCGTGGTAACCATTTTAACCACCGCAATTATGGCGTTAGTGGCTGCATTCTTCACTCCCTTTGTTGCATTCTTAGCATCCATTCCCGCTTGTGTAATGGGCGGCGTTTGTATCACCTTATACGGCTTTATCGCAGTATCCGGCTTAAAAATGCTCCAGCAGGTTGACTTAAACGAAAACAAAAACCTGTTCGTTGTGGCAGTTATCTTAATCACCGGTATCGGCGGTATGGCTCTGCAGATCGGACAAATCAAAATCACCGCAATTGCTTGCGCATTAATTTTAGGTATTTTGGTTAACTTAATGGTATCCGGCAAAAAAGCACAGTAAGGAGCGTTTCCCCTATGAGTAAAGTGACAGTTTTTGATCATCCCTTAATTCAGCATAAAACCACCATTCTTCGTCAGACTACCACCACCAACAAGGAATTTCGTGAACTGGTGGAAGAAATCACCATGCTGATGTGCTATGAATCACTCCGTGATTTACCCTTAGAAGAAGTGGAAATCGAAACCCCCTTAACCAAAACCAAGCAGAAAATGTTAAAAGGCAAAAAAATGGCGATTGTTCCCATTTTGCGCGCAGGTCTTGGTATGGTGGAAGGGATGCTCTCTTTAATTCCCTCCGCAAAGGTTGGTCACATCGGTATGTATCGTGACGAGGAAACCTTAATCCCCCACGAATACTACTGCAAGCTCCCCAAAGATATTGAGGAACGCTTAATCGTGGTGGTTGACCCCATGCTGGCAACCGGCGGTTCTGCTATTGATGCCATCTCTCAGATTAAGTCCTACGGCGGAAAACAGATTAAATTCTTATGCTTAATTGCGGCTCCCGAAGGGGTTGACGCTTTAACTAAAGCGCATCCCGATGTGGAAATCTTCTGTGCCAATGTGGACGAATGCTTAAACGAAGTGGGATATATTATGCCCGGTTTAGGCGACGCGGGAGACAGAATCTTCGGCACGAAATAATTTTATTCATAAAACAATTAAAAAAACAAAAAATCCGGAAACAAAATGTTTCCGGATTTTTTTATGTTTATAAAATTATTGAACTTCTGCAATATCAATGGTATATCCCAACACTTCTCCGATGGATTTCACTTTTCCTTTGATCGTGATGATATCACCCACATTTTTCTCAATTAAAAAGTTCTTCTGCTCGTCATTTTTTATATAGCACAGAGCCGTTTCAAAGTTCCATTCGTTCGCCGTGGTCGGTTCAACACCAACATATTTTCCATCACTGTCAAAATTTTTAATTTTTGCTGTAAATTCGATATTCTTTTTCTGATAGTTATTTTCTGCTTTCATCGCATTGGTTTTTAACTCTTCAAACATGACTGCTAAATCAACAGTTTCGTAAGTAATGGGTTCCGCAGTGGCTTCAACGCTTTTTTCTGCTTCTTTGGGCGAACTTGTATCGGTATTTCCTTCATTTCCGTTACCTGCTACTGCAATCACAAAAATAATCAGGATTCCGAAAAACCACCATTTTTTATAAAACGGTTTCTTAATCTTACATCCGCACCCGGGGCAAACAACTGCCTTTTTGTCAACTTCGTTTCCGCATTTTTTACAATTCATAATCTTTCCTCCTTAAATATACCATATTGGGATATTTTTATTATACCATTGTGGGATAATATTGTCAAGAGGTGTTTTTATGAAATTAAAAGAAATCAGAAAAGCGAAAAAAATTTCACAGCTCAAATTAGCCATGGATTTAAATATGAACCAAAACACCATCAGCAGATACGAAACAGGTGAAAGAGAACCCGGCATCAATGAGCTCATCAAAATCGCAGATTACTTTAATATCTCCGTGGATTATTTACTTGGCAGAACCAACAACCCAAAAATGAATCAGTAACCTTGCCAGAACATCTCTATCAACCATGAAAGATTCCTTCTATGCAAGGCTTCTCCTTGAGGAGAAGTCTTTATGATTTTTACATTTTCAGTCATTAATCACATCAAAAAAATGGCGACATTCATTTTTTGAATGTCGCCATTTTATCGTTTATACATGCTGCTCCGGTTGGTCCTTTGGAAGTCGTTTTAAAAAGCGGAGCGCAACAGGTGTGCAGATAAAAAATGTGATCACATCCGCAATCGCCTGAGAAGACTGCACGCCGAACAGTCCGAAAAAGTGAGTCAGAATCACCAAGGTGGGAATAAACAAAATCCCGCTTCGAAGCATGGATAAGAATGTGGCTTTTTTATTCTCTCCAATGCTTTGAAACATCATATTGGCACAGATGGTCATAGGATGGAAAAACAACGCCAGAAGCTGCATTTTGAGGCTCAGAGTGCCGATTGCAATTACCGTTGGGTCATTACGGAACATTCCCACCAGATTGTTGGAAAAAATCAGGCCGATTACCACACATACGCCGAGGAAAATCTCCCCTGCCCACAAGGTAAAATAGAAGGCTTTTTTCACACGGGAATAGATTTTGGCACCATAGTTAAAGGATGCCACCGGTTGAAACCCCTGACCGATGCCGAGCCCTACTGCAAAGATAAAGAAGGTGATTTTATTGACGATAGACATCGCCGCCACAGCAGCGTCTCCTCCCACCTCTCCGGCAAGGTTATTTAAGGTCATAGTGGCAATACTGGTTAACCCCTGTCTGCAAAAGCTGGGGAATCCCTAAGGAAATAACTAATTTCGGAATCGGCCAGGTGGTCATTTTTTCATATTGGGATAACCCTTTTGATTGAGCCAATTGATACATCTCTTTTCTGTAAAAATAAAATCATAGTATACTATATCATATTTCGCCGAATTTGGCAAGAGGGAAAGTAAATCTTACTTGGTTGATATTTGGTTCCCAAAATAAAAAAGCTTTGCCAAAGGCAAAGCAAACATACTGAAACTTGTCAAGAATTTCGGGAAAAAGTAAAAATCCCCATTCTTACGAATGAGGATTTTTGGTGAGCCATCGGCGATTCGAACGCCGAACAACTTGATTAAAAGTCAAAGTTCCCCTTGTGTTCGACCATGTATTGAAATAATATGCATAACTACCGGCAATTTTCTTCATTATTTGATCAAGATGGTCTGTTGTGTCTTTCATTAAGAGATGAACATGATTTCACATAAAACAATATGCATGTAATTCAAAATGAATCTCCTGCTTATATCTTGCTATTGTTTCAAAAAATCTTTGCTTATCCTCTTCGTCCACAAAAATATTCTGACGTCCAACACCTCTTAATAAAATATGATAAAAACCTGTTGTGCTTTTTCGCCGTGCATGTCTTGGCATCTTAATCACCTCGATGGCATTGTATCATATTTCTCAATATGTGTCAGGGTTGATATATTCTTGCAAGTCCACCTTCCGAGGTTTCCCGATAACGGCAAGACAAATCTCTTCCGGTTTCATACATTGTTTTGATTACCATATCCAGGGATATTTTTCTGTTTTCATAAAGCATCTGTGCTAAAGATACTGCATCCACTGCCCGCATTGCCGCTACGGCATTTCGTTCAATACAGGGAATCTGCACCAATCCTTTGATCGGGTCACAAGTGAGTCCCAAATGATGTTCTAATGCAATTTCTGCTGCACATTCGATTTGTTTGATACCGCATCCTTTTAAGTATGCCAATGCCGCCGCTGCCATCATACAAGCGGTACCAACCTCTGCCTGACAACCGCACTCTGCACCGCTGATGGATGCGTTTTTCTTCACAAGATTGCCAATCAAGCCTGCCACAGCTAATGCTTCTATAATTTTATCATCGGAAAAACCTAATTCCCGTTGTTTGCAGATTAAAACTGCGGGAAGCACTCCCGATGCTCCGCAAGTTGGGGCTGTTACCATCTTTTCTCCGGATGCGTTTTCCTCGCTGGCTGCGTAGGCATAAGCAGATAGTAAATAGATTTCTTTTTCGTGTCCGAATGGCTTGGAATTTCCTTTTTGAATCAGCATTTTTGCTTTTCTTTTGATATTAAGTCCGCCGGGGAGAATTTCTTCTTTGGAAAGTCCCGACCTAACTGTTGCTTTCATCTGTTCCCAGACGTTTGATAAATATTCTTTGATAGTTTCATCTTCAAAGGAAAAAACATAGTCCGCAAGAGATATGCCGTGCTTCATACAATAGTTCTCAATTTCTGAAAACTCTGTATGTTCATAAACAAGCTCCGACTCCTTGATGGGTTCGCCCACAAACAAAATCGCACCGCCACCCACACTCAACGCCGTTTTTTTGTAAAGCACTTTTCCATCTTTTAATGCCGTAATATCCATGGTGTTCGGATGCAGAAGATCAGTTGTTTCTTCATCAAACACAATCTCACATATCTTATTTTTCAAGGTTTCTCTAATGGCATAATCCGTTCTGTGTCCGATACCTGTTTTTGCCAGGGAACCGTATAACACTATACGAAAGGTATCTGCCTGGGGATAATCCGAAAGCATCAGTTCACAAGCGGCGCTTGGTCCCATGGTGTGAGAACTTGACGGGCCTCTACCCATCCGATATATTTCCCTAATACTGTACATCCCACTGATATTTTCCATATCTCAAAGCCTCTTTTCAATTTGTAACCTATACATAATCCATATTTCAAATTATGTATCCAAAAGTAACTCAGATGTGTTGCGATAATCGTTTGATTTTAGTTATCGTTATACCTGTATATATCTTCTATCTCTTCAATAAAACATCGTTTTCGTACGCCTTGATAACACTCAGGCACTCTTCTCCATCAGGAACATTACACTGTTTTAAATATTCATCCCAAACATCACCAAACGGAAATGTTTTTAATTCTTCCTGCATAACCATAAGTTCTGTTAGCTTGTTTTCATCCTGAAGTTTTTTCAACAGATCATTAGGTGTACATAGAGCATTCAGCAATGCTTTCTGCCAGTTTCTGAACCCTACTGTCCATGCGGAAATTCTGTTGATGGATGCATCAAAATAGTCAAGTGCCATATACACTCTGTCTAAGCCATCACATCTTACGATTTCCTTTGCCATTTCTCTGGTTTCATCATCAAATAACACCACGTGGTCACTGTCCCAACGAATGGGTCTGGTGATATGTAGTGCAATTTCAGGGAAGAATGCCAGCAAGGCAGGAATTTTATCGGATACCACTTCGGTGGGATGATAATGTCCGTTATCCATTAAGGGCAGACAACCTTCGTGGGTTGCCGCATAAGTCAATGCAAATTCTGCGCTACCTGCCGTGTATGCTTCTACCCCGATACCAAACACTTTGGATTCCACACAAGGTTTCACCAGGTTTTTATCAAAGGGTTCGGACAGAATTTCTTCAATAGATTCTTTATAACGGATTCTGGGCCCCATTCTGTCCGCAGGGATATCCTTAAAACCGTCGCCAATCCAGATGTTCATCACACAAGGAACGCCGGTTTCTTCTGCAAAATACTGAGAAATACGAACGCACGCTTTACCGTGGTCAATCCAGAATTTTCTGGTTGCTTCATCAGGACTGGACAAAGTCAGACCGTCTTTTACTTTGGGATGAGAGAAGAAAGTGGGGTTAAAATCGATTCCCATATTTCTTTCTTTGGCAAATTCCACCCATTTGGCAAAATGTTTGGGTTCAATTTTATCTCTGTCTGCATATTCGCCATCTTCAAAAATGGCATAGCATGCGTGAATATTCAGTTTCTTTTTCCCGGGACATAAAGACATTACCTTGTCCATATCCTGCATTAACTCTTCAGGAGTTCTTGCTTTGCCGGGATAGTTTCCGGTGGTCTGGATGCCGCCGGTTAAGGGACCTTCGGAATCAAAGCCGTTTACATCATCCCCCTGCCAACAATGAAGTGCCACAGGAATTTCTTTTAATTTGTTGATTGCTAAATCGGTATCTACGCCTAATTTTGCATAGATTTGTTTTGCGGATTCATATCTTGTCATCATCATTTTCTCCCTGATATATTCCTTATTTCCAAGCAACATTTTTAACTGCTGCATCAACAGTCAGTTTCAAGCTTGTTGCATCTTGTTTCTCGCCGTTCACGATAATATTTTCGATAAAAACACCATCAATTTTATTTTCGCCATCGCGAATAAAAACTTTAGGATTGATGGGAAGACGTCCGTCTTCTGTTGTTACGGTAATGTTTTTAAAATACACGTCCTTTAACATTCCGGACTGTTCGTCAATTGACCACATGGTTGAACCGGCAATAACCTCAAACAAAATGGGCATATGAGAACTGTCTGCATTGTGATAAACCATCTCGCAATTTTCCTGAAGCATCGGACAATCTGCTTCACTCTGATATTCGATTCGAATATCTTCAAAATGAACATCGCTAACTGCTGCCTTATCCCCATGCTGGATATCCATCATCACATGGCATCCGTGGATAATATCGCAATCTCTGAACACAATATTTTTCATATACGGTGCACTGGTTTCTGCTCCAACTTCCAGATTTCTGCCCCAATCACACCACAGCACGCAATTTTGCGCCAGAATATTTTCTACGGGCAAATGATTATTCAGCTTAAATCCCTTTACCACAATGCAATCGTCGAAGTTGCGCAAGAAACTGTTTTGGATCCGTGAATTAGTACAATTACAAAAATCGCATCCGTCTGCATTGTAGCGCCACATTCCAATCAGTTTGATGTTATCCACCGTCACATTAGAACAACCATCAAGAAAAATGCTCCAACCTGATGAATTAACGATGGTGACACCCTCAATCAGAACATTCTGACAGCGATTTAAAAATATGGGGTTCCCTAAATCGATATCGGTATCCGGTGCCAAAGCAGCACATCCGTTGATTTCGTCTCCTCGTTCCATATAACTGTTATCGATGATACCATATCCGATAATTTTAATATCCTTTTTATCAATTGCTTCGATCGCACCATATAACACAGCACCTTCGTCTATCAAAACAGTTTGACCATCCTGCAAAGAGAGTCTCTCTTTCAGATAGTGTACACCGGGTGCAAAATACAAAACATCTTCATCCTGTGCATTCGCCAACAATTCTTTTTCAAGGTTGATAAACACATGAAGCGTGTGATGAGAGTCATCAAATTCCACAGTATACTGACCGCATCCCGGAAAAGAGACCTTCACTTTCCCACCGATGATATCCGTCTGAATATTTTTTGACAGCGGACGAACGGTTACCTTGTTAAAACTTCCCTTCGGTTCTATCTCCAAAGAAACAGAATCGTTGGAAGAAAACATCACATAAGCGGATTCCTCTGTTTGATTTTTCGGACGCTGATATCCCGGCCAGACCTGATTAAAAGGAACAGCTGAAACATCACAAGAATAAACATCAATAGGTTGGTCGTCGCAACAAACCTGATATTGAGTTGATTTTTTTTCGTATTCGTTAGGGAATTTATAAATTTTCATAGTTTGCTCCTTTTAAAAGATGAAATACCAGTTTCCACAAAGCAATAACCATCATCCCATTCTTCGGGATTCGGTGCCCAGATACACTCTTCTTTAAAAAACGAAGACGGACACACGAAATAACTTTCTCCAATCGCTAAGTGATGAGGACCCAAGATATTTCTTAAATTATTTACAAGAGTAAGCTCAATTTTTGTTTTTCCCGATACACCAAAATCCAAAAGAGATAACCGATTATCTGTGAGCATAACCTTTTCTTTCTCTCCGATTTTCACCTTCACGGCATTGATACCTTTCCAGTCAATCTCTAAAACAGGATTTTCTCCGTCAATCAGAATTTCACCCGAAAGGCACATTTCTCCTGAGAAAAAGGGATAACCTTGCTGTTCGATGTTTTTGATATTCACCTGTTCTTTGGGAGCATCAATGGAAAACGCTCCTCTGTATCGTACAGCATTTTTATCCAGATTTTCCCATTCTCCGTCTGTTCTGACAGAGAAATTCCCAAAAAGATAGATGGATTCGATTTCCATATCATAAACCAACTTATTTTTTTCAGTTTCAAACTCAAACGCTCGTCGTCTGTTTTGATAAAACTCCTCGTTCTGACGGAAATTGCAATCAAAGGAAATGGTATTTTTACCTAATTGAAGGTGTTTTGATATCTCTATTTTTTTGAAACTTTTGTCTAAATAATATCCGCTGACTGCGGGGAGAATCAACTGTCCGTTCACACGAATATCAAACTGCTCCGGTGTTTCACACACTAAAAACAATTCTTCAGGAATATATTGGATGTCAACAAAATAATCCTGATGAATTTGCACCGGTCTTTCCAAAGTGTTGGCACGCTCGCAAATGTTTAAAACATAGCCGTTTTTCTCCTTCAAAACACCATCAAAATAGTAATCACAATAATCCAGAGTGATTGCATTTTGCACGGGCTTAACAATTGAAAAATCACCCTCTAAGGTAATAACGGTTTCCTGCTTTGTTTTCTCATAAGGTTCCTCATCTTCGATCACCAACAAGCTTCCCCAAGGTTCAAACTCATAGTGTTTGGAGAATAAGATAAGATCTCCGGTATAAATATCCAGTTTTTTCCCGCTCACATTGATATTTGCCGTTTTTCTATCACCGGAAGTGTTTACAAAATAGTGAACCGTGAATTTTTCATTGTTTCGTTTTACATAAGTAATTTCAGAATTGTCGCAAACAGGATTACAGTCCAATTGGTCTACAGTAACAATCTTGCCACCCTGCTTAACAAACTGTTTCAATAGTTCTTGGGTATCGGGCAACAAAATGTCACAAGCGGAATCAATCACATAAGCATATTGCTGTTCGCCGATAACTAATTTTCCGTTTTCCACTTTTGCGTGACGCTCCATAATCGTTTCATCACCCAAATGATATAAAACGTGTTTTTTCTCCAACTCTTTCATGATGGTTAAGAGTTTTTGATTCACCTGCTCAATTTCTTCATATTTAGTATCTTCTGTGGGTTTTCCATCATAAAGTGACCACGCGGTTGTCTGCGGATGAATCACAAGAATATCAGCTGTTTTTTTACTTTCCGTCAACACCATTCCGATCCTGGACATTGCATCCATAAAAGATCTGTATTCACTCCACCAAGGTTGCTGACAATACATCGCTGGAGGATAGTCTCTTTTTCTGATTCCACGGATGGAATATCCCTGCAGATGCTGGCATAAAAGGTTGATGCCATGCACCATCTGCCATTCGTAGATTCCTTTCAATTCCTGAAAGCTGATGTTATGCCCACTTAATGCAAAGGTTTCAGAAAGAATCTGTTTGATTCCCAACTGGTCGCAAACTGAAGAAACTTGCATAGGAGTCAGACAATCGTAAATATCCCTGCCTAACCAATCCATACCGGGAATGTGCATATATTCATAATGAGGCATACAAGCGCCATTGGCAGTCAGCTGAATCAAAAGATTCTCTTCCAATACCAAGTGACCTGTAATTTTTAGTCCCCATTCATTACATTGGTCATATACTTGTTTTACAAAGTTTTCTGAAAAAAGGTCTGTCACCATTTTCCAGAATTTTACACGGGTGTTTTTATAATCACCAACCGATAAAAAAAGTTCTTCCAAATGTTCGTGGATATTTTCCTGATACCGCTTCTGATATTCTTCTTCATATACAAAACTCCAGGGAATTCCGCTTCTGGAAATCTGAGGTTCGTCTGTGAAGAATCCTTCAATACGATTACCGTATTTTTCATAATACGGACGGTATGCATAATCAATAAATTCAGCAACCACCTTTTTATCCAGTACGTCCACATAAAAAGGATTCACATCATAATAAAACCAATGTGCTCCGCATTTTGCAATGCAGTTGTTCTGAGGTTTGATTTTTGAAATTCTTAAATATTTCTGCTGATATGCTACCCCTTTTTGATTTACATAACCGTTGCCAAAACCACTCGGCCAACCATTTTCATCATATGCCCAGGCACCCATACCATTTTCTTCAGCAGCTTCTACTGCAGAAGAAACGTTATCAAACCATTCCTCTCCCATATATTCACTCTGAAGTCCACCACGGGCATGCATAAAGAAACCACCGATACCCACATCGTTCATTTTGTGCACTTGTTCTGCAGTTTCTTTCACATCTAATTTTTCATTCCAACTCCAGAATGGAATCGGTCTGTATTTTTTATCAATCACCTTAAAATCCATAATCATTCCCCATTGGAATCGCCAATTTTATCACTAATTAGTCAATCCGTTATCAATTGTGATAAACATCTTTTCAATTTCGTGATATTCACTCGCTTTATTTTTTTGAAACCATTTTTCACGATACTTCTTTAACCATTCTTTGGTGTCAGTCTTTCGTTTAAGTTTGTAACCCGCCAGCAAACCAAACAGTTCTGCCATCAAAGCAACGCCTTCAGTTGCCAAAACCAATTCGTCGTGGTACTCTGGTTTCTGCCATTTACAAGATAAAATATCTTCAATCAATTTCGCACTTTCCCCGATGGTATATACCACATCTTCTTCCTTGGGATATGCGATTTCATATGCTGTGTTGTTATTTAAAATATTGCCGTAGCATTTTGCAAGTTCATTCCAGTTGATTTTGGATACCAAATCAGATAAGCGCTTCACAAACTGACAACCATTTTCCTGTTCATACAGCAACCAATCCACGCTCTTACGGTAATCATCATCCACCGCAGTTTTCACATTCCAGGATTTCGCTGCACCAAACACCATACCAAACATCCCCAGTTCTAAACTACACGGATTCCCCCAATCGCCCCAGTTGGTGTTTAAAACACCTTTTGCACCGTATTGGTAACCGTAGTCCACCATTTTGGTAATATTGATAATTTCCAACTCATAATCTTCACACAGCCTGCTCCAGGTGCTTGTCCCCGGACATACAATTTGTGTACGGTTGGAATTCTGAATGGTGCGGAAAGTTTCTTCGTTGGGATTTCCCCAATAATCCCAGTTTAACAGTTGCACATCTTCCGGGATATTTTCAATCTGTTCAGGATGGTTGAGCAGAATGTCTGCCCACATCATTACAGTTTTTCCCTTGCCCTGCAGATACTTGATAATTTTGGTTACAAAATCAAGATACAGTCTGCCGGTATCTTCATCTTTATGTTTTCCTTTCTTCAAATCGAAGGTTTCATCACAACAGATGTTAAAGGTATCCGATGAGAAATTAACAATATACTGGTCAATCAAGCTTTTTACAATTTCAAAGCTTTCTTCGCAGGTAGGATCAATGGTATGATGCAGCATTCTGTTTTCCCAGAAAAATTCACTACTTTTGAAATCATCAATTTCCTGCAGATGACGGTATTTGTCTTTTTCCAATAGTTCATATAAATGTCCGAAGGTAGCAATAGAAGGAATAAAATCAATAAAATTCAGCCGGCAGTAATGGTCAAGCTCCTGAATTTCCTGCGCAGAAAGATAACCTGTTTTTTCGATGCTGTCAGCAAACTCTTGAAATTCAAAGGTATGCTCCACATATAACTGCAAGGAATTCAGTTTATAATATGCCATATCGTCAATCAGGCGTTTTATGGTTGCTACAGTAGGCACTTTTCCTCTTGTTACGTCATGATAAAAACCACGATGCATAAAATCAGGTTCATCCTCAATATAGCAACAGGGAACCATTTCTTCCGTAAACAACTGACGCAAGGTCTGTAATGCATAAAATGCACCTGCAGCCCCTTGAGATACCACAGAAATCTTATCAGATAAAACGGTGATACTGTACGCTTCGCTCACACTGTCTCCCATTGAAATTTCAAGGGTAATGCCATCTTCAGCTAAAGAAAAATGTTTCATTGCGTGAACGATTCGTTCATCCTTAGGCATATCTTTTACAAAAATGGTTTTAGACTGTAAAAATCCGTCTTTGATTTCAACTGTTTTAGGATATGGTATCAGTTTCATTGTTTTCTCCTTTTTGCAACGAACAATCTATTCTTCAAAGCAATCATATGCTTCTAAAATGGTTTTTCCAATCTGATATAAAAATGCTTCCGCTTGAATTCTTAAAGAAAGGGGCGGCATTTGCAGTTTAGGTTCTGCCTCTCCTACCCGGCGATGATTCCACCGAAAAAATACGTTTTCTGCCTCAAATGTAAAATATCCCCGGTAACCGATTGAAAGAAGCCCTTCCATTAAAGAGTCGGGACTCATGGTTCCGTAAAACGGAGGAACGTGCTGATCATCATTGCCAAAATTATCGTGGATATGAAGTGCCAACACCTTATCTCCCAGTTTTTCCAGTTCTTCCTTTTGAGACATCTCTTGCAGATTTGCATGTCCCGCATCCCATACAGCAAACAGATTCGGGTGATCCATAAAATCAATAAATTCTTTTAAATCGGTGGCATTATCTATCCAATAAATATCTGAAAATTCCATTTTATTGAAATTTTCTGCCAAAATTTTCACGCCATACTGTTTTCCTGCTTCTAAAATAGGTGTAAAGAACACTTTGTTTTTTTGGAAATTCTCTTCTTTTGAGATATTTCTCTGATATCCTGTGTGAACCACTAACACAGGAATTTCCAATGCAGCACACGCCTTTACACATCGAATAGTTGCTTCAATTAGCGGCACAATATCCCCGTCAAAAATAAAACTATAAAAAGGAGCGTGTGCCTGAACAAACGACACACCCAATTCACTTGCCTTTTCTTTTACTTTGTTGAGATGACTATCATCGGTTCCAAAAAATCCTGTTTTGTGATTGTAATCCACACAAAAGTTATAATCAATGTAACGAAATCCCGCTTGAGCTATATACTCCATTGCTTTTATGGAATTGGTGGTATATGCAGAAAAATCACTGGTAGTTGTTGCCAATTTCATAATAAATTCTCCTTTTATCTGGTTGCTCTTATCAGCAACCGATTCCCTCAATCACATCTCCCAACACCTTGGCAATGGATGAGAATCCGTAATCTGTGGGATGAACACCATCGACGGTTCCCTCGTCACGGCAAAATGCTGTCAGTTCTTTTCCGCTGATAAAATAAACATTTTTATCACCATTTAATTTCGCATTCTGATAGGTTTTCTCAATCATATCCCGTCGCATTTCTTCTTCTTGTGACAAAATGTGTTTGGGTCTTGACAAAATGATAATTGGTATATCAGGATGTGTCTTGCGGACCGCCTGAAACATCTTTTCGTGTGTATTTTTTAAATGTTCAACATTCGGAGCATTATGGTCATAAGCATATACAAATAAAGACATTTCCAGATTCTTAACATAATCAATCATTTCGTCTTCTGCCAATGCACTTCCTGAAAATCCAAGGTTCACAAAATCGCAATGAAATCTTCTGGAAATAATGCTTTGATAACTCATACCGGGACGGGATGCGCAACCACCTTGGGTGATAGAAGAACCATAATATACAAAGGGTTTCTCATTTTGATACGGTGATGCCTTTTCTAAGATTGCATCTTCCTGCAACCCGATATAAAGTTCATTTACATTACTGTATAAGGGGAAATTAATTGTAATTTCTCTGGTTTCCTTCGTGGGAAATTCCATCACACTTTCGTAGCCGTCGGTAATATCCATAGGAGGCACAAAAGTTTTATAGTATCGGTTGTCTGCATACAAATCAAAGCCGATAGAACCGGTATATGCAAAATGAGGCATTTTTCCGAGCCTGTCCATTTTTGCATTGATAGCAACATAGGTGCTGTCCGTCACAAAACGGATTCTCCCCCCCGCCGTGTTGGCGTGCAGAAAATGCACCTCAACGCTAACACTTTTTGCTACTTCCTCCGGCATACGACGATATTTTTCACCATCACGAAATACTCCGTAAATCTGAAATGGTTTTTCATCTGCCGAGTAGAATCGGATATCCTCTTTGGCAATGTGATGCTGGATGGTAAAATTTTTATCAACTATTGAAATATCCAAAAAAATCCCCTCTTATCTTTGGTATCAATTACTGCTGAATATCGCAGGTATAAACGCCGTCAGTAACCTCTGTAATGGTGCCGTCAGGCATAGTCAGAATGGCGGTTTGATTATGCGGTAATCTTACATTCACACTTAGGGTAGCATCCGTTACTGACCATTCACAGTACACCATTCCCACAGGAGTGGCAACACTACCTTTCGCAGAAGTTCTTCCCACAATGTAAGGAGCAATTTTAATCGCATCATTCTGATAAGTCACGCCTAACACTTTTGCAGTAAATTCATAAATTGCAACTGCACTCCAAGCGTGACATTCACTTCTCACATCTTCCCCTACCCATTCAGGAGTGGTCGTACAACCAAGTGCAACCAAACTTCTCAAAGAATCGATATATTCTTCGGTAAATGCATACATCTGCGCTTTTTCTAAGGCACGGAATAAGAAATACATATATGCAGAAGTTACCTTGCAGGTAAGATTCATAGATTTTTCCAGCAGTTTCTTAGCACCGTCTTCAGTTTCCATTCCGCATAGCACTGCCCAAATTTGCTGATGCTGGGAATAGTGTGCCTTTTCAGGGGAATCTGCATATAGCCCGATTCCTTCGTCAAAACATTTGGAACGGACTGCGCGTTTAATTTTATCGGAAAGCATGGAATATTCAGGAATCTGATTGCCCAGCATCCCGTGCATTTCGCACATTCTGTCCAAGGTGTATGCCAACATTAAACTATACACGGTAATGGGTTCTTTGGAACGGATCTGCCCCTTCTCATAGCCTTCTGACCAGTCAATAAAATCCCACAAATTGCTTCGTTTTACTAAGTAACCGTCTAACCGTTTGGTAAACCACTGAATCACGCCGTCTGCAATATGGATATATTCTCTTAAAAATGCTTTATCTCCAAAACGAGCAGAATGTTCATACAACATCAAAACAAAGAACAAGGAAAATCCGGGAATATACTGTATCTTGTTGGAGGGATAACGACCTTGTGTTAATCCACCCACACGATAACTTTTCGCAAAATCGTCGATTGCTTTTTCGGGCAAAGCTTTGTCATCGGTCAACTGATAAGTATACATAATCTGCAAATAAGTATCCATTGCATACTGGAGCTGTTCATAGTAAGGACAGTCCATATAGGTTTCGTGCATACAACGTTTTAAGGTGTTGACGCTGATATCAAACAGTTTATTGTCAGTTTCGTTGCCAAAATCGTAATCCTTGGCAACTTCAATAGGATATCCTGTTTCGATATAGGAAAAGTCAGAAATCTCCACATCACCTTCTGTTTGGATTTCAATATAACGGAAGGTTCTCATCCAGAAGGGTTCAAACTCGCATTCACCATCTACGGTGATGATATCGTAACTGCCGATAACCAAACCGTTTTCGTCGTCACGGTTTCGTTTAATGAGCTTTCCATCTTCTACAAAGGATTTGCACTCTGCATAAATAACTTTTACACTACCTTTTCCTTTGCAATGTAATTTCACATAACCACAGGTTTCTTTCCCTGCATCATAAACATTGTTTTTGATATGTAAGAACGCTTGCTTTGAAAAATACATCATCGGTATTGTTCGTTCTGCCACAGGAAACTCAATCAAAGAACTGTAGGTTTGTTCTTCTTCTAAATCATACACGGTCTGAATATCCGCTGCGTTAGAAAATTCATACTTCTGATAGCAAGCACCGTCAATTTTTTCATAAAGAGCCGCAACATTGTATAATCCAAATACTGCTTCATGAAAAAACGAAATTCCCTGTTCTTTTGCTACCAACCAAGTATCATCGGTGGAAAGTTCCTGGTCTCCTGCATTTCCCCACAAACAAAGCCCCATGTGTCCGCTACTGATAACCGACACTAACAAGCCCTCTCCTCTATGGTATAAATCATTGGAAAGCTGCAATACTTTAATTTCAATTTTATTCGTTCCCTTTTGCAAGTATCTGGTGATATTCACGGTATCGTAATACTTGGTTTCAGAGGTCTGTCTGCAGGGGCCTACCGCAACCAACACACCGTTAACATACATCTTGTATCGTGCATCCGCAAAAATTCTGACACTACTTTCACAAAGCGCAGTGACAGTAACCTCCTTATAGAAGCAGTATACTGCATTTTCATTATAACGTGTATTTTTGTCGGTAATGATACTAAACATAGGCTTCGCTCGCTTTCCTGTATTTATTAACAAATATAACTTAGTGATTTTATTTCAATGAAAATCATTGTTTTTACAGTGATTTCCATTCGTTGAAACAGTTTGTTTATATATAAAAGACTTGTATAAAAAGTTTTACGCCATTAATATTTTTAACGTTTTCAATACAAAAATCTTGATTTTTCGACTTTGATATGCTATGATAACTCTACAATCTATACTGATTTGGGAGGTTTTTATGGCTTTTTACGAACACGATAACCTTAAAATTGATGTAATTCGCGTTTTCGGACGTATTTTAGATTCATCCTTGCAAACAAAAACTCTAAATAGCAATCCGACTTTAGAAAGTTACTACAATTCTGTAGATTTTTATGAGTTGGTACTATTCCCACCCTGCAACCGTACTTTTTATTATAACGGTGTGGAAGCACATATTGAGGATTGCTGTATTGTATTGATGCCACACGCAGCAACCGAAATCGTGAATCCTCCGATAAAAGAATACCGAGTGGAAGATTATCAGTTTAATGGTCATATCGCGTTTCAGTTTTCCTGCGATAAGCTGATCGCAAAAGAAATTGAGGTTTACCCCTGTTCTCATTACTTCCACGAAATTAAACCGTTGTTTGAAAAAATGAGAAACACCTGGTCTGCTCAGAGTATCGGATACAAATCAACCTGTGTTTCTTTTATTTATCAGATTTTTGCAATGATGCAAAAAATGAATAATCAATCTTATTTGCCAAAAGAACAGTATCAGTTAATTGAGAAAACCATTGAATATATGGACAACAATTACTTGAAATCTGATTTTAACTGTTCCGACTTGGCTGTTATGGCGGGCATCAGCATGCCCTACTACAATAAAATTTTCGCTAAGAAGTTTAACACTTCACCGAAACAGTATCTCATTAACAAAAAATTAAATCACGCAAAGGACTTAATTGTATCGTCCAACCTCTCTATTACAGAGATTTCAGAATACACGGGATTTCAAAGTGTGTATCACTTTTCCAGATTATTTAAAAAGCACTTTAATATGTCTCCGCTGACTTATAAGAAAAACTATTATAACAACTTTTCTTTACTGTAAAAAATCGATTTTATTTGGGATTGCACTCACCTGCAAATGCAGGTGAGTGCTTTTTTATACAATCAATACACAGCTCGTATGATGTAACTCCCGGTTACCCGGATATTCCGTATCCGGCAACCATCTGCTTCCGCGGTTTTTATCCTTTTACACCACCGATATTAATTCCGCCCATAATTCTCTTTTGGAAGAAGGCAAAAATCACAATCTGCGGTAACATTGAAAATAATAAACCGAGGAGCTGATAATCAATAGAGAATGTTGAAGTTCTCAATCTGTAGAGCTGAACACCCAACACAGTTTTATTTGCATCAGTTATCAATAAATAGGGCCAGAAAAAGCTTCCCATAGAATCATTGAAGGTAAACAAACCAACTACCCAGAAAATCGGCATCGCCAAAGGAATCATAATCCTGAAGAAAATCGTCAGATTGGATGCTCCGTCAATTCTTGCCGCTTCTACCAGTGCAGTGGGGATTCCATCAAAGAAATTCTTAAACAAAATCATATTGAAAATGTTGGTTGCAGCCATCAGCCATAAAGGCCAGAAACTGTTTAACATATTGATATGTAAATATGGAAAATCTTTAAAGGTCATATACAAGGGAACGGTTCTTGCCGTACCGGGCATTAAGGTCAACGTAAACAGAATTGTAAAAAGCACTCTGTGTCCCAACGGCTTTACTTTAGAAAGCACATATCCGGCAAGTCCGCATATAACAATTGTAAAAGCAATATTCCCTGCTGCCATAACAAAAGTGTTCAGATAATACTTATAGAACTTCATTTCGTTCCACACGGTAGCAATTTTCCCAAAATTAAATTCTTTGGGAAAGAAACCGGAGGACTGGTTGTATATTTCGTTTGCATCCTTAAATCCCATGGAAATAACCCATACCACCGGGAAAATGCAAATAAGCAAGGCACCCAAGAGGAGAGTTGTAAAGATTGACCAGTAAAAAACTTTATATTTTTTCTGTTTCATATCCAGCGCACTCAGTGCGCCTTTGTCCATTTTATAACGCATCTTACTCCCCTCCTTTACAGATTGTTAGATAACTTCTTGTCCATTTTAAAGTAGAAAATGGTTGCAATCAAAAGAATCACAAACATAATCATAGACAATGCCATACCAAGCTGTGGCTTCCCTTGCACAAACGCATACCGATATGCTTGCAGTCCCAACGACATAGACGCATTGTTGGGACCACCGTCTGTCATCTGCATCGGTTGTTCCATAACGGAGAACACCGCAATAATTTGTTTTACCAGAAACAACAAGGATATGGGAGCAATATGTGGCAATGCAACGGTTCGGATTCTTTTAAAGAATCCTGCCCCATCAATGGTAGCCGCCTCGTACAATTCACGATTTACACCCTGTAAAGCCGCAAAATAATACAACATTGATGTACCGGCTCCGTGCCATGTCATTGATAGAACAATGAACGGAATCGTTCTCTTTGCATCCTGCAGCCAACCGTAGGAATCCATTCCCAATCCATTTAAAATGGTGTTGAACAACCCCGAAGCATCCGGATAATACATAAAATACCAGAGCATCATAACTGCAACTCCTGGAAGAGCAGACGGGAAATACAACATGGTTCGAAATCCATTTCTGAAATGAACCATTTCATTGACTGCAAGAGCAAGAACAATCGGAATAAAATATCCGATAATAACAGACCAGAAGGTATAAGCAAGTGTGTTTCCGAGCAATTTTAAGAACATGGAATCTTTCAACACTCTGACATAGTTGTCAAGTCCGGCGAATCCTACAATCTTAAAACCCTTCATATCGGCAAAGGAATATGCAATCCCCAACACCTGGGGTCTAACAATCAGGAAATATACAAGAAACAATGCAGGAAATATCAGCATCCATCCGGGAATACTTTTTCTAATCTCGGAGAGTTTGCTTTTTTCTTTCTTTTTCTTCATGTTTTTTTCTTGTTTCATGAAACAATCTCCTAAATAGTAAAATCAAAAATTAGTTTTCGTAGTCTAAGCAGTTATGTTGGAAATCGCTTGCTGCCTGTGCAATCAAAGTAGCACAATCTGCATCAGGATTGGTCAGAACTTCCTGGATACAAGCATCCAGTAACGCATAGAGTTCCTGCGCACCAACTTCAACTTCAGGATGCACATCCAGTCTGTTTTCGTTGAACAGTTTGATATGATTGTAGTTTACGTTGCAATCTTCCATAGTACGCTGGCTCTTATAGCTGAAGATATCGGATTTGTCGTTCCAGATGGGAGAATCAATAACACCTACCAGCTGGCCTCTTTCCAGAGCCAATGCTCTGTCCTTTTCGAAATTGATTTTGTACTCTTCACTTAAGTTGGGAGTGTAGTTTTCAATTTCCATCCATTTGAAACCATTGATAACATCATCGTCGGAAGCAGTGTTCGCAAAAGCTAAAACAGTACCACCGGTTAAGGTTACATTACCTTTCGGGCCTGCAGGCAGATAAGTGAAACCGATTGCATCTTTATTTGCACCGTAGTTCTGAACCATAGCGTTAATCTGGTTGGGAGCCATAAAGCCCATACCGACAGTGCCGCTACCAATCTGTTTGTTCACTTCGTTCATATCTACTAAGGTGTTGGCAGGCATTACATTGTATTTCCATTTTAAGTCTTTTAAGTACTGTAATGCTGCAACACAATCTTCGTTATTGAAGGTTGCTTTCCACTGACCATCTTCTTTGGTTACAAATTCAACACCATAGTTCCAAGCCAGCATGGTGAAATACCAACCGCCCTGATTGTTGGTGGTAGGATAAATGAAGCCGGGTTTACCGGTTTTTTCGGTAATGGTTGTTGCAATGGTAATCAGCTCGTTTAAATCTTTAGGCGCCTTAGGAGTTCCATCTTCCTCCATTAAACCTGCCTGTTCAAATAAGTCCAGATTCAGAGCCATACCGACAGTGTAACATTCTACAGGAATGAAATATACTTTGCCGTCCTGTTCCACCAGTTTCAACAGGTTTTCAGGCATTTTGTCGTAATAACCATGTTCAACCAATGCGGGTTTGATATCTTTTGCGTAACCGCCTTCAATAATCTTATTGATTTCGGTAAAATGAGTGTAATAGATATCAGGTAAGGTTTCGCCTTCTGCTTTTGCTAAGAAGGTTTGCACATCGTATCTCCACTCATCAGGCTGAATAGTAACGCCGGGATTTGCAGCTTCAAAATCTGCTTTTTTGGTTTCATACAGTTCGTATCCTTTTGGATTCGCCTCTGCATTCGGCCAGTTACCGATGGCTAATGTGTTGTCAACTTCTTTTGCACCACAGCCAACTAACATGGTTACAGCAAGTACCAGGGACATAATTAAGCTTGCTACCTTAATTCTTGTTTTCATTTTTGTCATCCTTTCTTTTGAAAAAATGTTTATTAAAATTTTATTTGCACGAAGTTCCAAACGGCGTTAAATGATTATTGGAAATCAGACTTACTTTATCACAATAACATCTTGTTGTACGCCTTGTCTAGAGGAAACAATTACAATATCGTTTGCCGATATTCCTGAAGAGTCTCCCATATGAATGGATTTTGTAGGTTTAGACGAATCGAAAAATGCAATGTTGCTCGGAAGCTCGATCAATTCATCAATCTTGCTTTCGCTATCAATTTTTAAATGCATATAACTACCATTGATAGCCCCTGCTCTTCCTATGATGGCACGGAATGATACGTTAAAGAGAGATTCATTATTTTTTGACCAAAAATAATTGTCGTTAAGGGTGCCTCCCCCATCTGCTCTATAAATCATTTGAGTCAGTCGCAACTTCTGATTATACATATCATATGCAATACAATCGCCTTGTTTGAGCGTTACAACGGACATACTGCTATTATTTTCATCAACTGTCATAGCAGTCAGCGAACCGTTGATATATCCCTCTATCTGAGTTACAACTGCATCTTCATCCTCGTCCCACACTTTTTTTATCGCATTAACTACAAGCAGTCTTGTATCGCTACTTTTAAAGGTATCTTTTCGTACCACAATGGCTACCGGTACAAAACTGTTGATATCCGTATAATAACTGGACATATAAACAAACTCGCCATAGGTTGAGAGCAGTTCTTTACCAGTAATTACGGTGTAATCTTCCTCATCTGCTT
Organism: Clostridia bacterium; assembly: GCA_045631485.1. GTDB lineage: Bacteria > Bacillota > Clostridia > UMGS1840 > UMGS1840 > SIG452. The sequence goes on along the minus strand of JAZQUU010000028.1, from coordinate 13,482 downwards.
CGGTATTTTCCACCGTCGGAATAACAAACACTGGGGTGCTTTCTGTGTAAAACACTTCCCCTTGCAAATCAGTGTAATCCGTGTAAACCGCTTTAAACCCTCTCTTGTTTTCAGGGATATATAAATTCCCTTTGACTCTCAAAAGCAGTTTATCACTTTGTGTCATTTCCGGTTGATTGCTTTCTTCATAAAGACCATATTTGATGGGTGTATCCAGTTGTGTGATGATATCTCCATCCGATTTATACCGCATCAATCTTGTGGTAACGAGTTCCTTCTTGTACTCTTCTCCACCTTCAATCTCATCGTCAAAATTATGAAAAGCATTATTTAAGTATGTGATAGCCACTTCAGGAGTCTTTTTATCATCATCAATCTTTGTTTTATCAACAAGGTTGAATACCTTCTGTTCCCCACTTGCAGTCAGTACCTTTAAATGAACAGAACTTTCCAATCCGGGCATATATCTTGCCGCGATAAGGTATCCAAACTGCCAATCGTCCTTTTTTTCAGTTTGAATAGCTGTTCCGATACCAAATGCATCCAGATGAACAGTAACGTTTGCACCAGCTGAAAGTGAAATACCACCAAAATAACAATGACTATACAGAGTAATCTGACGTTCTCCAACCGTTATTACTGTTCTTCCGTCATCATCCAGCCAAACCTCTGTGATCATTCCGGTTACAGTTTCATCAGATTTTACAATCTTGATGTGCTTGGTTCCTGCTTTGTATACACTAATAACAACATTCGGAGTGATTGCATCCAACTTTAACTGAACATTGTTCTGATCAACAATTTCGTATTTGTCATACGTTTTTAAGTTGATGCTTTCAGGCGTGTTATATAAAGTAATCTTTTCATCGTACACACTCGTTCTTGAAACCAGATAACTTGTGTATTCCGAAACAAAAACCACATCATAGCTCCCGTCATCTCCTCTGTCAATCAGCTTAATTTCTCCATTCTGAGGAAGATAGAGAGAAAGGTCGTTGATGACGAGTCCGTTATAAAGCAAATCTGCCCCATCATTAATTCTTATAGTTTTTTCCTTGTCATTTTGAGTTTTGTAAGTAATCTTAGAATTATCGGCATCTATAATGGAATCTGCCTCGATTACAAGAATCGTGTTCTTTTTGGGGACGATTGCTCTTACTACGTCATCTTCTTCGTTGTAATAGAATCTGACATATTTTCCCAGCAACGATTCATCCACTTTGCATGTGATTGTATATTTTGTTTCATCGATGGATACGGTACCTTCGTGAACAAAGTGATCATATAAGGACTTTCCGCAAACACCATCTACTACTCCATCCTTGTACTGCAAGCCAAGGAATTCCGACATAACGATATCGCCTCTGCTGACTACATTTTCAGTCAAGGATGTTTGCATTGTGTCAGCATATAACGCATCAAAAATAATTTCTGCCGCAGTTTCTTTTGTCAGATTTGCACCAAAGTTCAAACCTTTTCCAATCCCTGCTTTTGATGCAATCGACTGAACACTTTCTCCCGAACTTAACAGAAATTCATAACCAACCGCTCTTAAAATCATTGTTACGGCCTCGTGAACTGCAATGTTGCGCTCAGGATAAAAATTACCATCAGCATAACCCTGTGTAATTCCATGTTCAGTAAGCATCTGGATAGGTGCTGCAGCATAGTGATATACGTCAACGTCTTGATAATATGACTTTGTTGCAACCGTTATATTTGCTTTTCCATATAAAAGATTACATACCATTTCAGCAAAATCAGATCTTGTTACTTCCTCATTTGACTGGTTGACATCTGCCATAATTCCAAGCTGATAAATGGTTTCCATTTGTTCAGTAATCGTATTGGAATCTTCCGCTTGGGCAACAATCACACATTGCATAAGAATGGACATCAGACATAAAATTGATATTATCTTTTTCATACAACCCCTCCTTATAAAATGTGACTATAAGCATTCGCTATAAAAACAGCAGCTTCTGCTCTTGTTACCGCTTCATTCGGACAAAACAGATTTCCGCCTCTACCGGATACAATACCTTTTTGACGAAGAGAATATACTGCATCACGAGCCCATGAACCGATATTTTCTTCATCTGCAAAACCCTTTGAATCTTGCGACATTTCGACCTGCTTTTGTGCAAGCAATCGATATAGTACTACAGCCTGTTCCTGACGTGTGATATTTCTGTCAACCCCAAATTCATTTCCACTGATTCCATTAAATATTCCATTTTGATATGCTGTGCAGATATATGGATAATACCAGGCATTGGGGTCAACATCGTTAAACGGAATATCACAAGGAACAATATCATACCCACCAAGAATCACCAGCATTTTTGCCATTTCAGCTCGAGTAACGTTTTTATGAGGACTGTACATGCCATCACCGGTTCCGTTGATGATTCCTTTTTCATAGAGCAGCTCTACTTGTTTGAGAGCCCATTTTGCATCTTCCATATCGGAAAAAGTCATCTTACCGCTTTGCTCGCTAACAGTTTCTGAAATGGGTTGTAAAACTGCAGGGGCATGGGATACAGCTCCGCCACCAAATGAGGTTTCAATATTGGAACCACCATTAGGAATAGTGCCGGAAGTTACAAATAAACTGTTCACATCGCTGTAACTGTTCACACGGGATCCCTTTGCGTTTTTATACTGATTTTCAGTGATGTTTTGCGGGTTTGCAGTAATATATCCCGCATTGTAATAAGCTTTCACCGCCGATTTCACATCAGTATAATGATATGCATTTTCAATCGCCTTAAAAAGCCCTGCCTTCAGCAATGCCTCGCTAGCATCTGTTGTTTTGGAATAATCTGTGTTTGCAATTGATGCCAAAACAGCAGTCTTGGTTTCTACGGTATATTCATCAATTACAATACCGCTTTCCCCAAGAGGAATCACAGAGCCAAGGGATTCTTTCATGAATTCATACCAAGCTGCAGCGTCATTTGCTTCGTTCATTTTGCAGAGATATACCGCCTGTTGAAATCCCTTCAGAATCTCATCTACATTCTGATATGGTGCCGCACAGTCTTCCGACATAACTACCCAAACAGTATCTTTATCTGTCAATGAGTTATACAAAGAATCGTCGAATTCCAGCAATCCTCTTTCTTTTTCAGCAAACAGATTTGTTTTTAAATCGTCATAAGCTCTATTTTGCGCAAAACCTGACATTCTGCTGATAAACAAATCCCAATAATCTTTGCCAACAAAGCCCTCGAGAGTTGCTCTTTCGATAATATTAAACGCGCTGATATCAACATAAAATTCATAATCACCGCTATTACCCTGATTATCATACAAAAATTCTGCGGTTCCATCCTTTGAAACAGGAATGACATCTATGTAATTAAGATTTCCATCTTCATCAAACACTGTAACAGTTGCTTCTGTTGCATAGTCCAGCTCTCCTGAAGATACCATGCCTTTTATCGTTATGCTTCCTTGAGTATTGATGATATCAAGGCTTGCATGAACTGTTGTAGACAAGGACATTAAGACCAAAGACAGACATAAACATATTATCTTTCTCATACTTTCCTCCTTATATTTAATCTACATAAAAGGTAATTGTTCTCACAAAAACGCTACCAACATTATTCCTGAAACTGAAGTAGAGATTATATTTACCACGTTCAAGTGTTCCGATTTTGGCAGTTACCGAAGTATCACCCTGCTCAAAGTCGAAATATTCGGTGTCATTGATCACCAATCTCATGCCTTCTATTACCTCTTTTTCAGGGATTTTTGCATTGATAGAAAATTGTGTATCTTTCGGATAATGCTTTCCATCCTCTATCCCTGTCACTTCTGCACTCTTTTCTTCCTGAATTTTATCAGATGGATTGTCTGAATTGAAGAATGCAACTTTTGAAAGTGTAACTTCCGGCATAGGCCCGCTTAATCGACCACCACTATTCCCAATAGAAATATGGGTAATGTCTTCCAGTCTGAAAGGTCTGTTTTCAAAGGCGCCAAGCGGTGAATGATACAAGTCGAAATCAGACCACGGGAAGATCAACTGTTTTTTGTCAATCGTGTACGAAACTGCCGAGTCTGTACCGCTATAATAATTTCTACCATCTGCTGTATACAAGAACACAGAAGTTTTATAACCTACATCCTCTGTACACTCTCTATCGAAAACAATCCCTGAACTTGTGATCATAACTTTTTTATCTTCTTCGCTCAGATAATAGAACGGGAATGCCCAGTTGTCACCATTATACTGAACCCAAAAAGTTACCTTATCTTCTTGATTGTTAACGATTTTCACTGTGGATCCCGCTGCTCTGTTTGCCGGATCCCACTTCTCTGCTCTCACTGCATCAGTCATAAAAATCATATCTTTCTCATCAATCACTCTGTCTTGCACTTTGATTTTATATCTGGCTGATGTGTGAGAAATGTCGTTTCCTTCCGATGTAACACCGAAGAATTTCAAGTTATACAGAGCGCCTTCAGTAGCATCCTCGGGAACTGTAAATGTAAAAGCTATCTGTGAGTGTCCCCAGGGTTCAATGCTAAATTCCGATGAATCTTTATCGAGCACAATAGGCCCATTGGTTACAGTTTTTATGGTTCCGCTCATTCGCTGATCGTTAAAATTATAAATGTTCAGACGAACTGTTTCGCTTTCACCTTTTTCCATCAAATAGCCTTCTTCTCTTGCAAATTTCAGCTCTGTAGGATTTTTGTATCGTTCTTCATCCCATAACTGCTGAAGAACAATTCGTTCGTATGGCTGGTAAACCTTTTGTTCGATTTTTTCGATTCCATACTCTTGTTTATAATACTTATCTTCGCTATATCTTCCGTTAAGATGTAAGATAATCGGATCCTCTGACACGGAAACTTTGATTTTGCCGTCTCCATCAGTATCCTTCATCACTTGCTCGTAACCTACCATATCTACATACTTCAGTTCCGTTACATCAATGGTGATGTAATTCTGATGGTCTGACCAAACACAGATTACATCATCACCTTCACCGTTATCAAACAAGTATGCTTCTACGCCCTCTGGGATATTGTCTAAAATCCCTTTATAGGTACCCTGCCCTAACTCATAAGTATAAGTGGAAATAGCAGAATACATCGGGAAAGGAAGATGATCTACATGCCAACAACTAAAATTATTGTTGTTTTCGATATATGGCCTTGTGAGGAAATAAAAGTTTTTGGTTGTGCCGGTTTTCATTGCAGTTACAGCCGAAATGATAGAATGACGAACTCCGCCTTTTAAGTCTTTTACCACGGACTTATCATCTACATTTTGTGAAAAACCATTTTCAGTTGCCCATAAAGGAAGCAGTTTTTCGCCCGGCTTCTGATATGCAATGGAATACTGTTTCGCAAAAGCTGTACGCTGTTCAACTTCACCATGCTGATGATAGTTATAGATATCAGAATAGCTTAAAATGTCATTCTCAAGGGTGTTTGTCAACGTAAAGTTTGTCCAAGAAGCAAATCCGGCATATGATTTAATGGGATTCACCTTCGCATCCGAAATACCAATCATTGCCGCTTTGAAATAGGACGCTTGTAAATCTCCTGTTCCGGCAATTCCGTCAAAACCGATATCACCTTCGTTAAGCACTTCTATCGCCTCAACATAATCTGCTGTTACATTAGCGATATTTTTCCATCTGGTGTATGCAATCTTACTCAGGTCATCTATCATCATATAGCTTTGAGGCACATTTGCTGACACCCCATGCATAGAAGCAGATACATCGTGCATAACTGTTTCGTTGATTCCGTGCTGGTGCAAAGCTTCCTTCACAGGATAACTGTCTGAAAGGTCTGCAGAACCTCTGGTTCTGGCATAATTTAATCCTGCAAGTTTTAATGCTCTTGCATAATCATCCACATGAGCAGAAGCCTGTCCTGAATATTCAATCGCAATATCACTTGCCCAAGAGGTATCTTCAAAAACTGTTCTGTCGCTTAACGGATGCACCACAGAAAACGCAAGGTATTTTGTTACTTCGGTGTTATTTTCATCTTTCAAGTATATTCTGTACCATCCATTTTGAAATTTACCCAGATTCAGAACTGCTTCATCAACACCTTTTCTTACGCTGAACACACCATCTACTACATTTCTGCCCCATAAGTCAACAATTTCGAAACTAAATTTTTTCTCTTTGTCTGCTATGGTGTTAAATTCAAACTTGAGTTCAACATTAGTTCCATTTTCATAAACGCCCAAAAAATTATCCTTAAACCGAACTGTTTGGACTTTAAATGAAGCATTGGGGTTCATTTTCAACTGCACATAGTCAACCATACTAATGAGCACGCCGTCTTGCTGTACGTCATTTTTATTGATTGAAATGTACAGTTTATTGATTCCCTTTTTTAATTTCATTTCTCCAAGAGAATAAGTTTTAAATACGCTCGGAAGCAATTTTGCTGTACTGATGTTTCCATCTTTCACATAAGAGCTGGGAGCGTTATCCGGTGTATTCACATATACAGACCAGTCTGTTGTGTTAGACAAGCCTCTCTCTGTACCACCTGCAGTAATTGCATACACTCCTGTTTTCGGAACATCAATCAGATATTCATACACGTAATCTTCGTCCTTGGGAGCAGCCCAGTTAAAACCAACTGTTTTTCCTTCACTGAGCCCGGAATCCTCGTAGATACCACCCTTAACGGTTGCTGATGAATATTTCTCTGCTTCTACTCTAATCACAATCTCATCTTCTGCGTGTGATGTTATACACATTGCGAGCATCATGCAAAACACAAGAATCAAACAGATTATTCTCTTCATTCATCAACACCTCCTAAAGTATACTTTGTATAAATAGCACGCATGGAATTGTCGGCATCTATGAGAAATACTCTGATTACGTCATTCTCTTCAACATCGGATACAGAAATTTCCACTTCCCTATCGTCCATAGCTTCCATCGCCAACGTTGCGGCGGTAGCAATTGTCTTCAAAGACGTAACTCTACCTTCTCTTTGTCCATAAACTCCAACCAGTAACTGATCTCCACCACTATAACTTTGCATAGCAGAAACATTGATTTTTACGCCGGATTCCGTCTTTTCTACAGAATCAATCCAAATTCCTTTTTCAGAAACAACACAAATATCATACTCCGCTTCCAAAGCGATACCGTTGGATACCGCAGTGATGGTCAGGGTTGTTTTTCCGTAGTTCTTAGCCAATAATACCCCGTTTTGAACCTCAGCGATATTATCATCTGTAAAGGTATATGTGATTTGCGAAAAATCTTCGGGATTCACTGTCTCGTTGTTCTGATTTTTCATTCTGACAGGGATAGTTTCTCCTCTTGTGATGAGCCCATTTCCCATATCCTGTGTGATACTTTCGATTACTTTATTTCTTACCAGTTTGATACAGTCGAATGTTCCAACGACCATATCTCCGCCTCTTCTTGCTGCAACTCGAACAGTTATGGAATTTTCGCCCTCTACCAAATCAAACTTTCTTGCCAAAGTAATTCTGGATGGACTCCAGCCGTTGGGACTTTCATAGGTAGCGTCTGCAGTAATGGTAAAATTACCCTGCTGATTATGGCTGATTTCGATTTCTTCGCCACCATTTACCGAAATAAATGCAGGACTAAGATTATCCTGGAAACTGGAAACCCCCTGCTCTAAAGATGCATCCATTACAAGTAGATATTCGCCTGCTGTTTCCACATCAAAAATCATTTCAATACAACGTTCTGTTGCACTGTATTGCAGAAAATCTACAACTTCTCCACCACTTGCACCATCACTCACAACAGCTTTTGACGGATAATATCTTTCGAATTCAAGCACATTATTCTCGTCTGTAATAATCTGATTGGGCGCAGGAGGCGTAATCGTTACGCAATCAAATACATAGATTACAACGTCGTTACTGCTTCGTTTCGGAATTTCAAATGTTAGAGTATGAAGACCTTCCTCCAACATAAAATCACCGTGATAAGCAATATTTTTTACAGTCCAACCATCAACGTTTGTCTGCCACGGAGTAGTTAAGTTCGACACGGTAGCATTTGAGCTCGTCAGAGTAATCATTTGACCTTCGTCAATACTGAACTTCACAGGTGATGCACCACTAAGGGTTAAATCAAAAACCCCATTGATATCAAATGAATATCTTTGCTCTGTTTCAACATAAAAAGAAACTGTTGCTGTTCTTACCGCACTACCCCAGTTACTGCTGGAATAAGTTCCATCGTATGCACTTGCGTTGTTCTTCTTATCGTTCGTTTCATTCCATTGAAAAGCTGAATTACCAATTGTTGTAGGGCTATCGCCTGCAATTGTCAGAATATTATTTGTCGGCGTAATCGTTGCACAATCAAATACATAGATTACAACGTCGCCACTGCTTCGTTTCGGAATTTCAATTTCTAATGTATGAAGTCCTTCTTCAAATACAAACTCACCATTGTATGCAACATTCTTCACAGTCCATCCATCTACTGATGTCCACGGATTTTTCAACGCTGTTACGTTTGAATTTGATCTGTCCATTGTAACATATTCTTCACCATCAATGCTGAATTTCATTGGTGATGCACCATCCAACGTCAAATCTGTAACTGCATTGAAGGACAGTGCATATGTTCCTTCTCTTTCCACATAGAAGGTCTTGCTCAATGTTCGGATGGAACCACCCCAGTTACAGCTGGAATAGGTACCATCATATGCGTTTGCATCATCTTTTTTATCGTTTCCCGCACTTCTTACGAACGATAAATTGCCGAAAACTGTAGTAGCACTACCACTTACAGTATCATAAGTATCATCAGCATAGATTGAAACAACAAGCATTGATGACATCATCGTCAACGCCATCAAAATACTTAACAGTTTTTTGGCTATGTTCATCATAAAATCCTCTCACATTCTATCTGAAATATATCAGATCCTGCATAAGACTAAAATCTATCTTCTTATAATTCTTTTTGTTAAATTCATCGGATACAGCCACAATCAAACTGTAATCTCCAGGTTCGTATTCTGAAAAATCCAACTTGTATACGCCGCTTTCATCGGCATCACACTCTATTTTCTCATAATTCACATAGATTTCAGTATTCTCGGGATCATAAGATTCGATTTCTACTTTTGCATCCTTTAATCTGTATTCCTCACCATCTGCAATTCCCGAAACATTAATAAGTGTTGTGGTGTTTGTTGCAACCTGAGACTTATAGGTGCCCATATCGCTGATGGTAAAAGCCAAACTATATCCTGTGGAGCTGCTTAAATCAAAGCCGAAACCAAACCTATTGATTTTAGACGGATCTGTAATACCCACATTTCCACCGGAATGAACAAATGCACTCCAAGGGATAAAAACATTTTTATTTTTGGTAGAAGAATTAAATTCGAACAGGTTATTTGCATAGAACGAACCTTCATCACCAAAAACCATAACATCGAAATATGCTTTTTCGAAAGAAGAAGGGAACGTATCACAATTAAATTTGAAATACATACCTTCACTATCAGAATTAACAGTCAAGTTCGACTGATAAATATATAATTGCGCAGGAACATCAGAATTTTTCAAATTTCTTACCGAATATTTCACGCTATTACCTATCCAACTGTTGCTTGTGCTGGGAGAAACCTGTGAACTATAGTAATCTCCTTGTCTGGAACTGGAATAATAGTTCGCATCTTCAATAACGGTAATATCTGCTCCGCTGGTATTTTGCTCATTTTGTATACGCACTTGGCTTATACTTGGTGCAATTTCACATCCTGCCCTAGTCTCTGCGTAAAATTCTAGGTTTTCAAAGGAAAAATTGGTTCCGTTATTTGATACTTCCACTGTAATTTCTTCTTCAACATAAGAATTACCTGCTACACTAAAAGCACCTGTTGTTTCCCCTGAAACAATGATTCCATCACTGTTACGGAATCCAAAAGTTCCATCTACTGTATTATCATTAAAGTTATATATTCTGCATCTTACTGTATACACAGTATTATTTTTTAAGGAATACACTCCATTGTAAATATCCGGTTTCGGATCCCATATCTGTTGCAATACTACACGTTCTGCAGTATCGGTATACGGGTGTGCAACCGGTAATCTGGTCTCGAATGCAGTTTTAACATAATCTTCACAATCTGCTTTTTGAGAAAATCTTACCAGAATCGGATCTTCGGTTACATAAAAACTTACTCTGCCTGTGGAAGGAGAATACACCTTGGTATTCGCATTTCCTACAAGTCCCACGATTGTAACATTATCATTTGCATGTAACTGGATATTCTTTCTACCTTCTTTGGTTCTCCAGATAACTGCTGCATCATAATCTCCACAATCAAAAAAGTATCCTTTGGTATCTTCAACGCCATTCAAACGACCTAATAATTTTCCATCTTTTAAGTTATCAGTCAAAACATTCAAACTGTTGATTGCAGGATACGGCATATCATTTTTACTGAATGTTCCGTACTCAGGGCCTTCAGATACATAATGAGAGGTTAAAAACCAAAAATTCTTGTTAATACCATATTCACCGACAGTCTCCATAAATGAAGTGATCATATATCTTGCCTGTCTTCTTAATGATTCCTCTGAAGGAAGCTCGTTCGTTCCATCAACAACAGTCATTCTAACACCTGACTCAGTACTCCACAACGGAGCATTATCAGCGTACAATGCAGAATACACCTTGCCCATCTCTGCTAAGGTTCCGTTGTAATTGATTCCGTCAGCACTGTCTGTTGCATGACTATGAACATTGATGGTATCGGAATAATCCATAATACCATTTTGCATAATAATATCGAAATACTGAGAATTTGTGACGCATAAACCACCAAATGATTTCATCGCACTCGGCTGAGCATCACTGATACCAATTGCGGCTGCTTTATACCAAGATGCAAAAGCATCTGCACTTACAGATTTATTGATATCCGGCTCATTGATCAGTTCCCAATATGGAACTTTCCCGTTATATGCTTTCACCATGGTTTTATGCACATCATAAACATCAAAAAGCTCGGTAAATCCACCCACGTTTCCTGTGGTTGTTGAGTTGGGATAAGTATAGTTCGTGGATACCGTTGCCATGGGTCTGATTCCAACATTAGTGAGATTGGTATTGTATTTTTCGTAAGGACGAGCACTCATATGAATATCTGCAATCTCATCGGTACGAACAGTCCCTACCGACAATTTTGCCAAAGCCTCAGCATAAGCTGTATCCTTGCTGCTACCTACCAATCGTCCAAGGTGCATAATCGCAAAGGGTGAATCATAGTAAAATCCATCTCTTTCATCAACAACTGAAAAAGATGCAAAAATATTCTCTTCCTGATCATTTACGAATATTTTCACACGATACCAACCATTTTTAAAATATCCGAGGGAAAATTTTTGTTTTTGTTGCTTCGCAGTGAATCTACTTTCTTTTATCAGGTTCCCATCAATATCATATACCTTAAAAGCAATATATTCTTCACCTGCATTATCTCTCGTAACTTCGAAGCCTACATTTTCAGTTGCTGTATATATTCCCACATTTTCTATATTTTTCACTTCCGTAACTGCCGCATTTACGCTGACTGCAAAAAGTGAAATTATTGCCAAAATGATAACAGCCATAGAAATAAAAATTTTCCTCATAACTGCACCTCCCCAATTTCTAAACGACGGAACAAGCGTGTTTTGCTCCTTATAAAAGTATCAATACACTTAAAGGACAAAACACGCTTTTTCCCTTAGTTACTATCTAATTTCTTCCATATAAAGAGGACTAATGGTTCCTTTTTCCCATACGAATAATACTGTTTTTCCTTCAGACTCACCTACAGCCAGTGAACATGTGCCATTTACAATAGCTTTGCTATCTACTGCAAGGAGTTTTGTTTCTGTATTGTCGTAAACTGCAACGAATACATCAACAGCTGATGCATCAACTCCGTCCAGTTCAAAGGTTGTTGCAACTGTACCTGCGTTAATCGCTACAGAAGTCACATAAATACCATTGTTACCTACATAAATATCAAATGATGTTGTATGTTCAGGCAGATATTCGTTCTTTCTTGCGGAAACGGTAATTTCAGTTCTACCAACGCCTACAGCTGTTAACTTTTTGTCCGCACCAACAGATACCACGCTACTGTCTGCTGAAGTAATGGTTGCGTCTTCCATTAAGTTGCCTTCGGTATCGGTAACAGCAACCTCAACAATTTCACCTACTGCTAAGGTGTAGTCGCTAACTTCTGCTTCGATTCCCTGAATGTCTTCCATTTCAGGAATGAAGTTTACACAATCAAATACAAAATATGCTTCAGTTCTTCCGTTAGAATTCTTCGGAACTGTAAATGTAATTGTATGAAGCCCTTCATCCAAAGAGATTTTGTCATTCAATTTAATTCCTTTTACTGTCCAGGGAGCATCTGTTCTGCAGGGATTGCTCAATTCTCTAACAGTAGCATTAGCAGTATTGATTGTGGTAGATTCACCTTCATCAATTTGATATTCAAGATTTGATAAATTGATGTTGGTGATGCTGGATGCAGCATAAACTTCCAGGTCATATTCACCTGCTTTTGCTACATAGAATTTGCTTGTAGCAGTAATGGTTAAGCCCGCACCTTCCACTTTGGTATATGTTCCGTCAAATGCGTTTGCACTTTTACCATGAGATACATAGCTCCAAGTAAAGGATGAGTTACCGAGGGTTTCGATATCTTCCCCTGTGATGGTAAACATATTGTTGGTAGGAGTCAGAGTTGCACAATCAAATGCATAGATTACTACATCTCCTGCACTTCTTTTCGGGAATTCAAATGTGATTGTGTGGCTACCTTCTTCCAGTAATAAATCCTGATTGTACGCAATATTTTTTACAGTCCAGTTATCGGATGTTTTCCAAGGATTTTCCAATGCGGTTACAGTTGCATTAGAAGCGGTAAGAGTAATCTTTTCTCCACCATCAACACTGAAGTTAACGGGAGATGCACCACCAAGTGTCAAATCGGTAACTGCATTGATATCAAGTGCATAGGTTCCTGTTTCTTCCACTTCAATCATCATGGTCGCGGTTCTTACATCACTACCCCAGTTATTGCTGGAATAGGTTCCATCGTATGCACTTGCATTGTCTTTTTTATCATTCGCTGCACTTCTGATAAAGGACATATTGCCGATTGTGGTTGCTTCATCACTCTTTACGGTTACAGTTTTCTTTACAGGAGTCAGTGTTGCACAATCAAATGCGTAGATAACTCTGTTGTTTGCACTATTGAACTGAAGTTCGAATTCTAAAGTGTGAAGACCTTCTTCTAAAATAAATTCTCCATTGTATGCTATGTTCTTAACTGTCCATTTGTCTGTGTTGGTCTGCCAGGGAGTTGCCAGAGCTGTTACGGTTGCATTGGAACTGGTAAGATTCACCTTATTTCCACCGTCAATAGTAAAGCTCATGGGAGCCGTACCACCCAATACCAGGT
>JAZQUU010000027.1:0-33782 GCA_045631485.1 Clostridia bacterium | reverse complement strand
CCCGTAGGGATAACCCGAAGGCGTACATTGGGTACGCCGAGCGGTGAGATTCATTGATTCTGCGCAATTTTTCAAGTCTCCAAAAAAGGAGTAAAAATTATGAAAATTTTATCCCCTGCGGGTTCCTATGAATCCATGATTGCAGCGGTCAAAACCGGTGCAGACGCCGTTTACTTGGGGCTCGATTCCTTCAACGCCAGAGCAGGCGCCGAAAATTTCACCGAAGAAAGCTTAAAAGATGCCGTATTCTACTGCCATAAACGTGGGGTAGAAGTGTTTGTGACCTTAAATACCTTAGTGTATGATAACGAAATTGCCCAGATTACCAAAGTGATTGATGTGGTTTATAATTCTTTGGCAGACGGGGTAATCGTGCAGGATTGGGGCGTGGCAGAGCTTGTTAAGAAAATCGCTCCCGATTTAAGACTGGTTGCTTCCACTCAGATGACCGTGAACAACTTAGCAGGGGTAAAGCTCCTGGAAAAAGAAGGGTTTGACACGGTGGTGCTCCCCCGTGAGCTTTCCCGCAGCGAAATTGAAAAAATCAGAAAAGCAACCGACTTAAATATTGAAGTGTTTGCCCACGGTGCCTTATGTGTGTGCTATTCGGGACAATGCCTGATGTCAAGCTTTATTGGGGAGCGAAGCGGAAACCGCGGCAAATGCGCCCAACCTTGCCGTATGTTCTATGAAACTCAGCAGAAAAAAGGTGCGTTACTTTCTCCCAAGGATTTAATGCTTTTAGACTATCTGCCCGAGCTGGAAGAAATGGGCGTGGATGTGATTAAATTAGAGGGCAGACTAAAAAGCAAATACTACACTGCCGCAATCACCGACGTGTATCGCCGTGCCTTGGATTCCGGGGAAGTGGGGGAAGAAGATTACGCCATTATTGAAGCCTCCTTTAACCGCGGCGGTTATACTCCCGGCTACTATGACGGTATTTCCGACAAAAATCTCTTTAATTTTTATAAAAACGAAAATCCCTATTCCAGAGAAACCAAAAAAATGGAGCGTTACTATGATCAGATTTTAAACAAAGACCGTGAATTTTCTCAGATTCCCGTGTCGGTTTCTCTGTTTTTGGAACTTAATAAACCTGTGAAAGCGGAATTGTTGCTGGGAGAAGATGCATATCCCTTTACTGTGGACATTTGTCCGCAGTTGGCACAGAATGCTCCCTTAACCCGTGAAAAGCTGATTGACCAGCTGACCAAAACGGGGAACGAAACCTTCTGTTTTGAAGAAATTGAAATTGTGTTGGCAGATGAAACACCTCTGTTTTTAAGTGTTGCCGAGATGAATGCCATCCGCCGTGAAATCGGTGTGTATTTGGATAGCTTATTCCAATTTGAACGTCATACTGAGCCTTATTCCTATCAGATGAGAAAGCGTAAAACCGTGGACGAAATTGAGTATTATTGCACCGTTTCCACCGCTTTTCAGTTAAAATGGGTGCGGGAATGTTGGGATAATTTGGTATTTGCCAAGGCGGACGTAATTGAAGAATACATCCAGAAATACGGTGAGCTTCAGAATGTGGGTCTTTGGTGCGAAAGAATCGCCACCGACAAACAGATTTCAAAAGCTCGTGCATTCTTAACCAAACATCCCGAAATTACCGCCGTGTTGGTCGGTAACATCGGATATATGAACGCTTTTGATAAGAAATATGAGTTGTATTGCGACTACACCTTGAATGTGACCAACTCCTTAAGTTGCAAATATTTAGAAGAACACGGTGCCAAAAACATTACCGCATCGGTGGAAGCAAACTTAAAAAATGTGAAAAATATGATGACGGATTCTGCAGACTTAACCATTTTAGGCTATGGTCAGATTCCGTTAATGATTACCAAATCCTGCATTAAATCCAACATTCGGGGCAAATGCAATCCCAATGATTTGGTGATGAAAGACAGAAAGGGCGAAGAATTTATCATCGCCTGCGAAAACTGCTCTCAGAATGCCATTTATAATCCCTATCCCATTATGATGTCGGATAAATTAAATGACCTTCGTGCAGCAGGAGTTGGCTCGGTTCGTCTTCATTTCTTCAGGGAAAACAAAGCTCAGGTGCAGGAAATTATCCATTCCTTTAAAATGGAGCAGAACCCCTTAACCCGCTATACCCGTGGCCATTATTATCGGGGTGCATATTAAGATGAAAAACAAGTTTATGGCACTTGCCATCGAAGAAGCAAAAAAGGATAAAAACGAGGTTCCCGTGGGTGCGGTTTTGGTGAAAAACAAAGAGATTATCGCCACAGCCCACAATGAATGTGTGGCACAAAACGGTATCTGCCACGCGGAATTACTTGTGATTGAAAGAGCACTTAACAAACTTGGCACCACCTATTTGGAGGACTGCGAATTATATGTGACCAAAGAGCCTTGTATTATGTGCTTTGGTGCCACGGTGAATGCCCGTGTAAAACGGGTATATTTCGGTTGCTACGACACCAAATACGGCGCCATGGAGTATATCGAAAGGCTTGGCTATCTTCATAAAATTAACCACGTCCCCGAAATCTACGGGGGCATTATGGAAGCAGAATGCAAAACCTTACTGGAGGAATTCTTCCAATGATTTTTTTAGTAAAGGATGTAAAGCTTCCCGTATCTTATACGGACGAGGAAGCAATTTCACATCTTAAAAACACCTATTTCCCCAAAGGAAAAATTTCTGTTTATAAAAAATCGGTAGATGCCCGCAAAAAAGAGGACATCTCATTTGTATATACTTTTTTGGTGGAAGATACGAAAATACCGCCGAAAATCAAGAAAAAAACCGCCCCCTACCAAGAGAAAAAACTATCTGTCACCTATGGTGACGAAAAGCTTCCCAACCGTCCCGTGGTGGTTGGTGCAGGTCCGGGCGGTCTTTTTTGCGCTTATTTACTGGCGAAAAACGGCTACGCTCCCATTGTGTTGGAGCGTGGAGAACCCATTGAAGAACGAGTGAAAACCGTGGACGGTTTCTTTAGTGGAAACCCTTTAAACAAAGAATCCAATGTGCAGTTTGGCGAGGGTGGTGCCGGTGCCTTTTCCGACGGAAAGCTCACCACCCGTATCAATGACCCCCTCTCTTCCGAAGTGGTTCGTTTACTGGCAGAACACAGTAATTTACCCCATCTTGCCTATCAGGCAAAGCCTCATATCGGCACGGATAAACTAAGAACCTGCGTAAAAAGTCTGCGAGAAGAAATTATCCGTTTGGGCGGTTTCTTTCAATTTCGCTCCCGTTTGACTGATATCCAACTAAAAAACGGAGCAATCACCTCCGTTACCGTAAACGGCACCGAAAAAATCCCTGCATCCGTGGTGGTTTTGGCAACGGGGCATAGTGCCAAAGATGTGTATTATCTGTTGCACGAAAAAGGAATCACCTTATCGCAAAAATCCTTTTCGGTGGGTGCCAGAGTGGAGCATTTCAGAGAAACCATTGATAAAATTCAATACGGAAAATTTGCGGGACATCCCAATTTGGGTGCGGCAGATTATCAGGTGTTTCATCACTGCCAAAACGGACATACGGCGTATAGCTTTTGTATGTGCCCCGGAGGCGTGGTGGTGCCCAGCCAATCAGAAGAGGAATCCGTTTTGGTGAACGGCATGAGCTACCTTGCCCGTGACGGCAAAAATTCCAATTCTGCATTATGTGTGTCCGTTTCTCCCGAAGATTTTGGAGACGACTTGTTTGACGGGTTACATTTTATTGAAAATTTAGAAAAAAAGGCATACCAATTGGCAGGTGCCAACAATCGTGCACCCTTTAGCACATCCTTTGATTTTACGGGAGTAAAACCCGTTGGTTCCTACCCCGAACCCACCTATTCATTGGGCGTTAGTGAAGTGAATTTTGATACACTGTTTCCCGCTTTTATCACCGATGCATTAAGAGAGGGTTTGCAAGCCTTCGATAGAAAAATGCCCGGCTTTTTAAGCCAGGGTTGCGTGTTTACGGGAGTGGAAACCCGAACTTCCTCACCGCTACGCATTCTGCGAAACGAAGCACTCCAATCGGAGAAAGCCACGGGCTTATACCCTTGCGGAGAAGGGGCAGGCTATGCAGGCGGCATTGTGTCTGCGGCGGTGGACGGCTTGAAAATTGCCGTGAAAATTATGAGTCAATATAAACCATTTTAAAAGGTTCTAAAAAGGATTCTGAAAAAAATGAAATCACTTTCCACACTGATGATTCTTTTAGCTGCCGTATTTTGGGGAATCATCGGCATATTTGTAAAATACTTAACTCCCTACGGCTACACTTCGGCAGAGCTTGTGGCACTTCGGTCTTTGGTGACGGCAGTAAGCTTATTTGCTCTGCTTATCCTTACCAATCCGAAAAAATTAAAAATCAAAATCCGTCATCTTTGGTACTTTTTGGGAACGGGTTTTTTCAGTTTTGTGTTCTTTAATCTGTGCTACTTTCAGACTATGAACTATTCTTCTCTGTCGGTAGCGGCAATTCTCTTATACACCGCTCCCTTTTTCGTCATGGGAATGTCCTGCCTGTTTTTTCGGGAGAAAATTACTCACCAAAAACTGTTGGCGCTTTTCATGGCATTTTTGGGATGCGTGGCGGTATCGGGCGTGTTGGACAGTGGCGGTACCATCTCCCCCCAAGGTCTTCTTTGGGGCCTTGGAGCAGGATTCGGCTATGCCCTCTATTCCATTTTCGCAAAATTTGCCTTAAAAAAATATGATACCTTAACGGTTATCACCTACACCTTTTTGGTGGCAACGGTTGGTTCTTTCTTTTTAATTACGCCCTCTCACACGGTTGGGATTCTTACTGCCGCTCCCCAAAGTATTTGGCTTCTTTTGGTGTATGGCATCATCACAGGTTCGGCAGCATATTATTGCTACACCAAGGGATTAGAGCATACACCGCCTGCCAAAGCATCGGTCATCGCCACGGCAGAACCGGTGGTTGCCACCTTGTGCGGTGCATGTTTCTTTGGCGAAATCCCGTCGGTGTTTGGAATTTTGGGAATTTTTTTAGTAATCTTTGCGGTATTATATCTGCAGAAACAGTAAACAACGGGACGATGTGGGCATCGTCCACTACAATGTATTATCTATACAATAATCACACCAAAACAAAAAAGACGAAATTCTAAAAGAATTTCGTCTTTTATTTATCATAATTATCCAGATAATCTTGGATTTTTTCGATGGTTTCTAATCTCAAAGTGATATTTTCGTTTCGAGGACATTCTAACATAGCACATTCATTGCAGGGCTTTTTTCGATGATAGTTTAGACAACAGCCCAAATAATTACACTCATCACAGCAACATTCATTACCATTCTCGCCGTTACCGGGACAATCTTTGCCACCATTTCCCGGAATTAACTCAATCCCCGTAATATCAATAATCATAGAAAATCCCTCCAAAAATAAAAAGGTGTGTCCTCAATTGAAGACACACCGAAAAAGTGTCTCTCCGATTGCAAAGAAATTGAACAACCCGACAAGGGAATATCAAAGATAGAGAAAACACTTTTTACCAAAGTATTTTCCCTTATCGAGTTTCGTATTCAATTTCTTTGCTTTTTCATTGTAGCACAGAAGAAAAAAATTGTCAATAAAAATGTAGAAACGGCGTGCTGTAATCAAACACGGGACGATGTGGGCATCGTCCCCTACAATGTACGATAATCACACCAAACAAAAAAGACGAAATTCTAAAAGAATTTCGTCTTTTTATTTTTTCCTCACGAATGAAGGCGCAGAAAAATTGATGCAGAATTCGGAAATCGAAAGAAAACCAACGGTTTTCTCCTCCCGAAGTCGTACTGATTGTACGACGAGCGGTGAGATTAACGGATTATGCGCAATTTTTCAAGCCTATTTATACAAAGGACCGTAGGTTTCACATGCACGGTAATCCTGACCTTCCTTATCCATACCAAATGCATTCCAAGCGGCAGGACGGAAGATTTTTTCTTCGGGAACGTTGTGCATACATACGGGAATTCTTAAGATGGAGCAGAGGGTGATTAAGTCTGCACCGATATGACCGTAAGAAATTGCGCCGTGGTTTGCACCCCAGTTATTCATTACGTCATAAGCGGTTTTGAATGCGCCTTCACCGGTACATCTGGGAGCAAACCAGGTGCAGGGCCAGGTGTAGTCGGTACGTTTCCATAATTTATCAGAAACATCATCGGGCAGGTCAATGGTCCAACCTTCTGCAATCTGAAGAACCGGTCCTAATCCTTTTACTAAGTTCAAACGAATCATAGTTGCGGGCATCTGTGCTTTGGTTAAGAATCTGGAGGAGAAACCGCCGCCACGGAAGTAGCCTAAGTCTGCCATATTCCAGGTGGTGGAAGCCATAACTGCATCCTGATCGGCCTGGGTCATTTCATACCAGGGTTTCATTACTGCTTCGCCGTTTTCGTCTTTTACTGCGCCACAAGCATCCAGACAGCAAGCACCGGAGTTAATTAAGTGAATAAAACCGTCTGCTTCTTTTGCTTTGCCTTCAATATCATAACCGGTTGCTTTTTTCACGGCATCACCGCTCCAGTAGGTTCTAACGTCTGCAAACATCTGTGCACGGTTGGTTAAGAGTTTACCAAAGAGCATACCGATACCGTTTAACACGTCGTTTTCAGTTGCTAAAATGTAGGGTTCTCTTGCTCCGTTCCAGTCGAAAGAAGTGTTTAACATTGCTTCGGGGAAGTCACAGTTGGGATAGAAGTCTGTCCACTGTCTCTGACCCTGGAAGCCTGCTGCGATAGCGTTGTGACCAACCATTTCTTCTTCGCAGCCTTCGGGCAGGTTTTTGTTGCCATTCATTAAGTCTTTGATGATACACATCATTTTTACCACGAAAGCAAACTGTTCTTCTTTTTCTTCGGCGGATAACTGCAGATCTTCGGGGTTTTTATCAAAGCCCATATTGCATTTTTCTTTCGCCCAAGCCATTGCTTTTTCGTATTCTTTTTCATCATAGATGCCTTCGGTCATTCGTCTGATGATTTCTACCTCGTCAACAGATTCCACTCTCATACCCAGATATTCTTCGATGAAATCGGTGTCAATGATAGAACCTGCGATACCCATACAGATAGAACCAATCTGCAGGTAGGATTTACCTCTCATGGTTGCTGCTGCGATAGCTGCACGGCCGAAACGTAACAGTTTTTCCTGAACGTCTGCGGGGATAGAGGTGTCGGTTGCATCCTGAACGTCGTGTCCGTAGATGCCGAATGCAGGTAAGCCTTTCTGAGCGTGACCTGCCAACACTGCCGCCAGATAAACCGCACCGGGTCTTTCGGTACCGTTAAAGCCCCAAACTGCTTTGATGGTGTTTTTGTCCATATCCATGGTTTCGGAACCGTAGCACCAGCAGGGAGTAACGGTTAAGGTGATATCAACGCCTTCTTTTTTGAATTTATCTGCACAAGCTGCTGCTTCTGCCACACGGCCGATGGTGGTGTCTGCGATAACAACTTTCACGGGTTCCCCGTTGGAATATTTTAAGTTTTCGGTGAACAGTTTTGCAGCTGCTTTTGCCATATTCATGGTCTGATCTTCTAAAGATTCTCTTACCTTTAACACACCGCGTCTGCCATCAATGGTGGGACGGATGCCGATTACGGGGTAAGAGCCGATTAATCTGTTTTCTGCCATAGTTTTTTCCTCCGTTTATATGATAAAATTTTACTATCAAATAGTTTGTACTATCAGTTTTATTTTATACCAAATCCACTAAAATGTCAACCGAAATTCCACTTTTTTCTTCCCATTTCTTATTCAATTTACACGATTTTTTTTGGTTTTGCTTCCAAATTCTGTGGAAAAATTCATAAAATTTAAAAAAATGGAAATTTTATAAACAAAAAATATTGAATTCTTCAAATAAATATGCTAAAATAAGAGCAGTTTAAAATCTGATTTCTAAAAAAGAAAAGGGGTACGAACCAATGAAAAAAATTTACGAAGGCAAAACCAAAGACGTGTTCAGCTTAGATAACGGCAACGTGCTGTTAAAATTCAAAGACGATTGCACCGGTAAAGACGGTGTGTTTGACCCCGGCGAAAATTCCGTTGGTTTAACCATCGAAGGCATCGGCAGAGAAAACTTAAGAACTTCTATCTATTATTTTGATTTATTAAAAAAAGCAGGCATCAAAACTCACTATGTATCTGCAAATGTGGAAGATGCTACCATGGAAGTGCTTCCCGGTAAAGTGTTTGGTCACGGCTTGGAAGTAATCTGCAGACTGGTTGCAACCGGCAGCTTCATCAGAAGATACGGTGAATACATTGAAGACGGCACCGTTTTGGAAGGCGGCTATGTGGAATGTACTTTCAAAAATGACGAAAAAGGCGATCCGCTGGTAACCGGCGAAGGTCTGGCAGCATTAGGCGTTATGAGCCCCAAAATGTTTGAAGATATGAAAGAACAGACCTTAAAAATCACCAAAATCGTGGCAGACGATTTAAAAACCATCGGTCTGGATTTATGGGATATCAAATTTGAATTCGGTTACAACAACGACGAAGTTATTTTGATTGACGAAATTGCTTCCGGTAATATGAGAGTTTATAAAGACGGCGAAATTGTTTCTCCCATCGAATTAACAAAGTTAATTCTTAACAGATAATAGGCTTGAAAAAGAAACATAGAACGCAAAAGGCATAGGTTTTATCCTGTGCCTTTTTATTTTAAGGTGAAATTGTTTTACAAACAATTTGATTTGAATGCCTTTTGCTATTCACAAACTTCACCTCTCGGCGTACCAATGTACGCCTTCGGGTAACCCTTCGGTTCAGTTTGCAAATTCTATGCCCTTTTTCTGCACCTTGCCAAACAACGCTCTCCTATACGGTGTACGAATCCGTTAATCTCCTCTCTCGGCGTCCTTCGGATAACCCCTGCGGGTTCGCTTTCCCAATTTCAACCTGATTTTTCTGCGCCTCACGGAATGAAATATAAAAAGACGAGATTCTGGCAGAAGATTCTCGTCTTTTTTTTTTCTCATATAAAGTGAGGTGAAGAAAAATGGATGCAGAATGGGGAAAGTGAATCCCGAAGGCGTACTTTGTGTACGCCGAGCGGTGAACTTCGCACATTATGCGCCATTTTTCAAGCCGTTAATAGTTATCTCTGTATTTTTTGCGACAATAACTAAAGATAAAATATCCCAGCAACACCAACACTATGCCGCCGGAGGTAATATAAATCCAGGGTTCCACGGCGTTTTCAATTTTTAAGGTTTCCCAAAGACTGTTCTGGAGAGCCAGAGTGTCGGGGTCTAAGCTCTGATAATATTCGGTGATAAGTCCTGCATCTTTTTGGGGGTAGAGAATGTCAATGGCGTTCTCGTTCCAGTCCAGCATACAGGCGATATAGTCCTCATTTTCTCGTACCAACAGATTGGGAGAAGCGTAGCCGATATATTCCGCATTGGCAATAGCAACTTCCTCTGAGAGCATAAAGTTGATATAAATTTCCGCCAATTCTTGGTTTTTGGCACATTTGGGAATGCACATCGCATCCACAAACACATTGGTGCCTTCCTCGGGATAGTAAAAACCCAAGCTGTCATTATCGTCATACATAGTGAGGTAGTCCCCTGCATAGTAGGGAGCAACGGCGGCAGAACCGTTTTTCATTTTATTGAAAATTTCGTCCATTACATAGCTTTGAACCAGGGGCTTTTGCAGTTTCAGTTTTTCCACCGCATCCTGCCACACTTTGGGGTCGGTGGAGTTGACGTCTTCACCTGCCCAATAAATGGCGGTGCCGAATGCATCACGGGGATTGTTAAACTGCAGAATTTTCCCTTTGTATTTCTCGTTCCAGAGGAGATCCCAGCTGCCTAAATCTTCCTCACTCACCATAGTATCGTTGTAAATGATACCCACCATTCCGAAGGTGTACGGCACGGAATACAGGTTTTGGGGGTCATAGAACAGATTTTTAAATTCGGGCGCAATATTGCAAAAATTGGGGATATTCTCGAAATTGATGGGAGAGAGCATATCTTCCCCAATCATTTTTTCAATCATATACTCGGAAGGAATCACCACATCGTAGGTGGTGGAACCGCTTTTTAGCTTGTTATACATATCTTCGTTGCTGGCATAGGTGGTGTAATTGACCGTAACATCCATCCCAAGTTCGTCCCGACAGTAACGCTCAAATTCTTCGTTGACATCCAAAGAATCTTCCGAGCCGTCGGAAATATACTCACCCCAGTTATACACATTCAAGGTGAGTGCTTCGGTTTCGGTTTCACATCCCGATAAAGGCAACACGGTTACAAAAAGCAGCAAGACCGCAAAGATTGAAAAGAATTTTCTCATTTGACAGACAACCTTCCTTCCGTGCTTTTTTCTTTGGAAAACAGATTGGACAAAATCAGAAGTGTGGTAACTGCCACAATCATCAGGGTGGATAAGGCGTAGATATCAGGCTTCACTTCTTTTTTGGTCATGGAATAAATCAGTAAGGGCAAGGTCTGAAAATCGTTGCCCGTGGTGAAATAACTAATCACAAAATCGTCTAAAGAGAGGGTAAATGCCAGAATAAATCCCGAAATAACCCCCGGCATAATGTTAGGTAGCTCCACACGGAAGAAGGACTGCAAGGGAGTGCAGCCTAAGTCCTGGGCCGCTTCGGGTAAGGATTTGGGCATAGACAAAATCTTGGGACGAACGGATAAAATCACATAAGGCAAGCAGAAGGTAACGTGAGCAATTAACAGAGTCACAAAGCTCAGTTTTTCGTCACTTCCCTGCATGGTGCCGATGAATACGAATAAAAGCATCATGGAAATCCCGGTTACGATATCGGGATTCATCATGGGAATATTGGTGACGGAAATGACGGAATTTTTCCAGTAGTTTTTGCGGAATTTGGTTAATCCAACTGCCGCCGCAGTGCCAATCACCGTGGAAATAACCGCCGCACTCACCGCAAGTACCAGAGTGTTTTGCAGAGCGGTAAAGGTTTCGGGGCTCTGAAACAGTTCCCGATACCAATAGAAAGAGAACCCTGTCATAGCGCCGGTGTTGGCGGTGGAGTTGAAAGAAAACATCATCAACACCACGATAGGGATATATAAAATTATGAAAATTAAAGCAGTATAAGTTTTGGAAAAAATTTTCATAGTTTTTAGTTCATTACCTTTCTATGTATTACCGCGTCTAAAAACAAACATCTTGCACGTTTTTGCTCCCTCGCATACACATAGTATGCGTCGGTCACAAAAGCCGCACAATTTGAATTGTTTTTTTCCGCTAATATCAAGTCATTCCAATGGGGATTATGGAAAACAGATGTATTTTTTGGAATTCTGCAAGTAGGGACAGATGCCTACATCTGTCCGTTGTTTGATACGGCACAAAATTTCGTCAGGCTTGCAGTATAGCGGGACGATGTGGGCATCGTCCCCTACTTTCTATGTATTGAGAATGAAAGAATAAAAATGGTGGTGCCCTTTGGGCACATTATAATGCAGGCTTTGCCTGCCACCGCAATTTTTCACTATTCACTATTCATTATTCATTATTTTAACCTGCCTCCTCCTCGGAAAAGCGATTCATGATTGCCAACGATAATAAAACCAAAATCATCATAACCAAAGAGATAGCGGCACCCACATTGTAGGTGGAGATGTTTTGGAATTGGCGTTCGATGGTGTCACCGATGAGTTCGAAGGTTCCGCCACCTAATTTCTGAGAAATGTAGAAGGTGGAGATGGAGGGAACGAAAACCATGGTGATGCCGGAAACGATGCCTGCTTTGGATAAGGGCAGAATCACTTTTCTGACTACCTGGAGCTGACTGCAACCAAGGTCACGGGCAGCTTCGGTAAGGCTTACGTCCAATTTGGAAATGATGGTGTAGATAGGAAGCACCATATAGGGCAGAAAATCATATACCATCCCGAAAATCACGGCACCTTTTGTGCCGATTAAATGGACTTTTCCAAGATTTAGGGCACCTAAAATGGTGTTTAAAAATCCGCCGTCATCCATAATAGCCATCATAGAATAAGTACGGATGAGAAGATTTGTCCACATGGGAAGCATTAAGAGGGTAATCATAATTTTCTGAGATTTTTCTTTGTAGCTTGCGATAAAATAGGCTAAGGGATAGCCAATCAGAAAGCAAATAAAGGTGGCAATCACCGATAGGCTTACCGATAACAGAAAGGTGTTGGTGTGCTCTTCCAACGCTAAGATATTACCAAAGGTGAAGGCACCATTGGCATCGGTGAAGCTATAATAAATTACGAAAATCAAGGGCGCCAGGATAAACAGGACAGACCACAGAATATGCGGTGCCGCAGTCATCTTTCCCCAGAAACCGGTTTTTGAATTTTGCATCTTAGTCACCTACCGTTTCTGAGTTTCCTAACTCCTCAATTTCGTCGGAGAAGGTGGAATAGTCACCGTACTGACCGGAGAATTCGGATTTTTTCATAATATGGATAGCATCCGGGTCAATGGATACGCCGATATTGGCGCCAACATCCACAAAATCGGTGGACTGAATCATCCATTTGAAACCGCCGATATCCACGATAATTTCGTAATGAACCCCTTTAAAGGTAACAGAGGTAACGGTGCCGGTAAGCATACCGTTTTCGGGAGCTACCACGTCCACGTCTTCGGGACGGACTACCACATCAATCTGTTCCCCGGGTGCAAAGCCCTTGTCCACACAAGAGAAGGTGTGGCCTGAGAAGGTAACCTTATAATCTTCGTTCATCACACCGTCCAAAATGTTACTTTCACCGATAAAATCTGCAACGAAAGCGTTTACGGGTTCGTTATAAATGTCGGTGGGAGAGCCGATTTGCTGAATTTTGCCCTCTGCCATAACCACCACCACGTCGGACATGGAAAGTGCTTCCTCCTGGTCGTGAGTAACATAAATAAAGGTGATGCCCGTCTGCTTCTGGATTTTTTTCAACTCGTTTTGCATATCCTTACGGAGCTTTAAGTCCAAAGCGCCCAGAGGTTCGTCCAACAAAAGCACGCTGGGATGACTGATTAACGCTCTTGCAATGGCAACACGCTGCTGCTGACCGCCGGATAACTTGGTCACATTCTTTCTTTCAAAGCCTTTTAAGGCAACCAACTCCAGCATTTCTTTTACCCTGCGGGTAATTTCTGCATTGGGGATTTTCTTAAGGCGCAAAGAAAACGCCACATTTTCAAACACGTTTAAATGGGGAAAGAGGGCATATTTCTGAAACACGGTGTTGATGCTTCGTTTATGAGCAGGCACATCGTTAATCTGTTTGCCTTCAAATAACACATCGCCGCTATCGGGCACCTCAAAACCGCCCACAATACGAAGTGTGGTGGTTTTACCGCAACCGGAAGGACCAAGCAGGGTAACAAACTGCTTGTCATAAATATCCAAATTGATGGAGCTTAAAACCTGTTCGCCCTCAAACTCCTTGGAAATATTTTTTAATTCTATAATTTTTTTGGTGGTTGCCATTTGTTCCATAGTGGCCACATCCTCCCCGTAAAAACTGTGAAAAAACAAAAAGTGATGTGCCTTTTGGCACATCACTTGCAAATTCTCTTTCACAGAGGGGACACAATCCCCCCAAACAGGGTTGAGATAGGTTTCAGAGTTTGATCCGCGTACTCTTATTGACCGTTTCACAAGTCGATGTGTGCAATCTGGCACATGGTTGTAAAGGAACCAACTTATAAAATTTGAGCTTCTAACTCAATCAATAAGGCAGGTTAATCCTGCCAACCGAAGCATTTCTTTTCTTCGGCGTTTCGGCGTTCGACCCGGCTGTCCGTCTGGCCTTGGCTTGAAAAATCAAGCGGTCGTGATACTCACCCTCCGGAACCTTTTGTTCCTGATTCTGATGATACGCTCAGTATAGCACAGTTTTCCCCTGATGTCAACAAATTTTTACGGATTTTTCCCCTCTGTCCCGTGTTTTTAAAAAAATTCAGGGAGTGGGGTGCCCAAGTCCCAGAAATTCGGTCCGAATCAGCTCCCGTGTTTTTGGCACATCGCAAATCACATAGGAAATCCCGTTGACATACGCTTCGGATAGCGGCATACGGTATGTGCAGATTTCGTAATGGTCAAAATCCTTAAAAAATCCCACAAAAAGAGGCAAATCGGACACCTTAAGATTGGTGTCCACATACTTGGAAAGCTCCATAAAAATTTCGGCAGCCTTCCCGAGATAGCGGGGCTTTGCCTTTTGGCGAATCAGTTCCCGAAGAAACATCTGCTGAGCATCTATCCGCCCTAAGTCCGCATCCGCATACCCTGCACGGAATCGGGTAAACTGCACCGCCTTTTCCCCGTCTAAAAGTTGATAGCCGGGGGATAAATCAATGGTGAGATTTTGTTCGGGGTCCCGATAATACATCCGTTCGGGCACGTCAATCCAAACACCGCCCAAGGTATCCACAAGTTCCCGCACTCCGTCGGGCTTTAACACCGCATAATAATGGATGGGAAGTGCGGTCAGCTCTTTCACGTAGCGGATGGGTTCCCGGTGGCGACTGCCCTCGTCTCCCAATCCGTACAAAGAGTTGAATTTATAATAGGAGCCGTCCCGACGAATGCGGGTATCCCGTGGGATGGAAAGAATGTTTAAGCGCTCACGGTTGGAATCAAAGGACAAAAGCATCACGGTATCGGTGAGCAAACCGCTCTCGTCTGTTGCCAGAAAGAGAAGGTTGACCCGTTCCCCCGAAGCTACATCGGTAACGGCAATCGTCTTGCGCTCTTCGGGAGCAATATAACAGTAAGCACCCAATGCACCAAGCGCCACAGTAACCAAAGAGAGTAAAATTGCCGCAATCACCAAAATCACGGTGAAAAATTTGTTGCAAATCATAGGAGTTTTCCTTTCCGAAAAGCATCTTTTCTTTAGTTTTGACGAAAAAAAGCGTTCTGATTCCTTGATTTTCAAGGGTTTTTGCAACCTTTAAAAAAAAATTAAAAAAAATGCTTGACAAACCGACATTCCTATGTTATAATCGTTAAGGTGAAATTGATGATTGAACTTTTTCCCAAGCCTGTGCTGGTGTAGCTCAATTGGCAGAGCAGCTGATTTGTAATCAGCAGGTTGCGGGTTCGAGTCCCATCACCAGCTCCACTTTTTAATTGAATACGGAGGGGTTCCCGAGTGGCCAAAGGGGGCAGACTGTAAATCTGTTGCATCTTGCTTCGATGGTTCGAATCCATCTCCCTCCACCAGAAAAAAGCATCGACATTTGTCGGTGCTTTTCTTTTTATCAAAAGATGGATGAGAACCATCGAATGGTTCGCCGAAGCAGCCAAGTGCCAACGGCAATTGGACTGCGAAGTCTCGAGCAACGAAGATTTTTCGCTCACCGCTAAGAGCGGTCGGAAAATCAAGGGGCGCAGAGTATCCATCTCCCTCCACCAGAAAGCATCGACATTTGTCGGTGCTTTTTTCAATGATGTTTGCCTGCGGCAAATGATGGCGCTGTCGCTAATGATGTTTCCTTCGGAAATGATGTCGGCTTCGCCTAATGTTTTTGGCAAACATCGCATCATTGCGAGTAACACGAGCAACATCATATTTGTAAAGCAAATGCATCATATCGCCAATGGCGATGCTTCATGGAACAACAAAAAGCAGACTGTATAAGAATATTAAAAGGTCGTAGCGAATCGCTACGACCTTTTATCGTTATAAAAACAATCAGATTCCCATTTGAACGGGTTGGTATCTATATATTCCCATATTGTTTGATAATCCTTTTCACCACGGATAATGTGGTCGTGGTAGGAGCGTTGAAACAAATTTTCACCGGATTCTCTGTTGCAATACCTTTTTAATAACGAGATAAACTTTGAGATTTCATTATTGTAGGGTGCGGCGGTTTCCGACGCACCGCTTTTGCCATCCGTAATACAAAGAATCACATGAAAATGATTTGGCATAATCACATATTTATCTATTTTGATATGCGGATATCTGTTTCCCATACGAATAAGATGTTTATTTAATATTTTTCCATTATCAGACAATATCATTTTCGGTGCGTCGAAATCGCCGCACCCTACAATCTGACCAAACAACCGCTTTCTATCCTTGGCGCAGATTGTAATAAAATATGCTCCGGATGTTGAATAATCATAATCTTGCAACCTGGTTGGTTTTCGTTTTGGTAAATCCATAGTTTCCCGATTTTATTTCTCCAATAAAATGGTGCCGAAATATTCGGGGCGGTGAAAATCCGGTTTTTCTGTGCCGATTAAGTTCCAGCAACCCCAATGGGGTACCGTGCAGCGTTCGCAAAGCTTCTGGAAATTGCCTGTCCAGGAGGAAGAAATTTCGGGATAGTAATTCTTAAGCAAAGAATAGGGCATATAGAATTTTGCTTCCCAACCGCCGTCCTCCAACACACGGGTGTCGATATGGAGGATATCAAAATCAACGTTCTGAAGCTCTCTGTCAAATCGTCCTGCGCCCAAGCCGAAATGCATAAATCCGTTTACACTTAATTCAAAATTTAAGTATTTATCGGTGGTTTCGGGGGAGGCATTTAAGAAAATTTCCACACAACTGTCCAGATACACATCCGTGTTCATCCCATCTGCTTCGCCGATGGGATTTTTTTCGTCACTTACAAACTTCATCCCGATACCGTTTTCATCAGAAAGCATATAAAAGCTTGTTTTTACGGTATCTTCGGGATTATTCCAGGGGTAATTGGCTATCTCACCCACATTTGCCTCATTCCATACGGGACTGTCAATGGGTAAATCTGCCAGGGTTGTTTTTTTGATGGTATAAGTTTTCATAGGATACTCCAAATCTTAGAGATTATCTGCCAGATAGGTATCAATCATACCCATAAAGGTGTTAATCATTTCGTCGGTGGACTGATAACGGGATAAGATGAATGCGTGGTCACATCCGTCCAATTCCATAAAGGTGGCATCGGTGCCTGCCGCAGTCATATCCTCGCAGAATTTTTTGGAGATGGTGTAATCCACAACCGCGTCTTTGTTACCGTGCATTACCAGGAATTTGGTGTCGGTTTTTTTGATGTTATGAGCGGGAGATGCCACCGCACGGTCTTCTTCGGTTTTTACCGCATAACCCCAATAGCTTACGGTTAAGTCCAACACGGGATTTGCCGCTACGATGATATCCGCATCCACTTCGTCATCCAAGCCTAATTCTGCCGCCAAGTGACCGCCGGAGGAGTCACCCATAATGATCAGTTTATCAAAATCTGCCTGTTCTCTCATATAGGCTACTGCATCTTTACAATCTTCTACAATGTCAAACACGGTGGTTTCGCCGTTAAAGTTGATGCCTCTGTAAGAGATTGCAGCGGTGGTGTAACCGAATTTGTCAAAATAATACTGTGCCTGATAGTTCATCCAGGAACCGTCCCAGGTGTCGCTGTCTTGGGTTACTGCATACCAGCTTCCGCCGTGAATGGTTAATACTGCGATGTTTTTGTTTTCGCCTTCTTCGGGGATGTACATTTTGATGGGCAGTCTTACGCCGTCAACGGTTTTGTAAGCGCCGTCCAGAGTGGGTTCGATGGCTCTGATTCTGTCTGTTTCCGCCACAACTGCCAGATGTGCGGGAGTGTTTACGGTAACTTCGTAGGTTTCACCGTCCCAGTTTACTTCGCAGCCTAAGCTTTCGGATACCACTCTTACGGGTACCAAGGTTCTGTCGTTTTTAATCTGTGCGGGAACATCTAAGGTTTTTTCTTCGCCGTTTACTTTGTAGGTGGTTGCACCGATTGCCAATTCAAAGGTGGTTTCCCCTTTGGTTGCGGTTACGGTGTAGGTATCTGCATCCCATTCCACGGCAGCGTCCAAGGCTTCAAAAATGGCACGAAGGGGTACTAAGGTTCTGTCGTTTTCGATAATGGGTTTCTGATCGGCAATTTCTAAGGTAACGCCGTCAATCTTTACGGTGACTTCTTTTTCAACTGCCACTGCGGTTACTTTCACAGCATCGGTTGCCACTTCATCCACAACTTCTTCGGCACATACCATCATGGTTGTCATCATCAGAATCGCAAGAATTAAGCTTAAGAGTTTTTTCATAATGTTCCTCTTCCTTTTCATATTGATTGTCTTTTAAATTTTAATTGCAAAAAGATTATTTTTTGAGTCCCAGTTTTTCGGCAGATTCGTCACGCATTTTATATTTTAAAATTTTGCCTGCCGCATTCATGGGGAACTCGTTCACAAACATAAAATACTTTGGCACTTTATGTCTTGCAATGGAAGCATACCCGAATTCTTTCATTTCGTTTTCGTCTGCGTTTTCGCCCTTATGCAGAATGATCCAAGCGCAACATTCTTCGCCGTAGCGTTCATCGGGAACACCAACCACCTGCACATCACGCACTTTGGGATTTGTGAGGTAAAATTCTTCAATTTCTCTGGGATACAGGTTTTCACCGCCACGGATAATCATATCCTTTAATCTGCCGGTTACTTTGTAGTATCCGTCGGGAGTTCTCATACAAATGTCGCCGGAATGAAGCCATCCGTCCGCATCAATTGCCTGAGCGGTTGCTTCGGGCATTTTGTAGTACCCTTTCATAATGTTGAAGCCGCGGGCAACAAATTCACCGCTTTCGCCGTCGGGCAGTTCGTCTCCGGTTTCGGGGTCAATGATTTTGCATTCCACGCCGGGGAATGCACTTCCCACCGTTTCCACTCGATGGTCAAGGTCTTCATTAACCTCACCCATGGTGCAACCGGGAGATGCCTCGGTCTGACCGTAAACCGAAATGATTTCTCTCATATTCATTTCCACAGACGCTCTGCGCATCAAATCGGCAGGACAGTTTGCACCTGCCATAATCCCCGTTCTCATATAAGAGAAATCCGTTTTTGCAAAGTCGGGATGGTTAAACATTGCGATAAACATAGTGGGAACCCCATTAAAGCAAGTAATTTTCTCATCGTTGACACAAGCAAGGGAGGATTTGGGTGAGAAATAGGGAATGGGACAGAGGGTTCCGCCGTGCGTCATCATAGAGGTCATGGAAAGCACCATACCAAAACAATGGAACATGGGCACCTGAATCATCATACGGTCTGCGGTGGATAAATCCATTCTGTCGCCGATGGTTTTGCCGTTGTTTACGATATTTCTGTGGGTCAGCATAACGCCTTTTGGGAATCCTGTGGTACCGGAGGTGTACTGCATATTGCAAACATCATCCGGTTTCACCAAAGAAGCACGGCGACGCACTTCTTCTCTGGGAACCAAAGAAGAACGGGAAAGCATCTGTTCGTAGGTTAAGCAACCGTCCATAGAGAAGCCCACGGTTACCACATTTCTTAAGAAGGGCAGTTTCTTGGAATACAAGGGTTTGCCCGGTTCTAAGGTTGCAAGCTCCGGACAAAGCTCGGAAACGATTTCTTTGTAGTTGATATCCTTGCAATATTCAATCATCACAAGGGTATGCGTGTCGGACTGTTTTAAGAGATATTCAATTTCGTGAATTCTGTATGCAGTATTTACCGTTACCAAAACAGCGCCGATTTTGGTGGTTGCCCAGAAGGTGATAAACCATTCGGGCACATTGGTTGCCCACACCGCAACATGGTCTCCTGCCTTTACGCCCAAAGAAATCAGCGCAGCGGCACATTCATCCACATCACGACGGAACTGCTCATAGGTTCTGGTGTAATCCAGGGTGGGATATTTAAAGGCATACTGGTCGGGATACTTTTCTGCCATCGTGTCTAAAACATCGGCAAAAGTAGCATCAATAACATCGTATTTTTTCCATACGAAGGTGCCTGATTTATCACGGTTGTAATATGCTTTATCAAAGGTTTTCTTATCACGGTTTAACTGTGCAATATAGTTGGCAAAATGGGTTAAAACAATATCCGCATCGTTGATTTCATCGTTCCACGCCGCACAGATATAACCTTCGTAGTTTAAGGAAGATAAGGCGTTGATGAGCTTTGCCACATCCAGCTCGCCTTCCCCGATTAACACGGTTTTGCCCTCTTTCATATCGCCCAGACGGACATACTTAATGTATGCACCCAGGGTTTTGATGGTGGTTTCGGAGGTTTCGCCTGCATCAAAGCAAGTGCCTCTCACATTCCACGCCGCACCGATGGCTGCCGAGGAAAAATGATTGATAATTCCAATCACATTCTCGGTGTTGGCAAGAGGTCCAACGGTTTCAAATAAAATATTCACATCGCAGTTTTCCGCTTTTTTCACGGCAAGGGACAGCTTTTCGTCCAATATATCATAGGATACGCTTTCCGTTAAGAAAACAATCACCTGCTCAATGCCGGAAGCTGCCGCCATATCCACATATTTTGCCACAAGCTCCGGAGTGGTGTTTTCACTATCCAGGCTTTCGGGCATACGAAGTGCACAAACCGCAAGGTTTCTGTTCACAAGTTTTCTTTTGGCATCGGCGATGCGATCTTGTCTTAAAATACTGTCGTGATGAGCGGTTCTCTCCTTGATGGCGTCATAGATTTCAAATCCGGAAAAGCCGTAATCAAAGGCATAACGACAGGTATCCAAAAAGGTTGCACGGGCAACATTCTTGGTGGAAAATACGATTTTCATCTTATGCCTCCTCAAATACAATTTTGTTGAGCGCATTGATATACGCTCTGATACTTGCTGCAACAATATCGGTGGAAGTGCCGTTGCCGGAATAGAGTTTTCCGTTGTTGCGCAGTCTTACCAGGGCAGAACCAAGCGCTTCTTTTCCCTCGGTCACGGACTGCACCTGAAAATCGTCTAATTCATAGTGATGGCCGATGCACTGCTCAATAGCACGGAAGGCAGAATCAATGGGACCGTCTCCATTGGCAACGCCGCAAATCACTTCGTCATTTCGTTTTAAGGTTACCTGTGACATAGAGGTTGCCACATTGGAGCTTGTGGTGGTGTATGCTTCAAAATGATAGGTGGAGGGTGCCTGCATTGCGGAGCTTGCAATCAGAGCTTCAAATTCTTTGGAGCCTACCGCACCTTTCTTTTCGCAAACCTGCATCAGCGCTTTATATACATTTCCGATATCGGAATCGGACAATTCGTAACCGAGAACGGTAGCCGCCTGAGCCACCTGAGCCAGGGAAGAATCGGAATCCAAGAGAATTTTTTTGGTATCGCTTACTTCTTCGGCAGTTTCGTAACCGCTATGATTGATGCCTGCAACCATATCGTCAATACTTGCGTGGATTTTGGTGATATCCAGTTTGATTTCGGCATCAATCTGAGCACCGCAGGCACGCATTGCATCGGAGAATTCTCCGGTTAAGAGTGCATCTTTGCCTGCCATTGCGCATTTCACGCCGTCTGCACCGGAAGAGATTGCAGAAAATGCAGCCGCAACACCCATATTGATACGGTCGGAAACCTGCACATACACGGGAATGCTTACTGCTTCTTTCACGGTTGCAACCAGTTTTGCAATCTCATCGGGAGTGGAAACGCCCGCATCATCACAAACGGTGATTAAAGTTGCGCCGTTTGCTTCGGCTTCTTTGGAAGCGGCAACCAAAAAGTCAACATCTGCTCTGGTGGCATCCAATGCGGCAAATTCCACATCGGAGCAGAAGGTTTTTGCTTCTTTCACCAGTTCTGCAATTTTTTCAAGCATCACTGCCTGCTTCACATGATAAGTATATTCCATCTGAATGGTGGAAACGGGAAGCTCAATCTGCAAACGGGGATTTTTGGCATCTTTCACACATTCCCACACAGATGCAACATCTTCCTTGCTAAAGCCAACGGGAATCGCGAGCACCGCATTTCCCACATTCTGAGCGATGGTTTTATCAATAATGGTATCTTCACGAAGATTTTTTACACAAGGTAATTCAATGGCACCCACACCCAATTGATCTGCACAGCTTGCAATGGCAGATTTTTCACGGAATAATAAGGAAACTGCACGGTCCTTCGACAGCTTCTTAAGGGTAATGTCAGTAACGTTGATGGTTTTCATGGTTGAAAACTCCTTTCAAAATATAAAAGTAGGATTATACCAACAAAAAAACGTTTTCATCTCTTCGTTAGTTCAAAGAGACGAAAACGTTACATTCGATGTTTCCGCGGTACCACTCTTCTTCATCCTGGGGGGATGCACTTTCGGATGCTATCACATCCATACTCTGTCACGGGAGTTCCCGTCTGCCCCTACTGCAACGTTCACGGCAGCCGCTCCGCGGTGAGTTCGGCAAATCTTTCCCAATGTCTCGCAGCAACCGACATCTCTCTTGGGGCGAAAGTTTTTGCTTACTACTCCGCTTCTCTGCGTTTTCAATTTGGAAAATATTTTACCATACTACACACTATTTGTCAAGATATTTTCGGAATATTTTTTTGAAATTTTTTCGGGAAACTTATTATTTTTGGCGGTTTTTGGGATTTTTACAAAACAAAAAGAAAACTGCCCCGCCAAAATCGGCAGAGCAGTACCTTTGATAATTTTTATGGTATTATTCCCACTCGATCGTGCCGGTCGGCTTCGGGGTGAGGTCTAAGAGCACACGGTTAATGCCTTCCACTTCGGAGGTGATGCGGGCAGTGATTTTGTGAAGAATTTCGTAGGGGATTTCTTCGATGGTGGCGGTCATAGCGTCCACGGTATTCACCGCACGGATGATTGCAGGCCAACCTTCGTAACGCATTTCATTACGAACGCCAACGCTCTTCATGTCGGGCACGGAGATGAAATACTGCCAAACGGTTTCTGCCAGTCCGCATTTATCAAATTCGTCTCTTAAGATAGCGTCTGCTTCTCTTAAGGCGTGCAGTCTGTCTCGGGTGATGGCGCCTAAGCAACGAACGCCCAGACCGGGACCCGGGAAGGGCTGACGATATACCATAGCGTGGGGCAGGCCGAGTGCTTCCCCAACCACACGAACTTCGTCTTTAAAGAGCAGTTTTAAGGGTTCAACCAGTTCCATTGCCATATCGTCGGGCAAGCCCCCAACATTGTGATGGCTTTTTACGGGTTTGCCGCTTTCTGCCGCTTTAATACTTTCTAAAATATCGGGATAAATGGTACCCTGAGCCAAAAAGTCGATACCTTCCAGTTTTGCTGCTTCTTCATCAAACACTTTGATAAATTCGCCGCCGATGATTTTACGTTTCTTTTCGGGGTCAGATACGCCTGCCAACAGGTCTAAGAAACGGTCGGTTGCATCCACATAGATTAAGTTTGCATCCATCTGATTGCGGAACACTTCGATAACGTCTTCGGATTCGCCTTTTCTCATTAAACCGTGGTTTACGTGCACGCAAACCAACTGTTTGCCGATGGCTTTGATTAACAGCGCTGCAACAACGGAACTGTCAACCCCGCCGGAAAGAGCCAGAAGCACCTTTTTATCGCCTACTTGTGCCTGCACTTTGGCAACCTCTTCTGCGATAAATTTGTCTGCCTGTTCTTTTGTGGTGATACGCTGCATAGTATCGGGTCTTTTGTTGGTATCCATAATATCCCTCCTAAAGGTCATTTTCTATCAATATGATTCTTTATTGTAACATAGTTTTTTCTGATTTTCAAGTAGTTATTCGTAAGTTTTTAAATTTTTTTGGTGCAAAAAAGGACGGAAGAATCCGCCCTTTTGAAATACGATTTCAAAGAATAAATAATAGAGAATAAAGAATAAAAATGGTGGCATCCTTCGGATGCATTCTAATGCAGGCTTTGTCTGCCTCTTTTTTTATTATTTCTTATTTATTCTTTATGATTTGGTTCACACTATCAAGGTGCAGAAAAATCGGCGGGAATGAATCAACTGAGCACCCAATGGGTGGTAATCATTGCGAAGGCGTACCGAGAATCCCTCCACCATCTTCGATGGTCCCCCTCCCTTTAGGCAAGGGAGGCGTTGCCGATGGGTGAGATTTTTGGGTTAGAGGAAGATTTTCAAACCCCCTCCTATATAAAAGATAGATTTTTATTTTTCATTTTGACGTTTAATACCAGTCCTATTGCTATCAGGTTGGTAACCATGGAGGAGCCGCCGTAGCTTAGGAAGGGGAGGGTGATGCCGGTGACGGGGGTTAAGCCGATGGTCATACCGATGTTTTCAAAGGACTGGACCAGAATCATGGTTCCCACGCCGATGGCGATGAAAGAACCAAGGTGGTCTTTGGCGTTTAGGGCAATATAGAAGCAACGGAACACAATGAAGCAAATGAGAGCAAGAATCAACAGTGCTCCCAAGAAGCCAAGTTCCTCACAAGCCACTGCAAAGATAAAGTCGGTATGCTTGGCGGGGAGGAAATTATTTTGGGTGAGAATACCGTTATAGAGGCCTTGCCCGAAGATTTTTCCGGCACCTACGGCAGTTTTGGACTGCATCACCTGATAGCCGGACATCTGAGCATCAAGCTCGGGATTTAAGAAGGTTAAGATTCGGTTCTTCTGATATTCTTTAAACACAAAGAACCACAGAATCGGAATGGTAACTGCCACCCCGGCAGCTGCGGCGGCAATGTATTTCCAACTGATTTTTGCCACAAAAATCATAGCAAGGAAGATGGCAATAAACACCATTGTGGTGCCAAAGTCGGGCTGCATCATAATCAATGCCGCAAGAACGGCAATATGGGATAGCAGACAAAGAACCACGGGAAGCTCGTTGATACGGTCTTTGGTTTTATCCAACTGAAAACCAAAGGACAGAATAAAGCCGATTTTCACAAGCTCTGCCGGTTGAATCCCAATGGGACCGAACCGAATCCAACTGTTTCCGCCCACTTCCTCCGCACCGGTTCCGATGACCAGTACCAAAAGCAGCAAAAACACATCAATGCCAATGATATAAAGGTATTTGGATGCCAGAAATTCGTAATCCAAAAAGGCTAAGAACAAGCAACAAAAAAGTCCCAACACAAAGGCACCCGTTTGGATAATGACCTGACTTTTTCCGCCCCAGGAGGCAGTAGCAGAAGACACCAAAAGAATACCGATGACACATAAAATGCAAACGGCACTGATTAGGGGAATATCCAGATTTCTTAAAATTTGCTTTAACTTCTGCATAATAGTTTCCTCATTTATCGTTTCCAGGTTCTGCGGGCAAATAATACCAGCATGGGGAAAATTTCAAGTCTGCCCGTAATCATCACCAAGGTGAGCACCAAAGTGGAGAGGGGAGAATATCCCGAAAAGTTTTCGACGGGACCAACCTTTGAAAGACCGGGTCCGATGTTGGATAAGGTTGCCACCACGGCGGTAAAATTGGTGGTGAAATCAAATCCGTCCAGACTGATAATTAATAGCGCAAAGGCGAAAATGAACATATATGCAATGAAAAACACGGTGATGCCTCGAAGAGTTTCGTGCTCTAAGGGACGGCCGTTTAATTTCACTTTGGTGGTGCATTTGGGGTGAGTAAGCACACGGATTTCCTTAAAAATACTCTTCACAAGCACCATCACACGGGACACTTTCATCCCGCCGCCGGTGGAACCTGCGCAGGCACCCATAAACATCAGGGCAACTAAAATCATCTGGGGAAACTGAGGCCACAGATTAAAGTCCACGGTGGAATAGCCGGTGGTGGTGATAATGGATGCCACCTGAAAGGCACTGTGACGAACTGCGTCCCAACCGTTTCCGACGGAAGAAAAAATGTTCAGGCAGATAAGTGCTGCTGCCACCAGTACGATGCCTGCAT
This sequence comes from Clostridia bacterium, assembly GCA_045631485.1. GTDB lineage: Bacteria > Bacillota > Clostridia > UMGS1840 > UMGS1840 > SIG452. The sequence goes on along the minus strand of JAZQUU010000027.1, from coordinate 8,109 downwards.
AGGTGCGAACCTCTTCCATAGAGAATGCCGCCTTGTAGCGTCGCATCAGGATACAGTAATAGAAGGTGAAATCCACCCCGAAAATGAACATAAATATGGTAAGAACCCATTGAATATAGGGCGAATAGGAAGCACATCCCGAATTTAAGATGCCAAAACCGCCCGTTCCTGCGGTGCCGAAGGTGAGGGTGACGGAAGAAAACCAGTCCAAGCCTCCTGCCATCATCAACACAAACTGCAGCACGGTGAGTCCGATATAAATACTATATAAAATTTTAGCGGTGGTTTTCACGTGAGGCACCAATTTCCCCACCGAATGACCCGGGCTTTCCGCACGAAGCAAATGGAGGTTGTCTCCCCCCGATAAGGGAAGAAGTGCCACCAAAAATACAATAACACCCATCCCGCCAATCCAATGGGTAAAGCTACGCCAAAAGACGATGGATTTGGACAATACTTCCACATCTTTCAAAATGGATGCACCCGTGGTGGAAAAGCCGGAGGCGGTTTCAAACAGAGCGTCAATAAATGAGGGGATTTCCCGTGATAAATAGAAGGGAAGTGCCCCGAAAATACTTAGAAAAATCCAGGAAAGCGCCACAATCACAAAGCCTTCCTTGGCAAACATGGTTTTCACTTTGGGACGGATTAAGGTGAGGGGAATTCCCACAATCAGACAAATGCCCATACAAATTAAGAACAAAAAGGGATTTTGTTCCGAAAAGCCCAAGGCACAAAGAAAAGGCAACAACATACAAATGCCTTCAAAGCTGACCACCCATCCTAAGGTGTGCAATATCATTGGGTAATTCATAATGTTTCCTCTATCCTAAAATATCACCGATATCGGTAAATCCTTTGTGAGCAGTTACCACAATCACCGTGTCACCGGGTAAGAGCATATCCTTCCCGCGGGGGGTGATAATATTGCCCTGACGGTTAATGCAGGCGATTAAGATACCGGGTTTTAATGCAAGCGTTTCCAAGGTTTTATTGGCAACGGGGGCATTCTTTGAAATATTAAATTCCAATGCTTCCGCCTTGCCGTCTAAAATTTCGTGCATGGTTTCAATATTGCTGCCGATGGAGTTGTTTTTCGCACGAACAAATCGCAGAATATATTCCGCGGTGATATCCTTGGGATAGATGATGGTATCAAGGCCAAGGTTACTGATAACTTCATCATAAGCAGTACGGCTGATTTTGGTAATCACCTTGCCGTCGGTTCTGGTTTTGGCATACAGAGAAAGCATCACATTTTCTTCATCTAAATTGGTGAGTGCCACAAAGGATTCGCAGGAATCAATGCCCTCTTCCAGAAGCAGACGGTTTTCGGTGCCGTCTCCGTTGATGATGGTGGCTTTGGGCAGGATGGCGCAAAGCTCGTCACAACGGGCGGGATTTTGCTCGATGATTTTCACGTCTATCCCCGCTTTTAACAATAAGTCGGACAGATATACCGCCGTTTCACCACCGCCCACAATCATAGTGTTTTTCACTTTACCGGTTTTTAAACCGATTTTTTTGATAAACTGGGTGGCATCATTCACGGTGCCCACAATGCTTACATAGTCCCCTGCTTTTAACACAAAGTCACCGCCGGGGATAATGGCTTCTTCGCCACGTTCCACACCGCAGATTAAGATATTGCAGCCAAGTTTTTGGGAAATATCCGAAAGCTTTAACTCGCAAAGGGGTGAGGTGGGCGCAATTTTGAATTTTAAAATTTCCACTCTGCCTTTGGCAAAGGTGTCTATCTGCACGGCGGAGGGGAATCGGAGCAGTCTTGCCATTTCTCTTGCGGCAGTCAGCTCGGGGTTGATAATCATGGCAAGGCCAAGGTCTTCTTTAAAGAGTTGAATTTCCCTTTTGTACTCGTGATTTCGCACACGGGCAATGGTGCTTAAAGATGCCCCCAATTTTCTGGCAATCAGGCAGGTTAACAGATTCAGTTCATCCGAATCGGTCACGGCAATCAAAATATCGGCAGAGCGAATCCCTGCCTCCTCCAGCACTTCCATATTGGCGCCGCTTCCCGTGATTCCCATCACATCGTGAGCGTTGACGATATCGGTAACCACAGATTGCTTTAAATCAATTACGGTAATGGAATGTTCTTTTTCCAGACTCAGGCGTTCGGCAAGTTTTTTGCCCACTTTTCCCAAGCCCACAATAATAATATTCATAAATTCGCCTCGTTTGCAAATATTAGTATCAAATTATCTTATTCTATATTATACCAAATGGAATTTTTAAAGTCAAGAAATTCGTAAAAAAGAATGCGGGAATTAAAAATGATACCGCTACGGGAAATGATAACAAGCGGCGTGCCGGGGTCGTTTTGCAAAAGAATAAAGAAGAAATAAGAAAGAATAAAATTAGTGGTGCCCTTTGGGCACATTATCATACGGGCTCTGCCCGCCACCGAAATTATTCATTTTTCATTATTCACTATTCATTAAAAAAAAGCAATCTCCCGTTTGGAAGATTGCCTTTTTGATGTTTTCAAAAACTTATTTGTTTTTTGCGTTTTTCACAACGATTTTATAGAGTGCAATCAATGCAATTGCGTTGGGGATAACCATTAAGTAGTTAAAGAAGTCGGTTAATTCCCAAACTAAGTCGTTGGAAGCTAAGGTACCTAACACGATGAATACGATTGCGATAATGGAATAAATTAATACCATTACTTTGCTGTTTTTGGTTAAGTATTCTGCATTTACTTTACCGAAGAAGTTCCAGCTGATGATGGTGGTGAAAGCAAAGAACAGTAAGCAAATTGCCACGAAACCACTGCCCAGACCGCTCATAAATGCGGGGAAGCCGTTGGTTACTGCCATCTGCATTGCATTGGTTTTGGAAAGACCCATTGCAGCGATACCTGCTTCGTAGCCTGCAGCACCCAGATTACCCAGACCGTTGGTACCGGTGTATAAAGTGGTGATAACAACCAAAGCGGTCATAGTGAGAACCACAAAGGTGTCGATAAACACACCAACCATAGCAACAACACCCTGGTCGTGGGGTTTTTCAACTTTCGCCATAGCGTGTGCATGAGGAGTAGAACCCATACCTGCTTCGTTGGAGAACAGACCTCTCTTAGCACCCTGGCTGATAGCGGTTTTTAATGCCATACCGATACCACCACCGATTAAAGCGGAGGGAGTAAATGCGAATTTGAAGATCATACCAATTGCTTCTACCAGACCGGACAAGTTGCATAACAGAACAACCAGACCGCCCACCAAGAACAAGGTTGCCATAATGGGAACGATTTTTTCAGCAACGGCTGCAATTCTTTTGATACCGCCGATGAAAATGAATGCACATACAACTGCTAAGATAATACCGATCACATAAGTGGGGATACCGAATGCGGTGTTCATGGATTCTGCGATGGAGTTGGACTGCACCATAGTGCCCATAAAGCCAAGTGCTAAAATGGTTGCAATTGCAAAGAAGCCTGCCAAGAATTTACCGAAGCCGTTGGGGAATGCTTTTTTGATGTAGTAAACGGGACCGCCGTGAATGTTGCCGTTTTCGTCGGTGATTCTGGTTTCCTGAGCTAAGGTTGCTTCTGCGTAGATGGTTGCCATACCTAAGAAAGCAATTACCCACATCCAGAAGATAGCACCGGGACCACCCACTAAGATTGCACCGGATGCACCAACGATGTTACCGGTACCAACCTGAGCTGCGATTGCGGTTGCAAGTGCCTGGAAGGAAGAAATGCCGCCTTCCTGTTTGCCGCCTTTTAATTTCAGATTACCAAATACTTTCTTCATCCCTTCGCCAAAGCAACGAATCTGAACGAATTTGGTTTTAAAGCTGAAGAATAAACCTGTGCCGACTAACAGAATGATTAAAATGTAGTCAGACAGATACTTGTTGGCTGTTGCCACAAGATTTAAGATAGTTTCCTGCATGATTTTTTCCTCTCTTTTATGAAAAATAATTTTAATTACATAAGAATAAAAAAACGGAGCTTTTACATCACATAAAAACTCCGAAATCATCCGATTGATTTAAAAATCAGACATAATCATTCCAAAAAGAATGATTTTATTCTCCGTCCTTTTGCCTGAGAGATTAACCCTTTTGGGGTCTTACACCTTCGGCATCCTTGATCTTTTCCTCTTTTTGGTTGGGGAAAAGGGACTTCTCCGGAGCGCTATCCGTTTGCAGTCTTTGCTAAAAGCGCCTGAGAGAGTTACTCCTTCGGCAAGGCATCCGCCTTTCTCCTGCATCCTTCACTTAGCACGATATGCACTTTTTAAAAACATCTAAGGGGGATTATAAACCCTTTTGTTTCATTTGTCAAGCTTTTTTTGTGAAAAATCTGACAATTTTTTCTATTCTTTGGTTAATTCCTTGATTTCCTGGGAATCTCCGTCGTCACGAACGATTGCCTGCTTGATGATTTTCACATCTTTTTTGTGGTAGGTGCCCACTGCTTCCGTGTCGGAGGAAACGGCGCGAATCATACCGGTAATCACGTTTACGTCGATCACGGTGCCTTCACCGCCGCCGGGCAGTTTCACAATAGAGCCGTGGCGGGGAGTGTCTTTCCACATATCTTCGTAGGATGCCTGCTCGTAATTTAAGCAGCACATCAAACGTCCGCAGGCACCTGAAATTTTGGTGGGATTTAAGGAAAGGTTCTGATCCTTTGCCATTTTGATGGAAACGGGCTTAAACTCGCATAAAAAGCTGGAGCAACAGCATTGACGTCCGCAGGGACCGAAACATTTTAACATTTTTGCTTCATCACGAACCCCAATCTGACGAAGCTCGATTCGGGTGCGGAATACACTTGCCAGATCTTTTACCAGTTCACGGAAGTCCACTCTGCCGTCTGCAGAGAAATAAAACAGAATCTTACTGCGGTCGAAAGTGTATTCCACTTCCAGAAGATTCATTTCCAGACCGTGTTTTTTAATTTTTTCTTCCGCAATGCCGAAAGCTTTCTGCTCTTTTTCCTTATTTTCCATAAGCTGTTTGGCATCTGCTTCGGTGGCAATACGAACCACGGGTTTTAAGGGAGGCACCAAATCCTCTTCCGATACCATGGAGTTTGGGCGGACAACCTTGCCGTATTCCAGGCCACGGGCAGTTTCCACGATAACCGAATCCTCTGTGGTTACGGTGATGCCGTTGGGGTCAAAGTAATATACTTTGCCGAAATCTTTGAATTTGACGCTGATTACTTCTATCATAAGTTAAAATTTCCTTTCTTTATGAGAGATGTGCCTTGATACCAAGCAAGGTACCCAACACCGAAATGGCATAATTTCCGTTTTGGGAAATGGCTTTTGCCAGTTGAGTCATGTGCTGATATAACCCGGAAGCTTCCGACGGACTGATGGAGGGAAACTCCGATGCATCGGTGTTTTTCCGATGGGATTTATCTTCCAAAGAAGCGTCATAAATGACAGAAAGCACAATATCTATCACGGCGGAGGCCTCTTTTTCGTAGGTGATAAAATCTTTGTATAGCCGAATCACATCCTTGTGAGTACGGTTTTTTATCAGAAGTGCCGTATCCCGTAAAATCACGGAACGCATCTCATTGTAGTCCCCCGAATTTGCCAAAGCAAGTGCTTCGGTGACGGAGCCGTTGGACAAGGATAACAGTTCCTCACGGGGAACAGGCAGATTGTTTTTATGAAAATATTCTTTTAATTCGTTGGGAGAAAGCTGGGGACAACGGATTTGCACCCCACGGGACAAAATGGTAGGCAAAAGCCCCGATAAAGAATTTGCCACCAACAAAATCACCGCATATTTCGGGGGTTCCTCAAACACCTTTAAGAGGGCATTCTGAGCACCCGTGGTCATTTTTTCGGCGTCCTTGATAAGATAAATTTTTTTGGGGAAATGAAAGGGCTGCAGATAAATTTCGGTGGTTAATTCACGAATCTGATTCACCGAAATGGAGCGTTCCCCCTCCAGAATATGAATATCGGAGGTGGAATAAAATTGTTTGCACGCAGAACAAACCCCGCAACCCGTGTGGTTTTCGCACACGATTGCTTTGGCATATTCCAATGCCAGGGTGGTTTTGCCAACCCCGTCGGCACCGTGAAAAATATAGGCATGGCTCAGTTTTCCCGACGAGATTGCCGTGGATAACAGCTTTTTGGGAAGACTTTGCCCGATTACCGCGTCAAACATAAAAATTTGCTCCTCAAATTTTTAGTGAATAATGAATAGTGAATAATGAATAGTTGCGGTGGCGCCCTGCGGGCGCATAATATGATGCAGGCACCGCCTGCCACCATAATTCTTCATTCTTCATTCTTCATTCTTCATTATTTTCGATAATATTTCTTTCTCTCTTGCTCTCATCACAACTTTATCACTGTCCACCATGTGGTCATAGCCAAACAGGTGCAAAAGACCGTGGAGGGTGAGGTAACAAAGCTCTCTCTGATAAGTGTGGCCGTATTCTTCTGCCTGCTCTGCGATTTTTTCGTGAGAAAGCATCAAATCCCCCAACACAACCAGGTTGGTTTCGGGGTCATAGTCAAATTCCTGCAAGGGCTCTGCCAAAACCTCGGGCTCACTGTAAAAGAGCATGGGAAAGGACAACACATCGGTGGGTTTATCAATGTCTCTTTGCTCACGATTGACCTCACGGATGGTTTCATTATCCGTCACGGTGACGGTTAAGAGCACTTCGAACTCAGGGTTAATCACCCCAAGGCATTGATTTAGGAAAGCGGTTAATTCTTCCTCTTGGGAGAATACTTCTTCCACTTCGTTATAGAATTCTATTTTATGCATAAAAGCTCCCTTTAGTAAATAACCTGTTGGTCACGTTTTTCACTCAAAAAGGCAACGCCGATTACCTCGGGACCTGCATTCACCACGATACAAGGACCGATTAAAACGGTTTCCAACGGTTTTTCTTTCAGCACGTCCTTTGCCATTTTGGCAAAATCCTTACTGTCATTTTTGCCGTGAAGCAGAATATATTTTTTATCGGCACCGATTTTTTCATTGGCAATCTGACAAAGAGAGTCCATGGCTTTGGGAATGCCGCGAACCTTCTGATAAGTAACCGAGTCTCCGCCGGTTAAGCACATAATGGGTTTAATGCCCAAAAGCTCCCCTGCAATGGCTGCCGCGCCGCCGATTCTGCCTGATTTTTTGGCATATTTTAAATCAAACACGGTGAAATATACTTCCACACGGGTAAACCAGTCTTCCAGATAATTTAAAATAATTTCAACAGGCTTTTGGTCTTTTGCCATTTTTGCCGCCTGCACAACAGGATGCCCGTAACAAAAACTGTATGTGCCGGAATCCACCACGGTGATTTTCATTTTGCAGTCGGGCATATCATTGTAAAACATCTGACGCGCCAACTGAGCGGAATTGTTGGTGGAGGAGGCTTTGCCGTTGATGGTGACGATAATCAAATCGGTTACGTCATCCTTGTATGCTGCTTTGATGGCATCTAAAAATTCAAAGGGAGGAATCTGCGCCGTGGTGGGGATTTCGTCTCCCTCGGGCAACAGGTTATAGAACTCCTCTTTGGTAAAATCGTATGCTTCTTTATATTCTTTCTGATTCATGGTAATGGTCATGGGAAGCAGGTGAATATCGTATTTCTGAGCGGTTTTTAAGTCGATATCACTTGCACTGTCTACACAGATTCTGATGTTTGCCACTACAATCTCTCCTTCTATGGACATAATAATTGAATATACTATATCATTATATAATAGTTTTGTGAAAATATCAAGAAGATTTTCATATTTTTTTAAAAACGGCGGAAAAATCGGTAAATTTAAAAAAATAGTTGAATTTTTGAAAAATATGTTGTATAATATATAATTGACTAAGTTCGTGAGGGGATTCCCTGCGAAAAATATAAAAATCTAAGAGGTGTTATTCCGAAATGGAAATCAAAATTACCAGAACCCAGAATCCGGCTCAGAAACCCGACCAGTCCAACTTAGGCTTCGGCAAAATCTTTACCGACCACATGTTTGAAATGGAATATACCGAGGGAATCGGTTGGCACGATGCCAAAATCGTTCCTGTGCACAACTTAAGCTTACATCCTGCTTGTATGGTTTTCCATTATGGTCAGGAAATGTT
>JAZQUU010000026.1:0-116060 GCA_045631485.1 Clostridia bacterium | reverse complement strand
CCTTGGTAAGGATGAGGTCATGGGTTCAACTCCCATCGGGAGCTCCAAAAAATCCGCATACGAAAGTATGCGGATTTTTCATTTTTATGACACTTTTTTTCATATCTTGCATTTTGCTGTATAAAATGTTATAATAAATCTGTAAAGATTCGTTATGCTTTGAAAACAGAAAGGAGAACCACCATGAAAAAACTGATTGGCTTAATTGTTATGTTGCTGGTTATTTTTGGTATGGGTGTTTTTGCAGAAGGTGCAGAATACGGTGTTGTTGGGCATATTTTTTCCACGGATATTCTCACTTTTGTGAATCAAAAACCAATCGACGGATACAACATTGGCGGAAGAACTGTGGTGATTGCAGAAGATCTGGATGGTTATGGCTTCAATGTTGAGTATAATGATGACATAAGAACTTTAAAGGTTTATTCCCAATTTAATCGGGGAAGTAATAATCCTGCACCGATTGCAAGAGGCAAGGTGGGGCAAATTCTTGGCAATGTTTATAAAACCGATATTAGAACTTATTATAACGGTATCCTGATTGAAGGCTATAACATCGGTGGAAGAACTGCTGTTTGTCTGGAGGACTTGGGCGATACCGTAAACAGTGCCAACGTGGCATTCGGATACTCCGATTATCTGGGAAGAAGCATCTGGGATGCGGATAACCGCACCATCAGCTTTGAATCTTATCAGAAAAATGAAGCTAGTATTCTGGGAGTGCCTAAAGTGTATCATAGATTTAAAGATAACGTGATTTATACATTTTCTGATGAGGTTCAAAACTGGAGTGAATTTTCTGACAGGGTGGAAGAAGAATACACCGGGAAATACACCTACAGTCCGGGAATGGGCGCATCCAGATACACATTGAAGCCTTTATATTTTGATTATCACGGCGAGCAGATTGTGATTGGCACCGTTGTGCAAAATCCTAACAATCCCTATTACGATGCACTGATGCACATCGAAAATCCCGCTTTGGTGATTGAAATGATAAAAACCTACAAAGCACCTCAAAAAACACACGATGAAGCAAAAGCATATTTTTCGGAAAATTATCGGATTCTCAAAGAAATTGAAAACGATAACTACACCGTTTTAATGGCTGAAAACGATACAGACGGATTTGTGCTGGTGTATATCAATAAGCAAGCTGGATATGTTACAGACAGTGTGTTGAATCCGTATCATGACGGAAAAACAGAAATGTGGTTTGACGAGTCTTCGGATGATACAAAGTCTAATATCGTTGTATTCAGTGAATTTCCATCCGATGCACTTGATCAAATTCCATCAGATATTATTATGATTGACTTGGACTTATATGATTATGAATAGTATCATAGTGTTTTGTTTTTGCATACTATGATAAAAGAATCTGAAAACAAGGAGTAGACAAGAAATGTCAAAACAGTATTTTGTTTGTGTATATGGCGGAGCCTCCGACAATATTGCGGACGCTCATAAAGATGCCGTGAAAGAATTGTGCGGTAATTTGGCGAAACAAGGGTTTTCTCTGGTATATGGCGCAGGTGCAACCGGTTGTATGGGTGCCGCGGCAGAAGGCTTCCGTGAAAACGGCGGCTATATTATGGGAGTAACACCTCGTTTTATGGGCGATTTTGAGCATATTTTTGATTGTGATAACACCATCAAGGTAGATACCATGGCAGAACGCAAAATGCTCATGGAAAAACACGCCGATTTGTATTTGATTGCACCCGGCGGCATTGGTACCATGGACGAATTTTTCCAGATTATTACCTTAAAATATTTAGAGCAGATGGAAACACCCATTGTGATTTTAAACTTAGGCGGTTTTTATGACAGTCTTCTTACGTTTATAGACAGTTTGATTGCCCAAAAAGCAGCCGGAGATAAAATCCGCACACTTTATCATGTGATTACGGATATCAATGACGAAAGACTTGATTCCATCATAGCAGAAATTAAGAAGTAGATAAGGGAATACCAAAAAAATGTTGCAATTTCGTAAAGCAAAAGAAACAGATATCGAACGAATCTGGGAAATTTATTTGGAAAATCATATTGAGGAAGAAGAGGGCAGAGCCGTTATTGGTTGGAACCGAAATATTTATCCCGTAAAGGCTACCGCAGAGGCGGCGTTATCCCGTGATGATTTATTCGTTTTGGAGGATGAATCGGGGGTTATGGGAACGGCGGTTATCAATCATGTGCAAATGGATGTTTATCCTCTCGGTAATTGGCAGTATGATGCACCCAATGACCAAGTTATGGTGCTTCACACCCTGGTGATTTCCACCAAAGCTTCCCGAAAAGGATATGCCAAACAGTTCGTGGCATTTTACGAAGATTACGCCAAAGAACATGGTTGCCCTTATCTTCGGATGGATACCAATGAACGAAATGTTCGTGCCAGAGCTATGTATGAAAAATTGGGTTACAAAGAAATTGGCATTGTGCCTTGTGTGTTTCACTCCATGACGGGCATCAATATGGTTCTTTTGGAAAAGAAATTCTAAGATTGAAGGTAAAGGATATTAAAAAATGAAAATCGTAATTCAAAGAGTATTGGAAGCAAATGTGAAAATTGACGGCAATCTTCACGGGCAAATCGGAAAAGGATATTTGCTTCTCATCGGTGTTTCCAATGAAGACACCAAAGAAATTGCTGATAAAATGTTGGAAAAAATTGCAAAACTTCGTATTTTTGAAGATGAAAACGGCAAAACCAATTTAAGTATTGCCGATGTGGGCGGTGAGGTGCTTGCCGTATCTCAGTTTACTTTATATGCAGATTGCAAAAAAGGAAATCGCCCAAGCTTTATCAATGCAGGAAAGCCTGATATGGCAGAAGAATTATATCTTTATATGCTGGATAAATGCCGTGAATTATTTGGAAAAGTGGAATGCGGTCAGTTTGGTGCGGATATGAAAGTTTCTTTAATCAACGACGGACCATTCACCATTGTATTGGACAGTAACGAAATTCTTTAGAAAGGAAAGTTTACGGTGAAAGCTATGAAAAAGAAATTCTTATTATTTGATGTGGACAGAACTCTTTTGGATTTTGACCGTTCCGAGGCAGAGGCAATTAAAAATACCCTCCGTCGTTTCGGTTTGCCCGTAACCGATGAAATCTGTGAACGCTATCCTGCCATCAACGAGTCCTTATGGGAAGAATTTGAAAAAGGAACCATTGAAAAGGCAACCATTTTATACCATCGATTTGATATTTTGTTTTCGGAATTCGATTTGACTTGCGATTCCAAGGAATTCGACAGTTATTATCGCAACGATTTATCCAAGCACGCTTTTTTGATTGACGGGGCAAAGGAACTTCTTTTATCCTTAAAATCCAAAGGATACGGCATTTATTATGTGACCAACGGAACTCGTGGCGTACAGTATCCCCGCTTAAAACAATCGGGATTGGATATGTTGGCAGACGGAATTTTTGTTTCCGAAGAAATCGGCTATCAGAAACCCGAAAAAGCATTTTTCGATTTGGTATTTCCGAAAATTCCCGATTTCAAATTGGAGGAAGCTATCATCATTGGAGATTCTCTTTCTTCCGATATGAAAGGCGGAGAAAATGCGGGTTTGGATACCATGTGGTACAATCCCAAAAAACTTCCTAACCGCTTAAATCTCCCCGTTACATACGAAGTGACCGATTTTAACCAAATCGAATCAATTTTAGATAATCTGTAATCAGAAAAGTCCTGAAAAGAAAATTGCTTTCGGGACTTGACTTTTTTAGAAAGAACTGTTATACTATTATAGTATGCGAGGAAGATGTGTCAGTAGTCTGTATCCGATTCTTAAAAGAGAGGGGAGCCATCGGCTGGAAGCTCCCAAGATAGGATACAAGATGAATTTCAGCATTTGAGTATTTGGCGAAGTTTCTTGTTTAAGAATATAAGTCAGGTGTTGTATCTCACGCCAAAAGATACTAAAAAGTGCAGTTTTTTTGAATCATATCAAAAGAATCTGAAATTGGGTGGTACCGCGGGTTTGCAGCTCGTCCCTTTGTGGTGACGGAGCTGTTTTTTTATTGCCCTTGTCCCCTTAAAAAAATTGTTTTAAAATTAGCATAAGATATAGAAAGGATTTGAAAACTATGGCAGATACCGTAGCATTAAAAGAAAGCTTTTCTTTGACACTTGGATGTGTTACCAATATGGAAGAGCTTGAAAAAGTAAGAGTTGAATACCTAGGCAAAAAAGGTCTCGTTACCGAGCTTATGCAGGAAATGAAATCTTTAAGTCCCGAAGAAAAGAAAACATTCGGTCAGGCAGTAAACGTTTTGAAAAACGAAGTAAACGATGCCATTACCCAAAAAAGAGAAGAATTAAAACAAAAGGAAATCGAACTGGAAAACAGTCGTATGCCTTTGTTTGATTTGTCTATGCCTCCCGTGTTGGACAGAGGTTCTTATCATCCGATTACATTGGTACAGCGTCAATGTGAAGAAGTATTTCGTTCCATGGGCTTTGCTATTGAGGATTACAGTGAAATCGTAACCGACTACGAATGCTTTGAAGCATTAAACATTCCCAAAAATCACCCCGCAAGAGATATGCAGGATACTTACTATTTAGATAACGGTCAGTTATTAAAATCCCATACCTCTGCGGCACAGAATGCTATTTATAAAAAATATAAAGATTCTTTGATTAACGAAGGAAAACCCATCAAAGCAATTTTCCCCGGCAGATGCTTCCGTAACGAAGCAACCGACGCTTGTCACGAAAACACCTTCTTCCAGATGGAAGGGGTAATGGTGGATAAAAACATCTCCATTTCCAATTTGATTTTCTTTATGAAAACTATGCTTTCCGAAGTATTCCAAAAGGATATTAAGGTTCGTCTGCGTCCCGGTTTCTTCCCCTTTGTGGAACCCGGTTTTGAATTGGATATCAGCTGCTTGATTTGCGGTGGGGAAGGTTGTCCTTCCTGTAAGCATAGCGGATGGCTGGAATTATGCCCCTGCGGTATGATTCATCCCGAAGTGTTAAAAGCAGGCGGTATTGACCCCGAAGAATACACCGGTTTTGCATTTGGCTTAGGCTTAACCCGTCTTGCTATGATGAAATACGGCGTAAAAGACATTCGTGATTTAAACAGCGGCAGCTTAAAAGCACTGTCTCAGTTTACTGACGATAAATAAGAAAGGGGAGCGAAGAAATGATTTTATCAATGAACTGGATTTCGGACTTTGTTGACTTGTCCGGACTGGATAAATTAGACTTAATTGCAAAATTTTCTTTATCTACTGCAGAAGTAGAAAACGACATTTATCAGAAAGGCTCCGACCTTTCCGGGATTGTGGTTGCGGAAATTAAATCCGTGGAAGACCATCCCGAATCCAAGAAACTGCATCTTTTAAAAGTGGATATCGGAGAAAGCGAATTAGTTGACGTGGTTTGCGGTGCTCCCAACGTAAGAGTGGGGATGAAAACCGCATTCGCAAAATTGGGTGCTCAGATTGGCGATATCACCATCACCCCCAGAAAATTGGCAGGCTACACTTCCAACGGTATGTGTTGCTCTGAAAAAGAACTTGGTTTAAGCGACGAAAATGCAGGTATTATGGATATTACCGAAGATGTGGCATTGGGTACCGACTTAAAAGAATTATATCAGATTGATGATATTATCTTTGAAGTGGATAACAAATCCTTAACCAACCGTCCCGACTTATGGGGTCACTATGGGATCGCCCGTGAATTTGCCGCAATCGCAGGCAGAGAATTAAAACCCCTGCCCGTTGCAGATTTACAAGCATACAACAATCTGCCCAAAGTGGATTTAAAAATTGAAGATTCCTTATGCCAGAGATATTCCTGCTTACAGTTTGGAAACATCACCAAACACGTAAGTCCCATGAATATGAGAATCCGTTTGTTCTACTGCGGTATGAGAGGTCTTAACTTCTTAGCGGACTTAACCAACTATTTAATGTTGGAAATGGGACAACCCATGCACGCATTTGACTCTCGTAAAGTGGAAAAAATCCGTATTAAGAGATTTGACAAACCCTTTAAATTCCAGACCTTAGACGGCGTGGAACGAGATATCGACGAAGATACCTTAATGATTTGTAACGATAACACTCCCGTTGCAATCGCAGGGATTATGGGGGGCCTTGATTCTGAAATCGTGGAATCCACTTCTACTTTAACCCTGGAATCTGCAACCTTTGATGCAACCTCCATCAGAAAATCCACCGTTCGTCTGGCACATCGTACCGATGCTTCCATGCGTTACGAAAAATGCTTAGACCCCGAAATGACCACCGTTGCAATCGCTCGTTTCGTAAAATTATTAACCGAAATTGACCCGTCTGCAACCGTTGTTTCTTCCTTAACCGATGAATATCCCTATCATTATGATACCATCAGCTTAAGCTTTGATAAAGCATTTGTGGACAAATATACCGGTATCAATATCGACAATGCCACCATCGAAAAAACCTTAAAAGCACTTGGCTTTGGTGTGAATGTGGCAGGGGATAACTTTGATGTAACCGTTCCGTCTTGGCGTGCAACCAAAGATGTTACCATGAAAGCGGATATCATTGAAGAAATCACCCGTATCTACGGTTACGATAACTTTGATATCAACACCGCTGCAGTACCTCTCTATCCCGTAAGAGCGGCTCAGGAAAAGAGCGATGAAGACAGAATCAAAGATATCTTGGTAAAACGCTATTCCATGCACGAACTGCATTCTTATGTGTGGGCATATTACGATGAATATAAAGCGTTGGGACTGGAAGTGGAAGATAATATTAACTTAGTAAGCTCCGTAAACCCCAATATTAAAACCATCCGTAAATCCATTGTTCCCACTCAGCTTTGTCAGGTGAAATATAACACCGCTTACGCTCCCGATTTTAAAGTATTTGAAATCGGCAGAGTGGTGGAAGGCTTAAAGGCAGACGGATTGTGCAACGAACGCAAAAAACTCTGCATCACCTTATATTCCAAAACCAAAGAAATGGAAGCTCTGTATTTTGAACTTCGTGATATTTTAGCCGTTGTTTCGGATGATTTAAAACACGAAGGCTTAACCTTTAAAACCAAGGAAGCAACTCATTCCTATCAGCATCCCAAGAACTTAAATGCTATCATTTGCGGCGGCAAAGAACTGGGTGAAATCGGTATTGTAAATCCCGTTGTTTCCAAGAAAATTGATAAAAAAGCAAATATCGTGTATGCAGAAATTGATGTGACCGATTTTGCGGATATCAAAAACAAGAGCATCGCTTATCAGGAAGCTTCCAGATTCCCGGAAATTGAAATTGACTTATCTTTCGTTTCCGACATTTATCAGCCGATCGCAGATGCAATCGCCAATGCAAATTGTCCTCTGATTAAGAATGTGAAAGTGGTTGGCACCTACACTGACGATGCAGGAAAATCCATCACCTTACGAATCTTGTTCTCCCATCCCGAACGTACTTTAACCAAAGAAGAAGTACTGCAGGTGGTAAACGGTATCGTGGACGAACTGGATGCCAAAAACATTAAGCTGAAAAACGGCTTACCCATGTAATTTCATCAAATAAAAAAACTGAAATCAAACGTTCTGTTTGATTTCAGTTTTTTTAATTTCTTATTTTACTGTGATTACTCTTAACGTATTGGTGCTTTCTCCCATGGGGATACCTGCCGCAATAATCGCCAGGTCATTTTTGGTGATATAGTTTTCTTCGTGAACTCTCTTGATTGCGTGAGAGAACAAAGCATCGGAATTGGTTTGCCATTCTGCTTTTACGGGATACACGCCCCAGGAAAGTGCTAATTTACGGTAAGTTTTTTCGTTGGGAGTTGCTGCAACAATGGGCATATTGGGTCTGAACTTGGAAACCATTCTTGCGGTTTTACCGGAATTGGTTACCACAATTACCACTCTTGCATTTAAGTCGTGTGCGGTGGTGCAGGCTGCGTGAGAAATCGCATCCTGAATGGTGGGAGCGGACAGAGTACTTTGGGTAAAACGTTTTTTATAGTCAATATCCATTTCTGCACTTCTTGCAATTCGAGACATTGCTTTTACCGCTTCTACGGGATATTTGCCAACTGCAGTTTCGCCGGATAACATAATTGCGCTTGTTCCGTCATATACCGCGTTGGCAACGTCGGAGGTTTCCGCACGGGTGGGGCGGGGATTTGCAATCATAGATTCCAGCATCTGAGTCGCGGTGATAACACGTTTTCCAGCACTGTAACATTTTTTAATCAACATTTTCTGAATGGTGGGAAGTTCTTCAAAATCAATTTCCACACCCATATCGCCGCGGGCAACCATAATACCGCTGGATACCGCTAAAATATCGTCAATGTTGTTAACTCCTTCGCGGTTTTCAATTTTGGCAATGATTTCGATTTCTTCACCGCCGTTGGCATCTAAGAATTTTCTCATACCGACAATATCATCTGCACGGCGTGCAAAGGAAGCGGCGATATAGTCAAAATCATTTTTAATACCAAAGAGCAAATCCTGCCTGTCCACATCGTCCATATAAGGCATATATAAATCAATGCCGGGCAGATTCATGCTCTTTCTGTCACTTAAGGGACCGCCTGTTAACACACGGCAGATAATATCGGTGTCTTCAATTTTTTCAACCACCATTTCGATATTCCCGTCATCCAACAGAATTTTGTTGCCTACGGTTAAATCAAAGGGAAGCTTTTTGTAGGTGACAGACACAATATTTTCCGTCCCCGCAACATCCTTGGTAGTCAGGGTGAAGAGTTGTCCTTCACTTAGCATTACTTTGCCGTTTTCAAAGGTTTTGATACGAACTTCAGGCCCTTTGGTATCCAAAAGCATGGCAACGGGCATTCCCATTTCACGGCGGACTTTTTTAAACATATCAATCCGTTTCTGATGGCTTTCATAATCACCGTGAGAAAAATTGAATCTGGCGGTGTTCATACCTGCCAGAATCATTTGGCGGAGTACGTTTTCGTCATCAGTTGCAGGACCTAAGGTGCAAACAATTTTTGTCTTTCTCATGTTGTAAACTCCTCTATTTGTTTGAAAAAAACATTTTCTTATTTTATATTATAACACAAGGTAAGTTGTTTGTCATCCTTTTTTTGATAAAAAAATAAAAAAATCTCAGTTTGGAAGAGGCGGCATATATTCTTCCGAAAGCAAAACACCGTATTCTTTCAACACGCTTTCCATAAAGAGAGGATTGGAAACACAATCTCCCAAATCGCTGAGCAATAATCCGATTTTTTGAATGCTTTGTTTATCGTTTGGGGAAATAAGCAGATAGTAAGCGTCACCCAACACGTAAATTTCAAGCCGTCCCTGCACATAATTTTTGGCTAATTGTCCTGCATAAAGTGCCTCTCTTGCTTCCCAAAATGAGAAAATAATCATCCCGTTTTCTGATTTTTGCGGTTGCTTGGACTCTGTTTTTGTGAGAAGGATTTCACAACCATCTTTTTTGGACGGCACCATTTCAAACACAATTGCATGGTTCATCATAGAAAAACTCAGCTCGTTTTCTACTGTTTCCAAAAGTTCCATCATCATATTGGAGGATTCCTCAGTGTAGTTTTGCGCATTCATCTGAAGCATTTCTGCACAAGACAATGTGATTTTTACCTGATTTTCATCAATTTTTTCAATTTTCACACCTTTCAGCTCCTTTTTGGAGTTTTCCGGAGCCTTGTTTTGATTTTGTTCTTATGAAAAAGAAGGCTCTTGTTTATTATAACGGATTGTATTCCGAAAAGAAAGGCTAAGTTTTTTCCAAATCACCTGTCTTTGATGGTAATAAACGGAAGATAGGCTCTCTTTTTGTATTTTTTGTGAATAATATTGCTTTTTTAAAAAAATATGATACAATACATAATACCAACAACAGTAACAATCGGGGTGATATTATGAACCAACCTACCATATTGATTGTGGATGATGAAGAACACATCCGTAAAGTTTTATTTGATTATTTCACCAAACAGAATTATCTTGTGAAATTGGCAAAAAACGGAGAAGAAGCAATTGACGTGTTTTATGCCAATAAGATTGATTTGGTCATCTTAGACATTATGATGCCGGTAATGGACGGGTACGAAACCTTAAAGCAACTTCGTAAAATTTCCAATGTTCCCGTACTGATATTGTCTGCGAAATCAGAAGAATATGATATTTTAAAAGGGTATGAATTGTATGCCGACGAGTATGTGGCGAAACCTTTTAATTTAAAAATTCTTTCTGCGAGGGTGGAAGCACTTTTACGCCGTTCAAACGGTTTATCCGAAGAAATTATCATCGGAGATTTAAGCTACAACAAATCCACTTATGAGGTTTCTGTGAAAGGGGACAAAGTGGAACTGACCAATAAGGAGTTTGAGCTTTTGGGCTATCTGATTTTAAACAAAGGAATTGTGTTGTCCCGTGATGATATTTTAAATAATGTGTGGCATTATGATTACTTTGGGGATGTAAGAACCATTGATACCCATATCAAAAAGCTGAGAGCAAAACTGCTGGATTGCGGAGCATATATCCAGACTGTGAGAAGTGTGGGCTATAAGTTTGACGCTTCCTTGTAAACTGATAAAAGGAATGGTATAGTTTTGTGAAATCGTTAAAAGGAAAACTGGTTTTTTTACTGTTTGCCATTGTGTTTTCTGTTCTGATGATTTTATGGATTGCCAACAGTATGTTGTTGGAACCTTATTACACGGAAAAAGAAAAGGCGGACTTTAGAGAAACCTATCAGCTTATCCAGATGGTGGCGGAAAAAAATCCCAAGCAACTGCCGGAGACTTTTTTTCGTGTTGCGAAAAATTCCAATACCACGGTGATTGTAACCGACCATTATCATCAGATACTTTATTCCAGTTCCAATCCTATGGATGAGGAAAATACCGCAGCCTCTCATCGTTCGGTTATGGAGCTTGCAGAATCCACCCCGATTCCCAAAGATCGTCAATATGTCATTCGTAAGGTGCTTAATTCGGAAAATTCAGAATATCTTGTGATGGTGGCAAAGTTTCGTCCCTACGGGCAACTGTTTCTTCTAAAACCCGTGGCAGCCATTCATAAAAGTATGGAAATTTACCGTGAATTTTTTGTGCTTGCAATTATCGTGGTGGGATTGATGGGCATAGCGATTGTCTTTTTGCTCGGCAGTCTCTTTGTGCGGCCTCTTTATGAGATTCTGGATATTTCCAAGCGGATTACCAATCTTGATTTTTCCCGCAAATATCAGGTGCGTGGGGACGATGAAATCAATATTTTGGGCGAACAAATCAATATGATGTCGGACCGTCTGCACGAAAATATCAAAAAACTTTCCCAATCCAACCGTTCTTTGCAGCAGGATTTGTATCAAAAAGAGCGTGTTGAAAAAATGAGAAAGGAATTTTTGCAGAACGCATCCCACGAACTGAAAACCCCCATTTCCATTATTTCATCCTACACCGAAATGCTAAAAGATAAACTGATTACCGAGGAAGAAGACCGTGACTATTATTACGGCGTGATTTATGACGAAACCGAAAAAATGAGCGGTATTGTCAAAAATCTTTTGAATGTGGCACAATTGGAATCCCAGACATTAAATATCACTATGGAAACATTCAATCTTTCGGAGTTGGTTTCCGATATTGCGGGAACCTTCCGTCTGCGTTTAGAGCAGGAGGGAATCAACTATACCGAAGAGATTGCATCTGATGTAAATGTGTTTGCAGACCGCTTCTTTATTGAGCGTGTGATTACCAATTATTTCAACAATGCCATCGACCATATCGGTGAGCCCGGGGAAATCCGTGTTTGTCTGCGGCAGGAAGAGGGAACTTCCTATTTTGGCGTTTATAATACCACTCCCAAGGTTTTGGACCCGGAAAAAATCTGGACCGGCTTTTATAAAAGTGATGACAGCCGAGGAAACGGACTTGGCCTTTCAATTGTAAAAGCGATTATGGAGGCCCACAAAAAAGAATACGGCTTCCGTTATCTGGATGACGGCGTGGAATTTTTCATCAAATTATAAAAAAATACCGTTGCATTTTGGAATGTGCAACGGTATTTTTGTTTCATATCAGTATTCGATTTGTTCGTTTTTGGAATTCTCGGAGGAGTATCGTGGCGGATAGGTTTCACTTCGCTCTTTCAGTTCATTTGCAATATCGCAAAGTTGTTGACGGGATATTGCAAACATTTCCTCGATATCATCTTCTGCCCGATTAACAATATAGATTTTTACTTGATAATTATTATCTTGCGGAATGATATCCATACGTAGTTCTTCGTATTCGGTTTCAAAATGGATCTCGGAAACTTGATGATCAAGCAACTGATGTATATTTTTGTATAAATTTACCACATCCTGAGTTTGAAACAAATCTTCAAAAAGAATTTCATCGTGATATGGATTTTCTCTGTAATATATCGTCATACAATTCAATACATTCAGCCATACATCTTTGGAGATATATATGCCTTCCGGTTTTTCTGTATATGCACCGATTAAAATTTCAAGAGAAGTTCCTTCTTTTTCAAAATACATCTTAGCAAATCCTTCCTATTATTCTATACGTAACACAGTGACACACTCCACATGGTGCGTTCTCGGGAATAAATCGAACGGATAAACGATATCGGCACAATATCCATTCTCCGTCAGATATTTCATATCACGGGCAAGGGTAGCGGGGTTGCAACTGATATATACCAGGGTTTTGGGCTTGATATCGCAAATCATCTGAAGCAAAGATTCTTCGCATCCGCTTCTGGGCGGGTCCAACACGATTGCATCGGGAATGATTCCATCTGCCACAAGCTTCGGTGCTTCATCCTCGGCGGTTCCGCAGATGAATTCCACGTTTTCAATGCCGTTTAGCTTTTGATTCATTATAGCATCATCCACCGCGGGAGCACAACTTTCAATGCCATACACTTTCTTGGCTTTTTTGGACAAATTTAAAGTGATGGTTCCGATACCGCAGTATAAATCAAATACGGTGTCAAAATCGTCACCTAAAAGAGAGAACGCTTTTTGATACAACTTTTCTGCCTGCAGGGTGTTGACCTGATAAAAAGAGGGCAGAGAAATTCCGAAAGAAATATGGTTCATGGTATCGGTTAAATATTTTTCGCCGTAAACCGTTATTGTTTTCTCACCCAAAATCACATTGGTCTTTTTGGTGTTGATATTAAGTCCGATGCTCACAATCCGAGCGTTCACGGAAAGCAGTTTTTGAGTTAATTCTGTTAAATGTAATACGGATTCAAAATCCTTTTTTAAATTCACAACCAGGCCCACCATCAGTTCGCCGGAGTGTTCTCCACGGCGGATGAAGATATGACGGACTGTTCCGGAATGCTTTTCTTCCAAATAGGGGCGGATATCAAATTCTTTTAAATGGGAAAGTATGCATTCGGAAATTTCAAAAAATTCGGGATATGTAATATTGCAAACACCGCAGGGGATGATTTCGTGTGTTCTTGCACGGTAAAACCCTGCGACCAAATCACCGTTTTTATCATATCCCACGGGAAGAAGCATTTTGTTTCTGTATGATTCCTGCTTGGGAGACGGTGTTGTGGGGGCAATTTCGGGAATATTGGCTCCCATGGGACGAAAGGCATTTTTTACCAGTTGCCGCTTGATATCACATTCGTTTTCATAGGTAGTGTGATGAAACACACAGCCGCCGCATTGTTTGGAAATGGGGCAACCGGAGGTGATGCGGTGAGAAGATGGCAAAATCAGTTTCTCGATTTTTCCGAAAGCCGTGTTTTTTAACACTTTTAATATTTTCACCTGTGCAATTTCACCGATTAATAAATCGGGCACAAATATCACAAAGCCGTCTTCGGTTTTACCGATTCCGCTTCCGTTGTGAGAAATGTCTATCCCGGTAATTGTAACAATATCATTTTTTTTCATCATTTTTTTATTCATTATATATTATAGAAAGCTAAGCTTTTTTTTCCTTTCATAAGCTGATTACGGGAAAATCTGTGGAAAACCGATGGATACCCCATATCTTTTGTTATTTTAACACAAAAGAAAACCAATTTCAACCCCCATTTTTGACGTGCTATGCAATTTGTATAAAATAAAAACAGTATTTTTGGTGAATTAACCACTTTTCTTTTTGAAATATCTGTGTTATAATGGTCGCATACTAAAAATAATTTATTATGGGGGTACAATGTAAATGGCAGGTTTAATTTTAAAAAATCTTTGCAAAGTTTACGAAGGCAGCCAGCAGAAATCCGTAGATAATTTCTGTCTGGATATTGAAGATAAAGAGTTTATTATTCTGGTAGGTCCTTCCGGTTGCGGTAAGTCCACTACCTTAAGAATGATTGCAGGTCTGGAAGAAATCACCAGCGGTGAACTCTATATCGGAGACAAATTGGTAAATGATGTTTCTCCGAAAAACAGAGATATCGCAATGGTATTCCAGAGCTATGCACTTTATCCGCACATGACCGTATTTGAAAATATGGCATTCGGATTAAAACTGAAAAAAGTTCCGAAAGATGAAATCAAAAGAAGAGTTACTGAAGCTGCTAAAATCTTAGATATCGAACATCTGTTGGACAGAAAGCCCAAAGCTTTATCCGGCGGTCAGAGACAGCGTGTTGCTTTAGGTCGTGCAATCGTTAGAGAACCCAAAGTATTCTTAATGGACGAACCTCTTTCCAACTTAGACGCTAAACTGAGAGTTCAGATGAGAGCTGAAATCGGTAAACTCCATCAGAGACTGCAGACCACCTTCATCTACGTTACTCATGACCAGACTGAAGCTATGACCATGGGTACCAGAATCGTAGTTATGAAAGACGGTGTTATCCAGCAGGTAGATACTCCTCAGAATCTGTATGATTCTCCTGTAAATATGTTCGTAGCAGGCTTCATGGGCAGTCCCCAGATGAACCTGACCTCTGCAATGTTAGTGGAAGACGGTAGCGATTTATGTCTGGAATTTGGTTCCAACAAAATTAAATTACCTGCTTCTAAAATCAACGATGCAGTAAAAGAACACGTTGGTCAGGAAGTTGTATTTGGTATTCGTCCTGAAGATATTCATGATGAAGAATCCTTCATTTCCGCATTCCCGGGTGCAGTTGTTAATGTAGAAGTTGACTTCTCCGAATTAATGGGTGCAGAAACCTATCTGTACTTATTGGCAGACGGCAACAAATTTACTGCAAGAGTAAATCCCAGAACTACTGCTAAAACCGGTGATTCCATCAAAGTTGCATTTGATCTGGAAAAAATCCATCTCTTTGATAAAGATACCGAGTTATCTATCACTAAAGCGTAATCGAATGAAAAAAGGTCTGTCCGATTTGGGCAGACCCTTTTTTTGTATTGATTTAGTGATGGAATAAAACACCAAATTTATAAAAAAATTCAAAAAACACTTGCAAAAATAAAAAAACATGATATAATAATAGAAGAAGTGTTGAAAAACAGTTTACAAGAGAATATGAAAAGGGAGTAGCTGGCGTAATGTTTTTGCATTGCGGTTACTATACCGTCAGTACGATGTTTTTGTTTTTGTAAAAATATCCGGTTTGTAATGAAATGGCAAGACTTTTCTGTAAGTATTTACAGGAGAGGTCTGCCTTTTTTTATACCTTTCTTGCAGGTGCATTCTCAAAAAATCTAACAATCAAAAGGAGATTTGGAACATGGAGATTTTATTGCAGTTGGTATTACTTGCCATTGGTTTTGTAATGCTTGTAAAAGGTGCAGATTGGTTTGTTGACGGTGCTTCCAGCATCGCTACCAAATTTAAAATTCCGCAATTGGTAATCGGTTTAACTATCGTTGCGATGGGCACCAGTGCTCCCGAAGCCGCAGTCAGTATTTCTGCAGCATTAGGCGGAAATGCCGATATTACAATTGGTAACATCGTTGGCAGTAATATTTTAAATGTGTTGATTATTTTAGGTTTATCTGCAGCTATCACGCCGTTGTTGGTTGCAAAATCCACCATTCGTGTGGATATTCCCGTGGTGCTTCTTTCTTCCTTACTGTTATTTATGGGGCTTGACGGTTCTTTAAACCGTTGGGAAGGTCTTGTGCTGTTAGCTGTGTTTGTGGCATATATGGCTTACCTTTTTGTTGTCACATTAAAACAGAAAAATGCGGAAGCGGAAGAAATTCACGAACTTCCAATCTGGAAAGCAATCCTGTTTACGCTTGTGGGTCTTGGCTTAATTGTTTGGGGCAGTAACGTAACAGTTGACGCTGCTACTGCATTGGCAAAAATTTTGGGAATGAGCGAACGTTTCATTGGTCTTACCATTGTTGCTTTGGGAACATCGTTGCCCGAACTGTTTACATCTGTGATTGCTGCAAGAAAGGGAAATGCGGATATTGCTATCGGTAATATCGTGGGAAGCAACATTTTCAACATCCTTTTTGTGGTTGGTATTTCTTCTTTGATTATTCCCGTACCGTTCCAGAGTAAATTTATTTTTGATGCGATTGTTGCAACTGCGGCAGCAGTTTTACTTTGGCTCTGTTGTGCAAAAGATAAAAAATTGCATCGTTGGGCAGGTTGGTTATTCCTTTTATGCTATGCGGCATACTTTGGCGTTTTGTTATTCCAATAATCATCCATAAAAAAAGCTCTCATTTGAGAGCTTTTTTGCTATCCTAAATTTAAAAATTCCTCTAATTCGTGAAGATGTGCATTTTTGTATGGTGTTTTTAATTCTTGGGTGAACACTTTCATTTTTCCTGCTTTTACCATATTGATAAAATCAGAAATGTTTTCTATTGGTGTTTCGCTTCCCATACCGCTTAAATATTCGTAAGTGAAACCGTGATTATCGGTACCGCCGAATTCTAAAAGGTCATACTGTTTTGCATATTGTTTGGCAGAATCATTTTCAAAATCGGTGCGGGATGCATTGATGACTTCCACCCCATGCACACAACGGGGGAATAATCGAATATGGTCAATATATCCTGCTTCCCGAAAGGGATGCGCGTGAATGACCAGTGCACCGTGTTCCATATAATAGGGGAGGAGCTCACTCATTTTCATACTTTCAATTTCCGGATGATTTAAAAACCATTCTTTGTTTAATCCGTAAATCAAAAAATCGGTGCCGTCAATATAGCTGGATTCCACACCACAAAACACTTTGATGCCGATTTCATCCTGCAATTTCAGTGCTTCTTCATAATCGGAAAAATAAAAATGGATTTTTTCTTCGTATGACGCGTTTCTGATATCAAGGCAGATATTTCCGTCAATAAAATGATTGGTGATAAAAATTCCGTCAAAACCAACTTTTTTGTAAAATTCCATCACCTGCCGCACAGTTACTTGAGAACATTTGCTCACAGGTGTTGTGTGCAGATGTGTTTCATATTTAAACATCGTATCACCTCAAAAAATATTATAGCAAATCCCAAAGGAAATAGCAATTATTTTCCTGAAAAATAACAGAAAAATCGATAAAAAACAAAAAAAATTAAAAAAATTTAAAAAAATTTAAAAAAATTCAAATTTACTCTTGACAAATCGGGATAAAGACTGTATAATAGCCTAGGTAACGGGATGTAGCGCAGCTTGGTAGCGTGCTTGAATGGGGTTCAAGAGGTCGCAAGTTCGAATCTTGTCATCCCGACCAGAAAAAAGCGTACTGAAAATTTCAGTACGCTTTTTTCAATGAAATACGCTTTGCGGCGTGTGAAAGAGCTTTGCTATGAAGTACACTTCGCAGATGAAATCGCCTTCGGCGGATAATAAAGACGGATGTAATTTCATCGTGAGTAAGCGAACGATTTCATCAACATTGTATCTGTGATATCGTAAAAAAAGCAGGGGTCGGCATTCCACATATTAGGAATGCCGATTTTTATTGACAGAAGTGTTTCTTTTTATTATAATAAATACAATAAGATTATGAAAGGATAAAAATCCGATGAGACGTTTGGTTTTTGGAATATTGGCACATGTAGACTCCGGGAAAACAACACTTTCCGAGAGCCTTTTGTATTGTTCCGGTGCCATTCGGACATTGGGACGGGTAGATCATAAAAACACCTTTTTGGATACCCATTCCATGGAACGCGACCGTGGGATTACCATCTTTTCCAAACAAGCTGTTTTGGAATTTGGTGATACCCGGATTACACTTTTGGATACACCCGGTCATATTGATTTTTCCACCGAAACCGAACGGACGATGAGTGTCTTGGATTATGCAATCTTGGTAGTCAGCGGAACCGACGGCGTACAAAGTCATACCGAAACCTTATGGAAGCTGCTGGAACGCTATGGGGTTCCTACCTTTGTGTTTGTAAATAAAATGGATTTAGATGGTGCCGAGCGGGAAAAACTGTCCCGCAATTTGAAAGAACGGCTCCATCCGTCTTTGATTGATTATACAAAAGATTTGGATATGGAAAGTATTTCTTGTTCGGACGAACTTTTATTGGAAGAATATTTAGAAACCAATACCATATCGGAGAAAAGTTTGAAACTAGCAATCAAAAACCGAAAATGGTTCCCCGTGTTTTACGGTTCTGCTCTGAAAATGGACGGCATTGAAGAGTTTGTGAACGGTATTCTTAAGTTATCCGAGGAACCTTCTTTTGCAAAAGAATTCGGGGCAAAAGTTTATAAAATTTCTGAGGATGAGCAGGGGAACCGTTTAACTCATTTAAAAATTACCGGTGGAAGCCTGAAAGTGAAATCTACCTTGCCGATAAAATCTCCCGATGGAGAAATGAAAGAAGAAAAAATCAATCAGATTCGTATTTATTCGGGACAAAAATTTCAGGCGGTTGACGAAGTGCTTCCCGGTACAATCTGCGCAGTAACGGGCCTTGAAAATTTCCGTGTGGGCGACGGAATCGGTTTTGAAAAAAACAGTATGCCCATGTGGACGGAACCTGTGCTAAGCTATCGTGTGGAGTTGCCCGACGGCACCGATGTGGCATCTGCATTGGCAAAATTGCGATTACTGGAGCAGGAAGACCCCCAACTTCATATTTTCTGGAATCAGCGTCTTAAGGAAATTCAGATTCAACTGATGGGAGAAGTGCAGTTGGAAGTTTTAAAAGGAATGATTGCAGAGCGCTTTGGAATGAATGTGAATTTCGGGCAGGGGAGCATTACCTACAAAGAAACGATTTCCTCTGCCGTGGAAGGAGTAGGGCATTACGAACCCTTGCGTCATTATGCGGAAGTTCATCTTCTTTTGGAACCGTTACCTCGAGGAAGCGGCCTTCAGTTTGCCACATTCTGCAGTGAAGATGAGTTGGATAAAAACTGGCAACGGCTTATTTTAACCCACTTATATGAAAAAACACATCTGGGAGTCATGACCGGTTCTCCCATCACCGATATGAAAATCTCTTTAATTGCAGGTCGTGCCCATAAAAAACATACAGAGGGTGGCGATTTTCGTCAGGCGACTTATCGTGCAGTCCGTCAGGGACTTATGTGTGCAGAAAGTGTGTTGTTGGAGCCCTGGTATGAATTTGAATTGGAATTACCCTCGGATTCGGTTGGCAAGGCGATGACGGATATCTCCTATATGGGCGGCAACTGTCAGCAGACCGGCTTTTCGGAGGACAAAACCATTCTGGAAGGTTCTGCCCCTGTTTCCAAAATGCGAGACTATCACACCGAAGTGATTCGCTATACCCACGGTGCAGGACGGTTAACCTGTCGGTTGAAAGGATATGAAATCTGCAAGGATGCGGAATCTGTGGTTACA
Source organism: Clostridia bacterium (assembly GCA_045631485.1). Taxonomy (GTDB): domain Bacteria; phylum Bacillota; class Clostridia; order UMGS1840; family UMGS1840; genus SIG452. Next base: position 96,326 of record JAZQUU010000026.1, on the reverse strand, counting down.
GAAATTGGGTACAATCCCGAAAATGACACGGAAAATACGCCTGATTCGGTATTTTGTTCTCACGGAGCAGGATTTTATGTGAAATGGAATCAGGTTCGTGATTATATGCATCTGGATGGTGCTAAAATTTCAGAGGAGGATGAGACTCCTGAAATTCCTACCGAAAAACGAGCCCGAAGATATATGGAACGGGTATATGGAGATGACGAGCTTTTAGCGGTATTTGAAAAAACATACGGCCCCATTCGCCGTCGGGAATACGAAGCACCAAATCCCACAAAACGTCCTTTGGATTCCACGCCCAAATATAAACCTGTAAAACAGACACCAAAAGGACCCGAGTATCTCTTGGTGGACGGTTATAATATTATTTTTGCCTGGGATGATTTAAAGAAAATTGCTGCGGAAAGTCTGGATGCGGCAAGAGAACATCTGATTGACCGCTTATGCAATTATCAAGGGTTTACCGAATGCGAACTGATTGTGGTATTTGATGCTTACAAGGTGAAAAATAATCCGGGAGAAGTGGAGAAAATTCACAATATCAGCGTGGTTTATACCAAGGAAGCGGAAACTGCCGATATGTATATCGAAAAAGCCACCAAACAACTTGGAAAGCACCACAAAGTGCGGGTTGCAACCTCCGATAATTTGGAACAGTTAATTATCATTGGTCACGGTGCGCTAAGGATTTCTGCGGATGCTTTTTTGGAAGAAGTAAAGATGACCGAGGATGCCATTCGCAATATTTTGGAAGAAACGAAAGAACGAGGAATGTGATATGGATAAATTGACAGAGAAAATCAGTATCAACGAACATAGCAGTATCAGAATCAAGGGGGATTCGGTATTATACTTTGACCCCTTTCGCATCAAGCAAGAAACTAATGATGCGGATATTGTGTTTGTCACACACGCCCATTTTGACCATTTTTCTCCCGAGGATATTGAGAAAATTCGTCATGAGAAAACAAAATTTGTGATGCCGAAATCTATGAAAGCTGAGGTGGCAGAGTTCGGCTTTTCGGATGAAAACACCATATTTATGGAAGCGGGAGACGAAACTTCGATTTCTAATATTTTAGTAAAAGCAGTTCCGTCTTACAATGTGGATAAACCGATGCATCCCAAAGAAAACGGATGGCTCGGCTATCTTGTAACCGTGGATGGTTGTAAGATATACGTAGCGGGGGATTGCGATGCAATGCCGGAAAAAATTTCCTGCGATATTGCTATGATTCCTATTGGCGGAACTTACACAATGAATCCTTCCCAAGCTGCAGAATGGGTGAATCAAATGAAGCCTGAAATTGTGATTCCTACCCATTACGGAACCCTGGTTGGAACGCCTCAGGATGCTGAAACATTTGAACCTTTCGTAAGCAGTTCCATCCGCATTGTGAGAAAACTCGGTTAAATTTTATGCATATCCCTGCCGTCTTGTTGATATATTGTAATACTGAAAATTACGAAAATATTTATGAGAAACGGCGGGGATTTTTATGTTTTTTGTGTTTCGGAAAAATGTTGTAATCGGGCTTTTACTTGCAATTGTGATTAGCGGAGCGTTGGTGCTTTCGGTAGTTCCGAAAGAAATCAGTACGGCAGGTTTAAATCAAAAGGTGATTGTGGTTGATGCAGGTCATGGCGGAATGGACGGGGGAGGCGTCGGGATTGACGGAACCTTGGAAAAAGATTTGAATCTGCAGATTGCAAAAAAACTGGAAAGGGCACTTACCGATAGCGGATACCGTGTAGTAATGACCAGATCGGAAGATGTATCTTTGCACGAGGAAGATAAAACCACGGTACGGGCTCAGAAAAATTCTGATTTAAAAAAAAGGGCAATGATTGCCAATGGAGAAAATGCAGGACTTTTTGTAGGTATTCATATGAATAAGTATGAATCTGCGGATGTAAAAGGTGCGCAAGTGTTTTTCAGAAACAATGACCCGACGGGCGCACAGTACGCAAAAAGCATTATGGGGGAACTGAAAAAAGTTGACCCTAAAAATCATCGTGTTGAAAAAGGGTTACCCAATAAAAATTTAACCTTTTCCAAATTAGAGATTCCGGGTGTTTTGGTAGAATGCGGGTTTCTTTCCAATGAGGAGGAACTAAAAAAACTCTGTGATGAATCCTATCAGACAAAACTTGTGGACGCCATTGTAAAGGGGATTCAACTGATTCCTTAATATTTTTTTGATTTTTTACAAATTTTTGGATATGGTTTGACAAATTTTTTATTCTGTGATATAATCCGTATTTGTGTGTAAATTGATACGGAGGATATAATATGAGCGAACGAAACGCAGAAATTGAAACAACCAAAACAACCAAAACAATGAACATAGAGCAGGGAGAAATCCGTCAGGAAAATAAGATGGGGGTAATGCCCATCGGAAAACTGTTAATCAGTATGTCTTTGCCGATTATTATTTCAATGTTGGTGCAGGCGTGCTACAATATTGTTGACAGTATTTTTGTGGCGAAGATTGACCCGTTAAACAAAGCATTCACCGCAGTAAGTCTTGCCTTTCCTGTGCAGAATCTGATGATTGCCGTGGGAGCGGGTACCGGTGTTGGTATCAATGCGCTTTTATCCAGAAGCTTGGGAGAAAAGAAGTTTGAAAAAGCCAATAAAGTTGCAAACACAGGGATTTATCTGGCATTTTTCAGCTACATCGCATTCTTGCTTTTTGGTATCTTTTTTGTGGATATGTTCTCAAGAGTGCAGACAAACGACCCTGAAATTGCGCAGTATTGCGTGGAATATCTTCGTGTGATTTGCATTGGTTCCGTTGGGATTTTTATGCAGATTACTATGGAGCGTCTGCTTCAGGCAACGGGGAAAGCCTTTCTTTCTATGGTGGTGCAGCTGGCAGGTGCCGTGTTTAATTTGATTTTCGACCCGATTTTGATTTTCGGTCTGTTCGGATTCCCCAAAATGGGAATCGCAGGTGCAGCCTTGGCAACTGTGTTGGGACAGATTGTATCTATGACATTAGGATTTATCATCAATATCTGTTATAATAAAGAAATTAAGATTAAGCCGTTGCAGTATCGTCCCGACAGAAAAACCACGGGTGGTATCTATGCGATTGCAGTACCTTCCATCCTTTTGATGTCTATTGGTACCGTGATGACTCTTTGCATGAATCAGATTTTGATTACTTCTGCTGCATCTGTTGCGGTATTCGGTGCATATTTTAAATTGCAGAGCTTTTTCATTATGCCCGTGACAGGTCTTAATAACGGTATGGTGCCGATTATCGCCTATAACTACGGTGCGAAAAATAAAAAACGTATTTTGGCAACCATGAAATTAAGTACCGTAATTGCCTGCGGTATTATGATTTTCGGAATGATGATTTTCCTGGTGATTCCCAAACAACTTCTTCAGATGTTTGAAGCATCTCCCGAAATGATGGCAATCGGGATTCCTGCATTTCGGATTATTTGTTTGCATTATCTTTTTGCAGGTGTCTGCATTATTTTCTTATCGGTATTTCAGGCACTTGGGAAAAGTATATACAGTCTGTTTGTTTCCCTGGGCAGACAGCTGGCGGTGTTGGTTCCTGCGGCGTGGCTTCTGGCTAAGTTTTTCGGACTCGGAGCAGTATGGTGGGCATTTCCCGTGGCAGAAGTTGCATCGGTTTTGCTTTCTGTATTGTTTATGATTCGTGTATATCGCAGATATATTCAACCGTTATAAAATCTAAAAAACCTCGCAAATGCGGATGTGCCGTTGTTTGTGAGGTTTTTCATTTTTTTGTTTTCTTTTTTGTGGATATGCTTTTATTTATTTGTTTTCTCATAAACTGAAATAACAAATAAAAAAGGGGAGAAGTATATGACTGAGCGACTACGGGAACTTCAGAAAAAGGAAGTTATCAATTTGGCTGATGGAAAACGGCTCGGATTTGTGTATGATGCGGAGTTTGATGCACAAAACGGCGTGTTGGAAAATCTGATTGTTCCGTGCAGAAATTCGGTTTTTCGTATTTTCTTTAAGTATGAAGAGTTGGTGATTTCTTTTCAGCAAATCAAAAAAATCGGGGACGATATTATTTTGGTTGATCTGACGTGAGGTGGTCTTTGGAATCATCTCTTGTAAAAAATTGATAAATACCACAAAAAACCAAGTGAAAAAACCGTAAAATCTCATAAAAATACCTTGACTTTACCTTCGCTATATGCTAAAATATAAATGGATTATTTTAAGATAATCCGTAAGTGTATGTAAAAATAGTTGAGGAGTTCGTTCTATGAGAATGTTCTGTAAGCGAATTTTGTGTGTTTTGCTGGTATTGATTACCTGCTTTACGACACCTGCTTTTGCCATTACCAATGCAGATACCATGCGGGTTTATAAGCGGGTGTATCAGGACGGAACATTTCTGCCTCAACTGTACGCTGTTGTTCCTTTGTACGAAGAGTTATCTGTGACCAATGCATCAGTAAATACTAAAATCAAGGAAGCAATCCGCACGATTTTAACTGTTGCCGAATCCGAAAAGGACCGAAATATTCTGAATCGGGATAACTTACGCACACGCTTGCAGGCAATCACCATTGACACTGCGATGAATATGGAAGCGGCTTATATAGCACTCTTCACAGATGCTTTTTCCGAAGATACGGTTACCACCTTGTTAAACGGAAACATTCCTGCAGAGTTTCAGCCTCTTTATTTGGCGATAGCAACAGAAGCATATATTATTTTGGGATTTGGCGGTCATACGAAGTTGCCGCACGTGTTTGATGATTTGGGCGGTTATGCCTGGGCGGAAGAAGCAATTACCGAATTGTTTAACCGTGATATCATCAACGGTGTCAGTGATTTTTCTTTTGCACCTTCTGCAACCGTTACCCGAGAACAGTTTGCCAAAATGATGTGTGTGGCATTCTCCATTGAAGGCGGGGCAGAGAAGCCTGTGTTCTCCGATGTGCCGGAAAGCGCGTGGTTTTATCCTTATGTTACCACCATGGCAAGTCAGAAATTGATTTTGGGATTAGGCGATGGCAGATTTGGCTCCGGTCAAGATATCACCCGTCAGGATATGGCGGTATTGATGTTTCGAATCGGGGAGTTGCTTGGTCTGTTTGACAGAAGCAATTCCAAAACAGCAGGCTTTGAGGATGAGCGTTTTATCGCCTCTTATGCAAAATCGGCGGTGATTACCTTAAAAGAGCTTGGTATTATTCAAGGTAACGAACTCAATTGCTTTAACCCCACAATGTCGGCAACCCGTGCAGAAGCGGCACAGATGTTGTATCGATGCTATCAATATGCAAATAAATAATTTATTTTATATGTTAAAAATTTAATTTCAATAAAAGGAGTAAGCGCTATGAAAAAAATCATTGCACTCTTGCTCGTGCTAGTAATGTTACCTATTTTCAATTTGGTATCTTATGCAGCAGGGCCTATGACCAGAGACGAATTTAAAGAAGTTCTGTTGGGTCATTTTTCTTCTGTACCGGGCTACGGTGCAGACTTAATCCGCGCATACAGAAATGTATCCGTTGATCAGTTAAACGCTATGAGAGATTACCACCACAATACCGTGGATGTTTCCGTGGTAAGCGGAATTACCTCTCCCAACACCGCCGTTATTTCCAACGAAGAAGCTCAAGTTTTGGCATACGGTTTTGTGAAGCTGATGACCTTCACCAATGTGAAGAACGGCACCTTGGCAAACCCCAATACCAAAGATAACAATATCAGCGATGCAGATATTGAAAGAGCTGTTGATACCTTCTACACCAACGTTACCGTAAATGGTTATACCACTACTCCTGCAGTTGTGTTAAACAAGGTTGCAGGTGAGCAGATGACCAGAAATGCGTTGGGTGCATTTGTAATTGATTTGCAGAAAAATTTAAGAAGCCAGGCAGCAGCCAATATCACCGGCTTTTTAACCGCATATTGCACTCCCGGAGCTGCTGCATTTGTGGAAGCAATTGAACCCTATGTAAGAAATGCCGCTGCAGATGCTTTGACCACTCCCGCAGGACCTGAGCTTGGCGTTGCGAAAGCTGCTATGATTACAAACGGTATGGTAACCGTTACCGGAACCACCGTGGATACCACATCTCCCTTTATCGATATTTTAATTGGCTCCATCAATGCATTAAAAGTAAGCAATGCTAATGTAATGGCAACCGTAATGAACACCATTATGTCCGGCGTTATGGATGCAGTGGTTGATGTGTATGATGCTACCGGTACCACCAAACTGACAACTGTTCCCGTGCAGCCCAATAATTTGGTTGCAGATATCAACGTAGGCGAAACTGTTTGCTTAAACGTGATTTCCAACGAATTGGTAAAACTGTTTGAACGTGGCGAAGAAGCTTCCTTAGTTTTCGTTCCCACCTTATCCTCCAGTTTGGATGCAGGTGTTACCGATAATGCAGATAATTTAATCAGCATTGCAACCGTTACAAGAGATGGCGGCATGCTGAAACTGACCGGTACTGCAGCAGGTTCTGGTATCTTAAAATTATACAGAGATACCAATGCAAGCTTTGATGGCAGCGTAAACGGAAACACCAAGGAACTGTTTATGGAGCTTGATATCAATGTAAGAAGCAGCTCCAGACCCGCGCCCACCACTCCTCAGAGAGTGGAAGCTCCTGTGATTTCTTACGAAGTGGATGAAAATAAAAACATCACTGTTACCTTGGAAACCAACACCTCCGGTGCAACCATTTACTACACCACCGATGGTTCTGTTCCCACTACAAGCTCTCCCAAATATGAAGGTCCCTTCAATGTTGCAGATAAAACCACTATCAAAACTTTTGCAACGAAATCCGGTTGGGTTGACAGTTATGTCACCACCGAAACCATCGACCTCAATCAGGGAACTCTGCCCAGCTTATCCGAAGAACATATCGCTTATGTTCATGGTAGAGACACCGGTAACTTCGATGCGGATGATTATGTAACCAGAGCAGAAGTTTCCGCAATGTTCTCTCGTTTGATGGTGAAGAAAATGGTATTCCGTGACCAGACCGAAAGCAAATTCCTTGATGTAAAAGAAGGCGACTGGTACACTGCTTATGTAAAATATTTAAGCAATGTGGGTATCGTAAACGGTTATGAAGACGGTTCCTTCCGCCCTGATAATTCTATCACCCGTGCAGAATTTGCAACCATCGCTTCCAGATTCTTTGAATTAGAAAACGGAAGTGAAAGCAATTTCCCCGATGTTGCAGCTGATCACTGGGCAAAAGCATACATTGATTCCGCAGTTGTAAAAGGATGGTTATTAGGTTACGAAGATGGTACCTTCCGTCCCGACCAGCCGATTAAACGTTCTGAAGCTGTTACTATCATCAACAGAATGTTGAATCGTGAAGCAGATAAAGCATACATCGAAGCAAATTACGACGATGTTCTTACCTATCCGGACTTAACTGCAGATCATTGGGCATACTACGAAATTTTAGAAGCAAGTAACTGGCATGACCACAAGGTAGAAAACAATGTGGAAAATTGGACAGATATCTTCTATTTAGAAAGATTTTTAGAATCCTAATTGTAAGTATTACATAAAAAAATTGCACTCGTTATGAGTGCAATTTTTTTATCGCGTTTTTTAAAAATAAATGATAAAAAATCAAATTTTATGATAAACCAAAAGTTCAAAGGATATGGTCACATCAAATTCGGTAAGGGTATGAATTTTATCCAAATCTTCCTGCTTTGTGCGGTAATAATAGGGAGTCATCTGAAATAAATTCAGGATGTCCTCTTGATTCTGCAAGTGAATTTTGGTTTCGATTTTTTCGGATTTTTGGAATAAAAATCCCGAAAGTTCATAATCCTTTACCTGATTTTTATAGGGATTTTCATAAATCACATTTTTTAATTCAATCAAATGATTTTCTCCCGGAATCCCCAACACCATCACGCCGTCTTGTTTTAATACTCGGTGAAATTCTTCTCCTGCGTAAGGCGCAAATAAGCTGAACAATAAATCCATACTTTCGGATTGGATGGGAATATCAAAAAGGCTTGCGGCGATATAGGTGATATTTTTGTTTTTTGGTGCTGCTTTTTGCAATGCGGTTTTGGAGATATCAATTCCGATTACCGTGCGGGAATCCTTATAAATTTCATCGGTATAATAGCCTTCTCCGCAACCTGCATCCAAAACGGTTTTCGGATTGTATTCATCCAGAATTTCTTTTAGTTTATCACGAAAACAACTGTAATAACCCTTGTTTAAGAAATTGCTTCTGGCATCCACCATCAGCTTATTATCACCGGGAAGTTTAGAGTTCATCTTATGAGCCAACAAAAAATTTACATAGCCTTTTTTTGCAATATCAAAGCTGTGATTATTGCCGCAACGGTAAATTTTGTCATTTTCTTTGGAAATTGGTTCTTTGCAAACAGGGCATTGCAACATAAAATCACTCCTTTTCGGTAATACTTTTTTTGAGGTGATAACATTGAAACAAAAGAAAAAGAAAAAACTTCCGAGAACAGAATCTGTTATCCGTGCTTTTAACGATACGGGACGAAAAACCGATCCCAACGGAAGTTATACCGGCACACCTGCTGATAAAAATGCCGATCCCGTGCAGGATGCAGATGATTTATAGCATTTTTTAAAGGTGAGAAGTCTGTTATGAAACAGACTTCTTCTTTTTTATACTTTTCGTTTTGTTTTTTTCTTTTTCACGGAATATCCAAAAGTTCCAAGCTTGTTTCCTAAAGAAAAATAGGTGCCGTGAGCATAAGCCAAAAGATTGCATTTTTCAATCTCAAGTTTTCCGTCTTCATTGATGCATTCTTCCGACACATCCGTTCCCACGATATCCGCTATAAACATGGTGTGGGTGCCCAATTCAACCATATCTGTTACCACGCACTCCAAATGCAGGGGACATTGTAAAATCAGCGGCGCAGAAACTTTTTCTGCCGAAACGGGAGTCAGATTCATTTCTTTGAATTTATCCAAATCTTTTCCGCTTCTCACACCGCAGAAATCCACGGCTTTCACAAGGTTTGCGGGGGGCAGATTGATTACGAATTCACGGGTAGCCATAAGCATTTGATAAGAATGCCGTTCCTTACGGACAGAGATATAAGTTTTAGGCGGAATGGTATTTAAAATTCCTGTCCAACCGATTGTTAATACATTGGGATTTTCCATGGTTCCCACGGTTACCAGGGCAGGTGGAACGGGAGCAAGTAAGGTGCCGCCTTTCCAATGTTGCTTGGTTTCGTAGGAAATGATGTTTTTTGGAGCAGGTGCTTTTTTGTTGCTTTTTTGATTATTAAAAGACTTATTTTTGGTTTTCTTTTTTCCATTGGAGATATTCGTCATAATTATCATTCCTGTCTATAATACCGTCGGCGGTGAATTCAATAATTCTGTTGGCAACGGTAGAAATAAATTCGTGGTCGTGAGAGGCGAAAAGAATATTTCCTTTAAATTCTTTTAAGCCGTTGTTGACCGAGGTAATGGACTCTAAGTCCAAATGGTTGGTGGGTTGGTCCAACATCAATACGTTGGAGCCAAAGAGCATCATTCTTGATAACATACAACGCACTTTTTCACCACCGGATAACACTTTTACGGGCTTTAACACATCGTCGCCTGAGAAGAGCATTCTTCCTAAAAATCCTCGTAAGAAGGTTTCTGTGGTATCCTTGGAATACTGCTCCAACCAACGAAGTAAGTTTAATTCGGATTCATTAAAATATTCGGAGTTATCTTTGGGAAAATAGGACTGAGTGGTGGAAACGCCCCATTTGTAGCTTCCTTCGTCAGGCTCGATTTCACCTGCTAAAATCTGAAACATGGTGGTTACGGCAGTTTCGTTTTCTCCTAAGAAAGCCACCTTTTCACCTTTGTTCAAGGTGAAAGACACATTGTTTAATACTTTCACACCGTCAATGGTTTTGGAGATACCTTCCACAAAAAGAATATCTTTTCCTGCTTCTCTGTCCATCTGGAATCCAACAAAGGGATAACGGCGGGAAGATGCGGGCAATTCTTCAATGGTCAGTTTTTCAAGCAACTTTTTACGGGAAGTTGCCTGACGGGATTTTGATTTATTGGCAGAGAACCTTTGAATAAAGCTCATCAGTTCTTTTGCTTTTTCTTCATTTTTCTTATTCTGGTCACGAATCATTTTCTGAATCAACTGGCTTGATTCATACCAGAATTCGTAGTTCCCAACAAACATTTTAATCTGAGAAAAGTCGATATCCACAATGCTGGTACATACTGTGTTTAAGAAATGACGGTCATGGGATACCACAATAACCAAACCTTCGTAATCTAATAAGAAATCTTCCAACCAGTTGATAGAATCCACATCCAAGTGGTTGGTAGGTTCGTCCAGTAAGATGATATCAGGATTTCCGAAAAGTGCTTGTGCCAATAACACCTTCACCTTTTGTTTCCCGTCTAAGGAACTCATCTGATTGTATAAAAGGTCGTCGGAAAGACCTAATCCCTGCAATAATTTGGAGGCATCACTTTCGGCTTCCCAACCGTTTAATTCTAAAAATTCACCTTCTAATTCTGCTAAGCGTACACCGTCATCATCGTTGAAATCGGGTTTAGCATAGAGCACTTCCTTTTCTTTCATAATATCGTAAAGACGTTTATTTCCCTGGATTACGGTATCCACAACGCTGAATTCGTCGTAAGCGAAATGGTCCTGCTTTAACACAGACATTCTTAAGTGATTAGGGATAATCACTTCTCCCGTGGAGGGTTCCAGCTCTCCCGATAAAATTCTTAAAAATGTGGATTTTCCCGCACCATTGGCACCGATAACACCGTAACAGTTGCCGGGGGTGAATTTTAAATCTGCATTCTTAAATAAGTTGGTTCCGTTGAAATTTAAACTTAAATTAGTAACTGTAATCATATTGGTTGGATATTCCTTTCGTAATCTGCTGACATATAAAAATTAAAAACCGCCGCACAGGATGCCGAGTAATGCACCCACACCGATAATTGCAATGGGATGTATTTTTTGGAATCGGAATCGAACAAATATCAATGCACCAAATAATATCAGTGCTTTATAATTGATTTGATTCCAAAATCCCAAAGCATCGGGAATGATAAAGCTTAGATTCATTATCCCTAAAATTGCTGCGGTAATCAAACCCACAACGGTTGCACGAAGACCTTCAAAGGCAGCCTTTACATAAAGATTTTCGTTAAATTGCTTTAAAATTCTTGCAATCAGTAAAACCGTTAACCAAGAGGGGAGCACAATACTTAGCGAGGCAACAATGCCGCCTAAAAAGCCGCATCCGGTAAAACCTGTATAGGTTGCCATATTGATGCCTAAAGGGCCGGGGGTGGATTCGGAGACTGCCACGATATTGGCAAGGTCCGCTGCGGTAAACCATTCGTATTTTGTTACCAGTTTATCCAAAAAAGGAAGAGTTGCAAGTCCGCCTCCTACGGCAAACAGACCAATCTGAAAAAATTCCCAAGAAAGAAGCCATAAACTCATTTGGATTCATCCTCCTTTTTCAGATATGTGAAAATGCCTCCTGCGGCCGCCATCAGTACAATCCAGATTGGATTCAAATCCGTAAAAGCACTCAGACAAAATGCCGCCACACAAAAAATGATGTGGCTTAATTTTTTGATGGATTTTTTCCACAAATTCCAGATAGCAACAAACACAGTTGCGCAAACTGCCACGCGAATGCCCGAAAAAGCATGCTGCACTGCAGGGTATTGAGAGAAATTTTGCAGTAACGAGGCGATCAGCATAATGATAATAATGGAAGGAGTGATTACACCCAAGGTGGAGAAAATACTTCCCAACACTCCTTTTTTTTGATATCCCACAAAGGTGGAAACATTTACCGCAATGATACCGGGGGTGCATTGTCCCACCGCATAGTAGTTTAAAAGCTCTTCGTTGGTGGTCCAGTTTCGTTTTTCAATCAGCTCTCTTTGCATAATAGGGAGCATTGCATAACCGCCGCCAAAGGTAAAACCGCCAATTTTGGCAAATGTTAAAAATAATTCCAAATATTCTTTCATATCGTTCTCCTTTCGTTTGGATATTCATAGCGGAAATCAATTTCTTTTTCCATACGCAGTTCATAGGCTTCTTTTCCTGTGAACTCATCAGATGCGGAAGTGACTCCGTCTGTTTTGATACGGATTATTTGTAAGTGAGACAGTTCATTATAAAAATTTGCAAGGTCAAGGAATTCATCAATCAGTTCCTGATTGTGAGTGGTGATGAATAACTGAATATGTTTCTCTTTTGCAAGGGTGTATAAAAGTGAGCAAACCTCATACATCGTTTGGGGAGACAGATGGGTATCTAAATCATCCAGGAGCAGAATTCCGTTTTGAAAATCGCACATAGCATCCAGGATTGCGAGGACTTTTGCCAAACCATCGGAAAAGAATGCCACATCCAGATTTCCGTAGGTTTCGTGCAGGGCATACGTATGCTTAAAATCAGGGGAATAAATATCCGAAAACCGATTGTCAAACAACATAAAAAGTGCCAATGCCTTTTCTTTGATTACACGGTCTTTTGCAATATGTTCAAAGGTGTTTATGCGGGTATTGGCAGAAATTCTTTTCACATTCAAAAGAGGTTTGGAAAGTTTTTGATGATTTTCGTCTTTCAAGGAGATTGCAACCGTATTGGTTTGTTCACAATGATTTCCGTTTTGATAAAATGAGTAAGTGTGGCACCCGTTAAAAGAAGCAGCCTCCAAGGCTTTATCGGAGGAAAGCTCTGTGTGGTATGGGCGATTGAGTAAGATTCCCGATACCTTTATCAAAGGGGTTGTTTCGTTTATAGAAAACAATCGACAGAATGTATCCGGAGAAAACTCTGCCACTTTCAGAAATTGCATCGGTTCATAGGGATTACAAAGTAATTCAATGGCATCTAAAACCGTGCTTTTACCCGAACCGTTGGGGCCTGTAATCAGATTTATCCGAGCAAAATGCCCGAGCGTAAGATTACGGACACCTTTTAAGGAGTCGATTTGAAGATAATTCAGATATTCCATTCTTTTCTTCCGCTCCTTTCTGATATTTGTCCCATAAATAACCAATTTAATATTTTATCATACTTATATTAAAATAGCAAGTCTTTTCCCGAAAAACAATTTTTTGAAAATAGAAATCCGTGCTTTGGAAAATACTATTTGAGAAAGGACTGATAAAATGCGTTATCAATGGTATTTACTTCCCACAGATGAAAACACATTTGACCTTGTTATCCGTGTGTTTTATGGTTCCCATGATAGCCTGGCAGAGTTTTCTTCTGAATTTTTAAACGGACACAAAATCCGTATGGTGAAATTGATTCTCGGAACAACTCTTGCAATTTCAATTCCGTTTTCTACAATTGCCAACGCTGAGGACAGATATTCCATGACCTATTTGTCTTACGGAAATTATCAAACTCAGTTAGAATATGTGGCGCTATCAAAAAATAGTTTTTCCGTGATTTCGCCAAGTTATTTGAATATTGCTTCTGACGGAAACTTATCGTTAGAAGAAATCAGCCAAAGTTACGTGAAAGCAATGCACGATAAACAGGTGAAAATTGTTCCGTTTTTAAGCAATCACTGGGATAAACAGAGTGGCAACAATGCGTTAGACAGAGTGGAAAGCTTAGCGGAAGAAGTGGCGAATGCCGTCTTGAAAAACAATCTTGACGGTGTCAATGTGGATATAGAAAATGTATCCCATCAGTACCGTGATAAATATACCACCTTAGTAAAACTTCTTCGCCAAAAGTTGCCCGAAGACAAGGAAGTATCCGTTGCAGTTGCGGCAAATCCGTATGGTTGGACGTCAGGATGGCACGGCTCCTATGATTACAAAGAATTGGCAAAATATGCAGACCATTTGTTCATTATGGCGTATGATGAACATTTTAACGGCGGGGAAGCAGGTCCGGTTGCGAGCATTTCCTTTGTGGAGCAGTCTATCCAATATGCTCTTAAGTATGTGCCGAACGAGAAACTTGTATTAGGGGTTCCGTTTTTCGGGCGTATCTGGAGTGAGGACGGGAAAATCAAAGGAGTCGGTATGACGAACAAGCAAATTGATGCTGCGGTTAAAAAGACGGGTGGAGCTGTATCGGTTGTTTCAGAGTTTAAAAGTGTCAAAGCAACTATCAAAGTTACGGAGGCACATTCCATTGTGGTGAACGGACAGAAATTGCAACCCGGCAATTACACCATTTGGTATGACAACAGTGACACTTTAAAATATAAACTGAGTTTAGTGGATAAATACGGATTAAAAGGTGCGGGAAGCTGGAGTATAGGGCAGGAAACAAGCGATGTGTGGGACTACTATTCTTTGTGGCTAAACGGAAAATATTTTTCCGATACATTCTCTCATTTTGCCAAGGATGATGTTATCGCAGCTTCCAAACAAGGTTGGATGGAGGGGATAGAAAAACATCGTTTTATGCCTGATGACGGATTAACCCGTGCTCAGGCGGCAGTGATTTTATGCAGATACTTGAATCTTTCAGGTAATATGAATCAGGCAACTTTCCCTGATATTCACGGTCATTGGGCGGAAAGAGAAATCAACCTTGCGGTTTCTTACGGTTTCATGAATGGTTACCCCGACGGTACTTTTTTGCCGAATCGTGCGGTTACCCGTGAAGAAATTGCAGTCATCTTACAAAGAATTCTGCAATATGAATATGGTGATGGCATCCGAAAAGCTTCGTTTTCGGATGTGTCGGAAGAGCGTTGGTCCTATCGTGAAATTACCGCATTGATTGACAGCGGAATTTTAAGCGGCTATCCCGACGGAACATTTCGTCCCGAACAGTTTTTATCCCGTGGAGAAATGGCACACCTGCTTGGGAAAATGTTGCCCTAATTTTGAAACACAAATCTTTTCATTTATCATAAAATGGATTATAAGTTGTGAATTTTGCATCTTTTTTTGCGTTTTTTCAGAAATTATGAAATTTTTGGAGAAAAAACTTGCAAATTGGAAAAAGATGTTGTATAATATTTTTCTGATGGCAGAACAGAGGATTTTATCTGTTTTTGTCGCAATTCACAGGTTAAAAAATAATCCGATAGATGAAAAGGAGTGCTTGAAAATGGCAATCAGCAATGCATACCTGCAGAGCGTTTACGAAAGCGTTGAAAAGAAAAACGCAAACGAACCTGAATTTTTGCAGGCAGTAAAAGAAGTTTTGGAAACTTTAGTTCCCGTAATCGAAAGAAGACCTGATTTTATCGACGCAGGTGTTGTGGAAAGAATGGTGGAACCCGAAAGAATCATCACTTTCCGTATTTCCTGGGTAGATGATAATAACAAAGTACAGGTAAACAGAGGTTACCGTGTGCAGTTTAACAGTGCTATCGGTCCTTACAAGGGCGGTATGAGATTCCATCCCACTGTTAACCAGTCTGTTATCAAATTCTTAGGTTTTGAACAGACTCTGAAAAACTCTCTGACCACTCTGCCCATGGGCGGCGGTAAAGGTGGTTCCGACTTTGATCCCAAAGGTAAATCCGATGGAGAAATTATGAGATTCTGCCAGAGCTTAATGACCGAATTATCCAAACACATCGGTGCAGATACCGACGTTCCTGCAGGGGATATCGGTGTTGGCGCAAGAGAAATCGGTTACTTATTCGGTCAGTACAAAAGACTGCGTAATGAATATACCGGCGTATTAACCGGTAAAGGGTTAACCTACGGCGGTTCTTTGGCAAGAAAAGAAGCAACCGGTTACGGTCTTCTGTATTACACCAATGAAATGTTAAAAGCAAACGGCAAATCCTTAGAAGGTGCAAAAGTTGTTGTTTCCGGTTCCGGTAACGTTGCAATTTATGCAACCGAAAAAGCACAGCAGTTAGGTGCAACCGTTATCGCTCTGTCTGACTCCAACGGTTATGTTGTGGATGAAGACGGTATCAAATTAGACACCGTAAAACAGATTAAAGAAGTGGAAAGAAAACGTATTTCCGAATATGTGAAATATCATCCCTCCGCAAAATACTACGAAGGCAAAGGTATCTGGACTGTAAAATGTGATATCGCTCTGCCTTGTGCAACTCAGAACGAACTGCATTTGGAAGATGCAAAAGCACTGGTTGCAAACGGTTGTTTTGCAGTAGCAGAAGGTGCAAATATGCCTTCTACTCCTGATGCAATTGCATACATTCAGGAAAACGGTCTGTTGTTTGGTCCTGCAAAAGCAGCAAACGCAGGCGGCGTTGCTACCTCCGGTCTGGAAATGAGCCAGAACAGCATGAGATATAGCTGGAGCTTTGAAGAAGTAGATGCAAAACTGCACGATATTATGGTAAATATCTACAAGAGCTGCGAAACCGCTGCAAGAGACTACGGTTGCGAAGGTAACCTGGCTGCAGGTGCAAATATTGCAGGCTTCTTAAAAGTTGCAGAATCCATGAAAGTTCAGGGTATTGCATACTAATTATTGATACATCTGATAAAAAACTGTCGGGAAATTTCCCGACAGTTTTTTTGTGCCAAAATTTGATAATATTGGTCAGAATTCGATATCGAAAAAAGTCGATTGTTGCAGAATGTCGGAATTTGTCGTGTAAAAATTGGAAAATATTTCCAAAAATATCTTGATTTTTTGAAAATATTGTGTTATATTAAGTCTGGAAAATGAAAAAGAACATAATATGTGCATATTCAAATGATTCTTGTCAAATGAGGGTTAAAAAAAGAGACGCGGCTTTTTTGGAATCCCAAACTGTATAGGAGATATAATTATGAAAAACATTATTGTGATAGACGACAATATTTCGTTGGTGAATGAACTGACGGCACATCTCAAAGGTGATGAGTATTTCGGTGAGATTTATGCAGCATACGAAGGAAAACAGGCTTTGGATGTGATTCGGCAGGAGAACCCTCAGATTATTTTAACCGACATCGCAATGCCAAATGGGGACGGCATCTGGCTTTTGGAACACCTGAATGAAGAAAATCTTTTAAATGAGAATACCACCGTAATTTATATGATGGATATTAAACTTCCTGCCATTGAAAAATTAATTATGGATTTGGGAGCCGATTATTTTATGATGAAACCCTTTGATATTCCTGTGGCCGTGACGCAGATAAAAACGGTTTCCGACGGTGAAAAACAAACCAAGGGAGCGTTGGCACCTGCCGCCAAGCTTTCCAATATAGCCACCTCCAAGGAGAATCCCATTTTAGAACAGATGGTGACCAACATTTTCCATGAGTTGGGAATGCCTGCTCATATTAAAGGTTACGAGTATTTACGATATGCGATTTTAAGAGTGTTGGAAAACAGAAAATTGCTCCATAGTGTCACCAAAGAATTGTATCCGATGACCGCCAAGGAATTTGATTCCAAACCAAGCCGTGTGGAGCGTGCCATCCGTCACGCCATTGAGGTTGCGTGGAGCAGGGGAGATGCGGATAATATTGCCAAAGTGTTTGGATGCACCGTGTTATCTTCCCGGGGCAAACCCACAAACTCTGAGTTTCTTGCAATGATTGCCGATAATATTTTATTGCGACTTTCGGCATAAATAACATTGCCTGTTCCATTCTATATAATTCTTTTCCCGGATAAAGAGACCGTTTTGCAATAAGCAGACGGTCTCTTTATCTTTTTTATTTGACAATTTTATTACAACACTTGCTTTTTTAAAATTTTGGTGTATAATAGACAATGTCGAAAAATGGCGATACAAAAAATCAAACAATAAGGAGACTTTGAAGTGAGTAACACAACAAAAAAAGGATGGCGTGAAAACAAATGGTTCAGAGCCGCTATCCCTGCATTATTATTGCATTGCAGTATCGGTACTGTATATTGCTGGTCCCTGTTCAGTAAAGAAATTGCCAACCATATCGGATTCTCTCAGGGCGCAACCGAATGGGCATTCAGTCTTGCAATTTTCTTCCTGGGGATGTCTGCAGCATTTTTAGGAAATGTGGTGGAAAAAAATATCCATAAATCTTCTTTGATTGCTGCAATTTGTTTTGCATTGGGTATGGTTGGTGCCGGCGGATTTATTTACTACGGCGGCTTAAACCCCGGCAATCCTGTTGCATTAATCGGTATTTACTTATGCTACGGCGTGATTATGGGGATTGGTCTTGGTACCGGTTATTTGTCTCCCGTAAAAACCCTGATGCTTTGGTTTGCAGACAGAAAAGGTCTGGCAACCGGTCTTGCTGTGGCAGGCTTCGGTGCCGCAAAAGCAATTGCAAGTCCCATTATGCAGTCTATGCTTGATTCTATGGGCGAAAGCGGTATTTACAAAATGTTCTGGATTTTAGGTGCAGTATATTTTGTGATGATGTTTGTTGGTCATTTACTTCTGAAAAAACCGGAAGGTTGGCACGAACCTCAGGGCAAAGAAGAAAAACAGAGCATTATGTCTGTTATCAAAACCAGAAAAATCACCAACTACATTGGTATCTGGTTAATGTTCTATATCAACATCACTTGCGGTCTCGCATTATTATCCCAGGAAAAAATGATTGTAAAATGTATTGGTCTTGGTGCTTCTGTTGGTATCATTTCCACCGTTTCTGCAGTCTTCAATGCAGGCGGACGTTTGTTCTTCTCCGCTTGGGGTGATAAATTAAAAGACAGAAACTCCATTTATAAAATTATCTTTATCCTGTCCATCGTATTCACTGCTTTGGTTATCATCACCGGCGGTATTGTAAATGGTGCAGGCAACGGACTTCTGATTGCATTAGTGCTTGTTCTGATTATGGTGGTAAATGCAGGCTACGGCGGCGGTTTCTCCAACGTTCCCACTCTGCTTTCCGACCACTACGGTATGGGCAGCATCAGTGCAATCCACGGTATCACTCTGTCTGCATGGGCATTTGCAGGCCTTTCCGGTAACCAGCTTGCTACCTGGATTGTGAGCCATATCGGCACTCCCGTTGAAGTGGCAGGCAATATGGTAAACCCTGTTGGTTATCAGACCGTTTTATATGTAACGATTGTTCTGTATGCGGTTGCAATGTTGTGCAGTATGTTCCTGGTAAACAAAACTACCAATTCCGGACCTGCAAGCGCAGTTGACCACTAATATGAAAACACCTTGGAAGTTCTTGCTTCCGAGGTGTTTTTTTATAAAATTGAGACGGATGTTCGTGATAAACTGTTTTCCTCGGATATATGCCAAAAACTCTTCACAAAAAATACATAAAAATCTGTGATTTTTTTATGAATTCCTATTGCGGAAACGGAAAAAATATGATATACTGAATTGATTATATTTTTTCGGCAAATTATCGTTTGTGAAAAATAAAAGAAAGTAGAGATTTACAATGTTTGCATCCTTAATTGAAAAGATTATCGGTTCTTATTCAGACCGTGAAATTAAACGTATTAAACCGTTGGTGGAAAAGGTGCTCTCTTATGATGAGGCATACTCAAAACTGACTGACGAGGAACTCAAGGCGAAAACTCCTGAGTTTATTTCCCGTCTGGCTCAAGGGGAAACCCTGGATGACCTTTTGCCGGAAGCTTTTGCCACCGTTCGTGAAGCATCCTGGCGTGTGCTGGGATTAAAACATTATCCCGTGCAGATTATCGGCGGCATTGTGCTCCATCAGGGAAGAATTGCCGAAATGAAAACAGGGGAAGGGAAAACTCTGGTTGCAACTTTGCCTGCGTATTTGAATGCATTAACCAAACGGGGCGTTCATATCGTTACCGTGAATGACTATCTTGCAAAGCGTGACAGTGAGTGGATGGGAAAAGTATATCAGTTTTTGGGGTTAAGCGTTGGTTTGGTGATTCACGATGTGGAACCACAGAACCGTCACGAATCTTATGCCTGCGATATTACCTACGGCACCAATAACGAATTCGGGTTTGACTATCTTCGTGATAATATGGTCATCTATAAAGAGCAGATGGTGCAAAGAGGACACTATTTCGCTATCGTCGATGAGGTTGACAGTATTTTAATTGACGAAGCAAGAACTCCTCTTATCATTTCCGGTCAGGGAGATAAATCCACCGAAATTTATCAACTGGCAGACTACTTTGTAAAACGACTGAAGAGAAAAGTGGTTGTGGAAGAAGATACCAAAGTGTTATCCGACGAGGGTGATGCCGACTACATCGTGGATGAAAAAGCAAAAACCGCAACCTTAACTGCACAAGGGATTGCCAAAGCGGAAGAGCATTTCCGCATCGAAAATCTTTCCGACCCTGAAAATCTGGCATTATCTCACCATATCAATCAGGCATTGCGTGCCAACGGTATTATGAAATTAGACCGTGATTATGTGGTAAAAGACGGCGAAATTATCATCGTGGATGAATTCACAGGCCGTTTAATGTTCGGCAGACGTTATTCCGAAGGTCTTCATCAGGCAATCGAAGCCAAAGAAGGCGTCAAAGTGGAACGAGAATCCAAGACTTTGGCAACCATCACGTTCCAGAACTATTTCCGTTTGTATGAAAAGCTTTCCGGTATGACGGGTACTGCTAAAACCGAGGAAGAAGAATTTCAGGAAATTTACAGCTTAGACTGTATTGAAATTCCCACCAACAAAGCTTTGCTTCGTGAGGATGCAGCGGATTCCGTTTATAAAACCGAACTTGGAAAATACAATGCTGTGATTAACGAAATCATCACCCGCCATCAAACAGGTCAGCCGATTTTGGTTGGTACTGTTTCCATTGATAAATCTGAAATTTTATCTGCATTGTTAAAACGCCGAGGTGTGAAACACGAAGTGTTAAATGCTAAAAACCACGATAAAGAAGCGCAGATTATTGCTCAGGCAGGCAAGAAAAATGCCGTAACCATTGCAACCAATATGGCAGGCCGTGGTACCGACATTATGCTTGGCGGTAATGCAGAATATCTTGCAAAAGCCGACTTGGTGAAAGCAGGTTATGAAGATAAGGTGATTGCCGAAGCAACCGGTTTTGCTCATACCGAAGATGAAACCATTTTGCAGGCAAGAGCAGAATATACCGATTCCTTAAAGAAATACTCAGAACAGTTAAAGCAGGAAAAAGAAGAAGTGCTCAAAGCGGGCGGTCTTTGCATTATCGGCACAGAGCGTCACGAATCCCGTCGTATTGACAATCAGCTTCGTGGTCGTGCAGGTCGTCAGGGAGACCCGGGATATACCAAGTTCTTCTTATCTTTGGAAGACGAGCTGATGAGATTGTTTGGTTCTGAGAGAGTTCGTGGTGTGGTGGAAGCGTTAGGCTTGCCCGAAGACGAACCTATCGAACACAATATGCTGACTAAAGCGATTGAAAGTGCACAAAAACGTGTGGAAGGCAAAAACTTCAGTATCCGTAAACACGTGCTTCAGTTTGACGATGTGATGAATCAGCAGAGAGAAATCATCTATAAAGAACGTCAGAAAGTATTAAACGGAGAAAGCATCCGTGATAATATCATCAAAATGATAAAAGACAGTATTTCTGCCACCGTGGAGCAGTACTGCGGTATCAATGAGTATGCGGATGACTGGAACTTAAACGGTCTGGCCGATGTGGTAAATCGGATTTACACCACCGAAGATAATCCTTTTATTGCATCCCGTATTGACTTAGAAGAAGTAACCAAAGATAGCTTAAAAGCACAGATTTTTGATATGGCTATGTTAAAATATGAAGCCAAAGAAGAAGAATTCGGTGAACAGATGCGTGAGGTGGAACGTGTGGTTCTGCTTCGTGCGGTTGACAGTCATTGGATGGACCATATTGACGATATGGACCAGTTGAAGAACGGTATCAACCTTCGTGCATACGGTCAGAGAGACCCTGTTATGGAATATAAATACGAAGGCTTTGATATGTTTGAAGCAATGATTCAGGGAATTTCCGACCAGACTGCAAAAACAGTGTTGAATGTGACTTTGCGTCAGCCTGTTGAACGAAAACAAGTTGCCGTTCCCAATGCAACACCCGGTGACGGAAGCTTAAAGAAGGCACCTGCCCGTTCTCAGGACAAAGTGGGACCGAATGACCCTTGTCCGTGCGGCAGCGGAAAAAAATATAAAAAATGTTGCCGTCCCTAAATGATATTTTATAAAATCTTGATATAAAAGGATGTGATTAGTTTGTTGGAATTTGAAGAATTAAAACTCCGCCTGACCAACTCCAAAGAACAAATGAACGAATTGAGGGATTCACTTTAATGTCGCAAAATTAGAAAGCGAAATTGAAGAGTTGGACCGTCAGTCTGCAGAGCAGGGCTTTTGGGAGGATTTGGAAAATTCTCAGAAAGTTTTGCAGCGTCTCAAAGGGTTAAAAGATAAACTGCAGAGCTTTTCCAATCTGGAAACATTATACGAAGATATTTTCGCATTGATTGAGTTAGCCGGTGAGGAAGATGATGCATCAGATTTATTGGATGAAGCGCTTTCTATGGAGAAAGAATATACCGATAAATTGGAAACCATGCTGTTGGAAACGCTGTTGTCCGAAGAATATGATGCCAATAACGCTATTATTTCTCTTCATTCCGGTGCAGGGGGAACAGAGGCTCAGGATTGGGTACAGATGTTATACAGAATGTATCTTCGTTGGGCAGAAAAACGCGGCTTTAAAACCGAAACCTTAGATTATCTTGACGGAGATGAAGCAGGGATTAAAAGCGTGACCGTGTTGGTAAGCGGTTTAAATGCGTATGGTTATCTGAAAGCAGAAAAAGGCGTTCATCGTCTGGTTCGTATTTCTCCCTTCGATTCTTCCGGCAGACGTCATACCTCTTTTGCATCCCTGGATGTAATGCCTGAATTACCCGATGACATTCAGATTGATATCAATCCCGAAGATTTAAAGGTGGATACCTATCGTGCATCCGGTGCAGGCGGTCAGCATATCAATAAGACGGAATCTGCTATTCGTATCACTCATATCCCCACGGGAATTGTGGTGTCTTGCCAGAATGAGAGAAGTCAGCACAAAAACCGTGACACGGCAATGAAAATGCTTTATGCAAAACTCTTGGAATTAAAAGAGCAGGCGCATAAAGATAAAATTGAAGACTTAAAAGGGGAGCAGCTGGATATCGGTTGGGGAAGCCAGATCCGTTCCTATGTGTTCCATCCTTACAGTATGGTAAAAGACCATAGAACCCTGGAAGAAACAGGAAATGTTACTGCCGTGATGGATGGGGAGCTTGATGCATTCATCAACGCTTATTTAAAAGAACAGGCGAAAGGAAAAAAAGATTAATATGTTTGAAAAATTAGGCTTTTTAGAAGAAAAATACATTGAATTAAACCAAAAAGCTGCCGACCCTGCAGTTATCAGCGACCAGGAACAGTTCCGTAGTGTGATGAAAGAAATTTCCGAATTGGAACCCATCGTGGAAAAATATCGGGAATATAAACAGGCGCAGCAGGAAATGGCAGATGCCAAAGAAATGATGGATACCGAAACCGACCACGACCTTCGTGAAATGGCAGAAGCGGAATACTACGATAAACGTGATCAAAGCGAACAGATTATCGAAGAAATTAAAATTCTGCTCCTTCCCAAAGATGAAAATGATGATAAAAACGTTATCGTGGAAATCCGTGCAGGTGCAGGCGGTGATGAAGCTGCGTTGTTTGCAGGGGATTTATACCGTATGTACTCTATGTATGCTATGAATCAGCGTTTCAAAACCGAAATAATTTCCGAAACTGAAATCGGTATCGGCGGTTATAAAGAAATTTCTTTCTCCATTGAAGGGAAAGGTGTTTATTCCAAACTGAAATTTGAAAGCGGCGTTCATCGTGTGCAGAGAATTCCCGAAACCGAATCTGGGGGTAGAATTCATACCTCCACCGTAACTGTTGCCGTGCTTCCCGAGGTGGAAGACGTTGAGGTAGAAATCAATGCAGACGATTTGGAAATTGATACCTACCGTGCATCCGGTGCAGGTGGTCAGCACGTTAACAAAACCGAATCTGCAATCCGTATTACCCATAAACCTACCGGTATTGTGGTGGCTTGTCAGAACGAACGAAGCCAGCATAAAAACCGTGATATGGCAATGAAAATGCTTCGTTCCAAGCTCTATGATATCAAAATCACCGAGCAGAACAGTAAAATTGCGGCAGAAAGAAAATCCCAGGTTGGTACCGGGGACAGAAGTGAAAGAATCCGTACTTATAACTATCCCCAAGGCCGTGTTACCGACCATAGAATCGGGTTAACCATTCAGCAGTTACCCACCATTATGAACGGTAACATTGATGCATTTGTGGAAGCGTTAATTACTGCAGACAGAAGTGCCAAGCTTTTAATGAGTGAAAACAACTAAAGAAAATGACTAAATATGAATGCTGACACGGGAGAAAAACAATGGCAAAATACAGTTTTTCACCACAGATGAAATAAAACCGAAAGGTTGGATGAAGCGTCAACTTGAAATTCAGGCAGAGGGCTTAAGCGGGAACTTGGATAAAGTGTGGCCCGACATTCGTGATAGTGCCTGGATTGGCGGTGACCGTGAAGGTTGGGAACGTGTTCCGTATTGGTTGGATGGTTGTGTGCCTTTGGCATATCTTCTGGAAAATGAAGATATGATTGCAAGAGCCAAAAAAGTATATTGATAAAATTATCGAAAATCAAAAGCCGTGTTCCGATGGATAAACCCCAAAAATTGAGCTTTATCCTTACGGTGCAGCCAAACTTCGTATGACGGAAATTCTCTTGATAGACTAAACGATTGCATAAAAAAAGCTGAATGAACTTTCTTAAAAAAGTTCATTCAGCTTTTTCATTTTATAAACCGTACTGTTGAATCAAACGGTTGTGTTCCTCAAAGGTTTTTGCATAATGATTATCTCCGTTTTTATCTGTGAAAAAATAAAGATAATCGGTATCCTTAGGATATAACACAGATTCAATGGCAAGAATTCCGGGAGACGAAATGGGTGCGGGAGGTAATCCTGCATTCTGATAGGTGTTATAAGGGGAATCGATTTTAGTATCGGCGATAGAAAGAATCGGTTTTCTTTCTTTTAAAATGTACTGTACGGTTGCGCAGGATTCCAACCGTTTTCCGTTGTTCAAGCGATTATGAAAAACAGAGGCAACCAACGGAAAATCTTCTGTTTTTCTTGCTTCCCGTTCCACAATTGATGCCAAGGTAATCACTTCTTTTACATTCATTCCGAGTTCCTTGGCACGGCTATCGTATTCATCACTCCATTTGGATTGGAAATTCCCCGTAAGAAGATCAATAATATCTTTTGGCTTTGCATAACGTTCAATTTGGTAGGTATCGGGGAATAAGTATCCCTCCAGCATGGTTTCTCCTGAAATCACGGTGCCTTGTTTGGTCTGAAATACATAACTCTTTAAAGAATTCTGAAAATCCTCTGTATCGGAAATCAAGCCTTTTTCCAGAAGTCTGGCAGCGATTTCCCTTGCTTCAAATCCTTCCGGTATGGTAATGGTTACGGTGTCAGAGTGGGGAGTGGAGATTGCTTTTGCAATCTCTTTATATGCACTGTTTTTTTCAATTTGGAAGCTTCCGGGATGTATCATCACATCGGAATGAGTAAGCTTATAATACAGTTTGAAAACATTTTGGCTTAATATCACATTGTTTTCTTTTAATTCTTTGGAAATTGTGGTAAGATTATCATTTTCGGAAATTGTAATCCCGATGGTTTCGTCGGATCCAATGATTCCAATCATATCACAACCATATATAAGAACTAAAATTACGAAAATTGCACAAATAATTTTTCCAATATTTTTTATCACAGGTTACGCACCCCCAATATCACAAAGAGAATAATATATCCGTATAACAACGGATTTTTTAGCATCTTTACAAGATATTTTCCGAATCGTATTGCAGAATCGTCTGTCAGTTCTTCCGCATCTGTTTTTTTCGGAAAAAGTGAAATAAATAATGTAATAATCAGTACAACAAACAGTAAAAAGTATCGCAGGAAAAAATCGTTTGCAGCAGGATTTTCCAAAATAATATTCAGCACGCTTGCCGAAAAATTCACGGAAAAATGTGCAATGATACATAAAATCAGGGGAGTACCTCGATATCTTGCAATTCCAAGACAAATTCCGATGAAGAATGTTGCGGGAAGATTGAAAAAATCAGAATGTGCCATGGCAAAGAACATTGCGGAAAACACGATGGCAGCAATTGCAGATTTTTTTCGGATGGAAGAAAAAATCATTCTGCGAAACAACACTTCTTCAAAAACGGCAGGCGTGAGGCAAATGGCAAGTGTTTGCACGATAAATTGCATTGTCGATTTTGCCGGAGCGATGGATGGTGGAGGCGAAAATCCTATTTTCTGCAACTGAACACTAAACGGAAGATTTACAAATATCCCCAAAAATTGCATACAGATTCCAAGCACCATAAAGGAAATCACATTGAAAAAACTTTTGGGGTTGCATTCTTCCCGATTCAGGTAGCTTTCTTTTTTAAACAGAAAATATGTAGGCACAAATACCGCAAAAAACTGTTGCAGAAAATAAATCAGATATCTCATCGCAAACGAATTTGGGGCAGGAAGAAATTCCTGCCCTAAAAAAGATACTGCAAATTGTATAAACGGGATTAAGATCAGAATAATCAGATATCGCAACGCTTTTGCTCCTTGGCTAAATTATGCTTCCAAAACAACACCGTCTTCGATTGCAGAAATCATGTTCACACGTCTTTCGTGGCGTTCTCCCTGAAATTCTGCATCTAGCCAATGCTTTAAAATCATTTTGGCAAGTTCGGGACCAACCACACGGGCACCCATTGCCAGAATATTGGCGTTGTTGTGTTCTTTTGCAAGCTGAGCGGAATAGGGCTCGGTGCAAACAACTGCACGGATTCCTTTTACCTTGTTTGCGGCGATAGAAATTCCTACGCCTGTGCCGCATAATAAAATACCACGGTCACATTCACCGCTGGCAACAGCGTTTGCCACTTTTTGTGCATATACCGGATAGTCTGCACGGTCAGAAGAATATGCTCCGAAATCTTTGTATTCCAGATTGTATTCCTTAAGCACTTCCAATACTGCTTCCTTTAATTCAAAACCAACGTGGTCATTTCCAATTGCAATCATAATGTTTCTCCTTTTTCTTTGCTTATTTTTTCATTGATATAATGTGTTCACATAATTTTTCGGTAGAATCTGTTTTTCGGATTAATTCAATGTTTTGAAGCATTGCATCAATTTTGCGGGAATCCATAAACAGTTGTTCAATCACTTCGTCAACGGGACTTGTTTTTGAAATTCTCATACAAGCACCGAAGTTTAAAAGAAATTCCAGGTTTCGCTCTTCCTGACCGGGAATCGGCTTGAAAATTGCCATCGGCAATCCTTTTGCCAACGCTTCCGACACGGTGAGTCCGCCCGGTTTGGTGATGATGCAATCAGATGCATCCATCAACCGATCCACGCAATCCACAAAGCCGTAATTATATACTTTATGTTTGTATTTTGCCTTATCAATTTTTTTCTTTAGTTTTTTGTTGTTTCCGCAAACAGTGATGATTTGAAATTGATGTGCAACCGAGTCGATATTTTTAATCATCTTGGCGATGTTTCCGTATCCCATACTGCCGCTCATAACAAGAATCGTGGGAATATTATCAAATCCCAATTGCTCTCTGGTAGTTCCTTTATCTTCCTTGGTACGGAATTTTTCAAAAATGGGAATCCCAAAGGGGAGCAGCTGTTCTTTTTTGAAGCCTTTTTTCACCATAGAAGGAACCAGGTATTCATTGGGCAACACATAATAATCCAGTTGAGTTACTTCCCAGTGGGGATGCACTTTAAAATCGGTCACAACGCCAATGGTGGGATAAACGGTTCCGTGCTCTTTTAAATATGTCATCAATAATGCCGCAAATACGTGGGTACAAATTACCACATCGGGATTGTATTCTTCCAGATAAGCTTCCATTTTTTTATGGAAAATGGAGTTGGTAATTTGCAATAAAACGGTATTGGAGGATTTTTTCTCTAGTTTTTCCGCAAGACGATAAAATTTTCCGTATAACTTGGGGGAATATTTGGTGGAAAGCAAATACCCCTGCGACAACATTTCTTTGATGGCGGGACTGAAATATTCATAACAATCAAGTTGCTCTGTTTCGTGTCCTTGTTGTTGCATATAGGAGATGATTGCTTTTCCGGTCTGATGATGCCCTTGACCGGTGGTAACTGATAAAATTAAGAATTTCATAACATAACCTCAGCTTTTAATGTGATTTCAAAACTTCCATGCACATTCTTTTTGCCAGAGCGGAAATTCTTCCCAAAGCATATTGGTCCTCTGCTGCGGGACGTTGTGCGCTTAATCCAAAGTGACCGCATCCGGATTCATCCGCATCGGTAACAATGGAAAAGCCAAGCACCATACAACAATCCTGGATGGAGCGGAGGGTGGATTGCTGGCCTCCGTATTTGGTAGCACCAACGCTGACTGCACAGGCAGGTTTTCCCAAAAATGCTTTTTTGGCACGTGCATCTCTTGTTTTGTCAAAAAAACATTTTAATTGTGCACTCATCGAGCCAAAATATACGGGACTTGCGAAAATCATTCCGTCAGCTTCCATGCAACGATTCATTACATCTTCAAATGAAGTTCCCTTGTAGCAGGAACGGTTGCAAGGAGAAGAGCAACAAACGCAGTAAGGGATTTTCAGTTTTGCCAGTTCTTCTCCAATCTGTATGATTTCAAAAGAAACACCGTTTTTTTCAATTTCACTTCCCAAAAGAGAGAGCAAATATGCAGTGTTTCCGTTGGAGTTCGGGCTTGCATTCACCGCAATAATTTTTTTCAAGATAAAAACGTCCTTTCCGTTTTTTTAAGACGAACAGATAAGTTCTTCCGGTAAAATGTATGCGAAAATATTTTGTCCGGATACCTTATGTTTCAATTATATAACAATTTGATTAAAAAGTAAAGTTTTTTTCTGATTTTTATTTACTTTTAGTAAATATGGTGATATAATAAGTCTGTAAAAAAGTATATACAGCATACGGAGGTACTTATGAAGATTTTAGTGACAGGCGGCGCCGGATATATCGGTAGTCACACGGTTTTATTGCTTTTGGAAAACGGTTATGATGTTGTGGTGGTGGATAACCTTTGCAACAGTAGCTTTGAATCCTTAAAACGTGTTATGGAATTAACCGGCAAAACCCTGGATTTTTATGAATGTGATATCAACGATTATGATAAACTGGATGAAATTTTTACTAAACATGATATTTCATCCGTGATCCATTTTGCAGGCTTGAAAGCAGTAGGGGAATCCGTTTCCATTCCGCTTCGCTATTATGAAAACAACCTGACCGGAACTTTCACCTTGCTTGAAGTGATGATTAAACACAATGTGAAGAAAATGGTATTTTCTTCTTCTGCAACTGTTTACGGGGATCCCGCAAAAGTTCCGATTACAGAAGATATGCCCAATTCTGCAACCAATCCTTACGGCAGAACAAAACTGTTCTTAGAGCAGATTCTTTCCGATGTTTATGTGTCTGATCCTGAATTCTCTATTTCCTTGTTGCGTTATTTCAATCCCGTTGGAGCGCATCATAGCGGAAGAATCGGAGAAAATCCCAAAGGTATTCCCAATAACCTGATGCCTTATATTACTCAGGTTGCTTCCGGTAAACTCAAAGAGTTAAGCGTGTTTGGCGGTGATTATCCCACTCACGACGGCACCGGCGTAAGAGACTTTATCCATGTTATGGATTTATCTATGGGTCACTTAAAAGCAATTGAATATATTCAGGACAGAAAAGGTGTGTTCGTACATAATTTAGGTACCGGAACCGGTTACAGTGTTCTGGATATCATCAAAGCTTTTGAAGAGGCAAACGGCATCACAATTGCACACAAAATTGTTGACCGCCGTCCCGGTGATATTGCAGAATGTTATGCAGATCCCACCAAAGCCAAAGAAGAACTCGGCTGGCAGGCAACCAAAAACATTGTGGATATGTGCCGTGATGCCTGGAACTGGCAGAAACAAAACCCCAACGGTTTTGATGAGTAACCCTTTCTTTTCATTTGTTTAAAAAATCATTTATAATTTTTTGGAGGATTTTACTATGGTAAAAAAAGTTTTATCGTTTGTTCTCTGCTTTATGATTCTGATGAGCTCTATGGCATTTGCTGCATCTTTTCAGGATGTGACAAAAGAAAGTCACAGCTGGGCGTACGATGCAATTTATGATATGGCAGACAAAGGTATTATTAACGGTATTTCCGAAACCGAGTTTGCTCCCGATGTTAATGTAACAAAAGTTCAGGCAATGCTTTTAATTGCAAGAATTTTGGGGTATAACACCACCGCTGTTACCGATAATATTAACAGTATTTATTCTGTATATTCGGAAGACTTATCCGATTTGGACACCATTTATAAAAAAGAACTGGCATACTTAATTTTCCGTGATGTATTTACTGCGGACGAAATTCTGGATACAGATTTGGATGCTCCCTTAAGCCGTGAAGAAGCTGCTTTATATATTACCAAAGCTGCAGACGGCGTGGAAGAAATGAATGACATTTCTGTTGTGTTAAACACCTTTGCGGATGATACCGATATTTCCGAGGATTTCAGAAAAGCAGTTTACTATGTGAGAGACCAGGAATTAATGAATGGTACCGGTGATAACAATTTCTCTCCCAAAGCCAATGTGACCCGTGCACAGATGGCAACTCTTCTGTACCGTATGATGGATACCATTGATATCACAATTACCAAAGGTACCGTGGATAGCGTTAATGTTACCGAAAACACCGCAAAAATCTTTGTGGTAACCAATACTTATGATATCGCATCTGATGTTCTTGTGAGAAACCGCGGCGTGGAAATTGCTCCCAAGGATTTATTTACCGGTTCTCATGCAATCGTGAAAATGATTGATAATCAGATTGTGGAAGTGGATACTTTCATTGATTTACCCGAAATTACCGGCACTGTTGACGGTGAAGTAAAATCCGTAAATACCGCAAAAAGCTCTCTGCAGATGAAAAATCCGGATACCGGTGAAATTGTTACTTATGAGCTTTCCGGTAAATCCAAAATCGTGGTAAATGGTTCTGACGGCACTTTAGCTCATGTAAGAAGCGGTGACTACGCAGTTTTAGATTTGGATCAGTATAATAAAATCGTGAATCTGACCATTTCGGAATCTTCTAAAAAACTTTCCGATGTTACCATCGCTGATATCCTTATCGAAGATACTCATGTGGTTCTGAAATTAAAAGATTCCAAAGGTACAACCGAAGCGTACACCATTAACTCCGATAATGCAACCATTAAAAAGAATGGCACTAAAGTGGAATTTTCTGCATTAGGTGTTGGAGACAAGCTTTCCGGCGTTTCTTTAAAATACAACCGCATTGTTGAAATTGAAGCATTCTCCGAAATCAAATCCACTTCCGGTAGCATTTCCGAAATTGTGATTTCCGCAGACTCTTCCGTAACCCTGATGAATGGTAATGTACCTAATACTTTCAAAATCGGTAAAGATACCAAATTCTATGTGTTTGGCGAAGTGAAAACCATTTATGATTTAAGATTGTCTCAGTTTGCAAAAGTTACTTTGGACGGCGCAACCGTATCCAAGATTGAAGTTTCCACTCAGTCTCAGAATGCAAATGAAACCGGTATTGTACAGTCTGTAAACACTACTGCAAATCTGGTTACCATCTTAAATACCGATGGCAATTCTGTGGCAATTTATGTAAGCTCCAGCAAAACCAAAATTATTGATAACAACTCCACCAGCACACTGTCCAAATCCATTAGGGATATTAAGGCAGGAGATACCGTTACCTGTATCGGTATTCTGACCAACGGTGTGTTTGAAGCACAGACTATTGTAATTACCAAGTAATGAAATAAAAATAAAAAAATACCGATGAATCCAAAAGGGTTCATCGGTATTTTTGTTTACAGAATTTCTTGAAATGATTTCAGATAATTGTCAGCAACTTTTTTGATTGCTTCTTGTTCTTTTTTTGCACAGTCATCATACATTGCAATCACGGGGAATCCGCCTTTTTTAGCAGATAAAACGGAAAAGTAGGAATCTTCAAACACCACGGTGTTTTCAAGTTTGCCGCCAAGCTTTTTCATTGCTTCTATATAAATATCCGGCGTTTCTTTGGTTTTTCCGATATCTGAGCAGGTGATAACAAATTTCAGATAAGGCATAACACCTGTTCGTTTGAGTGCAGCCTCTGTTAAATGGCGTTCCGAAGCGGTTGCAACACAGAAGGGAATATTTCGTGCTTGCAACAGTTGTAAAAATTCCATTGCATAAGGCTTTAAGGGAGCCTCTTCTTCGTATCCCTTGCGCACAGTATCGGTAAATAGCTGCAGTAATTCTTCTGCGCTGATTTTAAGCGGAAAATGTTCTTTGATATAGTAAGACGATTGCGTCAGAGTCATTGTGCGAAACCGTGCGGTTGTTTCTTCATCAGGGATGATTCCCAGAGATTTTAGAACAGTTTCTCCCAGATTTACCCAGATTGGCATAGAATCCAACAGAGTACCGTCTAAATCAAAAATCGCATATTCCATTTTATCTAAAAGTTGTTGAAGATTTTGATTCATATCAGCGGATACCTTTCCGTTAAAATTGGATGAAAAAAGGATATACAGCGTATATCCTTTTTTCTTTTTTTTAAGTATGATAGCTTTGTAGGAAAGCGTGCAGACGCTCACTTTTGGGATTGTCAAAGACTTCTTCGGGAGTTCCTTGTTCCACAATCACACCGTTATCAATAAAAATTACTTTATCGGAAACATCTCTTGCAAAAGACATTTCGTGAGTAACAATGACCATCGTTGTGTTTTGGTCCGCAAGCTGCTTGATTACTTTTAAAACTTCACCGGTTAATTCCGGGTCTAAAGCAGAAGTGGGCTCATCAAAACATAAAATATCGGGATTTAATGCCAAGGCTCTTGCAATGGCAACACGTTGTTGCTGACCGCCGGAAAGTTCGCAAGGATAGTTATTGACTTTGCTGGAAAGACCAACTTTTTCAATGAGTTCCAATGCTTTCTTTTCAATGTTTTCGGGCGTGTCCACTTTTAAAAGGGTGGGTGCCAGCGTGATGTTTTTTAGCACCGTGTATTGGGGAAACAGATTAAAGGATTGAAACACCAATCCAAAATGCAGACGCATTTCACGGATGTATTGTTCGTTCATTTTATCCTTTTGTTCACCGTTATAAATTTCCTTACCGTTGACTGAAATTGTTCCTTTTTCTGCAAATTCCAGAAAATTCAAGCAACGCAGCAGGGTAGTTTTACCGCCGCCGGAGGAACCGATGATGGAGAGTACTTCACCTTTTTTGATGGAGAAGCTGACTCCCTTTAAGACCTCGGTTTTTCCGAAGCTTTTCATAAGATTGTTTACTTCTAACATAAGGAACCTGCTTTCTTACACTTTATAGTAGCTGAGTTTCTTTTCAATATATCCGAACAGAAGGGTTAAAATTCCGCAGAATGCGAGATAGAATGCACCCGAGTAAAATAGGGGCCAAAGGATATGCTCCGCATTCATCATTCGTTTTGCATTCCATGTAATTTCGTAAATCATAATGGTGTTGGCAAGGGAGGTATCTTTTACCAGAGTTAAAAACTCGTTGCTCATGGGAGCAATAATTCTTTTTACCACCTGCATCAAAATAATTTTGAAAAATACCTGTCGTTTGGTTAAGCCAAGCACAGCACCTGCTTCGTATTGTCCTTTGGGGATACTTTCGATACTGCCTCTGAATATTTCTGCAAAATAGCAGGAATAGTTCAACACAAATGCGAACATTACTGCATAAAACAGATTCACGCCCTTCACACCCAATAAGCCGGGTCCAAAGCCGAAGGCAATCAGCTGCAGCATTAAGGGAGTTCCTCGGATAATCCAAATCAGGGTTTTAATTGGATATTTAATAATTTTTAGCTTACTCATGGAACCGAAGGAAATAATCAATCCCAACGGAAGTGCCATCACAAGTGTTAATCCGAATATTTTCAGTGTTGTTACAAAGCCCTCCAAAAGGCTCATAGTAACCTTTAAAAAAAGTTGCATAAAAACCTCTTAACTTACGAAAAAGGGTTGTTTCAAAAATGTCACAACCCTTTTTGCTATTTTGAATATTTCAAATTAGAACGCCAGGTTCAGTTCGTATTTTTCAGCCAGAGCGGGTAAGGTGCCGTCTGCAACCAACTCATCAATTGCGGTGTTAACAGATTCTAAAAGCGCGGTGTCTGCTTTTCTGAAGCCGATACCATATTCTTCAGCGGTCAGTTCCACACCATAGGTGTAGTCTGCATAGCTGGTTCCTTCAGCGGTGGAAGCTTTAGCCATAGTGATATCGATTACACAAGCATCAGCCTGGCCTGCAGCTACTGCCATTAAAGCATCGGTCTGAGCAGCAACAGGAGCATAGTTTGCATCTAAGCCGTTATCTTTGATTGCCTGTTCACCTGCGGAACCTGCTTCAGCAGCAAATTTTAAACCTTTTAAGCTTTCAACGGTGGTGTAATCGGCAATTTTATCTTTTGCCATTACAACAACCTGAGCATTTTTAACGTATGCTTTGGAAACCAGACAGTTTGCTTTTACTTCATCGGAAATGGTCATACCGTTCCAGATACAGTCAAACTGGTTAGCATCCAGAGCAACAAATTTGGTATCCCAGTTGATTTCTACGAATTCGGGAGTCATACCTAATTTTTCGCAAACAGCGTTTGCAAATTCGGTATCAAAACCGGTTAATTCGCCGTTTTCATCTAAGTAGTTCATGGGTTCATAAATGGTGTAGCCGATTACTAATTTTTCTTTTTCGGCAGGACCGTTGGTAGCGGACTGGCATCCGGTGAAGAGCAGTAATGCACAGAGAACCAATGCCAGAACTTGCATGATTTTTTTCATAGTTAAAATCTCCTTTTGCATAAAAAATTTTTTCTATATAATATGCCTTTACATTTTAGCATATTCTTTTTGAAAAATCAACCATATTTTTGCATTTTTATAAATTTTTGTGAGATTTTTTTCTTTTTTCTTTATAATTTGACAAAAAAATTCTTTTATGATATAATGTGTATAGAAAAAATACAGCAATTTGGAGAAAATTTTATGCATATTCCGATTACAGAACGGTTAAAAACCGTGGCAGAAATGATAGGTGAACCGGAGATTTTATGTGATATCGGTTGTGATCACGGATACCTGCCCATTTATTTATTGCAAAACAAAAAAATAAAAAAAGCTTATGCCTGTGATTTGCGGGACGGTCCGTTAAAAACGGCTTCCAAAAATATTGTGGCTTACCGGATGAAAGAGCAGATTCAAACCATAAAAAGTGATGGTTTGCACGAACTTTCCGACATTGATTTTGATGTGATATCCATTTGCGGAATGGGAGGGCGTCTCATTGCGCAAATTTTAGAGAATGATATCGAAATTGCCCGTCGTGCGAAATATATGGTTTTGCAACCGCAGAGTGAAATTCCTGTTTTACGAAGCTTTTTGGCGGAGAACGGATTTGTTATCAACGACGAAAGAATTGCCGTGGAGGACAGACGATTTTATGTGGCACTTTCGGTTTCTGCGGGGAAAGAACCGAATTGTGATGAAATCAGTTACTTGTTGGGCAGAAAGCTGCTTGGCAAAAGTGATGATTTAACCAAACAATATTTTGCGAAAGAATTATTCCGTCTCAGAGGTGTTTTGAATGCCCGGGGCGGTGGTGATAATGCTCCCGAAATTCAGAAAATGGTGGAAGAACTGGAAAAAATTGTGTAAGATTATAAATATATTTATAAATATATGTAAAAAAACTTGATTTTTTCGTATTTTTATGTTACAATGTTATGTGAAAAATTTTTGGATAAACCACACGTTGTTTCAATATTTAAGAAAAATTGCGTGAAGAAAGAAGATAGGGTGGTACAGTATGATTCATAAACATTTTCAGAATGCCGTATATCAGTTCGTTGGAATTGTTGAATATCCGTTTGGGGTGCTGGATGAAAACAGTATTGTGATTGCCGGCTCCAATAATATGACGATGGGCAAACATTTTCCAATTGACCTGGAGCTTTTAAGTGACGGCTCCGTGATTGTTGAGGGCGGAGTTACCTATAAGCCGATTTTTGTTCGTTCCAAGCTGGAATTTTGTATCTATGTGGAATCTGATTCCGAGATGGCAAAGAAATATGCACAGATGTTGGCTGCAACTTTTTCTAATATCAAGCATTTCTATGAAGAAAAATACGATGCGGGAAACTTCTTGAAAAATATTCTTTTAGACAGCGTTCTTCCCGGAGAAGTGTATGCCCGTTCCAAGGAATTAAAGCTTTCTTATGAAGTTCCCAGAACAGTTTATTTGGTGAATCTTCCTGTACAGGATGAAGGCAATGTTGCCGAAATTTTAAATGGTATGTTCCCCGAAAAAGGCAAACAGTTTGTGATTTCTCTGGATGAAAAGAATATTGCGGTTATTGTTGAAGTTGCAGAATCAGACCGTTCCGCAAAGAAACAAGAAGCTTTGGTTTCCACCATCATTGATACCGTTCGTGCGGAAGCGATGATCAACATTTGCGTTGGAATCGGTTCTGTGGCATCCACCTTAAGAGATGTTGCAGCATCCTATCGTGAAGCGCAGGTTGCTTTGGAAATCGGTCGCGTGTTTGATGCAGAAAAAGAAATTTTAAATTATGAATCCTTGGGTATCGGTCGTTTGATTTATCAGTTACCCGTAAAACTCTGCCAGATGTTTTTGGATGAAGTATTCAAAAAAGATTCCATTGATAAACTGGATTCCGAAACTCTGATGACCATTCAGAAATTCTTTGATAACAGCTTAAATATTTCCGAAACCTCAAGAAAATTGTTTATTCACAGAAACACTTTGGTATATCGTTTGGATAAAATTCAGAAATTAACCGGATTGGATTTAAGAGAGTTTGATGATGCAATCATCTTCAAAGTTGCCATGATGGTGAAAAAATATCTTTCTGCAAATGTGATGAAAATCTGAGGTGCAAAGTAGTGTTACAATTTAAAAACGTTACCAAAACCTATGAAAATACCAATGTAACCGCATTGGAAAATGTGAATCTGGATATTGAAAAAGGGGAGTTTGTTTTTTTGGTTGGTCACAGTGGTGCGGGAAAGTCCACTTTGATTAAACTGATCACTGCGGAAGAGCAGGCAACCTCCGGTGAAATCATTATCAACGATATCAATGTTACCAAGTTAACCAGAAAAGAGATTCCCTATTACAGAAGAACTCTTGGTATGGTGTTCCAGGATTTTCGTCTGTTGGATACCAAAACTGTGATAGATAACGTGGCATTTGCCATGAAAGTGGTTGGTGCTACCAATCGTCAGATCAGAAGACGCGCTCCCGATGTGCTTGGAAGAGTGGGGTTATCCCAGAAAGCGCATTTCTATCCGGACGAGCTTTCCGGCGGAGAGCAGCAGCGTGTTGCCATTGCCAGAGCATTGGCAAACAATCCGAATCTGATTATTGCCGATGAACCCACAGGCAACTTAGACCCCGAAACCTCCAAAGAAATTATGGAGTATCTGGAAGAAATCAATCGCAGCGGTACAACCATTATCGTTGCTACCCACGATAAAGATATCGTAAACAGAATGCATAAGCGTGTAATTGCCGTTGGCGGCGGAAACATTATCAGAGATGATGAGAGAGGGGGCTACGGCGAGCATGAAAAACTTTAGTTATTTTTTCAAGGAAGCACTCTCCAATTTAGCCTCCAATAAAACCGTCACCTTTATGACGGTTATCACCATTGTGGTATCTCTTATCGTAACCGGATTTATTCAGATTGTATCCTTTAATCTGGTGCATGTTTCCGATCAGTTAAACAACAACTTTGTATTTAATGTGTATATCAGGGATACCGTTCCCGACGAGGAACTGGAAGAAATCGGTCAACGAATTAAAGGAATTGCTATGGTTGATACCGCCAATTTTGTATCGAAAACCGATGCGTTCCGTGAATTTAAAGAAACCGTGGGAGACGATCCCTTATTAAAAGGATTAACCGAAGAAGATAATTTTTGTCGGAACAGATTTGAGGTTACCGTAACCAATCTGGATCAGGCAGATTATATTATGGATGAAATCCGTTTGATTTCGGAAGTGGATGCTATTTCCGACAATCTTGAAACATCTCAGCAATTGGTTGCTGCCAAAAGAAATATCAATTTATACAGTGCGATTATTTATATTGCATTGGCATTGCTTTGCTTAAGCATTATTTCCAATATCATTAACGTGTCGGTCTTTTCCCGCAGAAAGCATATCAATATTATGAAATATGTGGGTGCGACCAATGGCTTTGTAAAGGCTCCCTTTGTGATTGAGGGGATTTTGGTTGGCTTAATCGGGGCAGTACTGTCCAGTTTATTGCTCTTTTACGGATACCATCTGTTGTATCCCCGCATCTATCAGGTAATGCAGGGCGTTTACCTCATTCAACCGATGATGCTTTTCTGGCAACTATTGTTGATTAACTGCATTTACGGAACATTAATCAGTGCATTGGGCGCAGCAGTTGCCGTGAATAAACATGTAAAAGTATAATCATATCAGCAACATTCTTTCTAACCACGCGAGGAATAAAAAGTAAACTATGGATAATAATCAACGAAGAACTCATCATTCTCACTCACATTCTCACCATCATAGACATCGTCATAGCTACCGTCGAAAACATTATTCGAACGAACGCCGGGCATACAACAAAAATGAACGTACTTTTATGTTGTTGTGTATGGCAGGCGTAGTTCTTTTTATGCTGATTCTGATTCCGTTATTTTCTAATTTTATGGCATCACTTTGATGTCGTTGCAGACGGATATTTTCAGGAAAGGAAAATCAAATGACAACAAGAAATAAAATTTTATCTTTGGTTTTATGTTTTTTTGTGCTTTGTTCTGTGGTGTTGTCTTCCACACTTGTAATGGCAGATCAGAAATCTGATTTGCAGAAGCAGCAGCAGAGTGCACAGCAGAAAGCAAACGATGCTCAGGCAAAAATGAATCAGGCGAAGAATAAAAAAGCAACCTACGATGAAGTGAAACGGGAGCTGGATGCTCAAATGGCAGAGGTTGCCGCACGTGTAAAAACGTTAAATGACAAGGTGTCTGCATTGGAGTCTGAAATTCGGTCAAAAGAAGATGAAATTACCCGTTTAACAGAAGAGGAAGAGGAAAACAGAGAGCTTTATAAATTGCGAATGAGATCCTTGTACGAGGAGAGCTCTACCTCTTATTTGGACATCCTCTTATCCAGCGGTGATCTGGCAGACTTTTTCTATCGTTTGGATATGATTGAACAAATTGCAGTTTATGACCAACAGATTATTTCCGACATTGTGAACAGAAAAGCAAAGGTTGAAGAAGCGAAGACTGTTTTAGACGAAAAGAAAGCAGAATTGTTGGTTGTAAAAGAAAAAGCAGATAAAGAAAAAAAGAACCTGCAGTCCTTAATTGACGAAAATTCCGGCATACTTGCTCAGCTTCAGACAGATATCAATAAATATGCCAAAGAATATGAGAAGTTTGAAAAAGAAAGTGCCAATATTCAGGCACAAATCCGTTCTTTATCATCCTCTTCCTCGAGCAGTTCCGGTGCGAAATATTCCGGTGGTGTTATGCAATGGCCTGCACCGGGATATCAGACAATTACCTCATATTACGGAAATCGTTTGCATCCCGTATTGAAAGTGTATAAACTGCATACCGGTATTGATATTGGGGCTCCCAGCGGTGCATCTGTTGTGGCAGCTGCAGACGGAACCGTCATTATTTCCGGTTATTCCAGTGCATACGGAAACTATATTGTTATTGACCACGGCAGCGGAATTACCACACTTTACGGGCACCATTCTTCCAACTTGGTTTCCAAAGGTGCGGTGGTAAAACGAGGTCAGACCATAGCAAAAGTTGGCAGTACCGGTTGGTCCACGGGACCGCATCTTCATTTTGAAGTAATGATAAACGGAGCAACCACAAATCCGCTCAATTATTTGCAGTAATCTGAAAATAATTTTGATTACAGTCACATATTTTATGATGAGGGTATCACAGATTGTGGTACCCTTAAATTTCAAATGAAATGAGGCAAAATTTTGAAAGATGCATGGATGAAACGAATTTTATATATCGTTCTGACTCTGTTAATCGGTGTTGGCGGATATTGTGGCGGTGTTCTCCACGAAAGAAGCGGTTCCACGGCAGGTAACTATACAACGCAGGCTTTAAAAATAAAAAAGCTCAGCGAACTCATTCACGAGAATTTTTATTTTCAGGATGATATTAACGATGTAGAAGCATTCGATTATGCGATGGCAGGATATGTCAATCATTTAAGAGACCCGTTTTCAGGATACATTTCCCGTGATGATTTGGTAGGCTTCACCGAAGAAATTGAGGGGAATTATGTTGGAATCGGCGTGGAAATTACGGTGGATGACCAAAATTTTCTGACGGTTATGAATTCCTTTGACGGTTCCGCTGCACAAAAAGCAGGAATCAAAACGGGAGACCGTATCATCAAAGTGCAGGACACAGCAGTAAACGGCGATATGATGGATGAAGCGGTTGCGATGATTCGCGGACTGCCCGGTGAATCTGTTTCTCTGGAAATCCTCACCAAAGAGGGAGAAATTAAAGCAATGGAGCTTGTACGCACAGAGGTTTCTGTGGAAACCGTTCGTGTGAAAATGATGGAAGATAATATCGGTTACGTCAGAATTTCAAGTTTTGATGTAGGAACCGACCGTGAGTTTATCAGCAAATTCGAAGAATTAGATTCAACTAATATGAAAGGGCTGATTTTGGATTTGCGTTCCAATTCGGGCGGCACCTTAGACAGCGTGGTTGCGGTTTCCGATTATCTGATGCCGGAAGGAACCATTGTTTCCATTAAATATACGGATGGTTCCGAAACAAAAGAAACTTCCGATGCAGAGCATTTTGTGGATATTCCCATCTGCGTTTTGATTGATGAGGGAACTGCAAGTGCAGCAGAACTTCTGGCAGGAGGACTTCGGGACAATAACGGTGCAAAATTGATTGGTATGAATTCTTACGGCAAAGGTGTTGTGGGACAGAGCTTTTCTATCGACACGGAAAGTGCGGTGCTTCTGACTGTGGGAGAATATTTTCTGCCAAGCGGAATGAACATTCATAAAGTCGGTTTAAAACCTGATATTGAAGTGGCAATTGAAAATCAGACCATGAGTGTGTTCTTGATGGAACCATCTCAGGATAATCAGTTGCAAAGAGCCATTGAGGAGTTGAAATCCAATGAATAAATTGACAAAATATGCCAATGCAAAAATCAATCTGACCCTGGATGTGTTGGGGAAACGGGAAGACGGTTATCACGACCTTAAAATGATAATGGCGGAAATTCCTCTGTCCGACACACTGACTTTAACCATGCAGGATCATATTTCTGTCAGTACTAATTTGACTTTTTTGCCGAATAATGACAAGAATATTGCATTCCGTGCGGCTCAACTTTTTTTTGAAGAAACGAAAATTGAGGGCGGGGTAAACATACAGATTGAAAAAAAGATTCCTGTCAGTGCAGGTCTTGCCGGCGGAAGTACGGATGCGGCATCGGTATTACACGGGTTAAATGAATTGTATGAAGCAAATCTTTCTTTGGAACAATTGCAAACAATGGGTAACACCATAGGAAAAGACATTCCTTTTTGCTTGCAAGGGGGAGTTGCTCTGGCAGAAGGAACCGGTGAGCGTTTGAGCGTTCTGGAAAAATTGCCTCATTGTTGG
Source organism: Clostridia bacterium (assembly GCA_045631485.1). Taxonomy (GTDB): domain Bacteria; phylum Bacillota; class Clostridia; order UMGS1840; family UMGS1840; genus SIG452. Next base: position 54,492 of record JAZQUU010000026.1, on the reverse strand, counting down.
ATTGTGTTGATTAAACCCAGACATATCAATGTATCAACCAAAGATGTTTTTACCGCTCTTCAAGCTTCAAAACTGGAACTGCATCCTGATACAACGGGTGCGATTCAGGCGTTGGAGCAAGGCGATTTGCCCGGTATAGCCAGAAGAATGTATAATGTTCTGGAAGAAGTTACTGTGAAGAAGCATCCTTTGATTGCAGAGCTTAAGGCTGTGATGTTGGAGGAAGGTGCGTTAGGAAGCGTAATGAGCGGAAGCGGCCCCTCTGTTTTTGGTATTTTTGATTCTTTGGAATCGGCAAACAATGCAAAACAACGTCTCTTAGCGTATGACAAGCAAGTATTCCTGATGGAAGTATAAACATCATAAAAATGGTAAGAATCGTATCGAAACGGTACGGTTCTTATTTTTTTAGTAAGGAGATTACAATGAAACAATTCACAAAAAAAATTTTAAAAGAAAACAAATCGGTTATGATTGCCGTGGTAATGGTATTTCTCATCGGCACATTGTTGGGAACGGTGTCACACGCCAAAGAACAAGCCGATAACATCAGTAAAAACTTTGTTCGGTTTCATATTGTGGCAAACAGTAATTCCGATGCCGATCAAAGTGTGAAAATGAAAGTACGAGAAGCAATTTTCGAAAATATGGATTTTAGCAGGATTTCCTCCAAAGAAGAGGCTTTGCTATATTTTAAAAAGCATCGGGAAGAAATCAAACAAATTGCCGACAGAGTGCTTTTGGAAAACGGTTTTTCTTATGATTCCTATGTGTCTGTCGGAAAAAAAGAGTTCCCCGTACGGGAGTATTCCGATTTTGTGTTACCTTGGGGTACCTATGATGCGGTTTCTGTCACATTGGGAGAGGGGAAAGGCGAAAACTTCTTTTGTGTGATGTATCCCTCTCTTTGCAGAATTGACGGAATCACGGAAATTACCGAATCCGACCGTCTTGTTTTGCATCATATTCTCACCGAGCAGGAAGCCGATTTGATTACAGGAAATAAAAAAGAAACCATTTTCAAATTCAAAATATTGGAATTATGGGAAAAATACTTTTCCTGACAACAATATCGTAGTCATATTGAACGAAAAAACTTCATAATCAGACCCTATTTATGGAGAAGTATATAAAAAAGAGAAAAAATGAAAAAATTCGGAAAAAGTTACAGAAAAACTCTTTACAAATTACAGATTTATGGTATAATATATTGGTATTACTCTGTGTAGATGTAAATCAGGGTAATCACAAATCTGTAAAAAATAACATTATATACTTAGGAGGCTTTTACTAATGGGTAAAAAATTTGTATACCTTTTTTCCGAAGGCGACGCATCTATGCGTGAACTGCTGGGTGGTAAAGGTGCGAACCTGGCTGAAATGACCAAAATCGGTCTGCCGGTTCCTCAGGGCTTCACCGTTTCTACCGAAGCTTGTACTCAGTACTATGAAGATGGCAGAACCATCAATGCAGACATTCAGGCTGAAATTATGGAAAACATCACCAAAATGGAAGCAATCTGCGGCAAAAAATTCGGTGATAAAGAAAATCCGTTACTGGTTTCCGTTCGTTCCGGTGCAAGAGCATCTATGCCCGGTATGATGGATACCATCTTAAACTTAGGTTTAAATGAAGAAGTTGTTGAAACCATGTCCGCTAAAACCGGCAACGCAAGATGGGCTTGGGACTGCTACAGAAGATTCATTCAGATGTATTCTGACGTAGTTATGGAAGTTGGTAAGAAATACTTTGAAGAACTTATCGACGAAATGAAAGAAAAGAAAGGTGTTACTCAGGACGTTGAATTAACCGCTGAAGACTTAAAAGAATTAGCAGGTCAGTTCAAAGCTGAATACAAATCCAAAATCGGTAAAGACTTCCCGGCTGACCCCAAAGAACAGTTAATGGGCGCTGTTGAAGCTGTATTCCGTTCTTGGGACAACCCCCGTGCAAACGTTTACAGACGTGACAACGATATTCCTTATTCCTGGGGTACCGCTGTTAACGTGCAGATGATGGCATTCGGTAACATGGGCGATGACTGTGGTACCGGTGTTGCATTTACCCGTGACCCCGCTACCGGCGACAAAGGTCTGATGGGTGAATTCTTAGTAAACGCTCAGGGTGAAGACGTTGTTGCAGGTGTTCGTACTCCCATGCCTATCGCTCAGATGGCAGAAACCTTCCCCGAAGCTTTCGCTGAATTCAACAAAGTTTGCGCAATCTTAGAAGACCATTACAGAGATATGCAGGATATGGAATTCACCATTGAAAACAAAAAACTGTATATGCTCCAGACCAGAAATGGTAAGAGAACCGCAAAAGCTGCTTTAAAAATCGCTTGTGACTTAGTAGACGAAGGCATGATCGATAAAAAACAGGCTGTTGCTATGATCGACCCCAGAAACTTAGATACCTTATTACATCCCCAGTTTGATGCAAAAGCATTAAAAGCTGCAACTCCCATGGGCAGAGGTTTAGGTGCTTCTCCCGGTGCTGCTTGCGGTCAGGTTGTGTTCACTGCTGAAGATGCAGAAAACTGGAACAACCAGGGCAAAAAAGTTATCTTAGTTCGTTTAGAAACTTCTCCCGAAGATATCACCGGTATGAAAGCATCCCAAGGTATCTTAACCGTTCGTGGCGGTATGACCTCTCACGCAGCAGTTGTTGCTCGTGGTATGGGTACCTGCTGTGTATCCGGTTGCGGCGACATCATTATGGATGAAGCAAACAAAAAATTCACCTTAGCAGGTAAAACCTTCGTAGAAGGCGATGAAATCTCTATCGATGGTTCCACCGGTAACATCTACGACGGTATTATTCCCACCGTTGATGCTGAAATCGCAGGCGAATTCGGCAGAATCATGGAATGGGCAGACGAATTCAGAACCTTAAAAGTTAGAACCAACGCTGATACTCCTGCTGATGCGAAAAAAGCAGTTGAATTAGGCGCTGAAGGTATCGGTCTGTGCCGTACCGAACACATGTTCTTCGAAGCAGACAGAATCGCAGCATTCAGAGAAATGATCTGTGCTGACACTGTTGAAGCAAGAGAAGTTGCATTAGAAAAAATCCTGCCCTATCAGCAGGGTGACTTTGAAAAACTCTACGAAGCACTGGAAGGAAATCCGGTATGTATCCGTTTCTTAGATCCTCCGCTGCATGAGTTTGTTCCCACCGAAGAAGCTGACATTGCTGCTTTAGCAAAAGCTCAGGGCAAAACCGTGGAAGATATCAAAGCTATCATCGCTTCCTTACACGAATTCAACCCCATGATGGGTCACAGAGGATGCCGTCTGGCAGTTACCTATCCTGAAATCGCTAAAATGCAGACCAAAGCGGTTATCCGTGCTGCAATCAATGTGAAAAAAGCTCATCCGGATTGGACCATCGTTCCCGAAATTATGATTCCCTTAGTTGGCGATATCAAAGAATTAAAATACGTAAAAGCTGCTGTTGTTGCTACTGCTGATGCAGAAGTTGCAGCTTCCGGCACCGACTTAAAATACGAAGTTGGTACTATGATTGAAATTCCCAGAGCTGCATTAACCGCAGACGATATCGCAAAAGAAGCTGAATTCTTCTGCTTCGGTACCAATGACTTAACTCAGATGACCTACGGTTTCTCCCGTGACGACGCAGGTAAATTCTTAGATGCATACTATGATGCAAAAATCTTTGAAAACGATCCGTTCGCTAAACTGGACCAGACCGGTGTTGGTAAACTGATGGAATTAGCTGTTACCTTAGGTAAAAAAGCTCGTCCCGAAATTCATTGCGGTATCTGTGGTGAACACGGCGGTGACCCTGTTTCCGTTGAATTCTGCCACAAAATCGGTTTGGACTACGTTTCTTGTTCTCCCTTCCGTGTACCGATTGCAAGACTGGCTGCTGCTCAGGCTGCAATCAAAGGCTAAGATACAATTTTAGTTGTAAGATAGCATAATAAAAAAGAGTTGTGAATCCAAAGATTCGCAACTCTTTTTTATTTCAAATTGACATTGGATTGCAGATGTGTTATACTTTGATATATAGCATAAATGACTCGATATGTTGCAAGCAACTCGATATGTCCCTTCGGGACGAGATATAAAGCATATCGAGTTTTGTAGGGAATGGGCTTGCTCCTTCCGAAAAAACATATCGATTTTGTGATAACAAAAATATCGAGCAATCGAAGATTGCATATTGACAAAATTTTTAGTCTTGATTTGAATTTAAAATATAAGGATTATCGAATTTTAATTAAGGAAGATAGCGAATATCTAGCATGGCTTTTTATGGTGAAACTATTAGAAATGTTATATGAGGTGAACAATGAATTTAGAAATCATTTCGAACACGAAAAAGAATAATCATCTTGATTATTTAAAGAAAAATGCTTTGAAGGCAGATACATTGATTGCAGTGTCTCCTTTTGTTTCGGATGATATTGCAAAACTAGTTGGTAGTATGACCACAATAAAAAAGATTATACTTTATACTACGTTACAGAAATATGATGACTCTGCTCAAAAAGTTATTGCACTGCATGAGTTTTATGGATTTTGCATAAATAATGGAATTGATTTATTGATTAAGATTGATGACAATCTTCATGGTAAAGTCTACTTGTTTTATGATGGAATTAGTGCTAAAGGATTTGTTTTAACTTCTGGAAATTTCACTGAAAATGGTCTGGTCAAAAATCACGAATTTGGATTATATGTAGAAGATGTTGAGAAGCAAAAAGAAATTTCAGATATCATAACATCTATTAACACTTATGATTTATCATACACACAACTTTCAGAGATTTATAATGAAGCATTATTATTTATAAAAAAGCATCCAAAAATTCAATATGAAAAATTTAAGGTGGATAAGCTGATAAATAAAAAACCTTCATCAACTCAAAACGGAACTATAAAATATTATTTAAAACCAGTTGGAACTTCAGAGAAACCTTTCAATAAGCCGAGAGTTATCAAAGAAAACGATATGCTTGGATTTGGACAAAATCCCAAGACAATGCAAAAAGGAGATGTTCTTTTACTGCATAGTGTAGGCCCAAGTAGTATTGTTGGATATTATGTCGTAACTAGTGATGATGCTGTTTATTTTGAAAACGACGAAAATGACAGATGGCCTTGGAAAGTAGAAGCTGAGTGTCACTCATCCAAATTTAGTGCGAATTGGTGGGAATATGAACTGAAAACATACGAACTTGTTGACGAATTTATTAAAGCATATCCAGGGATACATATAACTGCAGCTGGTGGAGATACTTTGGGTGCTCTTCAATGGGGGCGGGATAAAGTGCAAATCACAAAAGAATTTGCTCAATTTGTAATAAGCAAGATGCCGTAATTTAGGGTGCTCTTTTTTAATTCTAGCCCCATACGAATTACTAAAAAACACTGTTGTTAAATTCCAATCTTTATAAGAATCCTATCAAAAAATGAGGTGATGAAATGTTATTATATATTATCAGGCATGGTGATCCGAATTACGAAACAGATTCACTTACCGAGAGAGGCAGAATGCAGGCAGAGGCCGTGGGTAAGAGACTGTATGATGCTAAAATTGACAGAATATTTTCATCTCCTATGGGACGGGCTATACAAACGGCAGAGCCGGCGTGCAGGTTATTGGGTCTTGAAAAAAATATAGAACATTGGACACATGAAATTCAGGATGAAAAACTGACTCCGTTTCCTGACGGAATTATGAAATCTATTACCCAGATTCAAAATACATACTATCTAGAAAACGGAAACATCAATCTTCCGTATGAAAAAAGCTTTGAGTGTACGGGTATCAATGAATCAAAAATGGATGTGGCGGTTCAATATATTGAAGAAAACGGAAAAGAATTCCTGAAGAGACTCGGATACCAATATGAAAATGGTATCTATCGTATTTTAAAACCCAATGAAGAAAAAGTTGCTCTGTTTTGTCATGCGGCTTTTTCAAGAGCCTGGCTTTCTGTTTTGTTGCATATCCCTTTGCATATTATGTGGTCATCGTTTCAATATACGCATACGGGAGTTAGTGTGATTGAGTTTCAAAATAATGAGAACAACATTACTGCTCCAAGATGCCTTTGCTATTCTGATGTTTCCCATCTTTATGAATCGGGTTTGGACTTGCTCTATGACAACAGAATAGAAATATAATCCTTGTTAAATAGCTAAAATATATCGGAGGATAGACAAATGAATTTAAAACAAGCGGCATATCAAACCATTGATAAAAACAGAGATGTGATTGAAAATATTGCAGAAGAAATTTTAAAAAGTCCCGAGGTTGGATACTTTGAAGAAAAGACGTCCGCTTTGGTTCGTAAAACCTTTGACGAGTTGGAAATTTCTTATAAATACCCCTTGGCATTAACAGGGGTAAAAGCCACATTGGATACCAAAAAAGAAGGTCCCAATGTTTGTATCATCGGAGAATTGGATTCTTTGATTTGCAAAGGACATCCTTATGAAGGGGAAGACGGAAAAGCTCACGCTTGCGGTCATCACGCTCAGATTGCGGCAATGCTCGGTGCGGCAATCGGTTTGAAACAAAGCGGTGTTACGGAAAATTTGTGCGGCAAAATCACTTTTCTGGCAGTTCCTGCGGAAGAATTTATTGATTTATCTTCCCGTAAAGAATTAAAAGAGCAGGGAAAAATTGAATATTTTGGCGGAAAGCAACAGTTGTTTTATGAGGGCGCCTTTGATGATGTGGATATGGTGATGATGATTCATGCACAAACCGAAGCTCCCGATGTGAAATACTATCCCAGAACCTCCAATTTGGGATTTATGGCAAAAACCATCACCTTCCGTGGAAAAGCGGCTCACGGAAGCCGTCCCGACGAGGGAGTAAATGCTTTAAATGCGGCGGCTTTGGCAATTTTAGGAATTCATTCCAATCGTGACACCTTTACCGAAGAAGAACATATCAGAATTCATCCCATTATCACCAAAGGCGGTGATGTGGTGAACTCTGTGCCCGATGAGGTTTGTATTGAAACCTATGTGCGAGGTGCCACCTTTGATGCTATCCGCAAGGGAAGTGATGCGGTCAATCGTGCAGTGTACGGTGCAGCACAGATGATTGGTGCAGAGGCAACCATCGAAGATATGCTTGGCTTTTTACCGTTAAAGGAAAGTGATGATATCAATGATGTGATGGACGAGATTGCCAAAGAGGTATTGGGTGATGACGCTTTAGTGCCGAATGTGCCTGCGGTCGGTTCTTCCGATATCGGCGATGTAAGCTCGGTGATTCCCACTGTTCAACCCTCTATCGGCGGATTTTCCGGCAAAATTCACTCCAAAGATTTCTTGGCGACCAATCCCGATGTTGCCTATATCGGTGCGGCAAAAATCTTGGCGGCAACCGCTTTGGAATTACTGGAAAACAATGCAGAAAAAGCAAACAAAGTGATAGAAAATTTTCAGCCGTTATTTACCCGTGATGAATATCTTGCATATTTAAAACGCGGCGAAATCTAAAACAAAAGAATAAAAAGAACCCAAAAACGGATTGTGATATGATATCATAATCCGTTTTTTATAAAAACCAAAGAAAAGAGCAGATTATCTATTGACAAATTTTGGTGTTGGGTGTATGATTATTCCATCGGAATTTTTATTCCGAACATAAGCAGAGTAGGAAATAATGCGTCAAGTGAAAAGAGGACGGGAAGTTGTCTCTTTTACGAAAGGTTTTTTCTAAAAACCTGCGATGTTATTTCCGCATTCCGTTGCTACAAAAGAATACTCAAGCCGTTTTTTTAAGAAAAATCGGTTGTTTGCGTCCTTTTTGTAGTTGTGGTACAAGAAAGGATTTTTTTATGTCTAAAAATGTATCAAAAAAAATCAATTTAAGAAGATTGGTTTATCTTGCCTTTTTGATTGCAACCAATATTGTTTTGGTTAGATTGCTATCGTTTCAGACACCGGTTTCCCGTTTGGATTTCGGGTTTATACCCATTTCTCTGGCAGGGGCGATGTTTGGTCCCTTTTGGGGCGGTCTTGCCGGTGGTTTATCCGACATTTTCGGAATGCTTTTTAACAGTAAAGGAATGGCATTCTTTTTCGGTTGGACACTCAACGCAATTTTACACGGCGTGTTTTACGGATTATTTTTGTATCAGAAGAAAAAATCCTTGCTCCGTATTTCTCTTTGTGTTGTGATAAAAGGGATTATTATAGATTTGATTCTGGGAAGTGTTTGGGGTGCAATTTTTCGTGGCGGAATGCACTTAATCGGCTTTGTGATGTGGGAGAGATTGATTGTTTTTTGCATCAAGGCACCACTTGAAATTCTTACTTGTTTTGCTTTTTTCGGTGCATTATCCCCCCATGTGAAAGAATTGAATCAAGCAAAAAAGCAAGAATTCGTTCAATATGCCAACAGTTTTCAAACAGTTATCAATTTAGGCTTGGAGCGCATTACCAAACTGTTGGAATGTGTTGGAAACCCGCAGGATAAACTGTCCGTTATTCATGTGGCAGGCACCAACGGGAAAGGTTCTGTCTGTGCATTTTTGCAAACAATGTTAACAAAATCCGGCAAAAAAACAGGGAAATTTATTTCCCCCAATATGCTTCGGGTGAACGAAAGAATTTCTATTGACGGTATGGAAATTTCCGACGAAGATTTAAATCGCCTCCTCTTAAAAATTGAAAGTCATCTTGGTGAAGTGAAAGAAGCCACGGGAGAAATTCCGTCTCAATTTGAGGCGTGGACGGCAGTTGCATTTTGTTATTTCTTGGAGCAGAATTGTGATGTGGTCGTGTTGGAAACAGGTCTTGGCGGACGATATGATGCAACCAATGTGATTAAAAAACCGCTTTGCACCGCGATTACCCGAATTGCTGTTGACCATGTTGCATATTTAGGGGATTCCGTTGATAAAATCGCCTATGAAAAAGCAGGGATTATCAAAGAAGGAGTTCCACTTGTTACCTTGCCTCAGGATGAAGATGCAATGAATGTGCTAAAGAGAGTGGCAAATGACAAAAACGCTCCTGTTTTTGTGACAACATCTGCAGAAGTTTCCGATCCTAAAGGTTGTTACGAGGTATTTTCATACGGCAATATCAAAAATCTTGTTTGCGGAATCTCGGGATATCATCAGATAGAAAACGCTTCTTTGGCAATTGAAACCGCTTTGCAGCTCGAGATTTCGGAAAGCGTTATAAGAGAGGGGTTAAAACAAGCGCGTCATATCGGCAGATTGGAGCAGGTAACCGAGAATATTTTGTTTGACGGTGCCCATAATTTAAACGGTATGACTGCTTTAAGAACAAGTCTTGACAGATACTATCCCAACACCGAAAAAATCTTCGTATCTGCCTTTATGAAAGATAAGGATATTAAGGAAAGCTTGGCGGTGTTTTCGGGAGAAAGTTTTTATTTTGTTTCGGTTTGCAATAACGAGCGAAGCGATACTCCCGAAAACTTATGTCAAATAGCCCGTGAAAGCGGTGTTTTCGGGACTGCGTTTTCCGATTTGGAGAGTGCGATTTTTGCTGCAGAAAAAACGGGAAAACTGATTGTTGTGTGCGGTTCGTTGTATCTCTATCAAGATTTATCCGTTCTGCTTGAAAAAAACAATCAAAAATCATAGAAAAAACAGAAAAATTCGTGGAAAACACTTGCATTTTCCACGAATTTTTGTTATAATAAAATGATTCAATTTATCTTGGATTCGCAAATAATCCAAAGGAAAGGAAAAACTTCGGCATGTATTTGAAAACCATTGAATTAAACGGCTTCAAATCTTTTCCCGATAAAACAGTATTAGACTTTACAGGAGGAGTTACCACCATTGTTGGTCCCAACGGTTCAGGAAAGAGTAATATTTCTGATGCCATTCGTTGGGTTTTGGGGGAATCTCGTGCAAAGTCTCTTCGTGGTGGCAATATGCAGGACGTTATTTTTTCAGGTACCGCCAGAAGAAAACCGATGAATTATGCTGAAGTTTCCGTAACCATTGATAACTCCGATCATGCTTTGCAGATTGATTTTGACGAAGTAATGGTCACCCGTCGGGTTTACCGTTCGGGAGAAGGGGAATACTTTATCAATAAATCTCCTTGCAGAATGAAAGATATCAACGAGCTTTTTATGGACACAGGTCTTGGTCGTGATGGTTATTCTATTGTAGGTCAGGGTAAGATTGACGAAATTATTTCCGGGAAACCTCAGGACAGAAGAAACTTTTTTGAAGAGGCGGCGGGAATTTCCAAATATCGTCATAAAAAAGATGAGGCAGAAAGAAAACTCAATCAGACCAATGATAATCTGCTTCGCTTAAATGATATTTTATCTGAGTTGGAACAACGTCTTCCCGGTTTGGAAAAATCTTCAAAAAAAGCAGCTGCATATCTTTCCTTAAAGGAAGAGCTGAAAAATCTGGAAATCCGTTATTGGTGCAGACATATCAGAAAATATCGTGAAATGCTTTCGGAATTGGATATCAAAAACCAAAAGCTTACCATCGATATGAATGATGCCGGAAAACGAATTGAAGAACTGGACCGTGCAGCGTTGGAGTTAAGCCAAAAGCGACGGGAAGCAGATTTACTGACAGAAGAATTTCATAAAAAAGAAAAAGACTACGAATATAACATTGCGGCATTCGAAAATCAAATCACGCTCTATCAGGTGGAAATTGAACGAAACATCCGTGATATTGAGCGTTTAAATAACGAAAAAGAAACCGATAAATTACGTTTAACCCGTTATGAGGCATTGATATCAGACCGTGAAGAAAAAATCAATCAGTTAAAGCAAAACCGCAAAAATATTGAAACCGAGATGGAGAGCTTTTCTCATCTGCAAAAAGAAATTGACGGATTGTATCAGCAGGTGGAAGAATTGCAAAAGCAATTGGAAGAAAGCCGCCTGAAACGTTCTGAGTTGACGGTTGAGAGAAACACCAAGCAGGGAAAGGTGATGTACCTTTCCGAGATGGAAAAAAATTATGAGGGGTACCAAAAAAGCGTTAAGGAAATTTTTTCCGCTTCCAAAAACGGTTTGTTATCCGATGTAACTCTTCACGGCACGCTGGCAGATATTATCAAGGCAGATAAAAAAACTGCACTGGCATTTGATGCGGTTTTGGGAAATTCACTGCAGAATATTGTTGTGGAAGATGAAGAAGACGCAAAGCAGGCAATTGGATACCTAAAAAAACATGAACTTGGCCGTGTTACATTTTTGCCCGTAAAAACTGTGAAGGAACGGGAGTATGATTTCGGAGATGCACTTTATGAATCCGGCGTCGTGGGAAAAGCAACCGAGCTTGTTTCCTATCAAGATAAATTTGCCGGAATTGTGTCGGGCCTTTTAGGAAAAACCCTGGTGGTGGAAAACTATCAGGCAGCAGCAAGCATTTCCCGTAAGTATCATCACAGTTTCCGTATTGTTACCTTAACCGGTGAAGTGTTCAATGCCGGTGGTTCCATTGTGGGCGGTCAGATTTTAAAATCTGCAGGATTTTTATCCAAAAGCGCCAACATTGATGAATTAAAAACTGAAATTAAGCAAATTGATAAACAACTTCTTCTGATGGTTCAGGATGAAACCGACCTGAGCTATGATATGGATTCCAAAAAACTTCAGGCAGAAACCTTGTCGGAAGGATTATCGGAACTCAATCAGAAGAAAGCATATCTTACCTTTATCGAGCAGGGGATTTGTGATGAAATCGAGCATCAGAAAACCGTGCTTTCCGAAAAGGAAGAGTATGAAGCAGAATATCGCAACAAGAACAAAGAATCAGATGCTTTGATTCAGCGAAATGATGCTCTCACTGAAGATATTGAATTTAAGCAGGAGCAGATTAAACAAGAGCATCAATACTTAAAGGATACTTTGGCAGAGTTGGAAGCAATTCGTACACAAAAAGAATCCATTGATGAAACATTTCTTGCACAACAAGAAGCTCAGAAACAAGCAAGGGATGCGTTGCTTGTTTTAGAGCAGGAGTTGTCCAAATTAACGGTAAAAATCGAAAAAATCCAAAACGATATTGAGGTTTATACCGAAAATCTGTGGGAACAATACGAATTAACTTATTCTCAGGGGATGGAGCTTGTTTCCACCGAAGAGGGAGAATCGGAAGGTGACCGCAGAAAAATCGGAGAGTTAAAAGCCAAAATCAAATCTTTGGGCGATGTAAATTTATCTTCTGTGGAAGAATATCGTGAAGTGAACGAACGATATACCTTTATGAAAAAGCAAGAGGAAGATTTAAAGGGAGCTAAAGAAGAACTGGAAACATTGATTTCAGATATGCTCACCATTATGAAAACAGATTTTATCACCCAATTTGATTTAATCCACGAAAACTTTAAAGAAACTTTCCGTGCGCTTTTTAACGGCGGAAATGCTTCACTGAAACTGACAGAACCTGATAACGTGTTGGAAAGCGGTATTGAAATCATCGTGCAGCCTCCGGGAAAAAAACTGGAAAGCATTTCATTGTTATCCGGTGGGGAAAAAGCTTTTACTGCGATTGCACTGTTGTTTTCCGTATTAAGCTTAAAACCGTTGCCGTTTTGTGTGTTTGATGAAATTGAAGCGGCGCTGGACGAAGTGAATGTGTATCGCTTTGCAGAGTACATTAAAAGCTATAAGCATAAAACACAATTTATTTTGGTGTCTCACCGCCGCGGTACGATGGAAAATGCAGACACATTATACGGTGTTACCATGCAGGAAAAAGGCGTAACCAAGTTGGTTGCATTAAAGATGAAAGACGTTATCACGGAAGATTAAAGGAGAAACAGTATGTTTTTTATTGATAAATTTAAACGCGGCATTGCAAAGACCAAGCAGGCAATGTCGGAAGGTATTAACAATGCTTTCAAAATTTTCAAAAAAATTGATGAAGAGTTATATGATGAACTGGAAGAAATTCTGATTTTATCCGATATCAGCGCAGAGAGTTCGGCATATATCATTGAAGAATTGAGAAAACGCGTGAAGGAGAAACGCTTAACGGAAGCAGATGAGGTCAAGCAAGAAATCAAAGCAATTATTGCAGAAATCTTATCTCCTGACCACGCATTGAAAAAAGAAAATAAGCCTTATATTATGATTTTAGTGGGCGTAAACGGAGCAGGAAAAACCACCACCGCAGGAAAACTTGCCCATCAGTTCTCCAAAGAAGGGAAGTCTGTTATTTTAGCGGCGGCAGATACATTCCGTGCCGCTGCAACCGAGCAACTTCAGGTGTGGGCAGAGCGTAGCGGAGCCGATTTTTTCTGCGGTGAAGCCGAGCAAGATCCCGCTTCCGTTGTGTATCAAGCGGCGGAACACTTGAAAAAAACAGGCAAAGATGTTTTGATTTGTGACACTGCAGGTCGTCTTCAGACCAAAAAAGGTCTGATGGATGAATTATCCAAAATGCATCGTATCCTAAAACAGCAAACCGGTGCGGAATTTATTGAATCTCTTTTGGTTGTGGAAGCCGCAACCGGTCAGAATGCATTGCTTCAGGCACAAAGCTTTTCGGAAGCTGCAGGACTTACCGGTCTTATCTTAACAAAATTGGACGGCACTGCCAAAGGCGGTGTGATTATTCCTTTGGTGCAAAAAACAGGACTGCCGGTAAAATTAATCGGTGTTGGGGAACAGTTGGAAGATTTAATGGATTTCGACCCTGCTTCCTATGCAGAAGAATTGTTTGATTAATGATATTTGATTTTAGAATGAGGAGTGAATGGTTGTGAGCGCAGGATTTAAAAAAACAGTAATAGCCTTGTCAATCGGCATTGGTGTTTTTGTGCTGAGCGCTATTCTGATTGCAGGTTACAGATTTTATATGGAATTGATTCAGATTCAGGAAATCGGTCAGAATTTCACAACTGTTTTTTTCAAAAATACGCTGACACAATTCCTCGTTCAGGTGATAGGATTTGCAATCGTTTTTTTTGCAATCTTCTTTAGTTTGCTGCGGATTAGAAAAACCATGCTTGGTGTGGATGAATCCTTCCATTTTCTGGAACCGATGTTTCCAATCTGGATTTTATCATTCACCTTAGCAATTTTTGCGGGAAATTTTATTAAAGAAGCAGTAAGTTCCGAATTTTTATTTTTTGCAAACACATCGGAATGGGGGATTTTGGACCCAATATTCGGGCAGGATGTTTCTTATTATGTGTTTATCAGACCTTTTCTGATTGCGATTTCAGACAGTCTGATGGGTATTGCGATTTTTGTTGCAATTTTGGTATCCGTGCTGTATGTTTTCTTATACGGTTGTCTCGGTGTGGAGAAGCTCAAAGATTTTATCCGAAATAAGAAAGTGGTTTCTCATATCATTTTCCATATTCTGATGATTGTGCTGATTCATTTGTGTACTTACAAATTCAAGGCAGAAGATATTTTATTTTCAGAATTTGCAGGTGTGTGGGGAGCAGGATTTACCGATGTCTATATCTGGCTTAAGTATTACAATCTGATTCCGTATATCAGTGTGTTGTTGATTGCCGTGATTCTGGTGTTCCTTAATAAAGGGAATTTTAAATTTTCTGTTTACACGGCACTTGTGTTGCCTGTGATATTGATAGCCTTTACGGTAAGTGCTTTGGTAACTCAATATTTTCATGTGAAACCGGCGGAAGGTCAGGTGGAAGCTCCGTATATCAAACATCATATTGATGCCACCAGAACCGCATACGGAATTCAGAATATTGCGGAACAGGAATTTCTGCCGCAAACCGACTGGACAACGGAGGATGCTAAAAATCACCGACAAACCATTGAGAGCATTGCCTTACTTGATTGTGATGTTGCCAAAACGATTCTTACGCAACTTCAAAGCATCCGTGATTATTATGAATTTATTGATGTTGACACCGTGTGTTATAAAATCAATGGTCATAAGGAAGCGGTGATGGTTTCTCCCAGGGAATTAAAGAAATTGGAAGAATCGCCAACTTCCCAAAGTTACAGTAATGATAAAATGAGATTTACCCACGGTTACGGTGCGGTGTTTCTGCCCGCCAATGTTGTCACGGAGGACGGACATCCCGTATTATATGTAAAAGACAGTCCGGTTGTTTCCACCATTCAGGAAGTGAATATCACAGAACCCCGAATTTATTACGGCGAATACGACGATGATTATTCCGTTGTCAATACACAGGTGAAAGAATTTGACTATCTTTCCAAAGGTCAATCTGTGGAACATGCATATCAGGGAAAATCAGGAATTTCCTTAACGGGAATCAATCGATTGCTTTTTGCAATTCGTTATGGTGATCATCAACTGCTCACCTCCAATTTTATCACATCGGACAGCAAAATCCTGATGAATACCAATGTGTTGGAACGTGTCAGAACGGCGGCACCGTTTTTGATGTTTGACGAAGACCCGTATCTTCTTGCAGATAGCGAGGGACGGTTCAAATGGATTGTGGATGCATACACCACCACCGAATATTTCCCCTATGCAAAACCCCATGAGGATGGATTTAATTATATCAGAAATTCCGCCAAGGCGGTTGTGGATGCGTATGACGGCACCGTAGAGATTTATATTACAGATCCCTCGGATAAACTGATTCAGGTTTATCGTAGCATCTATCCCGAAGTATTTACGGCTAGGGAATTCCCGTCAGATTTGAAATATAGCCTCAGATATCCCGAAACCTATTTTAATATTCAGGCAGATATTTTAAAACAGTATCATATTACCGATGCGGTTACTTTTTATAATCGTTCGGATGAGTGGGAAGTTGCCAATGAAATCAGTGCGGAAACTTCCACCTGGAAAGAAAGTATTTCCGAGGATCAGACGAAATCAAAAATGAAGCCCTCTTATCAGATGCTTACTGTAAACGGGAAGCAGGAATTAACCCTGATGATTCCTTTTTCGGATAAAGAAAAGGACAATATGGCAGCCTGGTTTACGGCAGGTTCCGATGGGGATTGTTACGGAAACCTGACGTTGGTGCAATTCCCCCAAGGGGAAACGGTTTACGGACCGCTTCAGATTGAAAAACGTGTCAATTCCAATCCTGAAATTGATAGTGTGATGTCTGCACTGGGAACCGGCGAGTCCACCATTATCCGGGGAAACCTCGTTGTGGTGCCTGTTTCGGATTCCGTGTTGTATGCGGAGCCTATTTATGTAACATCAGGGAAAAACACCTTGCCGGAACTTAAAATGGTTGTGGCGGCGTATGACAACAAAATTGCCGTGAAACCGACCTTGCAACAAGCCGTTGAGGCGTTGTTTGTTGCAACGGGAGCGGAACAGATTACCGACACACAACCTGTCTCGGTTGTGTTGCCGCCGGAAGTTGCCGACAAAAATGATATTGAAAAAATTACCGAAGCGTTTAACCGTGTTCAACAGGCAACCAAGAATAATGACTGGGAAGCTTTTGGAACTGCTATGAAAGACTTAGAAGCGTTGATTAACGATTTGAACGCCTCCTCGGAAGCAACAGAATAAGACATTAGATTTGCTTCATAAATGTGACGATTCTGTCAACCTTGATATGGTTGCAGATTGAGAGGATAATATGATGAGAAATTTAACTTCAGAAACAGTTGTTGTAAAAATCGGGACCAGCTCCCTGACCTACGACAACGGAAAAATGAATTACAGACGAATTGAAAAACTGGTTAGGGTGCTTTCCGACCTGAAAAACCAAGGTAAAAAAGTGGTTTTGGTTTCCTCCGGTGCAATAGGCGTTGGTGTTGCAAAGCTGAATTTGCCGAAGCGTCCTACCGAAGTGAAAGAAAAGCAGGCAACTGCCGCTGTGGGGCAATGTCAGTTGATGGGGATATACGATAAGTTTTTTGCTCAGTACGGTCAGGATGTTGCCCAGATTTTGATTACCAAATATATCATCGATCACGACCATTATCGTCATAATGCCGAAAACACATTTTCCACTTTGCTGGAAATGGGAGTAATTCCTATTGTCAACGAAAATGACGTAATTTCTACCGATGAAATCGAGTTTGGTGACAACGATACCTTATCTGCTTATGTGGCAAGACTTGTCGGTGCGGATTTATTGATTATCCTGACAGATATTGATGGTTACTACAATGATAACCCAAAAGTGAATCCTGATGCAAAATTGATTTCCGATATTTATGAAATCACCGACGAAATCAAAGAAAAAGCAGGTGGCGCAGGCTCCAATATGGGAACCGGCGGTATGTTTACCAAAATTCTTGCCGCAGAAATCGCAAAACAAGATGAAATCACCACAGTGATTGCTCAGGGAGATGACCCGGAAATTATTTATCGGATTATTGACGGGGAACAGGTTGGTACCGCTTTTCACGGCAGAAAGGAGATGGTATAACATGCAATTAAGAGAACAAGCCTTGTTGGCAAAAGAAGCAAGTTACCAATTGTCTCTTGCCGGTATTTCTCAGAAAAATGATGCCTTGTTAAAAATTGCAGACCATTTACTTTGCAATGTGGATTTTATCTTAGCGGAAAATGAAAAAGATATTGCCAATGCAGAGATAAACGGCGTTCGTCCTACTATGATTGACCGTCTTCGTTTAACAAAAGAACGCATTTGCGACATGGCGGAGGGTGTTCGTCAGGTGGCGGCATTAAAAGACCCGGTAGGCGAAGTAATCAATATGACCGAACGACCCAACGGACTTGTGATTGGGAAAAAACGAGTACCTCTCGGTTTGGTTGGCATTATTTATGAAGCTCGTCCCAATGTAACCGTGGATGCAGTTTGCCTGACCTTAAAAACGGGAAATGCAACCTTGCTTCGAGGCGGTAAGGAAGCCCTTTGCTCCAATCTTGCCTTAACCAAGGTAATGAAAGAAGCAATTGTTTCGGCAGGACTTCCTGAAAGCACTGTGGAACTATTGTCCGACACCAGTCGTGAAACTGCAAAAGAAATGATGCGATTAAACGGCATTGTTGATGTTTTGATTCCCAGAGGGGGAGCAGGACTCATTAAGACCGTGGTAGAAAATGCCACAGTTCCCGTAATTGAAACAGGAACAGGGAATTGCCATACTTATGTGGATGATTCTGCCAATTTGGAGATGGCACTTTCCATTTTGGTCAATGCCAAAACGCAGCGTCCTTCCGTATGCAACGCTTGCGAAAGTCTTTTGGTTTCCGAAAAAGTTGCAAATAAATTTTTGCCGATGGCAAAAAAAGCATTGGAAGAAAAAGGTGTGGAACTTCGGGGTTGCGAAAAAACATTGCAGATTATTTCGGCAAATCCTGCAACCGAAGAAGATTTTTACACCGAATATAACGATTTGATTTTATCCGTAAAAATTGTTTCGGGGATTGATGAGGCGATAGCACATATCAATTCTCATAATACAAAACATTCCGAATGTATCGTAACCGAAAGTTATGAAAACTCTCAAAAGTTTTTAAAATCCGTGGATGCGGCAGCAGTTTATGTGAATGCTTCCACCCGTTTTACCGACGGCTTTGAATTTGGCTACGGTGCGGAAATCGGAATTTCCACCCAAAAGCTTCACGCAAGAGGACCGATGGGATTGGAAGCGTTGACTACCGTGAAATACATTATTTACGGAAATGGTCAGATTCGAGGTTAATTTTAATTTAAGACAGAAAAGAATAAGAAGGGAGGAATCCTGATGTTTGTTGATATGGCACGAATTTTTGTTAAGGCAGGCAACGGCGGTAACGGCGCAGTTGCATTTCATCGGGAAAAATATGTGGCATCCGGCGGTCCCGATGGTGGAGACGGCGGAAAAGGCGGCGACGTTATTTTTATGGCAGACCGCAATTTATCAACCTTAATGGATTTTCGTTATAAAAGAAAATATGCTGCAGAGCACGGCGGAAACGGTGCAGGCGGAAACTGTACCGGAAAAGACGGTGCCGATTTGGTGATTAAAGTTCCTGTCGGTACCGCAATCAAAGATAGTGACTTAGGGGTTTATCTGGCAGATTTATCCGAAGACGGGAAACAAGTTGTGATTGCAAAAGGCGGAAAAGGCGGTTTTGGCAATGCCAAATTTGCAACGCCGAAACGTCAGGCACCCCGTTTTGCCAAGCCCGGCAGAAAAGGGGAAGAGTTAAATATTGAGTTGGAGCTTAAAATGCTTGCCGATGTTGGCTTGCTTGGCTTCCCCAATGTGGGAAAATCCACTTTGCTTTCTATGGTAAGCTCCTGTAAGCCCAAAATTGCAAATTACCATTTCACCACCCTGATTCCCAATTTGGGAGTTGTGGACTTTGGTGAAGGGGAAAGCTTTGTGATGGCAGATATTCCGGGTATTATTGAGGGTGCCAGCGAGGGCGTTGGCTTGGGACACGCATTTTTAAGACATACCGAACGAACCAGACTTCTTCTTCATGTGATTGATGTTTCTGGCTTTGAAGGCCGTGACCCTGTGGAAGATTTTCATACCATCAACGAAGAGTTAAAACAGTATTCCCAGCGTCTTTCCCAAAAGGAACAGATTGTGGTCGGCAATAAAATTGATTTGGTGTATGATAAAGCTGTCCTGGATGAATTTCGTTCCAAAATGGAGGCAGACGGATATAAAGTTTTCTTCATCTCAGGGGCAACCCGTGAAGGTGTGGATGAATTAATGGCATATACCAGAGAAAGACTGTCTCAGATTCCGCCTGAAGAAGCGGTTGAAGTGGTGGATAGAGAACTTCTGATTCGTGAAGCGGAAGAACCCTTTACCATTATCCGTGAAAATGATGTATTTATCCTGGAAGGCGATTTACCAGAAAAACTGATTAATTCCACCAACTTTACCGATTACGAATCTCTGCAGTACCTCCAGAGAGCACTGATTAAATCAGGCATTATTGCTGCATTGAAAGAAAAAGGTGCCAAAGAAGGGGATACCATCGTTATCGATGATACACAGTTTGATTTTGTGGAATAATAAGGTTTCTATGAAATCTTAGGAAAAATATTGACAAGATGCGAGAAATGTTGTAAAATAGATACAATAATCATTTTGATTCCAAAACGAGAAAGAAGGAGAAAAACAAGTGGCTTATTTTTTTGAAAATCAATCTCACACTTTCAGTGAATATCTGTTGGTTCCGGGCTATTCCTCTTGTGAATGCGTTCCGGACAAGGTTAGTCTGAAAACACCGTTGGTAAGATATAAAAAAGGGCAGGAAGAATGTCCTATCAGTTTGAATATCCCCATGGTTTCTGCAATTATGCAGTCCGTATCCGGTGAAAAACTTGCAGTTGCTTTGGCAATGGAAGGCGGCGTTTCCTTTATCTATGGTTCTCAGACCATTGAAGAAGAAGCAGAAATGGTTCGTCGTGTGAAAGCGCACAAAGCAGGTTTTGTGTATAGTGATTCCAATATTAAACCCGATCAGACCTTAGCAGATATTTTAGAACTTTTGGAAAAAACCGGTCACTCCACCATGGCAGTTACCGAAGACGGAAAACCCAACGGAAAGCTTCTGGGTGTGGTTACATCCAGAGATTACCGTGTTTCCAGATTATCTATGGATGTGAAAGTTTCCGAACTGATGACTCCCCTTGATAAACTGATTACCGGCAATAAAAACACCACTTTAAAAGAAGCTAACGACATTATCTGGGATAACAAATTAAATTCTCTTCCCATTGTTGATGATAATGGTAATCTGATGTATTTCGTATTCCGTAAGGACTATTCTTCTCACAAAGAAAATCCGTTGGAATTATTGGATTCCGATAAACGTTATATCGTAGGTGCAGGTATCAACACTCGTGACTACGAAGAAAGAATTCCCGCCTTGGTGGAAGCAGGTGCAGACGTTTTATGTATCGACTCTTCCGAAGGTTACACCGAATGGCAGAAACGCACCCTGGAATTTGCAAGAGCAAAATACGGTGATAAAATTAAAATCGGTGCAGGGAATGTTGTGGATGCAGAAGGTTTCCGTTTCTTGGCAGAAGCAGGTGCAGACTTTATTAAAGTTGGTATCGGAGGCGGTTCCATCTGTATCACCCGTGAAACCAAAGGTATTGGTCGCGGACAGGCTACCAGCGTTATCGACGTTGCAAAAGCAAGAGACGAATATTATAAAGAAACCGGTATTTATGTACCGATTTGTTCCGATGGCGGTATTGTGCATGACTACCACATCACCTTAGCATTGGCTATGGGTTCTGACTTTGTAATGCTGGGTAGATATTTCTCCCGTTTTGACGAAAGCCCGACTCAGAAAGTTAATATTAACGGTAACTATTTTAAAGAATATTGGGGCGAAGGTTCTAACCGTGCAAGAAACTGGCAAAGATATGATAGCGGCGGACAGGCAAAATTATCCTTCGAAGAAGGCGTAGATTCCTATGTTCCTTATGCAGGTTCTTTAAGAGACAACGTGAATGTTACCTTGAAAAAGGTAAAATCCACCATGTGTAACTGTGGTGCATTAACCATCGAAGAACTGCAGGAAAAAGCAAAATTGACTTTGGTTTCTTCCACCAGTATCGTAGAAGGCGGCGCACATGACGTTATCTTAAAAGACAAAGCCATTGGCAAATAATTGTAAAAACTTGTGAATTTTAACGAAATTATCTTTTTTGCAAAAAAATCCAAGAAAAAGCTTGATATTTTTTTGACAATGTAGTATAATAGTTAAGGTTTTGCGGAGAAACCAAAAAATTCCGCACAAAATTCAGTTAAAAAAATTTTATATATGGCAATATTGCCAAGTATGTAAGAAAGGAATGTGCCAAAAAATTCGGCACAGGTGTTAATCATGAAAGCAAGAGTTGGTATTAACGGATTCGGTAGAATCGGTAGATTAGTATTCAGAGCTGCAATGGAAAACGGCAAAGTTGACGTTGTTGCTATCAATGACCCGTTCATTGACTTAGAATACATGGTTTATATGCTCAGATATGACTCCGTTCACGGTCAGTTCAAAGGCGATATCGAAATCAAAGGTGACAAACTAGTTGTAAACGGTAAAGAAATCGACGTTTACGCTTCTATGAATCCCGCAGAAATTCCGTGGGGCGCTTCCAAAGTAGATTTCGTTGCAGAAGCTACCGGCGTATTCACCACCATCGAAAAAGCTCAGGCTCACATTCAGGCAGGCGCTAAAAAAGTAGTTATCACTGCTCCTTCTGCAGATGCTCCTATGTTCGTTATGGGTGTTAACAACACTTCTTACGACAGCTCCATGCAGATCATCTCCAATGCATCCTGCACCACTAACTGTTTAGCTCCCTTAGCTAAAGTTATCAACGACAAATTCGGTCTGGTTGAAGGTTTAATGACCACCGTTCATTCCACCACCGCTACTCAGAAAACCGTTGACGGTCCCTCCAAAAAAGACTGGAGAGGCGGTAGAGCAGCTGCAGGTAATATCATTCCTTCTTCTACCGGTGCTGCTAAAGCTGTAGGTAAAGTTATTCCCGAATTAAATGGTAAATTAACCGGTATGGCTTTCCGTGTTCCCACTTTAGACGTATCTGTTGTTGACTTAACCTGTACCTTAGCAAAACCCGCAACCTACGATGAAATCGTAGCTGCTGTAAAAGAAGCTGCAGACGGCGAAATGAAAGGTATCCTGGGTTACACCGATGAAGCAGTTGTTTCTTCCGATATGATCCACGATTCCAGAACCTCTATCTTTGATATCGATGCAGGTATCGCATTAAACGATAAATTCGTTAAATTAGTTTCCTGGTACGATAACGAATGGGGTTACTCCAACAAAGTTGTTGATCTGATTGCTTATGCATACAGCGTAGACAACAAATAATAATCCTTATGCGAAAAAAGGTGTCTTCTGATTGGAAGACACCTTTTTTGTATTTTGAGAAACCTACTTGCCAATTTCCGTTTTTCGTGATATAATAAATGAAATCCTTCTGAGCCTTCCCTTGACGGAACGGTGGCGGAGCAACTCGGACGAGGTGGGATGTAGGGAATAGCTTTTAGGATGTTCCGAAACAGCACTCGGTTCGTCGGAAACCGCCGAACCCTACAATGGCTGCACTACTGCCTTTTGCATGGGATATCGCTCTGCGAAGAAATCGCACTACGGGTAGCATAAAAGGCAATTTGATTTGTTAAAAATGGAGAGACAGAAATGAAAAAATTAAGAGATGGTTTTACTTATTTTCAATCCAAAAGGATTTGAGAGAAAATGGAAACTTAACCGAAGAGATGTATGTTTTTCTTGACGAAATAAAAAGGTCATGTGCGTTTCATTTCTATGATGGGAACTGTAGATTTGTTATAACGGCGTCTTATGCAAATGCAGATAAAACAAGTCCCGATTTTTTTATTTCCGATTTAGTGAAACGAAAAAGAGAACAAGTGGATAGCTTGGAATATGCAAAGGAAGAAGTTATAAAAAGGAATGGTTTTAACTTCTAATGAGGACAAAAAGGATGGTTTTGAATTTGCTAAAAGAAGTTATTTTAAAGATGTTAAAACATAAGATGCATCCAAAGCTTTTCTTTCTTGTATAACGAAAGCCGAAATTGAAAAAAACACAGTACAGTTTATCGTACAATCTTTTTGATAGAATTTTATTGGAATTTTGCAGGAGGAAAATAAAATGTCTTTCACAGAAACGATAAAAGAGGATTGGTCATACAGATTACCCGAACGGTTAACATACAACCGATACCGCGGAATGAGTAGAGCTTGTTATCAACTTTTATGTCTGTTGTATTATTTTATAAAATTGTTGTTCATTCTTTTTTTAGCTTTATACTATTATATATTTTACGGACTGTATCTGTTCTTGAAATTTTTCTTTACAAAAGAAAATACTGATAGCGTCTAAATGGAAAATTCATTTACGAAAATTAGAGGAAACCTTATGAAGAATAAAAATCAATCGATATTAACCAATTCTGCTATTGTGGCGGTGCTTGCCTGCTTTTGTTGTGCATTGTGGGGGAGTGCCACACCGATGATTAAAATGGGAACTCCCATGATGATTCCCGAAAACAACACAGCGTCTACCATGTTGTTTGCCGGAATTCGTTTCTTTCTGGCAGGTGCTATGGTTGTTTTATGGGGAAGTGTTACCGGTAGAAAGTTGTTGGTTCCCAAACTGCAGAATCTTGGGAAAATCACTTGGGTTGCAATGTTTCAAACAGTGATTCAGTATGTGCTTTTTTATATTGGCGTTGCCAACACAACGGCGGTGAAAGCAACGATTAGTACAGGGTGCGGCAGTTTTACCGCAATTTTAATTGCTACCTTGATTTTCCGTTCGGAAAAATTGACGATTCGCACGATTATTGCTTGTATCATTGGTTTTTTGGGAATCCTGTTCGTTCATTTTGACGGTTTGGATTGGAAGATGAACTTCATTGGGGATGGTTTTGTATTGCTCTCCACAGTTGCGTATGGGATTTCCGCTTCCCTGATAAAACGGTATTCGGCTTCGGAAGAACCGCTCGTTATCAGCGGTTATCAGTTTATGATTGGCGGACTTCTGATGATTTTGATTGGGTTGCTGTCGGGAGGTATGGTGATTGTTTCGGGAGTAGCGTCCTGGAGTATTCTGTTATATCTGGCGTTTTTATCTGCGGTGGCATATTCCTTGTGGGGAGTTTTATTAAAACATAATCCGCTTTCCAAGGTGGCAGTGTACGGCTTTATGATTCCCGTGTTTGGCGTAATGTTATCTCAATTGATTTTAACGGAACAGATTGGAGTTTCTCCCGTTAGATTATACGGCGCCTTAGTATTGGTAAGTATCGGAATTTTTTTGTTGAACTATTCCTTCTGGAAAAAAACATCTTAATCACATAAAAAATGCTATTAACACTTTTTGTGTTAATAGCATTTTTACTTATCGGATATCCTCGGTAATGGTTGCCGGAGCAAAATCAAGTTCATCCGGATGTTCCAGTAAGCGTTGCAGCTTTTTGAAGCCTCTGGAGAAATAATGTCCGTCACAAATTCTTTCGTCTGAGGTCAGAATAAAATCAATATAGCGTTTCTTTTCGGTTTCTCCCAGTTTATTGACTTCGTATTTGCTGTATTTTTTACCGATAGCAAGGAATAGGGGTAAGTTTCCGAATTCATATAAATGATGACGAACGGGAGGAATACCCAAAGAACCTAAGTTGGTAATAAACAAAGAACCGTGAAAAGGACTTAACTTGGTTAAAAAACGGGGGAGCAGTTTATAGTAATCCAATACCTTTAATAACCATACCACAAATTTTAAGAAGATGCGGGGAATTTTCATCAGGATTCTTACGGTGGCATCCATATCATTTTGGTCGCCTTCCTGACGGTTTTCTTCCAGCAATACTTTTAATTTTTCATAAATAGTATCCGCAGTATCAGCCGGTGTAAGGAACAGTTTCACAACGGTTTCCTGGGCATTCAGTTGCATTTCTTTTTTAATCGTTAAGCAGATTTCGATTCCGTTTCTGGCATACAAACGTTGTCCTCGGATAAAACGGTTCAGTCCGGGTAATTCGGATACCACACGAACATACGCAGCCATAAATACGTGCATCATGCCAAAGCCTGCCAAACCTTCTTCTCTTTTTCTGCGGATATACTGTTCGCTGTTGGTGATTTCAATGGATGAAGAAAAACTGTTGGCAGAGTCGTTACGGGTTGGCATAATAAACGGCATAATCGAATCCATCGGCGCTCTGCTTTTGATTCTTCTTCCTTCTTTTTTTCCCATGTGTAGATACCTCTTTATCATAATTGTGAAGATTCTGTGAACAGTATATCATAATTTTTTCAAAAAAACAACAAAAAACTACAAAAAATAATAAAAATTATTTTGATTTATTGCACGATTTGACGAAAACATTCAAAAATATCATAAAAATATCAGTTGACAAAAAATGGCGAATAGTGTATAATACAATAGTTATCATTCAAATGAATTGCGAATAGGAGAATATGGCTTATGGCAAACGAAAACAGAAGCAGTTTTACCGGGAAACTGGGATTTGTAATGGCTGCTGCAGGTTCTGCAGTGGGGCTCGGTAACATTTGGAGATTTCCGTATCTTGCTGCGAAGTACGGCGGTGGTATTTTTTTACTGGTGTATATTATTTTAGCTATCACATTCGGCTTTGCTTTGATGACTGCGGAAATTGCAATCGGCAGAAAAACCGGTCTCAGTGCAATCGGAGCATTTCGCAGTTTAAATAAAAAATATAGTTTCATCGGCTATCTGGCAGCAATTGTTCCGGTGATTATCTTACCGTACTATTCCGTAATAGGTGGTTGGGTAACCAAGTATTTGTGGGCATTTATGACCGGTGGAATGGCTCAGGCAGCGGGGGACGGATACTTCTTGAATTTCATCGGAGCATCCACAGAATCCGTATGTTGGTTCTTCTTATTTATTGCAGTTACCGCTTTGATTGTAATGTGCGGGGTAAATAAAGGGATTGAAAAGGTTAGTAAAGTGATGATGCCTATCTTGATCATCCTTTCAATTACGATCGCAATTTATTCGTTGTTTATGCCCGGAGCAATGGCAGGTTTTTGGTATTATATCACACCTAATTTTGCTAATTTCTCCGTAACCACCGTATTGGCGGCAATGGGGCAGTTGTTCTACTCAATGTCTTTGGCAATGGGGATTATGATTACATACGGTTCCTATATGAAAAAAGATGTAAACTTAGAATCTTCTGTTTCTCAGATTGAGTTTTTTGATACCGGGATTGCTTTTATTGCCGGTATGATGGTTGTACCTGCGGTTTTTGCATTCTCCGGCGGAGATGCTTCTCAGATTAATGCGGGTCCCGGACTCATGTTTATCACACTCCCCAAAGTGTTTCAGACAATGCCTTTTGGCGGCTTTGTGGGCGGTGCATTCTTCTTAATGGTTTTATTTGCGGCATTGACTTCTTCTATTTCCTTAATGGAAACTGTGGTATCTATTGTTTGCGATAAATTAAAAATGAAACGTTTGACTGCTTGCGTTGTTGTATTTGTTGTTTCTCTGTTACTGGGGATTCCGTCCGCTCTGGGAAGCAACGTGTGGAGCTGGTTTAAAATAATCGGTATGGAATTCCTGGATTTCTGCGATTTCATCAGCAATAGCGTGATTATGCCCATTGTAGCATTGTTGACTTGTATTTTTATCGGTTATATTGTAAAGCCGAAAATTGTAACCGAAGAAGTGGAATTGACCGGTCCTTTCAAACGCAAAAAATTATTTGAAGTGATGATTAAATACGTAGCACCCATTTTTATCGTTTTAATTTTAGTAACTTCAGTAATGAGCGCATTCGGTATATTCTCTATCTAACATAATAAGAAATACGCTTTCTCAGAACAATAGGAAAGCGTATTTTTTTATTGTTTATTATCGGGTTCTTTTGATATTCATTTTATCAAATTCCAAGGGCTTGGTTTGTGTGAAATTGTGCAAAATATCGAAAAATGAAAAAAAGTAAAAAAAATATGAAAAAAAGCTTGTAAAATCAAGAAGTTTATGCTACAATGTTATAGGTTATTTTATGCTTTTGTTTATGTATGCACCTTTGTTATTTTTTTAACAATGTGAGCATAGGTATTTTATAACCGATTTAACATTTGTAATTAATAAACCTAAGATAAGAAAAAGAAAGGAATCTCTTAGTATGAAGTATAGTTACTATCCCGGATGTACTTTGAAAAACAAAGCAAAGTCTCTGGACGATTACGCAAGAAAATGCGCAGAAGTTCTTGGCTTCACCTTAGAAGAAATCGAAAACTGGCAGTGCTGCGGCGGTGTTTATCCGTTGGGCAGTGATGAGATTGCTACCAAGCTTTCTTCCGTTCGTGCATTAAACGATGCCAAAGAAAAAGCTCAGGAGCTGGTAACCGTTTGTTCCGCTTGTCATCATGTGTTAAAACGCGTGAATGACGATATGAAAAACGTGGAAGATATCAGAAACCGTGCCAACAACTATATGAATTTATCCGAACCCTACGGCGGTGAAACCACTGTGCTTCATTATCTGGAGGTTTTAAGAGATAAAATCGGATTTGATGCTTTAAAAGAAAAAGTAACCAATCCCTTAACCGGCAGAAAAATCGGTGCATACTACGGTTGTTTATTGCTCCGTCCCGGCAGTGTGATGGCGTTTGACAATCCGGAAAATCCCAAAATTATGGAAGATTTCATCCGTGCATTAGGTGCAGATCCGGTTGTGTATCCCTATCGGAACGAATGTTGCGGCGGTTACATTTCCTTAAAAGAAAAAGAAATGGCAAAAAATATGTGTGATACCATTTCCGAGAGTGCAAAAGGTTTTGGCGCAGATTGCCTCATCACCGCTTGTCCGCTCTGTATGTATAACTTAAATAAATCTAACAAAGATTTACCCGTATATTATTTCACCGAGCTTTTAGCAGAAGCTCTTGGAATCAAAGAGGAGGCGTGTGAATAGTGAGTCATAGAAACAATGCCGAAAAAATCAAAGAAATCAGCGGTGTGAATCCTTATAAATGTATGAAATGCGGTAAATGCTCCGCAACTTGTCCTTCATACAATGAAATGGATATCAAACCCCATCAGTTCGTATCCTACGTGCAGAGTGGTGAAATCGAAGCGTTGGCGGCGTCCAAATCCTTATGGAAATGCTTATCCTGCTTTGCGTGTGTAGAACGTTGCCCCAGAGATGTAAAACCCGGAAAATTGATTGACGCTGCACGTCAGCTGGTTGTTCGGGAACGCGGTGGAGATTATCTGCTTGCAGATGAGATTCCCCAGTTATTAGACGAAGAACTTCCTCAGCAGTTGTTGGTAAGTGCATTCAGAAGATATAAGAGGTAGGTGAGTAGTATGCAAAGAATTGGTGTTTTTGTTTGTCATTGCGGATCCAACATTGCCGCAACGGTAGATGTAAAAAAAGTTGTTGAAACAATCAGAAAGGAACCCGGCGTTTGTCACGCTGAAGATTATCCTTATATGTGTTCCGAAGCAGGCCAGATGAAAATCTTGGAAGCTGTGAAAGAACATCATTTAACAGGTGTTGTTGTTTGTTCCTGTTCTCCCCGTATGCATGAAGCTACTTTCAGAAAAGCAGCTGAACGTGCAGGTTTAAATCCTTACATGGTGGAAATTGCCAATATCCGTGAACATTGTTCCTGGATTCATAAGGATATGGAAGAAGCAACCCAAAAAGCTGTTATCTTAGCAAGAGCAGCGGTTGCAAAAGTAAACTTAAATACTCCCTTGCAGGCAGGGGAAAGCCGTGTTACCAAACGTGCATTGGTAATCGGCGGCGGTATCGCAGGTATCCAGACTGCTATTGATATTGCAGACGCAGGCTACGAAGTTGATATCGTGGAAAAAACTCCTTCCATCGGCGGCAGAATGTCTCAGTTGGATAAAACGTTCCCCACTTTGGACTGTTCCGCTTGTATCTTAACTCCCAAAATGGTGGAAGCGGCTGCACACGAAAAAATCAATATCTACACCTACTCCGAAGTAGATAAAGTTACCGGTTTCGTTGGTGACTTTACCGTAGATATCCGTAAAAAAGCAAGAAGTGTTAACAGTGATAAATGTACCGGTTGCGGTGTTTGTCAGGAAAAATGTCCTTCTAAAAAATCCTTAAACGAATTTAACCGCGGATTAAATACCAGAAGTGCAATCTACACTCCTTTCGCTCAGGCAATTCCCAATGTTCCGGTGATTGACCGTGAAGCTTGTACCAAATTTAAAACCGGCAAATGCGGTGTTTGTGAAAAAGTTTGTCAGGCAGGCGCAATTGACTACAATCAGCAGGACGAAATTGTTACCGAAAAATACGGTGCAATCGTGGTTGCAACCGGTTTTGATACCATTAAATTAGATAACTACGACGAATATGCATACAATCAGAGCAAAGACGTTATCACCTCTTTGGAACTGGAACGTATTATGAACGCTGCAGGTCCTACCAAAGGTCACTTAGAACGTCTGTCCGACGGTAAAGCTCCCAAAGAAATGGTATTCATTCAGTGTGTGGGCAGCCGTTGCGCTGATAACAGAGGTAAGAGCTACTGCTCCAAAATCTGTTGTATGTACACTGCAAAACATGCAATGTTAATCCGTGATAAATATCCGGATGTTAACGTAACCGTATTCTATATTGATGTTCGTACCCCCGGTAAGAACTTCGATGAGTTTTACAGACGCGCTGTGGAAGAATATGGCGTAAATTACGTAAAAGGCCAGGTTGGTAAAGTTGCTCCGCTGCCCAATGGTAAACTGTTGGTTCAGGGCTCCGACTTACTGGATAACAAACAGATTTTAAAAGAAGCAGATATGGTTGTGTTGGCAACTGCAATTGAACCCGAAGCTTCCGTTCGTAAAATTGCAACCATGCTGACCGCAAGTATTGATACCAATAACTTCTTAACCGAAGCACATCCCAAACTGCGTCCCGTGGAATCTCCCACAGCTGGCGTATTCCTCTCCGGCGTATGTCAGGGACCCAAAGATATTCCCGAAACCGTTGCTCAGGCAGGTGCGGCAGCAGTAAAAGCTATCGGCTTACTTGCAAAAGACAAACTGACTACCAACCCCTGTACTGCAAAACCGGATGAGCTTTTATGTAATGGTTGTTCTCAGTGTGCAAATGTTTGTCCCTACGGTGCAATCACTTATATTGATAAAGAAGTAAATGATCACGGTATCCGTGAAACCAGAAGAATTGCTCAGGTAAACAGCGCTCTGTGTCAGGGTTGCGGTGCTTGTACCGTTACTTGTCCTTCCGGTGCGATGGACCTGCAGGGCTTCTCTAACAGACAAATTATTGCGGAGGTGGATGCGATATGCCGTTAAACGAAAACGAATTCAGACCAAAAATTGTTGCATTTTGTTGCAACTGGTGTAGTTACGCAGGTGCGGATTTAGCAGGCAGCAGCCGTTTGTCTTATCCCGCAGATGTAAAAATTATTAAAGTGCCTTGTTCTTGCCGTGTAAACCCTATGTTCATTTTAAGAGCATTTGAAAAAGGTGCAGACGGGGTGATCCTTTGCGGATGCCATCCCGGAGACTGTCACTATTCTACCGGTAACTACTATGCAAGACGCCGTATGACCTTGTTATTCTCCATGTTGGAATATTTAGGTATCGAAAAAGGCAGAACCCGCGTGGAATGGGTATCTGCAGCAGAAGGTGTAAAATTCTCCCAGACCATGAATGAATTTGTTGATACCATCCGTTCTCTGGGTAAAAATGTGAGATTGGGGGATTTACGATGCA
The DNA here is from genome assembly GCA_045631485.1 of Clostridia bacterium. GTDB lineage: Bacteria > Bacillota > Clostridia > UMGS1840 > UMGS1840 > SIG452. Next base: position 23,332 of record JAZQUU010000026.1, on the reverse strand, counting down.
AGAATTAGTAACCCGTGCAAAAGAATTGTTAAAAGACGGCACCGTTGTTCGTGTGCTGGGCTGGAAAAACGGTGACTTGGCTTACAATCCCGAACCGGCATTCTTTGAAACCGAAGAAGCGTTATCCGATTTTGTTTATAACGGCTTCTGCGGTGCAAACTTAAGCAAATATATGATTGAAGCTTCCAAAAAGGAAGGCAAAACTTTAGTATTCTTAAAACCCTGCGATTCTTACAGCTTTAACCAGTTGTTAAAAGAACATCGTGTGGACCGTGATAAAGCTTATATCATCGGTGTTGGATGTAAAGGTAAATTAGATATCGAAGCTATTAAAAAGCAAGGCGTTAAAGGTATCGAAACCATTAAAGGTGCCGAAATGACCGACGCTTGCGATACCTTAGCAATTTCCACTATCTACGGAGATAAAACCGTTTCTTATGATGATGTGATGTTGTCCCGTTGTTATTCCTGCAAAGGCAAAGAACACGTGATTTTTGACGAACAGATGTTAGAATCCCGTGATACTGCAACAAAAGGACGTTTTGATGATATCGAAGCCATCGAAAAAATGTCTCCCGAAGAAAAATTTGCATTCTTCCGTAAGGAATTATCCAAATGTATCCGTTGCAATGCCTGCAGAAACGTTTGTCCTGCTTGCAGCTGCAGAAAATGTGTGTTCGACAGCACCAAGTTTGATACTGCTCAGAAAGCAAATGTGGATGATTTCCAGGAAAATATGTTCCATATTATCCGTGCATTCCATGTAGCGGGCAGATGTACCGACTGTGGCGAATGCAGCCGTGTTTGTCCTCAGGGCATTCCGCTTCATCTGTTCAACAGAAAATTCATCAAAGACATCAACGAATTTTACGGCGATTATGTTGCCGGAGAAGATATCAATGCAGAAGCTCCCTTAACTCATTTCGAGTTTACCGACAGAGAGCCTAACGAAAGGGGATAATGTAGTATGTTAAAGATTGCAAAAAACAACTTACCGGCATTATTCCGGAAAATTAAAGAACAAAGAGAATTGTATCTTCCCATTCTGGCAGTAGAACAGGTGAATTACGGTGTTTATACCGAGGATGCAGAAGTTTCCTTAGAAACTTTAAAAACCGTAAAATCTGCAAAAGATGCATTCTTCCCCCAGAGCGAAACCTTATATTCTTGTAATAAAGAAGAAAACAAATGGTCCATCACTCCCGAAGAACTGCAGAGTCAGGAATTTGTTGTGTTCGGCATCAAAGGTTGTGACGTGAAAGGGATTGAAGTGTTAGACAAAGTGTTCTTATCCGAACCTGTTGACACCTTCTACAAAGCTCGTCGTGACCACGGCATTTTGGTTGCATTAGCTTGTAACGAACCCGAAGATAGCTGTTTCTGTAAAGCTTTCGGTATTGATTGTACCGACCCCAAGGCAGATGTTGCTACCTGGTTGGTAGGGGACTATCTGTACTGGAATCCTTTAACTGATAAAGGTAACGCTTTAACTGAAGCAGTAAAAGAATTATTGGAAGAAGCTGATGATTCCCTGGTAAAAGCTCAGCAGGAAACCACCAAAGCTATCGTGGAAAAACTGCCCTATATGAGCATTTCCCTGGACGGTTGGAACGGCGATGTTTTAACCGAAAAATTTGAATCTCCCATCTGGGAAGAATTATACAAACCCTGCTTAGCTTGCGGAACCTGTACCTTTGTATGTCCCACTTGCCAGTGTTACGACATCAAAGACTACAACACCGGAAACGGCGTTCAGCGTTATCGTTGCTGGGATTCCTGCATGTATTCTGATTTCACCATGATGGCTCACGGCAACAATCGTAACAGTCAGATGCAGCGTTTCCGTCAGAGATTTATGCATAAATTGGTATATTTCCCTGCAAACAACAACGGAATGTACTCTTGTGTAGGTTGCGGCAGATGTGTAGATAAATGCCCCTCCTCATTAAACATTGTAAAAGTAATCAAAGCGTTTTCTAAGGAAGGAGGAGACAAATAATGTGCGATTGCAATTGTCATGAACATTACACCGAAGATACTTTAGTTCCGAAAATCGGCATTATTACTCATATTACCCAGCAGACTCCCGATGTTAAAACTTTCCGTGTGAATGCACCGGAAGGCGGCAAACTGTTTGAACATCTGCCCGGTCAGTGTGCAATGGTTTCCGTGCCGGGTGTTGGGGAAGCGATGTTCTCCATCACTTCTTCTCCCACCAATAAAGAATATCAGGAATTCAGTATCAAAAAATGCGGTGTTTTAACCGATTATCTTCACACCATGGAAGTTGGCGAAGAACTGACCGTAAGAGGTCCCTACGGCAACAATTTCCCCGTAGAAACCGAATTAAAAGGCAAAAACCTGCTCTTTATCGCAGGTGGTATCGGTTTGGCTCCTCTTCGTTCCGTTATCAACTATGTAATTGATAACAGAGCAAACTACGGCACCGTTGATATCTTATACGGTTCCAGAAGTATGGATGACTTGGTTTACTTAAAAGAAATCAAAGAAGTTTGGGCAAAAGAAGAGGGCATTAACGTGCATCTCACCATCGACCGTGAACAGGAAGGCTGGGACGGTCACGTTGGATTTGTTCCTTCCTTCTTAAAAGAACTCGGTTTTGAAAACAACAAAACTGCATTGGTATGCGGACCACCGATTATGATCAAATTCGTTTTGGCAGCATTAATCGAAATGGGCTTCTCCAAAGAACAGGTTTATACCACTTTGGAACTTAGAATGAAATGCGGTGTTGGTAAATGCGGACGTTGTAACATCGGTTCCAAATACGTTTGTAAAGACGGTCCCGTTTTCCGTTGTGACGAAATCGACGAATTACCGGCTGAATATTAAGAGAGGAAGGAAGTTTAGAATATGGAAAATAAAGTAAATGTATTTTTCTTCGGCAAACGCTACGAAGTTCCTGCAGATTTAACCATTATGACTGCAATGGAATATGCAGGCTACACCTTAAAAAGAGGTTGCGGCTGCCGTCACGGTTTTTGTGGCGCTTGTGCAACCATCTACCGTATCAAAGGTCAGAATGAATTAAAAACCTGTCTGGCTTGTCAGACTCAGGTGCAGGAAGGCATGTATGTTGCAAGCATCCCGTTCTTCCCCACAGATAAAAGAACTTACAGCATCAACGATATCAAACCCAATCAGCAGGTAATGATGGAATTATATCCCGAAATTTACAGCTGTATCGGTTGTAATGCTTGTACCAAAGCTTGTACTCAGGACTTAGATGTTATGCAGTACATCGCTCACGCTCAGAGAGGCGAATTTGAAAAATGCGCGGAATTATCTTTCGACTGTGTAGGTTGCGGATGTTGTTCCGTAAGATGTCCCGCAGGCATTTCTCATCCCATGGTTGGTGTATTATCCCGTCGTTTAACCGGTAAATACATCGCACCTGAAACCGAACATTTGAAAAATCGTGTTGCAGAAATTAACCACGGTGATTATGATGAATTAATCGAACAGATTATGCAGAAACCCATCACCGAAATGAAAGAACTCTACAACACCAGAGAAATTGAGAAGTAAGGAGGAGAGAAATTATGTTTACTGAATCTATGCGTGAATCTATTAAAAAAGTAGAAGCAACCAGAGCGGAACGTATGAAAACCGAACCCAGAAGAATGACCGCGGAAGAAAAACAGTCTCTCCTGGAACAGTATCATCCCGACTACCGCAAAGAAGGTTTTGCAGAAATTAAAATCGGTCCCAACAAAGGGGAAAAAGCTCCTGTGGAACTGACCGGTTTAATCCACTCCAACAGCCGTTTATTAAATGAAAACATCGATTTATCCAAAGTGGATTACGATGTTGACGTATTGGTAATCGGTGGCGGCGGCGCAGGTTCTTCCGCAGCAATTGAAGCTCACGAAGCAGGCGCGAATGTTATGATTGTTACCAAATTAAGAATCGGCGATGCCAACACCATGATGGCAGAAGGCGGTATCCAGGCGGCAGACAAAGAAAATGACTCTCCCGTTCAGCACTATTTAGATGCTTTTGGCGGCGGTCACTTTGCAGCTCGTCCCGAACTGTTAAAACGTCTGGTAATGGAAGCTCCCGATGCTATCCGTTGGTTAAACGACTTAGGTGTAATGTTCGATAAAGATGCAGACGGCAGAATGGTTACCACCCACGGTGGCGGTACCTCCCGTAAGAGAATGCACGCTTGTAAGGACTACTCCGGTGCAGAAATTATGAGAACTCTGCGTGATGAAGTGATCAACCGCAAAATCCCGGTTGTTGAATTCACTTCCGCAGTAGAATTGATTAAAGACGATAAAGGTCAGGTTGCAGGTGCAGTACTCTTAAATATGGAAACTGACGATTACCTGGTTGCAAAAGCAAAAACCGTTATCATCGCAACCGGTGGTGCAGGAAGACTCCATTATCAGAATTTCCCCACCTCTAACCACTACGGTGCAACAGCAGACGGTCTGATTTTAGGTTACAGAGCAGGCGCTCCCTTACTGTATCAGGATACTATTCAGTATCATCCTACCGGTGTTGCATATCCCTCTCAGATTTTCGGTGCATTGGTAACCGAAAAAGTTCGTTCCTTGGGTGCAATGTTGGTTAACAAAGACGGGGAAGCTTATGCGCATCCCTTAGAAACCCGTGACGTTTCCGCTTCCGCAATTATCCGTGAATGTGCAAACGGCAAAGGTGTTGACACTCCCTTAGGTTCCGGTGTATGGTTGGATACTCCCATGATTGAAATCTTAGGCGGTGAAGGCACCATTGAAAAGAGAATTCCTGCAATGCTCCGTATGTACTTAAACTACGGCATTGATATGAGAAAAGAACCTATCTTGGTATATCCCACTCTCCACTACCAGAACGGTGGTTTGGAAATCGGTGGCGAAGGTTACACCAAAGCTATCCCCAACCTGTTGGTTGCAGGGGAAGCAGTTGGCGGTATTCACGGCAGAAACCGTCTGATGGGTAACTCTCTTTTAGATATTATCGTATTCGGACGTAACGCAGGGAAAGCAGCTGCAAGAAAAGCAAAAGATGTTGAACTTGGCGCTATGAACTTAGACCACGTTCAGACTTATGCAAAAGAATTGGAAGCAGCAGGCTTAAATACCGATAACGTATCTCCCATGCTGTTACCCAAATATGCTCGTCACGAAAGATAAAATTTAATCAAGAAACGGAAATTCCCCGAAGATTCCAAAAGGAAGCTTCGGGGAATCAATCGGAAAGGAAGAAAAAGTATGAATTTATTTGGTGGAGTAATTCCTGTAACCGGAATTTCCTTCTTATTATTCTGCGTATTTGCAATCTTATTTGTGGGATATGCATTGGGCAGAATTACCATTAAAGGCGTTTCCTTAGGGGATGCCGGTGTATTTATTATTGCATTGGTTTTTGGTGCATTATTTTACGGTCCTTTAGAACAAAGCTTGGTTGTTGAAGTTTCAAAGGATGTCCTTCTAACTAAGCCTGATGGGACAACCTTTAATTATGCAGAACAAGCATTAACCATTATTGAAAATCTGGGCTTGATTTTATTTGTTACCTCCGTTGGCTTTATTGCAGGACCTAAATTCTTTGGTAATATGAAAAGAAACTTTAAATCCTATGTATTATTAGGTTTAATCATCATCTTAGCAGGTGGCTTGGCAGCAGTAGGTTGCATTTACTTAGGTGAAGTTTTTGGTTATGGTGCTTCTATTAAAGAACAAGATGGTTTTGTTGCTATGATTGTTGGTTTGTTATCCGGTTCCTTAACTTCCACTCCTGCATTCTCTGCAGCGAAAGCTACTGTAGCAGATGGATATAAAGGTTTAGTATCTGTTGGACATGGTATTGCATACATTTTTGGTGTTATCGGTGTTGTGCTGTTTGTGCAGTTGGTTCCGAAACTTTCTAAAGCCAACATGGAAGAAGAACGCGCGAAACTGGTTCAGGCATCCGGAGACGAACCCAAGAAAAAAGCTGTTGGAAAATTATTCAACTTAGACGGACACGGCTTTGCAATGTTTGCTTTAGCTGCAGTTCTTGGTACTTTTCTGGGTAAAATTAAAATTCCCTTATCTGCAGCAGGTCTTGACGGTACCTGTTTCTCTCTGACTACTACCGGCGGTTGCCTGCTGGCATCCTTGGTATTCGGTCATTTCGGCAGAATCGGTAAATTAAATATTATGCCCGATCAGCACACTTTAAAACTGTTCCGTGAATTAGGTTTAGTATTGTTCTTAGTTGGTGCAGGTATTCCCGGCGGTGCAGAATTCGTTGCAACCTTTGATGTGATGTATTTTGTATATGGTATCATTATGACGATTGTACCAATGATTATCGGTTTCCTGTTTGCAAAATACGTGTTAAAATTAAGCTTATTAAACAACTTAGGTGCATTAACCGGTGGTATGACTTCCACTCCGGCACTGGGTACTTTAATCGGTACTGCAGGTACTGAAGATGTTGCAGCAGCTTACGCAGCAACTTATCCCATCGCTTTAATTGCGGTTGTGTTGGTATCTCAGTTTCTGATTCTTTTGTTCTAAAACCGATTTTAAAATAAAAATATGGAAAAAAACATTACCGATTAGGACATCGGTAATGTTTTTTTATTTGACAAAATGAATGCTTATGTGTTATAATAATAAAAGAAATATTTTGTTTTCTTGAAAATACTTTGTATTGCTTGGAGTTTACTATGATGCAAACAAAAAAATATTATGTCCTGAATGAAGAAACAATCAAGGAACAGTATCAATCCGGTATCACTGAAATTTCTCCTTTTGAGGTAGGGATTCCGCTTGTTGACAGTTCCGATAAAAATATTGAAGAAGTTTATTATTACCGTTGGCACAGTTATTGCAGCCATATCAAAGAAACTCCTTTGGGATATATTATCACCGAATTTACCCCCGAGGTTTTCTGGGGTGGCATTTACGGAAGTATTGCTTGTCCCATCGGGCATCATATGTATGAAGGCAGATGGCTTCATAATCCTAAATATTTAGATGACTATGCTCGCTTTTGGTTTAAAGAAGGGGCAGACCCCATGACATACAGCGGTTGGCTTTCCGATTCTGTGTATGCAATCTGCAAGGTAACCGGTGATTTTTCTTTGGCAGAATCCTTATATGAAGATTTGAAAGCCAATTATAAAAAATGGGCAGACAGACATCAGTTCCGTGAAAGTGATAATCTGCTCTATCAGGTAGACGATTTTGATGGCATGGAATACTCCGCCAGCGGAAATGGATGCCGTCCCACCATCAATTCTTATCATTACGGGGATGCAGTTGCTTTGGCGAAAATTGCAGGTCGTCTTGGTAAAACAGAGGAAGCAGCATATTACGAAGAAGAAGCCAAACTCCAAAAGCAGAGAATGGATAATCTGCTTTGGGATAACGGTGCATCTTTCTATAAAAATCGTAAAAACGGTTATTGGCTTTGTGATATTCGTGAAATTTCCGGATATTTGCCATGGTATTTTAATATGCCGGATGAAGACAAAAACGAAGCCTGGAAATTCTTAAATGATAAAAATTATTTCTATGCTCCTTATGGTCCCACCACAACGGAACAAAATTCTCCCGAGTTTATGAGAGTTTATCCTCATGTTTGTTTATGGAACGGACCGTCCTGGCCATTTGCTACTTGCCAGACCTTAACCGCACTGGGAAATTTCTTATGTAATTACAATCAGGATGTGATGAATAAATCCGATTATTTTAATTGGTTAAAGCTTTATGCAAATTCTCAGTATGATATTTCGGAAAACGGGGAAAAAGTTCCGTATGTGGACGAGAACTTAGACCCTTTCACAGGAGAATGGCTCACTCGTAAAAATATCAGAGAATTAGGTTGGGATGAATTTGCCCGTACCAGAGGCAGACACTATAATCATTCCAGTTATTGTGATTTGGTGTTAAACGGTTTAGCCGGTGTGAGAGCAAGAGATGATGAAAAAATCGAAATCAATCCGCTGTTTTCGGAAACTGATATGGATTATTTCTGTGCAGACGGTATTTTGTATCACAATCATTGCTTAAGCATCTTGTGGGATAAAACAGGGGAAAGATATCAAAAAGGACAGGGATTTAAAGTTTATGTCGACGGAGAATTAAAATTTGAAAGTCAGCAGATTGAAAAAATAATTCTATAGAAAAAGAGGGTAATCAAATGCAGAGAGAAAAACTTGGCAGTCGATTGGGATTTATTTTATTAAGTGCCGGTTGTGCAATCGGTATCGGGAATGTGTGGAAATTCCCTTATATCGCAGGACAGTACGGTGGCGGATTATTTGTGCTTATTTACCTGGCGTTTTTGCTGTTTATGGGTGTTCCTGCGTTAACGGTGGAATTTTCTTTGGGACGTGCTGCACAGAAAAGTCCGGTAAAATTATATGATGCTTTGGAAAAGCCCGGTCAGAAATGGCATTGGCACGGTTATGTGGCAATGGCAGGGAACTATCTTCTGATGATGTTTTATACCATTGTGGCAGGTTGGATGCTTCAGTATTTTGTGTTGACGGCACAGGGTGCTTTTTCCGGTTTGGATGTGCAAGCCATCGGGAACGTGTTTAATGGAGTGTGTGCAAATCCGATCTCTTTGATTTGTTATACCGCAATTGTTATCATAATAGGATTTGTGGTATGTTCAATCGGTGTGCAGAATGGTCTGGAAAAAATCACAAAATGGATGATGTTGGCGCTTTTAGGCATTATGATTGTGTTAGCCGTTAACAGTATCTTTTTACCCGGTGGAAAAGAAGGCCTTGCATTTTATCTGTTGCCCGATGTTTCCAAAATTCAGGAACACGGACTGATCAATGTAATTGTTGCGGCAATGAATCAGGCGTTCTTTACGTTGAGTATCGGTATGGGTTCTATGGCTATTTTTGGCAGTTACATCGGCAAAGAACGTTCTTTGCTTGGAGAATCTGTAAATATCGCTTTATTGGATACTTTTGTTGCTATTGCATCAGGACTGATTATTTTCCCCGCTTGTTTTGCTTATAATGTTAGTGTGGATAGCGGACCGTCTTTGATTTTTGTGACATTACCGAATATTTTCAATCACATGGCAGGCGGAAGAATTTGGGGAAGCTTTTTCTTTATCTTTATGAGCTTTGCGGCATTATCAACTGTGTTTGCCGTGTTTGAAAATATCATTTCTTGCACTATGGATTTAACCAAAATGAGCCGTAAAAAAGCTTGTCTTGTAAACGGAATCCTGATGTTTGTTCTTTCGCTTCCTTGCATCTTCGGCTTTAATATCTGGAAGAATGTTTCTTTACTTGGAAGCGGAACCAACATTATGGACTTTGAAGATTTCTTAGTATCCAACATTATCTTACCTGTGGGTGCAATGATTTATATTATCTTTGCTGTTAATAAAAAAAGCTTCGGTTGGAATCGCCTTTTAGAGGAAGCAAACCAAGGAAAAGGCCTAAGAATTCCCAAATGGCTGAAAGGGTATATGACTTATGTATTACCTGCCATTATTTTCGTAATTTTCGTAATGGGAATTATTAACTATTTTGCATAATACTGCTGATATTATTGGAAAGGAGAGCGAGATTTCCTTTATGGTGTTTCGCAATAGTGAATTATGGAATATATCTCCCGAAAACCAATTTGTGTTACTCTTCCCGGAATGGAAATTTATCTGACAACTTATTTTTTCCAGATGGTGGGAGACAGACCCCCTTGGAGACACACGCACCCGTGCCACGAAATTGTGTGCACTCAATTAAATGGCATCACATCCTTTACCTTAGTTCCGCCATTGACGGAGCATGTTTCCAAATCTGTGTCAAAAGACGGAGTACTGTGCTCTTTTCTGTTTACCTTTACTAATACTGATTCAGAGGACTTTTGTCAGATTCTTAAATTTATTGATAAAATCGTTGAAATTCAGGATACTTTTGACGGATTGACTCGTTTGGTTGAAATCAGAGAAGCTTTGATGCAAAAAAACTTTGGATACGAAGAACAGTTGAAGGCAGAGCTTCGTTTATTCTTTGTTCGTCTTGCCCAAAACTTCCGCACAGAAGTGCAATCTTCGGAGGAAGCTTCCGGAAATCTGGATGCGCAAAGAATTGCATTGTTGGAAGACTTTTTCAATATTGAAATGCGTTTCCCACATTGTAATAAGCAGCAGTTAGCTGATAAAATCGGTGTTTGCGAACGTCAGTTAACCCGTATTTTAAAAGAAACCTATAACAGCAGTTTTTCTGCAATTTTATTGGAGTCCCGAATGAATATGGCGCAGGCAATGTTAAAAGATGGTGAAAAAACAATTGCCGAAATTGCTGAATCGGTAGGATACACTTCAACATCCTCATTCAGAACGGCATTCAAAAAGTTCTTTGGAGAGTATCCAAAGAAAAAGCAAGACATAATGTAAGAAAAAAAGTCCTGTTTTATACTTGTGAAAGAAAATGAAATATGTTATAATTTTTGTGTTATAACTTAATTAAATACCAAGAAAGGTGAAAAACATCATGGCAAGCAATCTTTTTTCAATGGAAAACAAAAATGTAATTTTTACCGGCGGTACCGGATTCTTAGGCAGCGCAATGGTAAAAGCGTTGTTGGATCACGGCGCAACCGTGTTTGTTCCTGCAAGAACTGACCGTTACAACGAATCCTTCGATGAATACAAACAGAACGGAAAACTGATTTTCTCTTCTTATGATTTAAGCGATCCCGAAGCAATCAAAAAATCCTTTGCTGAAGCGATTTCTATTATGAAAAGAGTAGATGTTTTGGTTAACTGTGCAGTTTATCCACCCAAACCGATTGATGGTAAAATTGAATTTCATCTGGATACCACTCCCGACGAAATCTGGGAAGGTATGATTGACGGTATCGTTCATTCCGTATTCCGTTGCACCAGAGAAATTATTCCTCATTTTAAAGCAAACGGCGGCGGCAACATTGTAAATATCGGTTCTATGTACGGTATTGTTGCTCCCGACTTTGATATTTACGGTGATACTGTTGCTTGGAATCATCCTGCATACAGCACCGGTAAAGCAGGTATCATTCAGTACACCCGTTACTGCGCATCTGCTTTAGCTCGTCACAATATCCGTGTAAACAGCTTAACTCCCGGCGCATTCCCCAACATCGGTCCCAACACTGATATGGATTTTATCGGCAGATTAAGTGCAAAAGCTATGTTAAAACGTACCGGTAAACCCGAAGAACTGCAGGGCGGTATTGTTCTGTTATGTTCCGATGCATCTTCTTATATGACCGGTACCAACATCGTTGTTGACGGTGGTTTAACTCAGTGGTAAGAAGCAATTAACATAAGGAGATTAATACAATGAATAAAATTAAAATTTGTGTTGTAGGTATTGGCAGTATCGGCAGACGTCATTTAAGACTGCTAAACGAAAGAGAAGACGTTATCCTGTGCGTGGTTGATCCCAGCCCGACCAGTAAAGATTTTATGGCGGAAAACTATCCGAATTTAAACCTGTATGCTTCTATGAAAGAAGCAATTGCAGCTGAAAATCCGGACGCTGCTTTAATCGCAACTCCTCATCAGATGCATTCCAACATGGCAATTGAAGCTTTAGATGCAGGTTTGCATGTGTTATGCGAAAAACCCATGAGCGATACCATGGAAGACTGCGTGAAAATGCTGAATCGTGCCAAAGAAAGCGATAAAGTATTTTCTGTTGGATTTATGTTCCGTTTTGACCCCTTTATCCGCAAAATGAAAGCACTCGTTGATGAAGGAAAACTTGGTAACATCGTTCATTTTACCAACAGATTCTCTTCTCACAACATTCTGCTGTGTTCTGTAACCAAACATCAGGAACATACTCCTTATTCCTTGGCAATGGATTGTATTCATGACAGTGATTTACTGCATTATTTCACCGGTTCTGTTCCGGATTATGCATATACCAACGCTACCAAGCTTGGTGATATGGCACTGTCTTCTCCCCAGAACTCTATCGATACTCTGTATCGTTGGGAAGATGGAAGTATGGCTGCAAACTGTCATTTTGACTACATCCAGCATCCTCAGGTGCATGCAATCGAAATCGTTGGTGACAAAGGTTATGTAAAAGGAAACTTTGATACTGCAGAAATCATCTTTGGAACTATCGACGGTAAAACTGAAATTATCGATGGAACCCGTGTATTTGAAGATGTGTACCGTGCACAGTTGGATCACTTTATCCGTGCAACTCGTGGTGAAGTTGAACCCGAAAACAAACCGGAATCTGCAATTATTTCCACTCTCTTAATGGAAGCTCAAAAAGAAGCAGGCATTCAGGGTAAGGAAGTAAGCATTCGTGAAATCGCTAAAAAATACGGTTTCGAATATTAATTTTCCTAAAAACTTCCGATAAGGTGTATTTTAAAGGATAATAAAAAATCGGTTGCGCAACAAGCGAGGTTGTGCAACCGATTTTTAGTATTTTGAAGGTGATACGCCGGTATATTTTTTAAATGTTCGTGAAAAATCATAAATATTCAAATAGCCTAAGGATTCTGCGATATCGGTGATACTCCCATAGTCACTTTTCAGCATTTCCTTGGCTTTTTTTATGCGTAGTTCATGCACATAAGATATTGGGGAATTGCCCATAATTTCCGTAAACAGTTTTCTGAAATAAACAGTTGACAGATTGCAAAGATTTGCCAGGACATCATTTTTGATGTTTTGATTATAGTTGTTGGCAATATACTCTAATGCCGGACGGATTTTACTTGCTTTTTCGGTAGGTAAATATTTCTTTTGCATCTTTTGCATCTGTTGCATCAATATCAGAAGAATAGAATAGGTATCCCGAATACTTTCAATTTCAAACATTGGATGTCTGAGTGTTCTTTTGTATTCCATTTCCTTAAAAAGCTTTAAGATTTTTTCGCTGTTGGGTACCGAGAAACTGAGAACATCATTCCAAACAAGCTCACTTTCAAATTCTATGATAGAAAAGTGCCCGGAACGGATACAGTGCCATTCATAGGTACATCCTTTTGGTAAAACGACCAGATGATGTATGTCGGAATGATAGGTTTTTTTATGAGATGTGTAGATGGTTTCTCCTTCATATTTGATAACAACTGCCCAGCACGAACGGTTATTTCTTTTGATTTTGGTGCCTTCTTCTGAATGCAGTGTTGTTACAGAATAGACTTTATTGATAATCAAATCTGATAAAATATCTGAATACATAGATATCCCTCCAATACTTTTATTATACCAATAAGAGTAGAATTTGTCAACATTTTAGTATCAAATATGATAAAATAATCACATTTGCTATTGATTGTTTTCTTGTTATTTATATAATGATAGTGAAAGATGCTTTTAGTTTTGTAAAATAACTTAACTGAAAACAAAAAAATATGTAGGATATTAAAAATTGTGGAGGAAAATATATGATAAAAAGAAAACAAATATATTTTACCCAAATTGGCAAGGCAGAGCTTTTGGAAGTGGATTTGCCCGAAGTAAAAGAGGATGAAGTGCTCACAAAGATGGAGTATACTGTTGTAAGCGGCGGCACAGAGTACGCTTGTCTTATGGGAATGAGCAACACTTCGACAAGATTTCCCACATCCTTGGGATATTGTGGCGTGGGGATTGTAAAAGAAGTTGGAAGCGCAGTGAAGGATGTAAAGCCCGGGGACAGGGTTCTTGTAGCCGGAGGGGTGCATTCTGATTATAATATCCGTCCTAAGGAGCGTGTCACCAAGGTTGAAAACGATGATGTTTCAGCTTTGGAGGCGGCATTTGTTATTATTGCGGCAATGGGGCTTGGCGGCGTCAGAAAGCTTGAAATTGAACTTGGTGAGTCTGCTATGGTTATGGGACAAGGTTTATTGGGACTGTTTGCAACACAATTTTGCAGACTTTCCGGTGCAAATCCCGTGATTGCAGTTGATTTGAATGAGGAAAGAAGAAAACTTGCACTTGAATTGGGAGCAGACTATGCTTTTGACCCTAAAGATGAAGATTTTGTGGAAAAGGTAAAAGCTGTTACCAAAGGAAAAGGTGTCAATGCCTGCGTGGAGGTTACAGGTGTATCTGCGGCTATGAATCAGGCGCTTGAGTGTGCATCATGGATGGGAAGAATCTCTTTGCTTGGTTGCACAAGAGTTTCCGACTGTGCAGTTGACTATTATCAGCAGGTACATAAGCCTGGAGTAAAGCTGATTGGTGCACATAACTTTGTACGCCCGAAATATGAATCCTATCCGCACCATTGGACACGTCACGATGATTTTTGTGCAATTCTTGATATGATTTCTGCAAAGCGTTTGCAGGTTCTGCCGATAGCTTCAAGAATTTGTAAGCCTGAGGAAGCACCCGAAGTTTACAAGGAACTTGCCGAAAATAACGCTACTTTCCCTGTGGGGACTGTATTTGATTGGCGAGATATTTAAGGCATATTTGTGAATGACACTTGTAATAAAAGGCTGAACGATTGATTTCGTTCAGCCTTTTGATTTACGTTTTTTTATGAGATCATTTTTATTGGAGAAATGTTATACAGTACCGGTTACGGTTACGGTGGTCACACCGGGGGTAATCACATATTCACCGGTAACGGGATTTTGAGTGTAGGTGGCTTCGGGAACCGTGATGGCACCGGCGTTTGTGGTAAATACACCGGTGGTTTCATCATAGGTGTATGCGGTGGGAGGCAATACTGCACCATTTAAGGTAACTGTAATATTGGTTAAAATAGGATTAAAGGTATCGGTAATTACCAGGTTATCGGTTGCATCTGCAGGAGTGTTTCCTGTGTTCTGAATGGTAAAGGTGTAGGTCAGTTCACTGTTTTCGGTAACATTAGTAGGGGAGAGTGCTTTGGTAATGGATAAAAGTGCTCCGCTTGCTACGGGAACAGTTTCGGTTGCGATTAAGTCGGTCGTTAAGCCTGCGCCGGACACTTCCACCTGATTGGTAATGGTTCCTCCTGCACCTAAAGGAGCAAAGCTGTTGGTGGTGGTTTCGTACACAATCATTGCATTTCCATTTGCAGGTACACTGATGCCGCTAAAGATTAACGGATTTGTGGAAGTTACCGTGGGAGCCGGCTGCAAAACACCGTTCTGATAATACAACACAGAACCGTTAACATAATCTAACGGCACTAAAGTACCGGCTCCAAAGGTGTATGCTCCCAAATTATCGGTGACAGTTAAACCGGTAAAAGGGGTGTTGCCGGAATTGGTGATACTGATAATATAAGTCACATCATCACCGGTATTGTAGGAAGCGGAAACTGCAGTTTTGGTGGCAGTCAACACTTCCACAATGTTACCGGTTACAATATTGGAATTGACAGTATTACCGTTATAGGATAAGGTTGCCTGATTGGTAAATGTTGCCAATTGAAATCTTCCTCTCTTATTTTTTAATCTGAGGAGCAAACTCCTCGTTATTATTGTATGAGAAATGATTTCTTTGGTGAAATATAAAACTCCGTCCGAAAATCATCAGACGGAGTTTTGCTACTGAGCGATTGATAAAATAGTCAGGATTTTTTCTTTTACCTGAAATTTTATTTCATATTTACTGTATTTAATGCCGTAAATTTTATCATCATCCTGATAAGAGGGTCTGGGGTCGTGTGCTAACACTTGGATGATTTCTTGCTTGATATTTTCAGGCACCATTTGAAAAATATCGTCATCAAAAACCACTTCCAGTTTTCGTTCCGTTAAATGTTCGGTAAAACCGCCAATAGCGTCAGGAAAACTGTCTGCATAAGGAAGGTAGGGCTTAATATCATAAATGGGTGTATCATTCAGCAAATCTGCTCCCACCACATGCAGAACGGGACCGTCGGTTTTGGAAAATTCAATTTTTTCCAATTTTACGCAGGAGAGTCCGATGGAATTGGGACGAAAGGGAGAACGGGTTGCAAATACACCTACACGTTTGTTACCGCCCAAAAGGGGAGGTCGAACCGTGGGGGACCAATTTTCCCGCTTCGCTTCGGAAAATTCCCATAAAATCCAGATGTGAGAAAATTCCTCCAATCCCCGAAACGCTTCGGGAACACGGTATTCTTTTTCAAAGATAATTTTCGCCTTGTTTTCCACCAATCCGCTTTGGCGGGGGATTCCGAATTTTTCGGGATATTCTGTTTTAATTTTCGCAATGATTTTCATAGAAACCCTCATATTGCCGTAAGGCAAACATCATTCAAAAAACGCACCTTTGTCTTGGCAGACAAAAGTGCGTTTTTTGTTGGTACGCCTGATGCGATTCGAACGCACGACCTTCAGAGTCGGAGTCTGATACTCTATCCAACTGAGCTACAGGCGCTCATTTTCGACTGCTCTATTTTACACTATTTTCAAGGATTAGTCAATACTTTTTGAAAAAATCTCAAAAAATCTCTTGACATTCTCAAAAAAAGGTACTATAATTCAAATTGTGCACAGAGTGCGGACAATATACAAAATTGTTCGTCTGGGCGAAACACAGAAATCGAACACGCAAAAGGACTTTATGATAAAAAAGGAGAGTGTATTACCAATGAAAGCACTTGTCAAAAAATTCCCCGAAAAAGGCTTGTGGCTGGAAGATGTCCCCGAACCCATAACCGGCCCCAACGATGTGAAAATTAAAATTCACAAAACTGCAATCTGCGGTACCGACCTGCACATCTATAATTGGGATGCCTGGTCTCAGCAGACGATTCAGACGCCTCGTGTTATCGGTCACGAATATGTGGGCGAAATCGTGGAAATCGGTGCCAATGTTCGAGGTCGTTATATTGGAGAAATTGTTTCCGGAGAAGGACACATTGTTTGCGGAAAATGCCGTAACTGTCTGGCAGGTCACGGACACCTTTGTAAAGAAACTGTCGGCGTTGGCGTAAATCGTGACGGTGCTTTTGCGGAATACTTAGTGATTCCTCAGGAAAACGTTCGTCCTTGTGAAAAAGATATCCCCGAAGAAATGTATTCCATTTTTGATCCGTTCGGCAATGCGGTACATACTGCGTTATCCTTCAATTTAGTTGGGGAAGACGTATTGATTACCGGGGCAGGTCCTATTGGTATTATGGCAGCTGCAGTATGTAAATTTGTGGGTGCAAGACATGTGGTGATTACCGATATTTTAGATGACAGATTGGAGCTTGCCAAAAAATTAGGTATCGAATATACGGTCAATACTGCCAAAGAAAATCTTTCTGATGTGATGGAACGACTGATGATTCGGGAAGGTTTTGACGTTGGGTTGGAAATGTCCGGCAGTGAAATTGCCTTAAATACCATGATTGATTATATGCTTCCCGGTGGTAGAATTGCATTACTCGGCTTATTAAAAAGCGATACCAAGGTGGATTGGTCCAAAATTATTTTCAAAGGCTTAATCTTAAAAGGTATTTATGGCAGAGAAATGCACGAAACCTGGTATAAAATGTCTGCAATGCTCCAGGGTGGATTGGATATTTCCAATATCATTACCCACAGAATGAGCGTTTTGGACTATGAAAAAGGTTTTGCTGCAATGAACAGCGGAAAATGCGGTAAAGTGATTTTAGATTGGGAAAACCTTTAATTTTATAAAAAAAGGAGCAAAACAATGAAAGAAGCATTAAAATATTTTAAAGAAACCTGCGAAACCATCGAAAAAGAAGGTCTCACCAAAAACGAAAAGGTTATTATGACTCCTCAGGGCGCCAAAGTATCCTTATCCGACGGAAAAGACGTTATTAATATGTGTGCCAATAACTATCTTGGCTTGGCAAATAATCCCGATGTGATTCAAGCGGCTAAGGAAAGCTATGATAACTATGGCTATGGCTTATCTTCCGTTCGTTTTATCTGCGGTACTCAGAAACTGCATAAAGACTTAGAACAGAAAGTTAGTGAATTTTTAGGCACCGATGATACTATTTTATATTCTTCCTGCTTTGATGCCAACGGTGGTTTGTTTGAAACCCTGTTAGGTGAAGCAGATGCAGTCATCAGTGACGAATTAAATCACGCCAGCATCATTGACGGTATCCGTCTTTGCAAAGCAAAACGCTTCCGTTACAAAAACAATAATATGCAAGATTTGCGTGCAAAATTGGAAGAGGCTAAAGATTGCCGTATTAAGCTCATTGCAACCGATGGCGTATTCTCCATGGACGGTATCGTTGCAGATTTAAAATCCATCTGTGATTTAGCAGATGAATACGGTGCATTGGTTATGGTGGACGACAGCCATTCCGCAGGATTTATGGGTGCAACCGGTCGCGGTACTGCAGAGCATTGTGGTGTGATGGGCAGAGTGGATATCACCACCGGTACCTTTGGAAAAGCATTGGGCGGTGCTTCCGGCGGATTTACCTCCGGCAGAAAAGAAATCATTGATTTACTCCGTCAGCGTTCCCGTCCCTATCTGTTCTCCAACACCTTGGCTCCCGCCGTTGCAGCAGGCTCCATCAAAGTGTTGGAACTGATTGAGAATAATTTCTCTTACCGTGAAAAATTATTTGCCAATACCAAATTATTTGCTGAAAAAATTAAAGAAATCGGCTTAGATGTCATGGATGGAGGCACTCCCATTATCCCCGTAATGTTATACGACGAGCACAAAGCCGTAGAAATGGCAAAACGAATGATGGAAAAAGGTGTCTATGTGGTAGCATTCTCTTACCCCGTAGTACCGAAAGGCAAAGCAAGAATCCGTACCCAGCTTTCCGCAGCCTTATCCGAAGAAGATATCTTATATATCGTAGATTGCTTCCGCAAGGTAAAAGAAGAAATGGGTCTGTAAGATTTTGTAATTTAATAAAAATGACAATATTTGCAATGCAGGTATTGTCATTTTTATTTTTATGTGGTATAATGAGTTTGTAAAGCAAACTCAATGAATTGCCTTGCGGCATGAATTGAAATCATAGATTTCATTAATTGGGCTTTATGGCTCATGAATTGTACTTCGTGCATGAAAGAGGCAATTCAATTCATAGAGCAAAGCGAGAATTTATGGTGATAACCAATTCATGACAACGCAGTTGTCAATTCATTTAAAATCATGTAGCATCTAAATTGTTCACCAATTTAAAAATAAAAGCATATTGAAGGAAAGATTTTAATCCTAACTTGATTTATGGAATATGGATATGTCGAAATTTGTCAAAATGAGGTGATATGATTGAATAAGAAATTTAATGTAATTAGCGAAAACAATCTTGAGTATATTGATTTTCATGATTGCGAGTGTTCAAGATTGTATTATGAAAATGATACCCTCGTGTTGGAAATGGATTGGATGGAAGTTTTATCAGAACATCCTATGAATCCGCACGACAAAGCTCATCAATCAGGTGAGGGAATGGTAATGCTTTACCTGCCTACGATAGAGCAATTAGTTCTGTATAAAAACAATAGTGAAATTATTTCTGTTAATGATTTAAATAATGTCGATTTCCAAGATACTATATTGTTGCAGTATGATGAGAGTAAAACCAATGATGGTTATAAGGCTAAAATATATTTGCTTTTTAATAGCAATAAAGAGTTCGATAGTGCTTTAATTGAAATTAGTTACAATAAATCAGTCGCTATGTGGGATGAACTGAAAGATGTATCTTGGTTTGAGTGAAGTGAATTTTTTGCACTTAACTTGATATGAACTTGATATTCAAAAGGTTTGCATCTAAACCTTATGCCTCGCAATATGGATATGTCGAAAGTTGTCGAAAGGAGAAATGCATAATGGATTATTTATATGAGAATGGTGAAAAATTGTTTGATATATATAAACTTGAAAATGGTGAATTAATGGTACAAGTTAAAGTGAAAGATTTTTCAGGACAGTTTGCTTATTGTATAGAAGATAGTAATTTAAAAGATTATATATCTTCTTTGGAAGAGTTAGATAAGTCGGAACAAGGTGAATTTAGATTTTCAGATATGGATTCAGATTCATTTATATATTTTGAAAAGACGAAGTTTGGACATATGAAAATAAGTGGTCAGCTAGGAATGACATTCCGAAATAACTATCTGATGTTTGAAATGGATGCCGACCAAACCGTTATTACTAATTTAATTAAGAGATTGAAATGATTTTTTGTTATAACTCAACACGAGTTTCTAACGAAAAAGGTTTGCATCTAAACTTTATGCATCGCAATTATAAAGTGATAAACAAGTGAAATAATGTAGGGGCGATTCGTGAATATCCCCTACAAAATTTCGTGTTCTTAACCTGACAAAATCATATAAAGAATGTCGAATTTTGGCGAAAATAAAAAAGCCCTCCTTGTGTAAAGGAGGGTGGCGCGCGAAAGCGTGACGGGAGGATTGTAAAAAACAACAACAAGAACAATCCCTCAGTCAGCTACGCTGACAGCTCCCTTTACACAAAGGAGCCTATGAAAGGAAGTGCAAATATGAAAAAGAATATTATTTTTGATTTTGGAAATGTGTTGGGGCAGTGTTATTCCGACGAATTAACCAAGCCCTATGTGGATACCGATGAAGAACGAATTGCAATTCGGGATGTGGTGTTTGACCGCTTGTATTGGGATAAATTAGACCGTGGTGATATTACCGATGAAGAGGTGATTGCAGGGGTTTGTTCCCGTCTGCCGGCTAAGTGGCACGACAAGGCAATCAACGTGTATCAGAATTGGGTGAATACCATGACTCCCGTTCCGCTCATGACTTCTTTGGTGAAAGAATTAAAGACGAAAGGGCATAAACTGTATCTTCTTTCTAACATCAGTATCGGTTTTGCCGAAACCTATCACACGGTGCCCTGGATTCGAAATCTCTTTGATTTGTTTGACGGATTGGTGTTATCCGGTACCATTCACATGGCAAAGCCCGATGTGGAAATTTTCCAATATGTGCTGGACAAATTCTCCTTAAAAGCAGAGGACTGCGTATTTATTGATGATAACCGCCATAATATTGAAGGATCCGAACAAGCGGGCATTTCAGCTTATTTCTTTGATCAGGATGTGGCAAAATTAAGAGCGTTTTTAGAGCTTGACAATTAAGAGAGGACAGAAAAATGATTAAAAATATTATTTTTGACTTTGGAAATGTGTTGGGATGGACCTTAGCAGATTACACCACCAAAACATATGTGACCGACCCCGAAGAACAAAAACTGATTCGAAAAGTGGTATTTGATCCTCAGGATTGGGATGCTCTAAACCGTGGTAAAATGACCGATGAAGAAATGATGAAGAAAGTGTGCTCCAAGCTGCCCGAAAGCTTATGGGAAGATGCCTGCATTGTTTACAATAACTGGACTAACACAGCAACTCCTGTGCCGGGTATGATTCGTCTGGTGAAAGAATTAAAGGAAAAAGGCTACAATATGTATCTGTTATCTAACGCTACCGACACCTTTGCCGAAAAGTATCGTGACATTCCCTGGATGTGCACCATTTTAGACCAATTTGACGGATTGGTATTTTCTGCCAAAGTGCGAATGGCAAAGCCGGACAGAGAAATTTACGAATATGTGTTAAATACATACAATTTAAAAGCGGAAGAAACCATGTTTGTGGACGATTACAAGGAAAATATCGAAGCTTGCGAAAAGGTTGGTATCACAGGTTATCATTTTGACCAGAATGCCGACAAATTAAAAGCATTTATTTACAATCACTAACAAATTTTTCCTAAAAAAGTCTTGTTTTTTATTGTTTGGTATGCTATACTTAACTTTGTTGTAATTATTTAGAAAAACGGAGGTAATAATCCTATGACTTCTCGTGATATTGTCTTAAAAGCGGTAGAAAACCGCACCATTATCCCTGCATTTAACATTCCGTATCTGCCTATGGTGGAACCCATTGTGCAAGCGATTGTTGATGAGGACTCCCTGGCGATGATTCAGGTTGCTCGTCTGGAATGGGAAAAATTTGAATCTCAAAGCCCCGAAGCAGTTGCAAAAGAATATTTTAAATTTGCAAAAGAAGGCTACACTTTACTTCATTTGGATCACGTTCCCGCCATTGACGAGGATATGAAAAAAGTGGATTATATGGATATCCTAAAACGTGCTTTAGATGTTGGTTATCAGTCTGTGATGGTAGACGGCTCCCGTTTACCTTTAGACGAAAATATTGCCACCACTGCGGAAGTTTCTGCATTTGCCAAAACCTACGGTGCGGCTGTGGAAGCGGAATTGGGTGCAGTTTCCGGCCACGAAGGAAGCGGTATCGGTTTAAGCTATGAAGAACTGTTTACCACCAAAAAAGGCTTTACCGTTCCCGAAGAAGCAAAACGTTTTGCAAAAGAATCCGGTTGCGATTGGTTATCCGTTGCGGCAGGCAGCTTCCACGGTGCCATTGCGGCAAGCACCAAGCATTTGAAAAAACCTAATGCAAGATTGGATATTGAACATATTAAAACCTTATCCGAAATCACCGGCAAAATGCCCTTGGTTCTCCACGGCGGAAGCGGCATTGAGCAGGATTACATTCTTCATGCCATTGAAAACGGTATTGCAAAAATCAATGTGGGTACCGAAATCCGTCAGCCCTATGAATTTGCATTGGAAGAAAAACCGGGCGATATTGCTTATGCTCAGCAGAAAGTGTATGACCGTACTCGTTGGGTAATCAACAAATTCTTGCGTACTACCGGCAATCATACCAAATTAAAATAATTATTTTGATATTGAAAAAGAGTTGGTTTTATGAAAAAACCAACTCTTTTTATACAGAAAAAATGATAATTTTAATTGCATTTTCATAGTGTGTATGATATACTGTTTTTATGTGAAAAAAGGAGTTTTTTAAAATGAATGCGATTGTAATTTATAAAACCAAATACGGTTCCACCAAAACCTATGCAGAGTGGATTGCCGAAGAGTTATCCTGCAAAGCAGTAGATGCAAAACAAGTAAAAGTGGATGATTTGGCAGAGTACGACACTATTATTTACGGCGGTGGCTTATATGCCGAAGTGATTGCAGGTGTTACTCTGATTACTAAAAACTTAGAGAAGCTTGCAAATAAAAAATTGATTGTTTACACCACGGGAATCACACCCTTGGATTGCCGTGAATATTATGATAAAATGGTGATGGAAAAGAATTTTAAAGGGGATAGTGCCTCCAAAGTGAAGGTGTTTAATTTTCTTGGAAAAATGGTGTTATCCGAACTGTCTTTAGTGCACAGAACAGCTTTAAAAACCTTAAAGAAAATTATGTCGGGTAAAGAAAATCCCACCGAAATGGAAAAATTATTGGTGGATTTGTGTGATGCCGACGGTGATTTCACAGACCGTGAAGCTATTTGCGACTTAGTAAATTATGCAAAGGAGTAATTCTATGCAATACAGAGAAGACCGCTACGGGAATAAATTGTCTGTTTTAGGCTTTGGTT
>JAZQUU010000025.1:0-19090 GCA_045631485.1 Clostridia bacterium | reverse complement strand
GGGATTTACCCCAAGATAGGGGTGTTTTGCCAGGAATTCGGAAACCTCCCGAGTGCTTACGGCATAAAGGCTCGGAATGCCGACAGACACTTCATTGCAAGAGAGATTGATAAAGAATCCTTGTCGGAAAGAGGAGAGCGGAAAGCTTCCCGATAACAACAGAATGAGGTCGGGATTTTTTAAATCGGAAACGGTTCTTTGGTTGATTGTTAGCCCAAGTTCCGAAAGAGCTTTTCGGGATAGTTTCTCAAAAAGAGATTTCTTCTCTGTTACCAGACTGACCGATTGGGCATAGGGGCTGATGATGTTTAAAAGTGCAAACAGACGCTCATCTTCCCCTTGGCATAAAATCGCAATTTTTTGCGGTTTGTTCCCGTGAAGCAAGGAGAGAATTTCGTGGATTCTCGGAAAAAAATCGGGGACGGGATTGGGAGAAATTTCATCGGAAAGAATCAGGTCGGGATGGATTTTTCCAAGATGAGTAAGAATGGCAGGATAAAAGGGGCGGTAAACCCTCGAAAGGGAATAAATCACCACGGGTTCTTCTCCGATAAAATCACGCCTGCTCCCATACGGAAGGAAGGAGAAATACGGATGGTTATTTTTTTGGGAAAAAGCGGTTACAATGGCAATCAAATGGAGTTCTCCTTTCCTGATTTTTATAGATTCCATCGGCAAAGACAGCTAATTTACTTTATGATAAAATCAGGAAAATATGCCCAAATCTGCCCAAAGACTTGATTTTTTCGGCAGAATATGGTAAAATAAAAAATAGTTTGTAAAATTGTTCAGACAGAAAGGGTGATTCGGTGATTGAAAAATTCAGATTCCTCGTCAGAAAACCTGCGGATGACCAAAGCCAATCCAACAGGTTCCAATCTGTCGAAAGAATGTGGAATTCCCTGAAAGACAAAGCAGAACATTTTGAAGAGAAACTGATGCTTCGGCAGTCCTTGTTTTTGTATCTGATTATATTCATCGCTCTTTGCCTGAGTGCAAGGCTTGATTTTGGGTATCAGATTGTGGTAAACGGGCAAAGCTTCGGCGTTGTGGCATCTCAGGAAATGGCAAAAAATGCGGTCTTTACTGCTTATGATGAAATTGTTGCCGTAAAAGGCACTGATTATAAATTCGAAAAAGCGTCTTTCCATCTGGTTCCCGTCAGCAGACATCGCCTGCAGAGTGAGGAGCTTGTGACCGATAAAATCACCACCGCGTTTGACGGGTTGACTCCCGCCTACGGAATTGTGGTGGACGACAAGGTGGTTACCGCGCTTTATTCGGAAGCAGACGGTTATGCTGCGCTGGAAGAAATTGAGGCGCAGTTTAAAAATGAAAATAACGAAACTCACTTTGCCAACACGGTGGAAGTGGCTCAATGCAGAGTTGCACCGGATATGATCGTATCAAAGGAAGATGCCCTGGATATTTTAAGAGGCACCAAGGATGCCCGCCTGACCCATAAGGTTGAGGCAGGGGAAACCTTTTCTTCCATTGCGTTGGATTACGGAATCGGCACCCAACAACTGATGGATGCCAATCCGGGAATTGTTCCGGAGCGGCTCCGTCAGGGGGAAACCATTAAGGTAATGGCACCTCAGCCTCTGATTGCCGTGGAAGCGGTGGAAGTGATTACCATTCGGGAACGGATTCCCTATCCTGTGAATGAAAAGCAGGACAGTTCCTTATATAAAGGCACAAGAAGAGTGCTTGTGGAAGGGGTCAGCGGACAGAAAGACGTGGTGTATGAAGTGCACCGTGTGAACAATTCGGTGACCGAGCGAAAGGTGTTGTCGGAAACGATTTTATCCAATCCCACTACCCAGGTAGTGGCAGTTGGCACCAAGGCAAAACCCAAAACCGCACCCACCGGCGTTCTGATGCGTCCTTACTACGGCACCGTAACCGCCAGATTCGGTTCCCGAGGCTCCCGTTGGGCGGCATCCCATACGGGGATTGACTATGCAGGTCCCGTGGGAGATCCCATCAAGGCGGCAGACGGCGGCACCGTCACCTTTGCAGGTTGGAACGGTTCCTACGGAAAAATGGTGAAAATCAGTCACGGCAACGGCCTGGAAACCTGGTACGGACATATGAACAGTATTTCCGTTCGTTCGGGTCAGCAGGTTGCCAAGGGTGCTAAAATCGGCACCGTGGGGAACACGGGAAATTCCACAGGTCCCCACCTGCATTTTGAAGTGAGAAAGAACGGAGTTGCCAAAAACCCGTCCAATTATGTAAATTAATGAGAAAGACAGGCAAATGCTATGGATACCAACAAAGAACGATACAGTTTTTCTGATTTTTGCGAAATCATTGAAATTTTAAGAAGTCCCGGAGGATGCTCCTGGGACAGAGAGCAAACCTTTGACAGTTTGAAGAAAAATCTGATTGAAGAAAGCTACGAATATATTGATGCACTCCACGAGGGGAACCGTGCCAAAATGTGTGACGAGCTTGGGGATGTGTTGCTTCAGATTGTGATGAATGCCGAGATTGGAAAAGAAGAGGGCTCCTTTACCATGGAGGATGTTGCCGACACTATCTCCAAAAAGATGATTCGTCGTCATCCCCACGTGTTTGGCGAGGTAAAGGATCAATCCGTTTCGGGGATTTTAACCCGTTGGGAGGAAATTAAAAAAGGTGAGAAAAAAGAGGAATATACCCTAAAAAGCACCGCAAAACACCTTCCAAGTGTCCTTCGGGCATCAATTTTGGCGGAAAAATCCAAAAAAATGCACAAAAATGAAATTATTTTCTCAAAAAATATTGACAAACTGGAGAAAATGTTGGATAATGTAAGAAATGAAGCAGATTCCAACCCGGAAGAAACTCTTTGCGAGATGATGACCACTCTGGTGGAAATGTTTGTTGCAAAGAAAGTTGATTTAGAAACTGCAATGTATCGTCAGAATGAAAAATATATTGCAAGGTTTGAATCTTAATAAAATCGTAAAAAATTATTTTTAAAAATAATCAATTTATTATGGAGGAAATCGTAATGAACAAAGCTGAATTAGTTGCAGCAATCGCAGCTGCAGGTTTCAAAAAAACCGAAGCTGAAAAAGCATTAGCAGCAACCATCGATGCAATCACCGGCGCATTAAAAAAAGGAGATAAAGTAGCTATCATGGGCTTCGGTACTTTCGAAGTGAAAGAAAGAGCTGCAAGAATCGGCAGAAATCCCCAGACCAAACAGGAAATCAAAATCCCTGCTTCCAAAGCTCCTGTTTTCAAAGCTGGTAAAGCTTTCAAAGACGCTATTAAATAAGAATTTTTCTTATGAAAAAAAGGTATCGGCATTGCCGATACCTTTTTTGTTGTGTTTGAAATCATGCTTCTTCGGAATAATCAAGATATAGGGAGACGGTTTTTAAAAAGCAGAAATTAGACGGTGCCTTCTTGCAGTCGGGGAAGAACCTGCGAAAGCCGTTTGGATTTCGTTCGTATGCTTTTTGAATGCAAAAGCTGATGCAACGCTCCACCGCACAAATCTGCGTGTTATAAAGTTCTGCAATTTCACGGTAAATATCTTTATGAAGCGAGGGAAGATTACGGCGGTTTTTATGCTCGTGATAAAGTGCCTGCTTAATGTAGGGATATCCTTTCAGAGACGGCGGAAAACGCAGTTCGCATAAGCATTTGTCGTAATATTGTTCCAAATAGGCGGGAACATAAGAGGGGATTGTTTTTGTGGCAGGGGCATTTAGCATATCGTGAATAGTTTGTTGATGAAGCATAGTGGTTCTCCTTAGGTGGGGATTTCGGGTTTACCTTATCATAAAATTTCAGAAAAGGAAAGAAGGAAGGCGAATGTCGGCATGGAGAACTTTTGTTTTTGGCAGAAAAATTGCAGTGAGGAAAATGTTTCCAAAACGGGTGCCAAAAAACAAAGGTTCTTTTCTATTTATATATATAAGAAGCTATCGCAAATTTTGTCGGAGGAAATCGGATTGCACGGATTCTTTCGTTTTTTAAAAATTTTTTTGCAAAAAGGCTTGACAAACGGGATAAAATCTGTTATCTTATGGTTGTTAGCACTCAAGCCTATGGAGTGCTAACAAGATAAAAACGCTTGAAAACACAATGATTGATACAACGCATAAAGGGAAATGAGGTGCCAATCAATGGATCTGGACGGCAGAAAAATTGCCATATTAAAAGCGCTGATTGAAGATTATATTGAAACTGCGGAGCCGGTTGGCTCCCGTACCATTGCCAAAAAGTGTGATATCGGGCTTTCCTCCGCCACCATCCGAAATGAAATGTCGGATTTGGAGGAAATGGGCTACCTTGCTCAGCCGCACACATCGGCAGGACGAATTCCTTCCAATCTGGCGTATCGGTTGTATGTGGACAGTCTGATTGAAAATATCCGTGCCACCAGTATGGAAATGGAATTTATCAAGCAGAAGATGGAAGCAAATCTGTCGGAATTGAATCGTTTCTTGGATTTTTCCGCAAAAACCATTTCCGATTCCACAGGGCTTACCGCTGTGACGGGAGCACCCCGTATGAATCCGGGTGCCATCAGTCATTTTGAAATCGTGAAGGCATCGGAGCATTATTTAATGTTTATCTTAGTGACCAACACGGGTATGATAAAGAAGCGGCAGGTGCGCATTTTAACTCATATTGATGAAAATTCCATTTTGTATTTAAAGCAGATTTTAAATGAGGAATTATCAGGCTGCACCCTAGAAATGATTACCGCCGATAAGGTGGAACGCTTAAAAAGAAGATTCAATGATAATTTTGAATTGCTCGGCATCATTCTGGAGTTTGTGACCGAAACTCTGGCGCAGACGGGAATGAGCGAGTATTACTTCAGCGGAAAATCCGAAACCTTAAAAGCTCCCGAGTTTTCCAGTATGGATAAGGTGCTTGGATTTTTGGATTTGGTGGAAGATAAGGAACAGATCACATCCTTAATCAACACCGCCGCACAGGGCAACGAAAACGGCATCACCGTGGTGATTGGCGATGAAAGCCCCATATTAAAGAATAAAGATTTAAGTATGGTGGTTTCCACCTACAAGGCATACGGCGGAAGAAACGGCGCCATTGCGGTAATCGGTCCCAAACGTATGAACTACGGCAAGGTGATTACCACTTTGGAAGCAATGTCCCGTCTGATGAGCGAGATTTTGGAACACACAGAAGGAGAATCCGATGAAGAAAGATAAAACGATAAACGAAGCGGTGGAAGAAACCGCAGAAACTAACGAAACTGCCGAAGAGATTGTGAAAGAAGAAAATCCCGCAGAAAAGGCGGAAGCTCAGATTGCGGAATTAACCGATAAAAATCTTCGCTTGATGGCAGAATTTGAAAATTACAAAAAACGTACCCAAAAAGAAAAAGAAATGAGTTATCAGTTTGCGGCGGCAGACACAGTTGGAAAGCTGCTTCCCATTTTGGATACCCTGGAATTGGCTTTGACCCAGGATGCCACCGACGGCAACGCTTTTAAAGCAGGGATAGAGCTCACCGTAAAACAGTTCCATGCAATTTTGGAAAAAGCAGGCGTAACGGAAATCCCGGCGTTAAACGAACCCTTTAATCCCGAGCTTCACAATGCGGTGCTTCGGGCAGAAGATGGTGACGGTGAACCCGATACCGTGGTGGAAGTGCTCCAGAAGGGTTACACCATGGGAGACAGAGTGATTCGTCACTCCATGGTAAAAGTAAAAGCATAGCTTTTATAGCTTTATATAAATTTTTTAAAACAACTATGATGTTCCCGTTATGGGAGAATAGAAAGGAAGATTTGATTATGGCAAAAATTATTGGTATTGACTTAGGTACAACAAACTCTTGTGTAGCAGTTATGGAAGGCGGCGAACCGGTGGTTATCGCCAATGCAGAAGGCGCAAGAACCACTCCCTCCGTGGTGGCATTCACCAAAACCGGTGAAAGACTGGTTGGTCAGGTTGCAAAAAGACAGGCAATCACCAATCCCGACAAAACCATCAGCTCCATCAAAAGAGATATGGGTACCGACAGAAAAGTAAATATTGACGACAAGGGTTACACTCCTCAGGAAATTTCCGCAATGATTCTGCAGAAATTAAAAGCAGATGCAGAAAGCTATCTGGGCGAAACCGTTTCTCAGGCAGTTATCACCGTGCCTGCATACTTCTCCGACTCTCAGCGTCAGGCAACCAAAGATGCAGGTAAAATTGCAGGCTTAGAAGTATTGAGAATCATCAACGAACCCACCGCAGCATCCTTGGCATACGGTTTGGATAAAGATACCGACCACAAAATTATGATTTACGACCTGGGCGGCGGTACCTTCGACGTATCTATTTTGGAAATCGGAGACGGCGTGTTTGAAGTGTTGGCTACCAACGGTAACAACCGTCTGGGCGGTGACGATTTTGACGACAGAGTTATGAATTATTTAGCAGACGAATTCCAGAAAGAAAACGGAATTGACTTGCGTGCCGACAAAATGGCTCTTCAGAGATTAAAAGAAGCTGCAGAAAAAGCAAAAATTGAATTATCCGGTATGACCAGCGCCAACATCAATCTGCCCTTTATCACTGCAGATGCAACCGGCCCCAAACATCTGGATATGACCTTAACCCGTGCAAAATTCGATCAGTTGACCGAAGATTTGGTTCAGGCTACCATGGAACCCACCAGAAAAGCAATGGCAGACGCAGGCCTTTCTCCTTCCGACATTGCAAAAGTTCTGTTGGTTGGCGGTTCCTCCAGAATTCCTGCGGTGCAGGAAGCGGTGAAAAAATTCATCGGCAAAGAACCCTTCAAAGGCATTAACCCCGACGAATGTGTTGCAATCGGTGCGGCAATTCAGGCAGGTGTTCTGGCAGGTGACGTAAAAGACTTACTGCTCTTAGACGTAACTCCCCTGTCTTTAGGTATTGAAACCTTAGGCGGTGTTTGCACCAAGTTAATCGAAAGAAACACCACCATCCCCACCAAAAAAAGCCAGGTATTCTCCACCGCGGCAGACGGTCAGACTGCAGTAGATATTCACATTCTGCAGGGTGAAAGAGAAATGGCGGCAGGTAATAAAACCTTAGGAAACTTCCAGTTGACCGGTATTCCCGCAGCTCCCAGAGGCGTTCCTCAGATTGAAGTAACCTTTGATATTGACGCCAACGGTATTGTTCATGTTAGTGCAAAAGATTTAGGCACCGGTGCAGAACAGGCAATCACCATCACCGCATCCACCAACTTATCCGAAGCAGACATCGGAAAAGCTGTAAAAGAAGCAGAACAGTTTGCAGCAGAAGATAAGAAGAAAAAAGAAGCGGTTGACGTGAAAAACCAGGCAGACGCTATGGTTTATCAGACCGAAAAAACTCTGGCAGATGCAGGAGATAAATTAAGCGAAGAAGATAAATCCGGCATTCAGGCAGAAATTGATATATTAAAAGAACTCTTAAAAGGTGACGATACGGATGCGATTAAAGCAGGTACCGAAGCTTTAACTCAGAAAATGTATGCCGTTGCATCCAAACTGTATCCTCAGGGTGACCCCAATATGGGCGGCGCTGATATGGGTGCAGGTGCAACCGGCGGTGCACAGGCAGATGACGGTGCATACGAAGCGGACTACACCGTTGTGGATGACGATAAATAAGAATACCAAAACGATATTTCCGGCAGAGCAATCTGTCGGAAATATCTTGCGTAAATGGAGAGAAGTATGGCACAGAAACGAGATTATTATGAAGTGCTGGGTGTTTCAAAGGATGCAAGCGAGGCGGACTTGAAAAAAGCATACCGCCAGGTTGCCAAAAAGTATCATCCCGACTTAAACCCCGATAATAAAGAGGCAGAAGCCAAATTTAAGGAAGCAAACGAAGCTTATGAAGTGCTTTCCGATGCTCAGAAACGCCAACAGTATGACCAGTTTGGCCATGCGGCATTTGAAAACGGCGGCGCAGGTGCGGGTTACGGTGCATACAGCGATTTTGGAGGCTTTTCCGATATTTTCGACAGCTTTTTCGGCGGTGGCTTCGGTGGATTTGGCGGCGGAGGAAACGCTCGGAGAAACGGTCCCAGAAAAGGAAGAGACCTTCAGAAGAGCATCACCATCACCTTTATGGAGGCTTGCTTTGGTGTTCGTAAGGAAATCACCATCACCAAGCAGGATACCTGCCCCGAATGTAACGGAAGCGGTGCAAAAAAAGGCACTCAGCCCGAAACTTGTCCCACCTGTCACGGAAGCGGTGAGGTTCGCAGAATCCAACGGACACCCTTTGGCAATATGCAGACTTCATCCCCTTGTTCTCAGTGTGGCGGAAGCGGTCAGATTATTAAAGAAAAATGCACAAACTGCGGCGGAAGCGGCAATGTGAGAAAAACCAAAACCCTGGAAATCAATATCCCCAAGGGAATTGATGACGGGCAGACCTTAACCGTTCGCGGCGAGGGGGAACCGGGTCAACGGGGCGGTCCCAACGGGGATTTATATTTGGAAATCCGTGTGCAACCCGATAAAATTTTCCATAGAGAAGGCTTTGATGTGTATGTGGAATTGCCCATCACCTTTACCGAAGCGGCTTTGGGTGCAAAGCTTGTGGTTCCTACTGTTGACGGCAAAATTGAGCTCACCGTTCCCGAAGGAACTCAGCCGGAAGCAAAATTTGTGTTAAAGGGCAAAGGGATTCCCTATCTTCGCGGAACAGGCCGCGGCAATCAGTATGTGATTGCCAAATTGGAAGTTCCCAAAAAGCTTTCGCAAAAACAGAAAGATTTGCTCAAGGAATTCGAAAAAACCTGTGAGGAAAACAGTCATTCCAAGAAAAAATCCTTCTTAGATACCCTAAAAGATATGTTTTCATAAAAGAGAGACGGATTTTTCCGTCTCTTTTTTATGAGAATTTTTTCCTATGGGGAGAAATATTGAAATAGTGGTTGACGAATCTTAAAAAAAGGTGTATGATGGATTCAGATACAAAACAAGGAGGGTGATCACGATGAAAACAATCAAATGGAAGGTTCTGCTTCTTACCTGTGCGATTATTTTGTTGCCCATTTTGTTCGGACTAAGCGTATGGAACCAATTGCCCAATCAAATTGCCATTCATTTTGATATCAATAATCAACCCGATAATTATACAACAAAAGCTTTTGCAGTGTTCGGATTACCTTTGATGATGATGGCATTTCAGGTGTTTACCTGCTTGATGACTGATTTTGGTGTGCAACGGTATTCAGGCGACAAAACAATGGAACTGCTGTCTAAATGGATAATTCCCGTGATTACGTTGGTATTGTATGTTGTCACCATTGGTTACAGTATGGGTTGGGCAATCGATATGCGCAGAGTGGCAGTGGGCATCGTGGGGATTTTGTTTGTGGTGCTGGGTAGTTATCTGCCTCGGTTAACCTATGTGAAGCATTACAATTTTAAACCGGAAGTTGCCCAAAAAATCAACTGTTTTACCGGCTTCGGTATGGTGATATTAGGTATTTTGGGATTATTAACCATTTTGCTTCCCGCAACAGTGTCTGCGGTTTGGCTTGGACTTGTGATTCTCTATGGTGTCATCTCCGTGGCCTACACGCTGATTATGGCGGGAAAATATAAAAACGAATGAGAAAATCCCAAGAAATTCTTGATTTTTTCACAAAGATACTGTATAATTGGTATTGGTAGGAGTGTGCCCTGCCAATACCAATTTTTTTGGAATTTTCAGAATTTTTGTTTTCTCATGACAGAAAGGATTTTAATATGGAACAGAAAAAATGTACCCCCACCTCTATCGGCGGTCAGGCGGTAATTGAAGGGATTATGATGAAGGGTCCCGGTTGTATGGCAACTGCAATCCGCAAATCCGATGGCAGTATTTTGGTGGACAAGCAGGAAGATAAGTCTTTCATCCGCAAGTATAAATTGAATAAAATTCCGATTTTAAGAGGATTTCTGGCATTTTTTGAATCCTTGTTCACGGGAGTGAAATGCCTGATGTTTTCCGCCAAGGAATGCGATTTGGAGGATGACACCGAGCAGCTTTCCAAGTTTGAGCAATGGGTAATGGACAAATTCGGAGACAAGCTTTTTGATATTTTAATGTATATTTCCGTGTTGTTTTCCCTGGTGCTTGGCGTGGGATTGTTTATGGTGCTTCCCAAGCTTACGGTGGAATGGGTTGGCTCTTTATTTGGTGCTAATGTGCACGAAAGCTTGTCTGTGCTGATTGAAGGTGCCATCCGTATGGTGCTCTTTGTGTGTTATATGCTTCTTATCTCCAAAATGAAGGATGTGCATCGGGTATTCCAGTATCACGGTGCGGAGCATAAAACCATTTTTGCTTATGAATACGGCGATGAATTAACCGTGGAAAACGTGAAAAAACATACCCGTTTCCATCCCCGTTGCGGAACCAGTTTTTTGGTGTTGGTAATGATTGTGTCGGTTATCGTGTTCTTCTTTGTGCCTGCATCGGGATTGTGGGGCAAAATTTTATGGAGAATTGCACTTCTGCCCGTGGTTGCGGGGATTTCCTACGAATTGATTAAATATGCGGGAAGATGCTCCAACTGGTTTACCAAAATGCTTTCCAAACCGGGCGTTTGGCTCCAACATTTTACCACCAAAGAACCCGACGATTCCATGATTGAAATTGCCATTGCGGCATTAAAAGCGGTGCTTCCCGAAGATTCTTCCGAATCCACCAACTGGTAAGGCTATGACGATTAAGGAATTGTATGAGCAGGGCATCGCAATGCTTGGGGAATGCGAATCCCCCAAAACAGATGCCCGTGCCATTTTGGAATTTTTATTAAAGATTGATTTCGGAAAGCTTCCGTTGTATCTCGGTGATTCTGCCGATGATATCGGGGAAGAGTATTTCCGATTGGTAAAAGAGAGAAAAGAGGGAAAGCCTCTTTCCTATATTACGGGGAAAAAGGAATTTTTTTCCCGTAATTTTCACGTTCGGGAGGGTGTTCTGATTCCCCGTCCCGAAACCGAAAATCTGGTATCCGCCGTGTTGGAACGTCTGCCGAAAGATGCCGTGCAGATTGCGGATTTGTGTTCGGGTTCCGGCTGTATCGGAATTACTTTGGCGTTGGAATCGGGATGTCCCGTGGATTTATATGAATTATCTCCCGAGGCAATCGCCATTTCCAAAGAAAATGCCGAAGCGTTGGGTGCCGATGTGTCTGTTTATCAAAAGGATATTCTAAAAGAAGAATTACCAAAAAAATATGATGTGATTGTGTCCAATCCGCCTTATATCCCCGTTTTTGATATGCAGTATCTGATGACCGATGTGGTGGATTATGAACCCGAAATGGCATTGACCGACGGGGGAGACGGCCTCGTTTTTTATCACCGTCTGGCTTTTTTGGCAGAGAAATTCCTCACTGATGGAGGAATTCTTGCCGTGGAAATCGGCATCAATCAGCATCTTTTGGTGGCAGATATTTTAAAATCGTTAGGGAAACCCGAAATCATTTCCGATTATTTCGGTGTGGAACGGGTAGTTTTGGTGAAAAAAGGAGTTTTCTGATATGAAATTAACCGAAAAAACCGTAGATAGCAAACGCCATTTTGAAGGCAGAGTCATTAACTTAAGAGTGGACACCGTGGAACTGGAAAACGGTACTTTAGCAACCCGAGAAATTGTGGAGCATCCCGGCGGTGTTTGTGTGATTGGTGTCACCGATGACGGCAAAATTCCTATGGTTCGTCAGTTCCGTGTGCCTTTTGGGCGAGTGCTTCTGGAGGTGCCTGCAGGAAAACTGAACTACGGGGAAGACCCCTTTGAATGCGGAAAACGGGAATTTTTAGAGGAAACAGGTTTTTCGGCAGAGGAATATGTGTATTTCGGTGCGCTTTATCCCTCCGTTGGTTTTTTAACCGAGGCTTTACATATCTATTATGCAAAAGGCTTAACCAAAGGGGAACAACATTTAGATGATGATGAATTTTTAAATGTGGAATATTTCACTTTGGAGGAATTGCTTGATTTGGTAGATCGAAACGAAATCAAGGACGCCAAAACCGTGGTTGCCATTATGAAGTTGGAGAGATATTTAAGAGAATCCCAAAAGGAGAACTGATATGTTAACAAAACGTGTAATCCCTTGCCTGGACGTGGCAAACGGCAGAGTGGTAAAGGGAGTTAATTTTGTGAATTTAATTGATGCGGGTGACCCTGTGGAATGCGCTCGTGCTTATGATAAAGAGGGTGCGGACGAGCTGGTGTTCTTAGATATCACTGCCTCTTCCGATAACCGAAAAACCACTGTGGATATGGTTCGTCAGGTGGCGGAAAATGTGTTTATTCCCTTTACCGTGGGCGGAGGTATCCGAAAAGCGGAGGATTTTCGGGAATTGTTGTTGGCAGGTGCGGATAAGGTGTCTGTGAATACGGCGGCAATTCACAATCCCAACCTGATTACCGAGGCTGCAGAAAAGTTCGGTTCTCAGTGCGTGGTGGTTGCCATTGATGCCAAACGACGCCCGGACGGTGGCTTTAATATCTTTACCCACGGCGGACGAAATGACACGGGCATTGACGCCATCGAATGGGCAATCCGTTGTGAGAAGCTCGGTGCAGGGGAAATTTTGCTGACCAGTATGGATGCAGACGGCACTAAAGCAGGGTATGATATTGAATTAACCCGTCAGGTATCCGATGCATTAAAAATTCCCGTGATTGCATCCGGCGGTGCAGGAGCTCTTTCTCATTTTTCCGATGCAGTATCAAAGGGACACGCCGATGCGGTGTTGGCGGCATCCTTATTTCATTTTAAAGAATTAACCATTCGGGAAGTGAAAGAATTTATGAAAGAAAAAGAAATCCCCGTTCGGTTATAAAAATAAAAAAATTTGCAAATCCTAAGAGAAAGCGAGGAAAAAAAGCCAAAAACCCTTGTTTTCTCTTGATTTTAGAGAAAAATAAAAAAAATTGCAAAAAATGCAAAAAAAGTATTGACAAATTGAAAATTGTTTGATATAATAGCAAAGCACTTAAGGGGTCTAAACAGTGAATGTAGGCTGCCCGATGCTGAATCCAACATGATGTTGTATCTGATGCGGGTGTAGTTCAATGGTAGAATCTCAGCCTTCCAAGCTGATTGTGTGGGTTCGATTCCCATCACCCGCTCCATTATTTATGCGCCTGTAGCTCAGCCGGATAGAGCAACTGGCTTCTAAGCAGTAGGCCAGGAGTTCGAATCTCTTCAGGCGCGCCACTTTGTCTTTTATGGTGGGTATAGCTCAGTTGGTTAGTGCACCAGATTGTGGCTCTGGGGGTCATCGGTTCGAATCCGATTATCCACCCCATTATATTTTTTGATATGATGGGATATCGCCAAGTCGGTAAGGCACAGGACTTTGACTCCTGCATTCGCTGGTTCGAGTCCAGCTATCCCAGCCAATATATGGGCCATTAGCTCAGTCGGTAGAGCACTTGACTTTTAATCAAGTTGTCCGGCGTTCGAATCGCCGATGGCTCACCATGCAAAAAGCCTTGAAAACGCTAAGTTTTCAGGGCTTTTTTATTGTCTTTTTTTCTTGATTTTATCCTGTTTTTTAAAAATTTACAGCTACCAAAATAACACAAGATAAGAAATAAAGTAGTAATTACATTGAGACATAGAATGCTAAAATGATTTTTTCCTCATTGTTAAATTGCTTAATAAAAATGGCCATATGCAAGTGCATATGGCCATTTTTATTCTTAGCTATTAGTTTTTGGTATATTAGGAATCTATCTGTTTTTTCTGCATACTACACATTCTCGTGCAATTTTGATAGAAAGAAAAATTTTAAAATTAGTTATGTGGTTTGTTCAGAATATTTATACGCCTCTCTCGGAATCATCTGTTTCTATTAGTCCTAAATCAATTAGGGATACACAAAGCAAACTTAATGCTTGATATACATTTTCTTTGGAAAAATTATTTTCTTCATAGTTGAATATCTCCATATTGTAATCACCAAAGTTGTCAATATCGTAGTTGCCTATATTCATCACGGAAAAGGCATTAAATAATTTGTTGGTTGCAGCAATGAGAGTATCTTCAGTGATGTTGAATCAGAACATCTGCAGAAATTGTATAATGAAATGTACGAGCAGGGATTTTCAGTACGAACCATTCAGCTGACACATAGCGTGATGCGTGCTTCCTTAAAGCAAGGGGTTCGATGCGGAAAATTAAACAATAATGTATCTGATGCCGCGGTTCTTCCGAAGAACATCAAGAAAGAAAGACGGGTTTTAACGAAGGAAAAACAGCGGATGTTTTTAGATGTTGTAAAAGAACATGGGTTATATCCCGCATTTTTATTCAGTCTGTTTGCAGGAGTCAGACGTGGTGAGCTGTTGGGGCTAAAATTTGGATATAAATTGTGGAAATGAGGTAAAAAAATCAGCAAATTTTCCAAAAATTACTGTATCGAAAAGGTTAAAAATATTCGTTTGTACATTGTGTTTTTTTTCTTAGCAGAGTATAATGCAGATGGGATGATGTGACAGTATGTAAGTAATAGTATAATACAATCACCATTAAACGATAGACAAAAATTCCATACTGGCGGAGTCCTGGGATAAGCAAAAGATAAATTTAAGGAGGTTAAATTTTATGAAAATAACCAAAGGGATTTTAAGCAGAGTTGTGTCATTGATTTTGATAGCAACGATGCTCTTAGGCTTTTGTACTGTTGCGAATGCGTCTGAACCTGTATATGCGGACTTGGTAGACTTCTTAGTAGATGTTGAAGTAGGTCGTGAGCCGAGAATTTTGCAGATTACAGATACTCAGATAATCGAGAGTGAACAACGCCGTTCAGATGGTCGACTCAGTTCTGGTGATCAGATACGCTGGAGCAAAACCAGAAAAGATCAAAACTGTTATGATTATGTAGAACAGGTGGTCGAGGAGTTTGATCCTGACTTGATTATCCTCACCGGAGATATCGTATATGGTGAATTTGACGATTCCGGAAGAGCGTTACTTGATCTGATTGAATTTTTTGACAGTTTAGAAACACCCTGGGCTCCGGTATACGGAAATCATGATAATGAATCCAAAAAAGGTGTTGATTGGCAGTGTGCTCAGCTTGAGGCGAGTGAATATTGTCTTTTTGAGCAGGGCAATCTTACAGGAAACGGAAACTACACAGTAGGTATTACTCAGGGCGGAGAACTGAAAAGAGTCTTTTTTATGATGGATTCGAACGGTTGTGCAGCTGCAAGTGAAAAGTCAAAACAAAACTCTCATATGAAAACCTCTGCGGGTTTTGGCACTGACCAGATAGCGTGGTACAAAGAGGTTATGAAGGACATAAAAGAAGTTTCACCCAATACAAAGTTGTCTGCTGCATTCCATATTCAGTTGTCAGCAATGGGTGATGCCATAGCGCAATACGGAAGTTATCCGATCGTTCTTGATGCGGTTGGTAAAAAAGGTGATCAAGGCTATATCGGTACTGTTATGAAGGGTGCATGGGATTCGGATAAGACTGTTTACAACTCTATGAAGGAATTGGGGGTTGATTCAATCTTTAATGGTCACGAGCACTTGAATAACGGGAACATTTTTTATGATGGTATACATTTTGTATACGGATTAAAGAGTTCTACCTACGACAGATACAATAGCATCACAGCTGCAGGAGCTGTAGCAGCCAAAGGGGTAAAACCTTATGTGGGCGGTACAGCGATAACTCTTTTGGAAGATGGTTCTATTGGTGAGATTCGAAACATTGTAGCAGAAACTGAGGCAAGTGCAGAAGCTGACGGATATGATAAAGTTTCTGCTTCGGGAACCTCTGTATTTGGTACTACATCCTTCTGGTGGAATCATGTTGCACAAGGCACAAGTGAAGCAGCTGCTGATGGAGTATATACCAAATTTAATGGCGGACAGGCAACAATAACGGCCAAAAAGACTTTCTATGTAGAAGAAACAAAAGAATACATACTTGAGGTTTATGCGGCAACAAGTTTAACTCATAATGCCTTGTCTGAAATGAACTTTAAAATTGACAGTGGCGACGAGATCACAATGACGAAGGACAACAGCACTGTAAGAACCTTGGAAAATCCTTGCAGAACAGATGATCCTTGGACAACAAAAGGAATTAAGTATAATACAGGAATTCTTTTGGAAAAAGGTGTCCATACATTAACATTTACAGTTCCTCAGGCTTCCAACAACAGAACGGATGCATCATTTGTGTTTGACTGTGCAACATTTACAGTGGCAAACACTTCATTGGTAGTAAAATCTGATGAGGCAACAACGTTTGGCAATTCCGCATTCACATGGAGTGACACCAACGATAAGAAGACAAGCGATGCCGCAACTGACGGTACCTATTCCAGCTGTGATTGGGGCGGTTCAGTAAGAACTGCAGAAGCAACATTCCAGGTAGAAAAAACCGGTACCTATGCGCTTAGCATCAATGCGGTTACCGATTTGACCCTTGAAGGTGCATCTGCGATTAATTTTAGCATTGATGACGGTGATGTTATCACCATGAAGACGACCGACTCAACTGTAACAGCGTTGGCAACTCCGTGGAAGACATCCAATAACTGGACAGTTAAAAATGTAGCATACAACGGAGATTTTGTGTTGGAAGCAGGAACTCATACATTAAAGTTTGAGCTGCAGTTCAGCACTGTGAGCAGCAAAGTTATCTACGCATTTGACTGTGCGACTCTGACTCCTACCAACAATCTGCTAGCAGTAAAGGCAGACGCAGCAACCACAATCGGTAACCAGTCATTCTTAAGAAATGAAACCAACGATAAGAAAGATAATGTAAACGCATATGATGGTACCTATTCCAGCTGTGATTGGGGCGGTGCAGTAAGAACCTTCAAGAAAACATTTTATGTAGAAAAGACCGGTACCTATTCTTTCAGTATCAATGCAGTTACAGATTTAACACTTGACGGTGCATCTCCCGTTAACTTCAGTGTTGATGGTGGAGGAAAGATTCCTCTTACCGCTTCTAATGCAACTGTAACCGCATTGGCAAATCCTTGGAAAACAACCAATAACTGGACTGTAAAAAATATTGCATACAATGGAGATTTTGTTTTAGAAGAAGGTCTTCATACTTTAGAATTTGAAATTCCGAAAAGAAGTGCAGGGGATGTAGTAATCTATGCATTTGATTGTGCAACCATTATTCCCACCAATAATCTGCTGACCTTAAGTGCTGACACAGCAACCACAATCGGTAACTTGTCCTTCGAAAGAAGCT
This sequence comes from Clostridia bacterium, assembly GCA_045631485.1. Taxonomy (GTDB): domain Bacteria; phylum Bacillota; class Clostridia; order UMGS1840; family UMGS1840; genus SIG452. Next base: position 1,877 of record JAZQUU010000025.1, on the reverse strand, counting down.
CAGCAAACGATAAGAAAGAGAATGCAAGTGCACACGACGGTACCTATTCCAGCAGTAACTGGGGTGGTTCAATCAGAACCTTCAAGAAAACATTCTATGTAGCAAAAAAAGGTACATATAAACTTGATATCAACGCAGTTATCGACCTGGTATTGGGTGGTACGGCTCCCATGAGCTTTACTATTGACGGTGGAAATAAGGTGAATCTTACCAGTTCCAATGCAACCGTAACAGCTCTGGCAAATCCCTGGCAGACCAACACAGACAAATGGACAGTTAAGAACATAGCATACAATGGAGAATTTGTTTTAGAAGAAGGTCTTCACACTTTAGAATTCGAACTTCAGTTCAATAGTGCAAACAACAGAGTTATCTACGCATTTGATTGTGCAACACTGACTCCGACCTCCAAAGCAATCATTGTAAAAGGCGATGAAGCGACTACTATCGGTAATGCATCCTTAACATGGAGTGAAGCGAATGATAAAAAAGACAATACAAGTGCATACGACGGAACCTATTCCAGCAGTAACTGGGGTGGTTCGGTAAGAACCGCGACCATGATGATCGAGGTAGAAGAAACAGGAACCTATGCACTTGATATCAATGCAGTTACCGATTTGACACTTGGTGGTGCAGCTCCTATGAGCTTCAGTGTTGATGGTGGACAAAAGATTAAGCTTACCAGTTCCAATTCAACTGTAACCGCATTGGCAAATCCCTGGAAAACATCCGATAACTGGACTGTAAAAAATATTGCGTACAATCAGGATTTATTACTGGAAAAAGGTAGCCACACGATTACCTTTGAGTTTCAATTCAGCAGCGTGAACAACAAAGTTATCTATGCATTTGATTGTGTAACACTTATGCCTTTTGTTCCAACCGTTCTTCCGAAAGATGGCGGCGTTGTGGAAATAGAAAATAGTGTATCAAAGGCAGGACAAAAAACTCATGATGCTGCAAGTGGCGGTGCGTATATTAAGTGTGAAGGTTCTGACAATCAAACGGTAGTTGTGGAAATTATGGCTGAGGCAGAGGGATATTACAGACTTACTCTTGATGCAACATCTGCAAAGCTTTCTGCTCAAATGAGTTATATGGCACTGAATGTCAATGGTTCGAAGCCGCATTACTTGATGAGCAACACTGACAATTATACGGCAGAAATTAAGACGGATGCTTCCGGAACGATGTATCCCGACGATGAATATGCAATCAGTGAGATTACCTTACACGATGCGGTCTATTTGCAAGAGGGGTTAAACACTATTGCAATTTATGTAGGTGTCAGAGAGGGAACCAACAAGGCGTATGGCGTTCTTGACTGCCTGAGACTTTCTCCCGCGGTAACTGTTACCTTAGGTGATACAACACTTGCTATGGGCGATGAGATTGAGGGCTTAGATTTATCAGAACTTGATGTTTACGGAGCAGTATACGGCGAAAATAATAAACTTCTCTCTGTTGATATTGGGGAGTTTGTAGATGGTTCTGCTGAACTTGATGTGGGATCTGTAAATGGCAAAACAGTAATTTATGTTTGGGACAAAGCAAATCTGAAGCCATATGTTATGAGAACAATCAAGTAATCAAGCGTTTTCTGATATTGATGAGACTAAAAAATAAAATAATATATAAGGAAGGAAGAAACTTATGAAAAAAGCAAGAAAGCTGATCAGCGTTTTCGTGGTACTATCTATGATAGCCACGATGTTTACTGGGTTTGTTTATGCTAACGAAACAGCAACAGTAAGCGAAAATGAAGCCATAGTGCTTGGCAATTCCGCATTCACATGGAGTGACACCAACGATAAGAAGACAAGCGATGCCGCAACTGACGGTACCTATTCCAGCTGTGATTGGGGCGGTTCAGT
>JAZQUU010000024.1:0-52836 GCA_045631485.1 Clostridia bacterium | reverse complement strand
GCCGGAACATCTCCCCCGCAAACACAGTGGGTGTGAGTGTCCTCTGCCGCATTAACAGAAAGACACAAAACAAGCATCAGAAAGATAATTCCGAGAAAGCTCTTAATCTTCATAGTTTTCCTCCCTAAAATAAAAAAGCAGTATATTTTGCGGTTCGTCGAAAATCGCCGAACCCTACGAAAAAATTTTGAGATAACATAAACAGTTACCATAAGGAGATTTTTGCAATATTATTAATTATAACTTATTTCCATAATTTTGTCAATTCATTGACTTGAATTCCCATTTAAGAACTATAAAAAAGACACATCAACTTGGAAAAACCAAAATGATGTGTCCTTTTTATACTCTAATGTTCAGAGAAAAAACTCTCTTAAAACTGCTGTAAATTGCCGTAGATTGTGCTTTTTTTAAAGCGAGCTATATTGCTAGCAAAAAAGAAAAACGGAGCGGTTTTTCGTTCCGCTCCGTTCCATAAAATTTATCTTGATATTGTAACAGTTTCACAAGTTGAAACAGGTTGAATATTATCGGTTGAGTACCAAGTAAATATTTTTGCGTATGCAGCATTATTAATATCAGGATATACAACAAATACATCTTTTAATTGACGTTCATTGGGAATCGCTAAATAATCACAAAGTCTGTTTTGATTATCATACAAAGCAATATGTAGTGTATAATCATCACTTGTATCTGTTATCTTTGTGTCAATTACAAGCTTTCCATTTTCAGCAGATATTGATGACATCGTAACAGGTGTTGCAACATCTTCATAAAATACCCTTAAATATGGATAACCGTCATTTATCGGATTTTCTTCGCTTTCGTCAATTGCCCATACATTTTCAAAATCCCAACCTGTGTAGGTCGTTTCCATTTTCATTGCCAAAGTAGATTTTGGTATTCCGCATGATGTGCTTGAATTGCCAAGTACAACTTTATCATAATAACAGTTTGTCATTGTACCATTTGAACTAAGGTGTGAAATTCCATATGGACTACCTTGCAATTGTGTTCCTGTTACGCTGTAACAATTGGTAAGCGTCCCACAATTATCGCCGGCAATACCGGCATATACGGAGCCATTCAAATAAAGTGATGCTTCAAGATTCATAGAATTAGTTACAGACGCATCCTTTTGAACTACACTAGCAATTCCCCCGTATGAACAAGAGTATATTTTAACATTACTCTTATTAGCACATTTTTCTACAGTTCCGGTAAGCTTTCCGCATATTCCGCCTGCAAAATGATAATTTGGTGTGCCACCATCTATACATAACAACTCAAACCATGAAATAGATTCTTTTATGCTGCCACTAAGTACACCACAAAAACCACCTATCTTAGAATCGCTAATACCACTAATATTATACGAAAAGCTACCAACCGCTTTGCTATTCTCGATTGTACCTGAACATATTCCGGCAAATAATCCAATATTGTAGGGCGAGCTTGTGCCTTCATTAAGCCTATTCGCATTAATTGTCAGATTTTTGACTGAACCACTCAATGTACCGAAAAATCCCATATTAGTCTTTGACATATAATCAGACACGGTTATTGTATGTCCCTTACCATCAAGACTACCCGAAAAATCCGCTACAGGCTCCCAAGTACCTGTAAATTTAACATCATTTTCAAGTTCAAAATAACATTCCGGAAAATCTGCTAAAAGCAAAAGTTCTTCTTCATTTGTAATTCTGAACGGATTTGCTTCTGTTCCCTTACCGCTTACCGCATAACTTGTTATAGGCAAACAAATCATAATAGCTATAAGCAAGAAAATACTTATCATTTTTTTCATAACCTATGTTCCTCTCCTATTCCCGCACAACCTCTTTAAATGTATATTTTACAATATCCGGTGTGCCATATAATCGAAATAATGAATACCTCAACATTATTTTTTCTCCTAAAATCGTAAAAATCCGCAGAGCTATTCATTGGATATATTATAGCCCGCTTATGGGCAATTGTCAATATAAAACCTATAATTTATACTAAAAATATCAAAAATAATTATAGGAGAGAAAAAATGATTGTCTATACAAAATTATGGAAAACTATGAAAAAAAGAAACGTCTCTCAATACCAATTGATAAAAAAATATGGATTTTCAACCGGTCAACTGGACAGATTACGAAAAAACGGAAATATCAATTCCTACACCTTAGACACTCTCTGTAAAATTTTAGACTGCAACTTAGAAGAGATTGCGGAATATATTCCCGATACAAAAGAGATGTGATATTTTATCCTATGCCTTAATTACATAAAAAAAATCCACCTTAATTTTAATGCTTAAGGTGGATTTTTTATTGATTGTCCCTAAAAACTGCTACAAATTGCCGTAGATTGTGCTTTTTTAAAAACGAGCTATATATTAGATATGCGAAGTTTTCTAAAAAGTGCAAGATGCAGTGATTTTAGCTGTTTTTATTATTTGCTAGCTTCTTCGATTGCCACTGCAACTGCAACAGACATACCAACCATGGGGTTGTTACCTGCGCCAATTAAGCCCATCATTTCAACATGCCACGCCCACTTCGTGGTCATGGCGGAGGGGTGCAGTAATGCGGAAACCTTGATTAAATAAGGCTTTGTTTTATGTATTACTTTTTTGTTAGTCACATCAATGATGTGATTCTACACACTCATTATATCATCATGTATCTATTTTGTCAAATCTTATTTTAGAACAACAAATATACAACTTTATACCACTATCATAAAACTTTTATATGACTAAAAGCATCTTCTTTCAACTTTAATACATCTCTCTAACTTTATCTATGTAGGCAGCAAATTCTTCTCTTACTTCTGGCGGTGAAACAATCTGAACTCTTTTGCCAAATCCCAACAGCCAACCAAAAAACTGGTCACTTACTTCCACTTTTGCCGTAACAGTAAAATGTCTTTCATCACTCTTGGAATAATGAATATCTTTTGTACCGAAGCGGTCAACAACCGCATCCAATAGCGGGATTATAAATTTCAATGTTATTCTTTTTTCTTCTCCGCCGTACATTGAAAATACTCTTTGTGTGTAGGATTTCAAATCAATCTCTTTGAAAACTTCTTCGCCCTCTCTTGGAATGTTGGTGTATCGTACATCTTTCATGCGGTCAACTCTGTATGTGCGCATTTCGCCCTTTTCATCATCAAATGCAAGAAGATAATAATTGCCGTCGTTGATAAGAAGTTGAAAGGGACTGACGGTGTATCTTGCACCTTTTCGGCGTTCCACTTGGTTGTTAATATCGTCAATGGAATATTTCAAGTATTTAAAAGTTATCTTTTCTGGCGTATGCGATAAACCGTCTATTTTGGTACTCATTGCCTCGTTAATTGTTGCAATGTTATTCAATACGCTTTTGTTATTTGTTTTTACTCTGTCGGTCAGAAATGCGTTGTGTCTGATTTTCTCGGCTTGGTAATCACTCACAAAATCACAAACAACATCAACAAGTCGTTTTGCCTGCCCCTCGGCAATAAATTTTGAAGAATAGACGCACTCTGCCAGAAGTCGAATATCATTCATATCAAAATGCCGTTGTTTAACATAAAAGCCTTTTTTGCTCTTGTCATAAACGATTAGTTTTTCTTCGTCATATTCGTCCTCTGCAAGTATTTCTTCTGCCTCATCAACTGTATAATCTTCTTGAATTATCAAATTTGCCTTGTTAATCTCCTCTATGTCTCGGTAGACGGAGCGGCGTTCCGCGACAATTCCGTTCTCTTCCAGATACCCCATAATATCATAAGCCGATTTTGCGTGATTCTCGTCTGAATTTTTGAGTAAATATTGCAAAACAAAATACGGTTTCATTTTATGGTTATTTCGTTTGCCGTGCTTCGCTTCAATTTTACCATTCAAATGTTTGTCGGATTTTCTATAAAATTTTTTGTATTGTTTATCTTCCATATCCACACTCCTCAAAAACATTATATCATATTTATGAAAAAAGTAAAGAGATGTTGACTTTAAAATCCAATGGTGGTATAATATAGTTACCACATATTTTACTTTAATAAAATTATTCGGATATTCTTTTGGAATGTCTTTGTTTTGCTATTCTATTTTTATCGAGTAGCTATCAATCCAAATTTTGTGTTTTGAAAAAAACGCAGGCTGAAATATTGAGATCAATTTGGATTGAGAATATTCGTTAGAGTAAAATGTGTGGTAACATGGAATCTAAAGCCTCGTTTTTTGTGCGTGGTGCAGATTTCTCTCGCCACGCATTTTTTAATTGCGTGAGAATTTAGAAAGGAGTTTTATTATTTTACACACCATGTACAATTCAACACAGAAAGGAATTTAAAAAACAATGAAAAAATTATTAGCATTATTATTGGTAGGCATTATGGTATTAAGTCTTTGCGCTTGTGGAAGTTCAACATCTTCTGACAAAGAAACCAAAATAACAACATCAAGCGAAGCAATCAGCAGAGTTAAAAATCAATATCCATCTGGTATGTTTAGTATTGAAAATAGGATTGCAAATGAATTAGGATTTAGAAAATATCAAAATCCGGTGTACGGTTCCCAAGAAGCGAAAGAAAATCCAGACGGTTCGTGGACGGTAACGCTGAAAGGCAATATGTCAGGATATACTGATGAATATGCGACTAATTTACAAAACAAAACATTTACTATTAAAGCGACAGTTACTGCTGATGGAGATGTTACGCTGAAGATAAACTAATAGGGAAAAACAAGTCAGACGATTAACACAAATTACTATAAAATATCGGTGTTAATTGTCTGACTTAATTTTTATCTCTTTTGCCAAAGGAGATAAGTAGTTTAAAAAATATCATACTTTTGTTTCAGAAATAGCACTATCAACAACGGACAAAACTAGACAGAATTAGACAAAACCAGACAAGCCTGAACAAAACCAGACAAGACGGAGCAAAAACGAGCAAAAACGAACAATGAATATTACAAAAATATTTCTCAAACTTTTCAAAGAGGAGAAATGTTGCGTTTTGGTTACAAATGTGATAAAAATCTTGACAAACAGTAGACGATATACTATAATAAAAGAGTAAAATAGGAGAAAACGGTGGGTGAAACAAATGAGTATGTTCCAAGATTTTCAAACATTTAATTTTGAAGAAGGCGTTCCGTATATATCGATTACAAAAAACGGAGTTACATTTAACAAAGCTGTAATTATGAAATTAAATTATCCGAAACACGTTATTCTTTTGATTAATCCGATCGCAAAGAAGATCGCCATCCAATGTTGTAGTCAGGATACTCCAAACAGTGTTCCATTTCATAAAGAAAAAGCCAACAATGTTCTTTCCATTCGATGGAATGCCAAAGATCTTCTTAATACATTGCAGGACATTGCAGGTTGGGATTTATCCAAAGAATCCTACCGTATTGATGGAATTCTTTTTAAAGAAGTTGAGGCTATGGTATTTGATTTAACCACCGCAAAAGAATTAAACTGATGCCAACAGCATTGCTGTTTGACATAAAAAAAGTACATCCAAGGTGCGAACTTGGATGTACCCACTTGAAGGAAGTATATGCATAGAACTGCCTATACTTACCAATGTTTGTAACATAAGTATAACACATGCATAAACTTTTTTCAAGGATATCTTGAATTCTTTTCGAATTCGTCTGAGAAAAAAGGAGGTGCTTGCGTTGGATAATTCTATCCGTTATATCTTTAGACCGTACATTACGCTCAAAGATGGGACTCGAATTTATGCTAAGCAGTATGGCAAAAAAGCATTTCGAATTCCAGTAACAAAATCATAATTACACACAAGGTAATTTGATTCACAAGGATGTTGGCAGTTCCATCCTTTCTATTTTTAAGAAAGGAGAATAAAATTATGGGTAAAAACCAACACGTCACTCCCCATCCAGATGGTGGATGGCAAGTTAAAGGTGAAGGTAACAGTCGTGCAACAGTGAGAACCACTACACAGCAACAATCAATTGATTATGCACAGAATATTGCACGTAATCAAAAGTCTGAATTGTTTATCCATGGTTCAAATGGACAAATTCGTGCAAGAAACTCATACGGAAATGATCCGTTTCCGCCAAGAGGTTAAATGAAAAGTTGAAGCCAGATGCATCAAACATCTGGCTTCTCTTTTTATAGGTGGTTTTCTATTTTTCCAAAAGAGAAATGTATTTATAAACGGTTGTACGGCTCAAATCACACACTCTGGCAAGTTCTGAAATATTCAGTTTGCCAGACTTCAAAGACGGATAATGTCGCAAAAAGGATGCAGGAATATCTTCCTTGGTTAATTGCGGTCGCCCGATACGTGCGCCCTTTGCTCTGGCGTTTTCCATGCCGGAGCGAACCCTTGCACGAATCATAGCAAGTTCAAGTTGGCTGAATACTCCTGCCATTTGCAAAAATGCTTCACTCATGGGATCACATTTGCCATAGCGGCAATCAAGAGTGATACTGCCAATGATGATTAGACGTAGGTGTTTTTTCCGAATGATATCAATGATTTCACAAAGCTGCTGTGTGCTTCTGGCAAGTCTGGGAACCTCTAATGTGATGATGGTGTCCCCTTCTCTGGCTTCCAAAAGCATGGCTTGCTGTTGGTCTTTTATTTTACTGTCGCCGTGTTCGTATTCAAAGAATATTTTTTCTGCACCTGCGGCTTTCAGTTCTCTGACCTGCCGGTTAATATCCTGCTTGGTCTCATTGGTGCTACATCTGGCGTATCCGTAATTCATAGCGGTTCCTTTCCCCCACTCCGCAAGGTTTCCCCTGCGGAGTGGATTTTGTTTCTTTAGCAAGAGATGGTGAAACGTCTGCTTGCGCTCTGTTTGGTGAAGGCTTTGTAAAGGTCGCCATACATCTTTTTGAAGTTAGTGGTATCAAAACGGTTGCTCAATACGGAAGTCCAACGGATGATGTAAGAACCTGCAATCAGTTCTTCGGTTTCTCTTTCCAACATTTCTTCTTTGATGCTATCACGAATTGCTTCAGCTTCCGCCTTTGCTTCTTCCAGAAGTGCTTCCCATTCGTTTAATGCCTCGATTTTTTTAATCAGTTCTGCTTTGCTCATTTTTCATTTCTCCTTTTGGTTTATTATTTATTTTTGGGGTGTTCCCCTTAAGCACATCTATATTATACTACGAAATTCGTAATTTGTCAATACTTTTTTCGTAATTTATTTTACGAAATTCAAAATAATTTTTCGATTTATGTATTGATTTATTACGAAAAGCGTGATATAATACCAATAGAAAGGATGTGTTCTTATGATTAAATTCAAAGTAAAAGTTATGCTTGCCTTACGTGAGATGACGCAGAAAGAACTTGCAGAAAGAACCGGCATCAGACCGCCAACCGTTTCAGCAATCTGCACCGGTGCGGTTAAACATTTGCCAGTAGAGGCGTTGAATGAGATTTGCAAGGTTTTGGAGTGCCAACCGGCAGATATAATGGAGTACATTCCAGAAGAAGAATAGGGTGTCCATTTTAACATTTCGTTTCCCGAACGGTTTTTCCGGCTCTCATAATGCCAAAAGTCATCCGAAAAATGCCCTGATTTTGTTCAGGTAATTCGCCCTACCCTTTTGTGGACATAGCGGGGGTGTATTACGTGAAAAATATTTTTAAAATCGTGATTGCGGTTTTAGGGTGGCTCGCGTCATTTTGGAATGGGATTTTCATTCCAGAAGACGGGTTTTATGTTCGTGTTCGGAATTTATGTATTTTTAATCTTACGACTTTGACGGCAATAAACGAAAAAACGGCAAGCAGTTCATAAGAACTACCTGCCGTTTTTATTTGAAATCTTTTAGAATTTCGTCAAGTGCCATATCAAGTGCCGTTTTCAGACTTTTTTCGACTATACTTAACAATTCCTGCTCTATAATAGATTTCTTCTTTTTCTTCTTATCTTTTTGATTCTGATGTTTCATTTTACTTTAATCTCACTTTTGATATGAATATTGCTTTCAGACTCTTCTTCCTGCGATTCCTTCAACCGTTTTAACATTGTGTTATGGTGTGCTACCCAGATTTCTTCCGGTGTATAACCATCCAGATACATGGTGGGATAATACTCCGGCAATTCTTTTTGAGGATAAATTACCATCTTCTTATTCTCCTTTCTTTACATCTGGCTTCTATCATAAATTTTAGTCCACGACTAAAATTTTGATAAAGCCGTTTTATGTTTCTAATATATTTGAAAATTAAATGCGATAATTTAACGGTCTTTGGCTTATTTAGTTTTACATTTAACATTAATAAATAATATAGTTACTGTTAAGAGAAAAACTTAATTTGCCTCTAATTCTCTTTCAATATCTTCTTGAATAAGACTGCGTAAAAATTCGATTTCTTGATTGTAAATTCCGTTAATTTCCGGGATTGCTTGTTTTCTTGCAACACCGTCAAAATTATTTCTCATGTTATAAATTGCCTCGTAATTAGAATGTCCTTCTCTGATGTTCTTCCAGTATTCATGCCATGCGGCAAGATATTCCTCTTTTTCAACGATTCTCTGCCTATTCTTAAATGCAAAGTAATAAACATAATCGTCTGTGTTCAATTCAATAAAATTTTTCCGATAAAGTTTTTGCAAATATCCTGCAATGGTCTGTCTTGAAACGTCTTTATGTACTAATCGCATTCTATTCTCCTGCACTTCATTTGGCATGGCTCTGAACTCAATATCATTAAAATAATAGTAATAATAATTTCGTAATTTATAAAAGTCAGTATGACCGTCAAATCCTAATTCTGTGATACAATATATTTTAAATGGATTTTCAATGTTTGTTATTGTAAAAATTGCGGATTCGCCTCTGCCGACAACATCAAAAGACACTCCGTTTCTTTCAACTTTTCTTTGTAGTCCTTGCATGTCTCTCGTTCCAAACATTGCGGTCATTTCGGGTTTTGTGTAAGATTTCATCAATTCTAACATGCTTTCATTCCTTTCGTTTTAGTCAAAATATTAACACTAATTTATAATAATTATTACTGTTAAATGTACAACTTAATAGATGGTTTATGCTGCACGAAGTTCGTTTTCTTCTACTTCTGGAATTGTAATTACGTGTGCGTAGAGTTTGCCGTTTCTGATTTCTGGCATTTTCTCATAGTCTGGAAACTGTTTTACAAACCAGCTATATACAAATCCCAGTTTGCAGCTCTGAACCTTTGCAACTTCTTTTACCAATGAAAACATTCTTAAAAGTTCGTTGGAATTCTCATACAGTTTGATATAGTTTTCCATTTTCGTGTAGGTCAGTCCGCCATACCGTTTACTGTTGGATGTTTTTCGGGAATAATACGCCACTCTCAAATCAGGACATAACAATCGGCATCTTTCCATAATTTGAAATTCCTCTGAATTCGGATTGTTTATCGCATTTCTTTCGAAAGTTTTCGAAATTGTTAAGGTTTTACTTCTCATATTCATATTGTATTTAGCCATTTGTTTGGTTCTCCTTTCGTTATGCAACCAGTTCATCTTCGTCAATCAATGCTTCGATCTCTGCTTCTGCATGTTCTTGTGCCGTAGCTTCTGACATAACAACAGACTCATTTTCTTTGTATTCAGGATAAGTCTTTAAAAACCATTTTTTTGTAAGCGGATATTTGGCACCTTTTGCTTCTGCAACATCTTTAATCTTTTTAAACAACTTCAATTTGTTTTCGCTGTCCGGTTGAGTCATAATGTAATCTTCCATTCTTTCGAATGTTAAACCACTATACTTTTTCTTATTTTTCTTCCGATCAATATCCTTGGGAACAATGTCAAAATCAGGATGATCTTTGATCATTTTACAAAGTTCTACGTATTCTCTTCCGACGCCTTTGTTTGCTCTCTTAATTGCAGAATTAGAACCAATGATAGTTTTGTTTTCAAAATCGTAGTTAAACATTTTTTTCATAATTGTTTTCTCCTTAAAATTTAATTTTTCTTAATTTTTTGTGTTTTAAATTTTTATTCGCCAATGAATTCAATATAATCGAATTCAATTTTTTGATGTTTGAACATACAATTCATGATACGTTTCGGAACATCGTTAAAAACTTCAAGCATAGCGGCTATCCATTGACATTTTTCAATATCTTCTTTTGTCGTGTTGGTAAAAATCGGTATTCCCTCGATATCAAACGACATTTCAAGTATTGAATCATAAAGTTTCTGATAATCGGATAAGTTCATTTCAATCTCTCCTTTCTTTTGTTATTTTTGAAAGAGTTAAGTTTTTATTTTCCTTGCCCTTTCTGTAACTTAATTATAGCACGTCAACAAATAAAACCGGTCGTTATAATGGTAATTTGCAAACTTTTTTAAAATATTTTTACTTTTCATAATGGCTAACGGCAATGACTGCACCAAACCTGCAAAAAAGACGTTAAATACATGTACTATTAACGTATATTAGTTGTTCCAACTGGAATGAAACACGATACAAAGATGTATGAACACAAAAAAAGAGGATAAAACTTTGTTGGTTTCATCCTCTGAAATAATTTTATCTTCTTTTCATTTGTATACGTTGTTTCCCTGCAAATTTATCGAGTAAATTTATCTCGTTGACTTGTTCTGCAACATCACTCACAAGTAAATTGATATAGTTCTGTGTGATTTCAAGACTGGAATGTCCCAATAGTCTTGAAAGTGTGACAACATTTCCACCACTTAAAATCCATTGTTTGGCAAATGTATGTCTGTATCGGTGGATTCCGGTCGTTTCAACTCCACGCCTTTTATTATATTCGTATAAACGATGATAACAAGTGCTTTTCACCAACTGGCACCCAAACACATTGCAAAACAAATAATCGTCTGTGCTTCGGTGTTGCCTATGTTTCAAGTACTCAGTTAGTATGTTTGCCATTGTTTGATTTATCGGAACCAAAAGCGGCTTTCTGTTTTTCGTTGTGTTAATGCTCACAATATTATTATCGAGATCAACATCCTTAACTTGAATAAAAATCAAACTCCTTTGTCGAACTCCGGTACAAAAGAGAAAGTTTGTCATAACCCAACTTTGATACTCTGAAAAACTACATTTTTTGATATTTGGTTTCTCCAATAGCAACTTTAACTCATCATCTGTATATGTTTCAACATTGGATTTGTCAACTTTGATTGCCTGCATTTTATAATGGTCTAAATATCCCTCATTCATCAAAAAATGCAATGTAGTAATCAAATCTCGTAGATATGCATTGATGCTCACATCATTATGAAGAATCCCTCTTAAATAGATAACGAATTGTTTATAAACTTCTTGTGTCATATCCGTAATTGGCATTTTGGGATTAAAATACTTATAAAATTGAGTGTAACTCTGTTTGTAATGGTTAATAGTCCCCTCTCGCAAATTGCGCTGACGGCAATTATCCAGATACATTTTACAACCTTGTTCAAACGTAAGTGTTCCAGTTTCAGACATTTTCATTTTCTTCATAAAAAATCCCCTTTTTAACATAAAAAAAGTTAGACACATCATAGGTAAAAACCTCAAAATGATGTGTCTAACTAAAAAATTCTACATTATTAAATTAGGAATTTTTCATAAGGTCTGGAAACCGTTGAAATTCCTGATTATTTGCTTGCTTCTTCGATTGCTACTGCAACTGCAACAGACATACCAACCATGGGGTTGTTACCTGCGCCGATTAAGCCCATCATTTCAACGTGAGCCGGAACGGAGGAAGAACCTGCGAACTGAGCATCAGAGTGCATTCTTCCCATAGTATCGGTTAAGCCGTAAGAAGCGGGGCCTGCAGCCATATTATCGGGATGCAGAGTTCTTCCGGTACCGCCGCCGGATGCAACGGAGAAGTATTTTTTACCCTGCTGGATACATTCTTTTTTGTAGGTACCTGCAACAGGATGCTGGAATCTGGTGGGGTTGGTGGAGTTACCGGTGATGGAGACACCAACGTTTTCTTTGTGCATGATTGCAACGCCTTCACGAACGTCATCACAACCATAGCATTTAACTTTTGCTCTTTCACCGTCGGAGTATGCTTTTTCGGAAACAACTTTTAATTCGCCGGTGTAGTAGTCAAACTGGGTTCTTACATAGGTGAAGCCGTTGATTCTGGAAATGATTTCAGCAGCGTCTTTACCTAAACCGTTTAAGATAACTTTTAAGGGTTCTTTTCTAACTTTGTTTGCAGATTTTGCAATACCGATTGCACCTTCAGCAGCTGCGAAGGATTCGTGACCTGCTAAGAATGCGAAACATTTGGTATCTTCACGAAGCAGCATTGCTGCTAAGTTACCATGACCGATACCAACTTTTCTGTCGTCTGCAACGGAACCGGGGATACAGAATGCCTGTAAGCCTTCGCCGATTACTTCTGCAGCATCAGCAGCGTTGGTAACACCACGTTTAATTGCTAAAGCGGCACCTAAAATGTATGCCCAGCAAGCGTTTTCAAAACAGATGGGCTGGATGCCTTTTACGATGTTGTAAACATCGATACCTTTATCTTCACAGATTTTTCTTGCTTCTTCGATGGAAGCGATTCCGTTTTCTTCCAAGCATTTGGTAATGCCGGCGATTCTTCTTTCGTAACCTTCAAATAATGGCATAATCGTTTCCCTCCTTATTCTTTTCTGGGATCTACGTAAGACGCTGCATCAGCGAATCTTCCGTAGGTACCGGTTGCTTTCTTCATTGCTTCTTCAGGATTGGTGCCTGCTTTAATCATATCCATCATTCTGCCGAAGCTGATGAATTCGTAACCGATGATGTGTTTTTCATCATCCAAAGCAATTTTGGTAACATAACCTTCTGCCATTTCCAGGTATCTGGGGCCTTTTGCAGAAGAGGAGTACATGGTACCAACCTGGCTTCTTAAGCCTTTACCTAAGTCTTCTAAGCCTGCACCGATGGGTAAACCACCTTCGGAGAATGCAGTCTGAGTTCTACCGTAGATAATCTGCAGGAACAGTTCTCTCATAGCGGTGTTGATAGCATCACAAACCAAGTCAGTATTTACTGCTTCCAGTAAGGTTTTGCCGGTTAAGATTTCTGCTGCCATAGCTGCGGAGTGAGTCATACCGCTGCAACCGATGGTTTCAACCAACGCTTCTTCGATGATACCGTCTTTTACGTTTAAGGTCAGCTTACATGCGCCCTGCTGAGGAGCACACCAGCCGATACCGTGAGTTAAGCCGGAAATGTCTTTTACTTCTTTTGCCTGGACCCATTTTCCTTCTTCCGGAATCGGTGCCGGACCGTGGTTGGGGCCTTTGGCTACACAAGTCATTTGTTCAACTTCATGTGTAAACTTGCTCATTACTTTGAACCTCCATAAATATATGTGTAAATATTTTTTACCGAAATATATTATACATAATTTTAGTCTGTTTGTCCACTATTTTTCCAAATTTTTTTAAATTTTTTCATTTTATCCAATTTTTTTGACTTTCGGATTGCAATTTTAGAATTTCTCACAGAAATTTAAGAAAGTTTGTATGTTTTGCAAAATGGATTCATATAATAAACTATATTAAAAAATATGAAAAAGCAAACATCCCTATCATTTACTTATCTATTTCATCTGGAGGAATCAATATGCTAATCTTAAAGGTATCCAAAAATTCCAATCCCGGTTCTGTGGCGGGAGCATTATCGGGCATTGTGAGAGAACGAGGCTCCGCAGAGCTTCAGGCAATCGGTGCGGCGGCGGTGAATCAGGCGGTGAAGGCAGTTGCCATTGCCAGAGGCTTTTTGGCGCCCGGTGGTTTTGACATTGTGTGCATCCCTGCATTTTCGGAAATTGAAGTGGCGGGTGAAGAACGAACTGCCATCAAGTTTATGATTACCGATAAAAACAGTTAAACCAATAAAAAAGTAAGAAAGGAGCCTGCTCTTGAAACGAAAAAGTATCTTAAAGTATTCCAAGGGATGGCTCCTTTTAGGGTTAATCCTCATTTTAGTCGGTTGTAATCCGCAGTCTGAAACGCAGAATCCACCACCTCCATCCCCTACTCCCCTTCCTACCGCTGCAAAAGCTCCCGCTCCTGCCAACGAAACGGTGGGACAAGCCTCCACAAGGATTTTTGACAATGTTGACGCCCGAAACACCAATCTGCAACTTGCCATTAATGCAATTAACGGAAAAGTGTTAAATCCCGGTGAAGAGTTTTCCTTTAACCAAACAGTAGGTCCAAGAACCGAAGAAAAAGGATACCGAGAAGCTATCGGTTATGATGAACACGGAGAAAAGGAACAAACCGTTGGCGGTGGCGTGTGCCAGATTTCATCCACCTTATATATGGCAGCAAAAAACGGGAATTTTGAAATCACGGAGCGACACTCTCATTCCCACGAGGTGCCTTATGCCGACTCCGACAACGACGCCACCGTTTCGTACGAGGGGTATGATTTTAAATTCCAAAACAATCGGGACAAGCCTGTCACAATCCGAATTTCAAAGGATGAAACCAAGGTGTATGCCGAGCTGATTATGCTAAACTAAAAAAGTCCGTAATGCCAGGCATTACGGACTTTTTTTGCAGGATAAAGATTATCTTGCGTCTTTAATGATATAAAGGTTATAGAAGGTATTACCGCTGGTTTCATGATGATATGCTCTTACGAACAGAGTATCATGTTTTTTGGTAGCGTTGGAAATATTGTTTTCAATGGTTTGCAGACCTTCCAGATAGCTTCTGATTTCTTCCTTACCTTTTACCTGAACCAATTTTTCTGCATCGGATGCATCTGCTTCATAAACAAAGATGTTAGCCAGTTTGCTCAGGTCATAGTCAAAGAAATTATCAGCATTATCCAGATCTGCTTCTAAAGCAGAAATGATAGAATCTCCGGGCAGAACAGGCATATTAGTTGCACTGTCTTTGGCAATTCTTAAGTTGCGTTCGGTGCCGTTTTCATCGGTGATGTACGCTAAGGGAGTACCCATATAGTAGTTATACACACTGGAGGTATTGGGTCCTACCAGAACGCTGGAGTTATTCTGCAGACCAAGGAAACGGTAGTTGCCGTATCCGTTTACACCTCCGGAGTTAGCAACGTTATCGGTTAATTCAAGAGAACCAACAGTGGGATAAGAAGTGCCTCTTGCCAATTCTTCTGCACGAGCCAGGATGAAGATATTTCTTAAAGTGTCAATATCTGCATCGGAAGCGGTGGGAACGGTGTAGTAAGTAAATACGTCACCTTTTTTCAACTGTAATGCATTTTTCACAGTTTCCGTTAACACCAGTTCCTGAGTGCCGGAAGAAATACCAGCGGTAGCGGTTCCGTTGAAGGGGTATACTTTAATAGTAACGATGTTTCCATCTTCACCCATTACAGTGTTACCAACAGATTCTACAATATAAGTGGGAGATTCTTTTACCAGGCCTTCAAAGGGACGGATGATAACATACTGCATATTGTAGCTGGTGCCGGATTTTTTCAGATTCAACTGATAAACCTTACCGGTGTATTCAGTATTGGTGGTCATGGTAGTGGTTTTGGGAGTAACAGTCTGGGTGTCATAATGAGAACCGATTAAAATGATTTTGGTAGAAGTGGAGTTGTAGGTAATTTCTTTGCTACCATCAAAGGTAATTTTGGTGGAAGAAGTTTTCTTTACATCAGGCACTTCGGTTACAGTAGTTTTTGCTGCAACATAATCATAATCTTCGCTGCCTGCAACAATCAATTCAAGTTCTTCAATCTGACCGTTTTTCAGGGTGTATTTAAATAAAGAATCGGTAATTAACTGTCCGGAGCCGTCTTTTAATACAGCAACACGGGGGTCACCTGCAACTTCATCACGGAAACGTAAGGTTTCCACTTTGTTGGTATCTACATTGTAGATATCCACTTGAGTGATTTTGTCAAAGCCGGTACCGCCGGTGGTAACACTTACGGGAATACCAACACTGATTGCTTCTGCTTTGATGTTGGATACATAACCAACTTCGCCGAAGGGGTCAATATGGAATTTTGCATTCACTTCGGGCTGAACCAGAGCGGTCATTTCGTATTTGTCTAATTCTTCGGATAACAAGTATGCACTGCCGTTTGCAACTTTAATGAAGGGACGGCCGGATGCATCATCGGTATAATATTCAGAGATTGCTCCGCTTACGGAAGTGGTGGAAACCAATACTTCGTAATAATTGTTGGAAGGATCCTGAGTATTGGATGCAACTGCAATAATGTTGCCTTTGGAAATACCGCTGTAAGAAGATGAGGTGCTTGCGTTTGCAGCTGCCTTACCGGTGGAATAATCAAAGTTACCTTTTTTGATAACAGTTTCGTTTACATAAGTATCTTTGTAAGGAACGGAAATATCTTCATTGCTCTGAGCAATTCCTCCGATTACCGCACCTTTTACTTTGATCACTTCGTTTTTGGAATCGGTGCTTTCTACAACATAAGTTTTGTAGGATTTTGCTTTTACTAAAGTGGTGTTACCGCTGATATACAGAGTGATTACACCATCCACTTTATCAGAGCCGTTTAAATCCGCATCAATGGCAGCAATACCGGAGGTGTGCAGTCTTTCGTTGTAAATTACAACGGGAGTACCATTGAAGTTTAATCTGTTTTCTCTGCTGTTTGCTTTATCGGTGTAGTACTCAATGGAGCCTGCGGTTATAGAAATCACATCGGATAATTTGATGTTTTCATAAACGCGAACACCTGAGCTACGGGTGATGTTGGATAAAGTTTTGATTTCGGCGTCTTCTGCATCCACTTTGTAGGTAACATCTACCTGCTGACCGATATAATCAAATGCAGAAGTATTGGAAACGATAACTTTTACATAGCTGTTGTCTGCTTTTTTTACAAACATCGCATTGTCGTTTACACTTGCGATTGCAGGAACACCGGGTTCTAAGTTCACTCTGGGAGTGCGAACCACGGTAACACCTTTTAAGGTTTCGCTTTTTAAGAACTGCTGACTAACGGTGTTGTCACCGCTTTCGGATTTTACATAATCCACGGTACCGTCTGCATTAATCTGAGGAACCAGCATATCAACGCTTAAAGAGTTGTATAAAAGCTGAGCAATAATGCCTCTGGGAGAGGGCTTATCCTGAGTGTAGGCTGCAGTTTTTAAGATGCCGAGTTTAGAAGCCTGCTGAATGTATCCGTTGGGATATCCGCCTGCTTTTTCAGCAGCTGTGCCGTAGTTTAATGCACAAACAATCATTTTCACTGCCTGTTCGTAGGTAACTTCCGCTTCAGGCTGGAAGGTGCCATCGGGGAAACCGTTGATAATGCCTCTGTTTTTTGCAGAAACAATATCAGAAGCTGCCCAATAAGAAGTGGTAACATCCGAGAAGGGTTCGGTAGTTACCGGGGAGCTTCCCAGATTAAACATTCTGGTGATAAGAGCTGCCATCTGCGCTCTGGTTACTGCTTCGTCGGGCTTGAAGGTTCCGTCCGGGAAGCCGGTGATGATGTCCATGCTGGAGAGCATATTGATTGCTTCGTATCTGTCGTGAGTTTCCGGAACGTCGGAATAACTTGCCGCAAATACGGGCATAGACAGAAGCATCAGACAAGCCAGCACAAGTGCTAATACTTTTTGTTTCATTTGAATTCCTCCTTTAAGTGAATTCCGGCAGTAACTGTTTAGAAACTGCCAATGTATAAAATTATTTTTTAGACAAATACAATACGGAAATTTAACCCTGTTGGTATCTTAAATCATTTCCGCGGAATACAAAAATTTCGTAATTTCCTAAAATCCTGGAAACCAATCTGGGAGAATATTTCTGATTCAGCTCCCCTAAATCCATATTGGTGGAAATCACGGTGCGTTTTCCCGAAAGCATTCTTGTTTCCAGAATATCAAACAGTTGAGACTGAGGATATCCGAAGGCATATTCTGTGCCCAAATCGTCAATAATGAGCAAATCACAATCCGATATCATGGAGAGGCACTCTCCGTGCTCGGTCTGTTCATGGCGAAACTTTGCATCATCTATCATATTGAAAATACGGGTTGCAGTCTGATACATCACAAAATGTCCGCTATCCAAAAACTCTTTGGCGATGCAAGAAGACAAAAAGGTTTTCCCCGTCCCCGTGGGACCTGTAAACAAGAGGTTGTTTTTGATGGTTGCATCTTTTTTACAGTATCGTTTTGCTTTTTCGATAATACATTCCATATATTTTTGTTCGGAATGCATCGGCAACGAAAAAGCAGAAAAGTTTTCCTGTTCAATACGGGAAGCCAAATTGGAAAGCTTATACGCTTCTGCACGCATCAGCTTTTTATAACATTCGCAAGGTTCACTTCCCACAAATCCTTCATCCTTACAAATGGGACATTCATAATAATCATCCAGGAAATTTTTCGGATATCCTTTGGACAAAAGCAACTTTTCACGCTCCAAAACCAGGTCTTTTAAGGATTTTTTCACATCTTCCACATTGGTTTCGGAGGTTACGCCCAATTTTACCAGAGCGCCGATTTTTTTATTGATTTGGGAGAGCTCCGGTATTTCTATGTATGCCTTGTCTTTCTTTTCGCGGGTAATCTGTTTATTTTCTTCCCGGCGTTTTTTCAGTTGTTCTGCCGCTTTTTTTAGCACAACGGTCGGATATGTCATCCCTTATTCCTCCAACTGTTTCCGAATGAGTTCATCGGTAATTTTCTGAAAATCAGGTAACTCCTGACTAAAATTATTCAAGGGACCCACCTTTACAGACGATTTTTTCGTCGGTTTGTTCCCATTTTCGTTCATTACAATTTTATCTAAATACGGAAAAGACAATTTTCCGATAAACATAATCATTTTTTCGTAGGCATCACGGATTTCTTCTTCCGTTTTCTTTGCCTCTTCCCATTTTCTGATATACTCTTTTTCCTTCTCCACAAATTCTCTGCCGGTTACCTTTAAAATTTTAGCAACCTTCTTGAGATATTTGCCGGATTGCTCCATACGGGTAAAGTGCAGTTCCAAATCTTCCGGGTCGGTAATTCCGTTTGCGTAATTTCCGGTAACAACCTTATAGATATATTTCATGCTTTTTTTGCGGATTTTTAAGCAATGGGCAATGGTGACCATCAAATGCTCCAAAGGAATTTCTTTAATCCTTACGATATCAAAAATCATCATCACATCATCCTGGCTTAAAAGCACAGGATAAGATGCTTCCACAATTCTGAGTGTTTCCTTAAAATCCTCATCCTTTTGAATGGTGGAAAACACATCTTCAAAACGGACAGCCTCGTAAGGCTTCTTCGCTTTGGGAGCGGTTGCCGAGAAAACCATTTCTTCCGGATTTTCAAATTCCACCGAACCGTCCTCAGATAAACCGATTAGCCCTTCCTGCGCCCAATAGTGCCACGCGTTTTTCACATCTGCCGTCAACACACCGAGAAAAGATGCAATTTCCGAATCGGTCATAGACTGATTTTCCACACATAATTTCAGACCGAATAAATAAATTTTCAAATAATCCCCGTTTACCGTGGGAAGATAGCGGTCAAAAAAAGCAACCGGTAATTTCACCAGACTTTTTTTGCGTCCTTTACTGAGTTTTAAAGCCATATATTTCATCCTCTATGTCAACTGACACAGAGGGCAAATCTGTATCAGAGTTCTTTTCGTTCTTTCCACGCCATCAGAAGGGTTGCTTCGTCGGCATATTCAATGTCACTCCCCATAGGAAGCCCTTGCGCAATACGGGTCACCTTGATGCCAAGCGGTTTTAAAAGCTTGGCTAAATACATGGAAGTGGCATCCCCCTCCACAGTGGGAGAAAGGGTCAGGATCACTTCTTCAATCTTACCGGAAGCAATTCTTACCAGAAGTTCTTTCACGGTTAAATCGTCCGGAGAAATACCGTCCATAGGAGAAATCAATCCGTGAAGCACGTGATAAACGCCTTGGTACTCCCCTGTTTTCTCCATAGCAATCAGCTCTTTTGGACTCTTCACCACCATCACGGTGCCCTGATCCCTTTTCGCATTATCGCAAATGGGACAAATCTCTCCCGCACAAATATTTTGGCAGGTTTTGCAATATCTCACCTTAGATTTTGCATTTAAAAGTGCCTGAGAGAAATCCTTGGCAAAATCATCAGGCTGCATCAGCACATAATAAGCCAGTCGCTGAGCAGTTTTTTTGCCGATACCGGGCAACTTATTAAATTGTTCGCTAAGCACGGTTAACGGCTCAAAAATTTCTGCCATAACTGATTCTCCACTCACAAATCTGATTTCCGATACAGATGAAATCTGTTAAAGTAATAAACGAATTAGAATAATCCGCCAAAGTTACCCATACCGCCGGTTAAGCCGCCTAAGGTTACTTCTTTTTGTTTTTCCATTTCATCAATTGCCTGATTTACTGCTGCAATTACTAAATCGGAAACCATTTCCGCATCGTCAAGCACAGCTTCGTCAATCACCAAATCAACTAATTTACCGGTACCGTTGATGGTAACGTTAACCGCACCGCCGCCGGAGGTTGCCTGATAAGTTTTATTTGCCAGGTCTTCCTGAGCCTGCTCCAAATTCTGCTGCATTCTCTGTGCCTGTTTCATTAAATTTGCCATATTGGAGGGCATACCGCCACCCATATTGAATTTTCCTTTTGCCATTGTCTTTTGTTCCTTTCCTTTTCTCTATTTAAAAGTAATTTTATCGGAGAATCCGTTTAACTGACTCATCAGTTTCTGAAAAGAATCTCCGTCTTCTGCGGAAGCTTCCTTACAACGAAGCTTCACGGAATGCTCCTGCCCCGTTACATCCAGAATTGCTTGTTTTAACACTTTATCATACTGATTCATTTTTGCAATATTCAAAAACGCTTCACTGGCAATCATCAAATCGATACTGCCGTCCTGCTCCGACCAGGTGGCACCGCCCATAATCCGCTTGAATCCGAAATCTGCTTTTTTGGATGCCACATCCAACACAGTTTCCCAAACGGAAGAAAGACTTCCCGAGGGTTTGATTTCAGGTTCCGAAACCGGCGCAACCGGTTCCTCTGCCGAAATTTCACAAACAGTCGGCTCTCCCGCCGGAATGTCAATCATGTTGGGTTCTTCCGGAGCGGGTTCCTCGAAAACGACCTCGCAAGGCTCCGAAACAACAGGCTCTTCTGCCGCAACTTCAGGCTCCGGAACAATTTCTGCAGGCGGAATATCCCACACAATTTCATCGGGTTCCGCCTTAATTGCCACGGGGATTTCCACAGGGGCTGCAACAGGCTCTTCCACCACAGGTACCTCTGCCGAAACAGGTTTTGCAAAACTGAGATGAATTATTTTCTGCTCCAGCTCCTGAATTCGTTCGGTAATTCCGCGGATGTCTCCCAAATCAGGACGTTTTACCATAGCGGTAACCGCCACTTCCAGGCAAAGTCTTGGTTGATTCAGATACCGCTTGGAAGAAATCCCTTCGCTTAAGGTATCCAGATATCGGATGAGACGTTCTTCCGAAAGCAACTGAGCTTGCTCCGCATATTTTCTGAAAGACTCTTTGGTAACAGACAATAATTCCATTGCACTCTCGGCACAACCAAGCGTTTTTACCACCAGAACATGACGAAAATGCGCAATCAAATCTTCCAAAATCCGTTCCATATCCCGACCGTTTTCATAAGCGGTTTTGATATAACCAAAGCATCCGGATAAATCCCCGTCAATAATCCGACGGGCAAAATCCATAATAAACTGCGGGTCGGATGCACCGGTAATGGTTGCCAGATGTTTGCAGTCAATTTCTCTGAATCCCGCAGACATACATTGGTCCAGAATGGAAAGTGCATCTCGCATAGAACCGTCTGCCAGACGGGCAAGCATTCCGATTGCCTCATCGGTGATGGTGTAACCGTCACCCGAGATAATCTGACGGATTCTTTTTTCGGTATCATAAGGAGTAATTCTCTTAAAATCAAACCGCTGACAACGAGAGAGAATCGTTGCGGGGAACTTATGAGGCTCGGTGGTGGCAAATATAAATACCACGTGTGCCGGAGGTTCCTCCAGGGTTTTCAAAAGTGCATTGAAAGCAGCATCGGTAAGCATATGTGCTTCGTCAATGATATACACTTTATAGCGCAAATCCGCAGGTGCATACACCACTTCTTCCCGAATGATTCTGGCATCATCCACACGGTTGTTGGACGCTGCGTCAATTTCCACAATATCCACTGCACTACCGTTCAATGCGGTTTTGCAGGCGTGACATTCGTTGCAGGGATTACCGTTTACGGGATGTTCACAGTTCATGGCACGAGAGAGAATTTTTGCGGTGGAGGTTTTTCCTGTTCCGCGGGAACCTGAAAACAAATAAGCATGAGACAGTTTATTCTGAACCAACTGACTCTTTAGGGTATCCGTGATATGGCTTTGCCCCAACACATCTTCAAACACGGTAGGACGCCACTTACGGTATAACGCCTGATACATTATTCTCCCTCCTTTTTATTTTGCATTATAAACATAAAAATCCGATACTTTTATGACTTGTATCTGAACACCACACAAATTTCTTGTTGCTTATCGCTGCTCCGTTTCCGTCCTGACGAGGTTCACAGAAGAAAAATCGTAGGTCAAACACAAGTCATAAAAATACCGGATTACTGTCGGTATCGTTTCCGAACATCAAATAGGTCTCACTCGGCTTGGTTCCGTGAAAAAACACTTGTTGTATTATATCACGGGTAATCCGGATTGTCAAGCCGAATTTTTTAAAAAACAAAAACTTACAATTCGCAGACTTCCTCTAAGACCAACACGGCATCTGCCACCAGTTCCTTACAGGGACGTTTTTTGTAATAGGTTTCGGTTCTTTCAGACGGAATATGGGTAGCTTTCTCTGCGCCTTCTTCCAATAACTCCCGACAAATAATGGAACCGTTTCTTTCACAAAACTTTGCTGCCAGGGTTTGAATCAAACGATAGTGCTCTGCCTTTTCGTCGGTTGCTTTCGGGTCATTGTATCCGTAAAGGGCACCTGCCACAAAAAACATTCCGCTGACCGCTCCGCAAACCTCACGAAGACGGCCCATACCGCCGCCAAAGGAAGAAACGGTTTTCATCAGGGTGGAAAATTCCATATCAAATTTTTCCGAAAACGCTCCCACTACTGCCTGAGCACAGTTATAGCCTTCCAAAAATAATTCTTTTGCACGTTCTGAACGCTGTGACATCTTGTTTCCTCTTTTCTTTACTCGCCGAAGCGTTCTCTGAGATAGGGTTTTAATTGCTCAACCAGACGGTCGCTGGGAGAAAATAAAATCAATTTCTTTAACTGGTTACTGTTTACGATAATCAGATACTGACCGTCTTTTCTGCCATCGGAAAAATCAAGTGTTTTTTTGATATCGCTTTTTTGGCGGTACTGCTCGTAATACACGCTTGCTTTTCCCATAAATTCCACCTGACGGGGTTTTACGGTAATCATTCTCTGCCGTCTGGTTCTTCCGTAAATCACGTCGATATCCACTTCTCCGCCGGTGTAGATATATTCATATTCGGGACTTAAGCGCAAAAACAGGTAATATGCACCGTAAACCACGCCTGCTGCCAACAGAACACTAAACATTCCGCCAAACACCAAAGCCAACAGACAAAGCACGATGCTCGCCCACACAATCAGGGTTTTTAAAAATATGGATTTTACATCCGCTGTTCGTTTGTGAATTTCATCAAAATAAATCTGTTCCATAATGGGGACCTCTTTTTCATATTTTATCAAGATATATTGTATCATAAAATTAATACCTTGTAAAGAAAATTTCGTAAAAAAATATAAAAATAATCATATTTTCCGTTGAAAAAAATCATATTTTTGTGTAAACTTCCGTTTTTTGTGAATCTTTCCTTTTTTTTCAAGGAAAAACTTGATTTTTTAAAATCGTTGGTGTATAATATCTGCATAAAGAATAAAATCTTAAATTTGAATTGAATCAGGAGGATTTTTTATGAAAACATTCGACATTCAGCTTAATTCCATCAACGATGTAAAAATCTTTGTCAACACCGTAAATAAATACAGTTTTGATATCGATTTAATCTCCGGCAGATATATTGTGGATGCAAAATCCATTATGGGTATCTTCAGCTTAGATCTGGCAAAACCCATCAAAGTGGAAATTCACGCTGATAACTGTGATGCTTTGGTGAAAGAACTGGAGCCCTTCACCGTTTAAGAAAATGTCCTAAAAGCCACAGAATCCTTGGGATTCTGTGGCTTTGTTTTTTTAGAATTCGTCCTCATTTTCATATTTTTGCCGTGAATTTGAAAAAAAACTTGAAATCACAGACAGAATATGTTAAAATATTGTAAAAGGTGTGGCAAATCGGAATTTTAAAACAGTTCTTACCCGTGTTGTTGCCATACATTTTCGATTGTTATTATTATCTCAAATACATTAAAGGAGTTTTTATTATGAAACAAACATTTAACGAATGTCAGGAAAAAATGAAAAAATCCGTGGACGCTCTGCTGCATGAATTCGGTCAGTTAAAAGCAGGTCGTGCAAACCCCGCAATCTTAGATAAAATCACCGTGGAATACTACGGCACCGCTACTCCCATTCCCCAGATTGGTTCCGTATCCGTTCCCGAAGCAAGAACCTTAGTGATTCAGCCCTGGGATGCATCTATCTTAGGTGAAATCGAAAAAGCGATTTTAAAAGCAGATATCGGCATCAACCCCACCAATGACGGGAAAGTAATCCGTTTAAATTTCCCTGCTTTAACCGAAGAAAGAAGAAAAGAACTGGTAAAAGATATTCATAAACTTTCCGAAAACGCAAAAGTTGCAGTAAGAAATATCCGTCGTGATGCGATTGATAAATACAAAGATATGAAGAAAAAATCCGAAATCACCGAAGATGATTTAAAAACCTGCGAAAAAGATGTGCAGGATGCAACCGATAAATTCATCAAAGAAATTGATACTCACACCGCTGCAAAAGAAAAAGAAATTATGACCGTTTAATCGGAACCATAAGAAACAAACAAGGGGTAACTGCAACTTGCGGTTACCCTCTCTCTTTGTAATTTACATACTATTTTTTTAACGGAGGACATTATGTTTAACAAAAAAACTTTACGGGGTGATATCATCGGCGGTATCACCGTGGCAATTGTGGCATTACCCTTAGCAATTGCATTTGGTATGCAATCTATGCCGGGTGATCCCAATGCCGCTATGGCAGGTCTTTACGGCGCCATCTTCTGCGGACTTTTTGCAACTCTGTTCGGTGCAACCAACGGTTTAATCAACGGTCCCACCGCTGCAATGATTGTGGTATTGGCAAGCACCTATCAGCAGGCAGGCTACCACGGATTCATTATGGCAATGCTGATTGCCGGAGCACTGCAAATTTTATTGGGACTTTTAAAACTGGGAAAATACGTGCAGTATATTCCCAAACCCGTTGTGGTAGGCTTCACAAATGGGATTGGTATTTCCATTTTTATCGGTCAGTTTAAGGATTTTAACACCGCTCCCCCGCTGGCATTAATCGTAATTGCCATTATGTTTATCCCCATCATCGCAAAATGGATTCTGCACTTTAAGAAAGAAAATACGGCAGCAAACGGTATAAAAAAATTCTTCCAGGTGATTCCCGCTTCCTTAATCGGTTTGATTATTGCGGTAGTTGTGGCTATCTTATGGATTCCCGGTGCAGAAGTGATTACCGACCGTGCCACCATCACCGCAGGATTCCCCGTCTTCAAAATGCCGGTATTTGCCGATTTGAACTGGGGTCCCATTATTTCCGGTGCAATTTCCTTATTCCTGCTGGCAAGTATTGAGTCTCTGCTCAGTGCCGTTGTGGTAGATGATATGTTAAAGCAGCAAAGCAACCCCAACCGCGAACTGATTGGTCAGGGTATCGGCAATATGATTGCTCCCTTATTCGGAGGTTTAATCGGTACCGGTGCCATCGTAAGAAGTGCCGTAAACGTAAATAATGGCGGCAGAACCAAGTTATCCGGTATCATCCACGCATTGATTATCTTATTGGTTGTGCTCTTCTTCTCCGGCGTAACCGCTTTCATTCCCATGGCGGCGTTGGCAGGTATTCTGATGGTAACTGCCTTTAATATGATGGAATTTGAAAGCTTTGCCGAAATCGGAAAAGTTCCCTACTCCGAATCCCTGGTAATGCTTGTAACTATGATTGTGACCGTTATCGAAGATTTAATCGTGGGGGTTGCCTGCGGTATCGCCTTAACGCTGATTTTAAAAGGCATTGAAATTCTCGCTAAAAAGAAACAGAAATAATAACAAGCAGCATACAAAAAAGGAACTGATTTTTGAGGGAATCAGTTCCTTTTTCTTTTCGTTATTTTAAATCTGCCACCAACTTGGCAAGAGGCTCGGTATCGGAGCAAAATTCGTGAATGCCGTCAAACTCCACAAAGGAAAGCCAATCACATCCGACTTCCGAGCAAAGCTTCTTCAGGCGTTCGAGCTCTTTTTTTCCGCTATCAAAGGAAAACAAATCGTCACGGTTACCAAGCTCGATACACAGTTTTCGGGGATAAATGAGACAAGCAATCTCCGCATCGTCCAACAACTTAGCAGATTCAAACCAAGTCCAGTCGCTGTATGCATATTGTTTTCGTTCATTAAAAAATGCGCAGGAAACCGCACTTTTGATACGGGTATCCAAAGCGGCGGTGTATAAAGTGTAAAATCCGCCGTAGGATAATCCCACCATTCCGAAATCGGAAATATAGTCCTGTTTTTCAAAATAATCAAGTACCGAAAAAATCCCGTGCAATTCCACGGCAGTAATGGAAGAACCTACCCGTTTTAACCGAGCGTCCATCTCCTTACGGTCATAATCCACACCATAAGTGTTATCCCACAGTAACAGTTGGGGTGCAAACACATTGGCACCCTCTTTTAAAAGCTTTTGAATCACATCATAATAATACTCGGAAGAACCGTACACTCCTGCCACAAACTCGGGAGTTCCTGCTCCGCCGTGCTGAAAAATCACCAAAGGCGCTTTTGGGGCATTCACTTTAAAAAACAATCCCGTGAAAACCACGCCTTTTAGAATTTCAAACTGCATCCGATAAACAGAATAACCATCTTCGTCGGATAGTTTTTCCTTTTTGGGCTCGGGCATCGGTTCCGACTGATAGTCCACCAATGGCCAACCCAACATCTTCCGCAAATTTTCCCGATACTGTTCGGGATTTTTAAAAATATCGTTTGCACATTCTTCCCGATTTTTTCGGCAAATTTCTTCTCGCTCTGCAATCAAAGCAGACAATCCTGCCACATATTGCTCTTTATAGCATTTTGATGCTTCTTTTTCTTCACGATAGTTCATAGCGTTAACCTTCTTATTCATAAAAGTTCATCCCTTGTATTTCGCAATAAAAGGGTCTGTTGTTGTGTGCCCAGGATTTTTGCGACACATTGGTATCAATAAAATACAAGGAATTTCCAACCACCTGCACACCGTTTAAGGCGCATTTTGCTGCAATCATGGTATCTTTGGTGGGTGTTACATCAATTTTGGAAGTGTGGGCAGGTGGAAACTGAACACCGTATTTGGTATCCAAAACAACCCCTTTCACCGTATTGGGAAACTTGGGAGATTTCACACGGTTTACCACCGTTCCCGCAACCCCTAATTTCACCGCAAAGGGTTCATATCCGCTTTCAATCTGAGTGATTTTCCCAAGATAGAGCACATCTTCATAGGTATAAGAATACTCACGAAATTCCCCGGGAATCTCCACATTAGGAGCCGTGATCTTTACCACAAGATAAAAATCATCCCACACCACATCATACCCCAATGTTTCGGAAACCGCTCTCACGGGTATAAAGGTCAAATTATGATACAACACAGAGGTATATGCGGCATCTGTCCCGTCAATCACACAACGGTTATTATCGGGATAAAACATAAAAGAATGTCCGCCCTTTTCCATTACCGCCGCCCGATTGGCTTCATCCCAGGAAATACTGCCGCCAACGGCATCCGAAAAGGCACGAAGCGGAATATAGGTGGTGCCGTCAATTAAAATCGGTTTTTGCTCACATCTAATGAAATGGCCGTTTATTTCAATATCCACGGGAATGTTATATCCGTTGTAAGTGTCTGCCGCAAAAGCAACCGTACGCATACAAAAAAACATTACAAATAACAAACAAAAAAATCTTTTCAAGAGTTTCAAACCTCCCATCATAAATTTATTTTATCATAAAGTTCTCTTTTTTTCAAGAAAAAAGATTGGAAAACTGTCCAAAATGGTTTGACAAGCCATCAAAACCGTGATATACTACGGGGTAGATGCAATTATATCTCAAAAACAACTTCAAAATGAGAGATTCTTGTGATAAACCATCAAAAGGAGCACAACGAAAATGGTAAACAAATATATTTACACAGACCCCACTAAGCTACCTTTAAGCTTTCTCTACGGACCTGACGGAATCCATGGGATTCCCGAAAACTATCATCCTACCGTAGTTACCGAAGAAAAAGACGGTGTGACCACCACCACCTTCTGCGGTACCAACGAAGACGGTCTGGAATTAAAATTCATTATGACAACCTATGCCGACTTCCCCGTGGTGGAATATGTGGCGTATGTGACCAACAAAGCGGACACCGACAGTAAGGTTGTGCGTGATATTTCTATCTTTGACGAAATTTTCCCCGGCAACAACCCCGTGGTGACATACTATTCCGGCGATACCTGGGACCAGAGAGGCTTTGAATCTCACACCGAACAGTTGATGGAGCGCTTAATTTTAGAACCCATCAACGGACTTCCCTGCTGCGGTGTTTCTCCCTTCTTTAAATGTAAGTTGGATGAATACGAAGTTCGTATCGCAATGGGATGGCTTGGCACCTGGAAAGCACTTTTGGATTCCAGAAGAGCCGAAGACGGAAGCTATCATACTTATGCAAGAATCGGGCTTTGGTCCAGATTCAACATCAGTTTGCATCCCGGCGAAACCGTGCGAACCCCATCTATCACCTTAATGTTCTGCGATACCGACGAAAACGTGAGCAACAATCAATGGAGACATTGGTTCAGAAAACACAACACTCCCAAAGTAAACGGCGTTCCCCTGCAGCCTATAATTACTCAGGCAGAACACATGGCAGGCTTTGACGAGCATTGCGGAATCACGACCGAGCATCAGATTACTGCCATGGAAAACCACGTAAAAAAAGGTGATTTGGGCAATCTTTGGTGGGTTGATGCCGGTTGGTACGATTGTGATAACAAATGGAGTCTGTTGGGTAACTGGCGTCCCGACCCAAAACGTTTTCCCAACGGAATGGGAGACATTGGAAAGAAATGTAAGGAACTTGGTATGCACTTTTTGCTTTGGTTTGAACCGGAGCGTGTCATCCGTGATACCGAGTTGTTTTTAGAGCATCCCGATTGGATTTTGGAATCCAACGGTGCAGACACCAACGATTTCGGATTGTTAAACTATGCAGTGCCCGAGTGTGTGGATTGGTTAATTGACAGAGTGGATTCCATCATCAAAGAAAGCGGCGTTACCGTTTATCGTGAAGACTTTAACTTTAACCCTGCTCCCTACTGGATTAAGCACGAAACCCAAGATCGAATCGGTGCTATTGAAAATGCCCATATTCAGGGACACATCCGTTTTTGGAAAACATTGGCGGAAAGAAACCCCGGTCTGCTCTTTGACTTATGTGCATCCGGCGGAAGACGCAACGAAATCGAAACCTTAAAAATGAGCGTTCCTTTCCATTACACCGATATCGGATATGGTTCTCATCCCATCAAGCAAAAACAGTTCCGCTATATGGATGAATGGATTCCCTACTACCGCTCTCACACCTTTGATTACCGTGACGAAAACAACAGATATCGTCCTGCATATTATCAGGCTCCCGATAAATTTGCGGTGGTTTGCTCCTTAGCTCCTGCAATGCAGTTCTTATTTATGGATGATGAAAAAGGACTTGCCATGAAGAAAGAATTTATGCCCTTCTGGGAAAAAACCGCTCCCCTGATTACAGATGGTAACTACTACCCCTTAACAGAATGCAGAAAAAGCACCAAAGATTTCTATGCAGAACAGTTTGAATGTCCCGAAAAAGGCATCGGCTTCTTTAGAGTGATCAACAATGTGGATAATCCCGAAAGCGAAGCAACCTTTGAGATTCATCTGGATGCAAGCAGACCGATTACTCTTTGCGAATCCTTTGGCGACGGTAAGCTGGAGTTAACTTCCGACGGCAAATTAAAAGCAACCTTAGAAAAAGCACAAGGCATCATTCAAATTTATAAATTCTAAAACAAAAAAGAGAGTTCCCAGGAACTCTCTTTTATTTTTCCTCTAAAATATTTGACAAGCATTTGAATTGGTGCTATACTAATGGCAGATAACGATATTACCCCTTTGAAAGGAAGATGAAACATGAACGAAAATTGTACCCACGATTGCAGCAGTTGCCAGGAAAACTGTGCATCCCGTGACCCCAAAAGTTTTTTAGAAAAACCCCATACACTTTCCAATATTAAGAAAGTCATCGGTGTTGTCAGCGGAAAAGGCGGCGTTGGGAAATCCTTAGTGACCTCGCTAATGGCAATTACCTCCCGTAAGGCAGGTTATGAAACTGCCATTTTAGATGCAGACATCACAGGCCCCTCCATCCCCAAAGTATTCGGATTAACCGAAAAAGCTACCGGTGATGAGGTGGGAATGTACCCCGTTGTTACCAAGAGCGGTATCAAAACCATTTCCATCAATTCCCTGCTCCCCGACGAAACCGAACCCGTGGTATGGAGAGGTCCGGTAATTGGCGGTGCGGTAAAACAGTTCTGGACCGACGTGGTTTGGAAAGACGTGGACTTTATGTTTATTGATATGCCTCCCGGAACCGGCGATGTTGCATTAACCGTGTTCCAATCCATTCCCGTGGACGGCATCATCATCGTGACCACTCCTCAGGATTTGGTTTCCATGATTGTGACCAAAGCGGTAAGAATGGCACAACTGATGAACATTCCGATTTTAGGCCTGATTGAAAATTACAGTTATCTGGAATGCCCCGACTGCGGCAAAAAAATCAGTGTCTTCGGTGAAAGCCATATTGACGAAATTGCCGAAAATTTCGGGATTCCCGTGTTGGCAAAACTGCCTATCAATCCCGAAATCGCATCTTTATGCGATGCGGGTAATCTGGAAGACGCTAATATCAGCTTCTTCTCCGATATGAAAGCATTACTGGATGCTATGAATCTAAATTAAACAAGAAAACGAAAAGGATGAACCAAATCGGTTCATCCTTTTTTATTGTTCTTCTTTCACTTGTGTTTTTTCGTGTTTTTGTTTTTCTTCTTCCTGAAGAGCGAGGAATTTCTCTTTGGATTCCGCACTTGCTTCGGAAACAGAATACTTTCCGCAAACGGGACAAATAATCGTGTCTGCTCTTCGTTCAAATATAAAATTACATAATCTGCATTCGTAAATCATAGGATACTCCTTTTGCCAAGCGGCATATCAAGGTCACTGCCGAAGAGTATTGTACCACAATTTTTCATAAATTGCAAGGGTTTTAAACGATTTTTCTTTTACAATTTGGTTACCACATAAACGGTATCATTTGGAATCTGAAAAAGCACTTCTTCCGTTAACTCTTCCCCCACGGTTACAATGGGAACACAAGGCGGAAAACGGGTAATATTTTCTTTGGAAATTCTTCCGACTGCTTCCCTTACGGGTACCCACTCCCCATCTGCAAAATAGGCATCTCTCGGTGACATCGCCTGAGGAAGCCAAAATAACGGATAAGTTGTTTTGGCAGTCTCTTTTTCCTCCCAAGCTAATCCCAAAAGTGCATCGGATAAAATCTTTAGTTCTTCCACGGTGTTACAGGAAGAAAACATCAAAAGAAGATTGTTTCCGAACACTCCCTCTGCGTATATTTGATACTGATTTTGTAAGTAACTCTCCAATTCCTTAGCAGAATAATTGGTGCCGTCACAATTTAAAAGCAACTTATAAGAGTCCTGATTATTTAAGATTTTAAGAGGTGTTTTTTTTGCTAATTCCTTGGATAACTGTTTGATTTCATCCAAAACCACTTTATTTTGATACAGCTCTTTTCCGTAAGAACCCGAATAATCCAAAGAGGATAAAATGGGATAAGACGGACTTGTGGTATGCACCAAAGAAATTGCCTGCTTTAGTTTTTTGGACGAAATTTTATCGGTGTTTTTACATAAAAGTGCTCCCTGGTTTAAGGTAGGCATTGTTTTATGAAAGCTTAATACCGTCAAATCTGATTTGTTGGTTCGGCAAGATGCCAAAGAATTGTCAAAATAAAAGTGTGCACCGTGGGCTTCGTCCTGAATGATGGTAATATCTCCCACTTTTTCACGGATTTTTTTGATATCTGCTATCTCGCCGTAGTAAGTTGGCGAGGTAACAATCAAAACCTTTTCTCCTTGATAGGTAATATCCTCTGCCGATAAGGGATTGGGAATTCCGAATTCCTCGTTAACCGTGGGATACACAAACTTGGGAATCCCACCTGCTAAAATTAGTCCGTAAATCACCGAGGCGTGACAGTTTCTGTCAACAAGCACCGTTTCCCCGGGGGTAACGGTTGCCAAAATACTTGCCAAAATGCCACTTGTGGCACCGTTTGTTAAAAAGAAGGCCTCTTTTTTTCCGAGTTCTTTTGCCATTTTCTCCTGCGCCTCTTTGATGATTCCTTCGGGGCACATCAAATTATCGGTACCACTAAGCTCGGTAACGTCAACAATGGGAACGGGAATCTTCCCTTTATGCCCCGGCATATGAAAAGAAATTTCGGAAAATTCATTTAAGTATTCGTAAATCGGCATGGTCTGTTCCTTTTAATCTGACATGGTATTTGCCATATCACGGTAGCTGATTGCTTCCGCTAAATGGTGCATTTCGATTTGTTCGGATTCTTCCAAATCCGCTATGGTTCTTGCCACTTTGATAATTTTATCGTAGCCTCTTGCGGTTAAGCCAAGCACGGAAAAGGCTTGTTTTAGCATTGCTTCCGCTTCTTTTGTTAGAGGGCAATATTTTTTCACCAAAGGTGCGGTTAATTCCGCATTGGTTAAAATCCCTTCTCCCTCGTAACGTTTCTTCTGCAGTTCACGGCAACGGATGACCCGTTTTCTGATATCTGCCGAAGATTCTGCTCTCTCTAAGGATGAAATTTCATCGTAGTTTACTGCAGGCACTTCAATCTGAATATCGATTCTATCTAAAAGCGGTCCCGATATTTTCTTCTGATACCGCTTAATCTGATCCAATGTGCAAGTGCATTCCTTCACGGCGGAACCGTGATATCCGCAAGGACAAGGATTCATTGCCGCAATAATCATAAAATTGCAGGGGTATTCTGCCGAACGGCTCACACGGGTAACATTGATTTTCTTATCTTCCAAAGGTTGACGAAGCACTTCCAATGCTTCCCGTTTGAATTCGGGCAATTCGTCTAAAAACAGTACCCCGTTATGCGCCAGAGAAATTTCACCGGGCATTGCTTTGGTTCCGCCGCCGATGATACTGACGGTGGATGCAGTATGATGCAAAGCTCTGAAAGGTCTCTCCACAATCATAGGTCTGTCTTTGGAAACCAAAGAGCAAACCGAGTAAATTTTGGTCACTTCCATAGATTCGGAGAATGTAAGCGGCGGTAAAATCCCGGGAACACGCTTGGATAACATGGTTTTCCCCGAGCCGGGAGTTCCGCTCATTAAGATGCTGTGTCCTCCGCTGCAAGCCACTT
The DNA here is from genome assembly GCA_045631485.1 of Clostridia bacterium. GTDB lineage: Bacteria > Bacillota > Clostridia > UMGS1840 > UMGS1840 > SIG452. The sequence goes on along the minus strand of JAZQUU010000024.1, from coordinate 19,086 downwards.
CTAACGCACGTTTGGCGTTTTCCTGACCTTTTACATCTGCAAAATCTAATCTGGAATCTATCACACTAAAATCAATTTCACTTTCGTTTTCAAAGGGGAAGATTTCCAATTCTCCTTTTAAGAAAGAAATCACTTCCCGAAGATTGTTTACGGCATACACCGAAAGTCCCGGCACCAACGCCGCTTCTTTGGCGTTATCCAAGGGAACTATCATTTTTTGATAACCGTTTTTTAATGCGGCATCTGCCATAGGCAAAACACCGCTAACACCACGGATTTCTCCCGATAAGGATAACTCACCCAGCATCACATACTGATTGAGATTGGGAATTTCTTCCATGGCACCGATTAAGGCAACTGCCATAGGCAAATCGTAATGAGTGCCCTCTTTTCTCACGGCAGCAGGTGCCAGATTGATGGTGATTTTTCTCGCCGGAAACGAAAATCCCGAATTCTTGATACCGCTTCTCACACGCTCTTTGGACTCTTTGATGGCAGTATCCGCTAACCCTACCACATCATACTGAGGCAGAGATTTGGTCACATCTGCTTCAATATCCACGATATAGGATTCAATTCCGTTTAATCCGCAAGTATAACAAGTAACCATTTTCTTTGATCCTCTGTTTCTTTACTTTTTTTGCATCCTTTCAACACGCTTAGCATCGGGTTCCACAATAATTGTTTCAAAATTATCATATATCACCATACCGGGTTTGGCACCTGACGCTTTCTTCACATATTTTACTTTGGTATATTCCACGCTGACTTTGGTATCGTTTGCCGCCTTGGAATACGCTGCCGCAACCAATGCCGCTTCGTATAAGGTTTCATCGGAGACCTTCTCCCCTTGGTTTCTTATCACCACGTGGGAGCCTGCCACATTCCGAACGTGAAGCCAGGTATCAAATTTGGATGCAATTTTTAATGTTAATTCTTCATTCTGACGATTGTTTCGTCCGCATAAAATGAGAGTGCCGTCGGAAGATAAAAACTCCATAGGACGAGTTATTTTGGCTTCTTTTTGCTTTTTGCTATTTTTTCCATTTTTGTTATTCTTATGATGGTCGGAAGCGTAACCACCCATCACAAGCTCTTCTTTGATTTCTGCGATGGTTTTTTCATCATCACATATCTCCAGTAAATCACGAACACCCTCCAAATACTTAATTTCTTCGTGAAGTTCTGTTAGCATTTCACGGGAAATTTTCTCCATATTCTTCTCTTTATTGTATTTTTCAAAATACTTTTTGGCATTGCGGGAAGGTGAAATGGTTTCATCAAGCGGAATGGTAAGGGGTGCATTTTCCTCGTAATAATTGGGGAGTGTCACCTCTTTTTTATTTTCAGTAAGCTGATATAAATTCGCCGTTAAAAGCTCTGCATAAATGCGGTAACGGTCTTTCTTTTCCGCTTTTTTTAAGTTCTTTTCGTGGATATCAATTTTCTTATATAAACGGGATAAATTCTTCTCAACAATCTGAGATACCGAATCTCTCTTTTCTTCCAAACGGCGTTTGGTTTCCTTACTTTTATAGAACAAATCTACGCACTCATTGACGGTTTCACAAGAGTGCTTATCAAAAAAATCACCATACTGAAAAATATCCCAAATATATAAATCCTTGGGTTCTTTGGTTCCTTTTTTATAAAGCAAGGTGGGAGTGAATTGTTTTTCGGAAAGTTTATTCAAATAATTCCAATAAATCTCCCCTGCTTTTTTGAAATCACCGCCGCTTTGGTACTCGATTTCTCTTGCTAAAATGGGAGACATTCCCAAAAAATCATCCATCAGTTTTTTGGAGATTTCATCTCTCGGACAAACCTCATTAAAATGAGAGAAAAATTCTTCTTCCGATAAAGAGTGCACATCAATTTTATCCTGCACGGGAGGAAATTCGTAAAACAGACCGGGTAACACCTGCCGTTTTTCCGATAAGGTGAAATCAATATGACGAATGGCATCAATGATGCGGTTATTTTCGTCGGTTAAAATGATGTTGGAGTGTTTTCCCATAGGTTCTAAAATCAGTTTTTTGGGAGTCACTTCAAAAAGCTCATTGGTGCTTTCAATCACCAAGGTGACAATTCTCTCATTGGGAATTGCTTCCACGCTAAGCAGCTTTCCGCCTGCTAAATGTTTTCGCATCAGCATACAAAACACCGGCGGCATATCGGGATTTTCAAAGGTTTGATTGGTAAGGCAAATACGCCCTTTGGAAGCATCGCAGGATAATAACAAACGATAATTTTCTCCCAAAGAACGCACCGTCAGAAGCACAGAGGAGCGTGACATCTGATATACTTTATCAATTCGTCCGCCTCGAAGCTTACAATCAAGCTCGTAAGCTAGGGCCGCCAATGTGTTGGCATCTAATGCCATAGTAATTTCTCCTAATTCTCTTGATTATATAATTTCGGGGCGTGCAAATGCCGCCATCAATGTCTTTTTGCCGAATTCTTCAAACTGAATTTCCAATTTCACGTCGTTTCCTAAGGGCTGAACGGTTAACACAGTTCCTTCACCAAACTTCTTATGCCGTACACGGCAACCCACCCGGTAATCGGGCAAGCTTCCCGAGGTTGCAGGTTTTTGGGGTGCGGCAGACGGTGTTAAATGGATGGCGTTGGAATTGTAGGAATCGCCACGGTAACCGCCAACAGAGCTTGTCTGATAGCTGCCGTAAGAGTTGGAAGAACCGTTTGAGGAAGAAGAACCAAAAGAACCAAAAGAAGCAAAAGAAGCATAAGAATCTGCTTTCTTCTTTTGTTCTCTTTCCAGGGTTTCCTCGGGAATTTCTTTTAAAAACTGAGATGGCAAGCTATGCATATAAGAACCAAAGAGCATTCTTTCATCTGCATAAGAAAGATACAACTGTTTTTTGGCACGGGTAATTCCCACATAACAAAGGCGTCTTTCTTCTTCCAAACCGCCCGGCTCTGTTTTTGATTGCATAGACGGGAAAATTCCTTCTTCAAAGCCAACCAAGAACACCACGGGAAACTCTAATCCTTTGGAGCTATGCAAAGTCATTAAGGTAACCGCATCTTCGTCTGCATCATAGTTATCAATATCGGAAAGCAGAGAAACATTTTCCAAAAAGGCGGATAAATCACGGTTTTGTTCATCTTCCTTAATCATGGAAAGAAGTTCCTTCATATTCTGGATTCTTGCATTTGCCTCGTCGGTATCCTCTTTTTGAAGCGCCTCCATATAGCCGGAGCCGTACAACACGGAATTGACCAACGCTTCGGTATCGTTTATATTTTCACGAAAATCGGCAATCATTTTAGCAAAATTTAAAAGCTTTGCCTTAGGATGAGAAAGCTCGGGATACTCCCCTGCCTTTTCACACACCTCCAACATGGAAATACCGTTAGCAGACGCCAATGCCTGCACTTTTTCCACCGAAGTTTTTCCGATACCGCGGGCAGGCTCGTTGATAATTCGCATCAAAGCCGCATCATCATTTTGATTTAACACCAAACGCAGATATGCCACGATATCTTTGATTTCTTTTCTGTCAAAGAAACGGGTTCCGCCCACGATTCTGTGAGGAATTGCAGTTTGCAAGAATGTCTGCTCGAAGGTACGGGACAAGGAATTCATACGGTATAGCACCGCCATATCACGATAATTGTAACCATCTCGTCTCAAGGAATCAATCAAAGCACCCACTTTATTGGCTTCATCGTAGTTATTATTGGGATTTAACACCTTCACCTTGGCGCCGCCCTCTTGTTTTGTCCAGAGTTTTTTTGCTTTTCGGTGCAGATTGTTGGCAATCACGCCGTTTGCCGCATCCAAAATATTCTTGGTGCTTCGGTAGTTTTCTTCCAATTTGATGATTTTGGTGTTGGCAAACTGTTCTTCAAAGCTTAAAATATTGGTAATATCTGCTCCTCGGAACCGATAGATTGACTGGTCATCATCCCCCACCACACAAAGGTTTTTATTCTTCTTGGCAAGGCAGGACGCCAAACGGTACTGAATACGGTTGGTATCCTGATACTCGTCTATCATAATGTGGGTAAAACGGTTCTGATAATCGGCTAAAACCTGAGGAAAATTTTCAAAAATCTTCACGGTATAACATAAAATATCATCAAAATCCAAAGTATTATACTTCTGCAGTTTTTCCATATACAGTGCATACACTTTGGCGATTAAAGTCTGTTTGTAGCTTGCGCCTGCCAGACGGAGATATTCTTCCGCATCCACGCCGTCATTTTTGGATTTGGAAATCTCACTGTAACAAAGTTTATGATTTACCACATCCTCGGAAATATTTAATTCCTTCAAGCACTCTTTCACCAGATTTTTGGCATCGGAAGCGTCAAAAATGGTAAAATAACGGTTTAAACCGCCGCCCAATAACCAAATATGTTCTCTTAAAATGCGAACGCAGGCAGAATGAAAGGTCATCGCCCAGATACCTTGTGCTTTTTCTCCCAATTTTGCTTCCAGACGTTCTTTTAATTCATTTGCCGCTTTGTTGGTAAAGGTGATTGCTAGAATATTTTGCGGATTGATGGGATTTTTTTGAAATAACGCTTCCTCTTCTTCGGTAAAAGAACCTACGCTTTTTGCTTCCAGGCGTGCCAAATCGTCTTCATCCAAGAATGCGGGACAAGGCATATCGGTATAGTAGGAATCACCGTATTTCACCATATAATGAATTCGGGAAATTAAGGTAGTGGTTTTTCCGCTGCCTGCCCCTGCCAAAATGAGAACAGGACCCGTTACGGTGAAACAAGCCTCTCTCTGCATGGGATTTAAGTTACTGTATTCTTCGTTAAGGATTCTCTTTTTTAATTGATTGAATCTTGTATTCATCTTGAAGTCTCACATTTCTTCTAAGGATTTCGATGCCTTTATAGGCAAAGGCATAATCCTGATATTTTGCTTGAAATTCTTCCTCGGAAAGAGAGAGAATTTCCTCTTTGGTTAACGTTAAGGATGCATTTTGAAATGCATCAATAGGGGTTCGTTTTGCCCCGTGGTTCACCGGGCAGGCAAGTTGACAAATATCGCATCCCCACGCCAGTTTGGATTGGCAATAGATGTTTTGTTCTGCTTCGCTTAATTCCTTTTTCTGACTTAGGTGTGACAGACATTTCCCTCTTTCAAAGCCGTCTTGCAGCGCACCCGTGGGACAAGCTTTTTTGCAGTTTCCGCAATGATTACAAAGCTTAGGAAAATCCCCCGTTTTCTCGGGGAGTTCTTCTTTTAGAAGCACTTCTCCCAAAAACACATAGGAGCCGTATTCCTCCGTTAAGAGCAAATTATGTTCCCCGATTTCTCCAAGCCCTAAAGATTCTGCCAGTTTTTTCTCTGAAAAAGGCGAAATATCGGCAAAACTAAGGTACTCTACCCCAAGTGGTTCAAAAATTTTTTGAAACTCATCTTTTACCACCTTATGATAATCATAAACGGTGCAATATCGGGAAAACAGTTCGTTTTCACCCACGCAATAATAAGGAAATACCGCCACAATCAATGTGCGGTATCCCTGTTTTAAATATTTTGGATTGGTGTTTTTCGTCACACCGTAATGAAGATAAGACGGAAATCTCTCAGCTATCTGCTTCGCAAGATATTGATTCATTGTTCTGTTTTTCCTGATACTTTCTGTCAATATAGTTTTTAAACAAATAATAAGCTACTGCCGTAACCGGAACTCCCACAATCATTCCCACAAATCCCAACAATTTGCTTCCCGCCAAAATACCGAACATCACCCAGATGGGAGAAAGTCCTGTGGAATCTCCAAGGATTTTGGGACCTAAAATATTGCCGTCGAACTGTTGGAGCACAAATACGAAAATAATAAACCACAAGAATTTGTCAGGTGCTACCAGTAAAATCAAAAGTGCCGACGGAATTGCTCCGATAAAGGGACCGAAGAACGGAATGATATTGGTCACCCCGATAATCACGCTGATTAACAGTGCATAAGGCGGATAAATCAGCAGCATAAAGGGAAACGAAATCACGCCGATAATTGCAGAATCAATAATTTTCCCGATGATAAAACCGGAAAAGGTTTTATTGGTCAGGCGGGAAACCTCCATGATTTTATCTGCTTTTTGTTTCCGACACATTGCATAAGCCACTTTGGTAAGGCCTTTGGAAAAACGCTCCTTATCAAACAGAAAATAAACAGACACAATCACGCCAACCAACACGTTGGTAAAACCGGTGGTCAACTGCGCGGGAATGTTCATCAACCATCCGAAGCAAATTTCCACAAATGAGGTGGCATATACCATCAGAGAATCATCCGGAATCATCTGCTCAAGCCAGGTTGCATTCATGTGATGCTCTGCCATAAAACGGGTGATTCCATCCACAAACTTTTGATAATAAGACGGAATATTTTTCACAAGCGATTCCACGGTGGTAACTATCTGAGGAATCAAAAGCACCACAAGACACGCCACAACAGCAAACACTACCACATAAGTGACCACAATACTGCAAATTCTTTTGATTTTAGATGAAGATGCAGTTTTCTTTTTGGCACCGATTTTCCCGAACACTTTGGATTCAAAGAATTTCATCACGGGATTTAACAGATAAGCAATGGAAAATCCAATGAGAAACGGTGCAAAAACAGATAAAATAAATTGCAATACGGTAGCAACACGATCAAACCGCAACAACAAAAAATAGGTAAGAATTCCAATAATTGTAACGGTGGAATACAATATCACAGATTGTTTATGTTCCTTAAAAAACTGTTTCATAGCAATTTAACTCCATGGATTACACAGGCATAAGCCGTTTTTACCGACTTATGCCTGATGGTAACAAATATTGTTTATTTTACGGGGATTGCCTTGATTTTGGCATCATTCACGGACACATCAACAGTATTTTTCAATTCGTCAATCAACTGTCCTTCCACTTCATACACATAAACGCTTTGCACTTTGTATTTATTTTCCGTAAAGTCTGCTTCCATATCCAAGGGTAAACGTTTGATAATATGGTATCCGTAAGAGGATTCAATCACTTCGGAAACACCGTTTTCTGCCAAAGCAACGGTTCCTTCATAAAACTCGGGAACCATTTCCCCTTCTGCAAACACATATCCGCCGGGATACTGTTCCACTCCGGGGTCTTCGGTGTTCTCTTTCATCAGAGTTTCAAAATCGGCACCGCCTTTAATGGATGCTAAGATGGCATCAATTTCCGCACGGGCAGCATCTTTTTCCGCCTGAGAAAGAGGTGCATTGGTGTTGGCATCCACAGTCATTTTTAAAATGTGCTGTGCTTTATAGAAATTATCTGCAAAATACTGTTTTAAGGTTTCATCATTCGGAGTGAAACGCTCATTGGTAGCTAAATACGCTTCGCCGTATTTACTGTAAAGCATCTGCTTTTTGTAAACCGCCTTTAAGGTATCTTCGCTAACACCGTACTGAGTAATCAGGCCGTCCATTGTTTCTTTATTTTCCGAAAAATAGCTATCCACTTCATCGTCGGTCACCACAATGCCTGCCTCAGTAGCAGCATGTGCCAACAAGGTCATATTGACTAAAAGTTCGGTAGCATTTTCGCGAATGTAATCCTGAGGATCCACACCGTCAATCAAAGTGTTCCAGAAATCCTCCAAGTTCTGACCTTCCATTCCGCTGACCAGATTTGCTTTCACCACGCCGATGGCATACTCCATTTCCCCTGCAGTGATGGTCTCGGTACCAATAGTGGCAACCTTGGACGTATCCTTATTGCCTCCACATCCGCTCAGCATTCCCAACACGAGAATCAGAACCAATAATACAGAGATTATTTTTTTCATAAAATCACGCTCCTGTTCTTTCTAAAAAATTACTATCATCAAACCGTTATCTTCGGTTAGTGTCTTAAGTGATATTATTATACAACAACCAAAGCGGGAAAGTCAATTCTTTTTCACGTTGTAACAAAGATTTAATATTTAGACGAAAGACTTCATTTCCGGTTCTGTTTCCCTGTATAATCACATAGAATGAGATCAACCGCATCATTCTTTGAAAGGAGGCGTTCTGCCAAAACGGCAGACGAGAAACGGATGAATTTTCATGGTAATTTTATGGTAATTTCTTTAAAAAAACTGGTGATCGGAGCCGTACTTCTGGTGCTGACACTATCCGTCACCGCAGGGTTGTTAGGTCAACTGCTTCCAAATGCCATTTCCACGTTAAAAACCAATATCGACTGGGGATTATCCCATGCTCAAAACGGAAGTCAACCCGTGGGAAATCGCAGTCAGCAGGAACTGTCTCAATATGATGCATATTATCTTGGTTCCCCTAACGAAAAGGTGTTGTATCTTACCTTTGATGCGGGCTACGAGGCAGGTTATACGCCCCAAATTTTAGAAACCTTAAAAAAGCACAAGGTTCCCGCCGCCTTCTTCCTGGTGGGCAATTATTTAGACACCAAGCCCGAGCTGGTAAAGCAAATGGTTTCAGACGGTCATTTGGTGGCAAATCACACCACTCACCATCCCGATATGTCCAAAATTTCAGACATTGAAAATTTCAAAAAAGAGCTTTCCGATTTAGAAGAAAAATACGAGCAAATCACCGGACAGACCATGAAAAAATTTTATCGTCCGCCCCAAGGGAAATTCAGCGAAGAAAACTTAAAGCAGGCAAAGGAATTGGGCTATCAAACTGTGTTTTGGAGCTTGGCTTATGCCGACTGGGACCAAAACAAACAACCCACCCGTGAAGAAGCTTTGAAAAAACTGCTCCCCCGAACCCATAACGGTGCCGTGATTCTGCTTCATTCCACCTCCAAAACCAATGCAGAAATTTTGGATGAAATACTCACCAAATGGAAAGAAATGGGATACACCTTCGGCACATTGGAAGAGCTTTGCACCCAATAAGAAAAGATTCCTTCTGTGGCATACAGAAGGAATCTTTTTTTGGTTTAATTGGAAGAATCAATTGCTTCCACAGGAAGAATCAACGGTTTTAAGCTGCCAAAATCTTCATAGAGCATCACGCGAACATAATCGTAGCCGGTAAAGTCTCCCGGAATGTGATACCGCTGTTCCGAGGTAACGGTTGCACCGTCGATATACGCCAATTCGTCTCCATGATAGCAGGCAACAAGAATCTGACTGCCTTCGGGTGCATTGTATACCGAAACCAAAAGACCGTCGTCATAAATTCTTACCCCCATATCAATGGGTGTCCACACAGCATACAAGGTCATTCCCTCTTCCGGTAAAGACAGCGTATCCCCCGGCTGATAAGAAGCATTCCAGCTGTTTTTCGTGGTTGCCCAGCCTTTAAAGATATAGCCGAATCGGGTGGGAACCTGATTGGAAATCACTGCTTCCCCATCTGTGTTCAAGGCTTCGGGAGCATTTTCACCGCCGTTGGCATCATAGCTTAAACGGATGACAAAATGAATGTTGGCATTTAAGAGTGCCTCATTATCTTTTCCAATATACATTTCATCCCACTCGGCCTTACTGCCATTGTAATACACATCGGTGATTGCGGGGCAATTGAGGAATGCACCTTCCCCAATCACTGTAGTGTTTTTAGACAGAGAAACCGTGGTTAAGTTATCGCAATCTGAGAAAGAACGATAGCCAACAGCTTCAATATTATCGGGAAGCTCTAAGTGAACCAGTCCGTCACAGTTCTGGAATGCCAGCGCTGCCACGGAGGTGAGGTTCTCGCTCCAGTTAATTTTGGTAAGACCGGTGCACCACGCAAAGGAACCGGTTCCCAGTGTGGAGACGGTGTCGGGAATAGTCAGCTCCCGGATGGAAGAGCAATATAAGAAGTTGTTCTCTTTAATTTCGGTTACATTTTTCATAAAAGGTGCCTCAGTCAGAGAGGAGCATCCTAAAAATACACTTGTGCCCATATAGGTTACCGAATCAGGAATGTTAACAGATTTTAAGCTTTCGCAATATGCGAAGGCACTGTTTCCGATATAGGTAACCGAATCGGGAATTTCAATTGTTTCCAGGCTTTCACAATAAGCAAAGGCACTGTTTCCGATATAGGTAACCGAATCCGGCAAATTTATTTCTTTCAGTTTTTCACAATAGGCAAATGCAACATATTCAATGACTTCCAGATTATCAGGCAAAATAATTTCCTTCAGGCTGCTACAGTTATAGAATGTATAATCAGGAATCACAGCAGAGTTTCCTGCGCCAATGGTAACACTTTCCAAAGCCGGGCAATATTCAAACACTCCCATAGATGAGTGAGCCCCTCCCCACAGCTCGATGCTGAACCAGCTTTCAATGGTTACCTTCTTCAGTTCATAACAGTATGTAAAAGCCCCATAACCAACTCTGGTTACGCTTGCAGGAATCGTAATTTCCTCCAGACTGCTGCAATAACGAAAAGCATCAGCTCCTATTTCACGCAGATTTGCAGGGAAATAAAACTCTTTCAGCGAGCTACAATTGGAAAATGCATCATATTCTATCGTTGTAACGGTATCCGGTAAGCGGACAGTCTTTAAATTCCGGCATTGAGAAAAAGCACCAACTCCGATTATATTCAAATCATCCGGAGCCACCACTTCTTCCAGATTTTGGTAGTTATAAAATGCAAAGTAACCAATGCCGGTGATTCCCTCCAGACAAACCTTACGGATAATACTTCTGTAATTTCGGTAAGGAAAGCTGCTGGATCTGTAAGAATTGTCTTGAATAGAACCCAAGGTACCGGTACCGCTGACAGTCAGCACTCCATCCGGAGTTAAACGCCAATCCACAGCACAATATCCATCTCTGAAATGACCGCCAATCTCGGTGGTATCCACGGTAACCGCCTTTGGCAATACTGAGTAGACGATGCCAGCCTGAAGCATTTTTCCGGAAATCTCCAGCTCATATGTTCCGATGGATGCAGGCTCTAAAAGCAAAGCACCAAAATAGGAGCCTTCCTGTCCACCAGGATAAGAAACGGTGATGGTTGCGGTTTTCCCTTTGATACTCATCTTTTGTTTAACCGGCTTTACAGCAGTATAGTTGTCGTATTCATCGTAGTAACCGGATTGTCCGTTTTCATCCAGCCATGTGATATCTCTGGTGAAGTCATCGTAAAAATCAGAATACCAATCATTAGAATCGTAACGTTCTTCTGTGTATTTGTTGGGCGTGTAGTATATATCAGTGAAAATAGTAGGGTCAGATGCAGTAATGGTGAGCGTCAGCTCGGTTACTTCTGATTTATTCCCGTTAACCTGTATGGGAATTACAATGGGTTGTCCACCATTCACTGTGGGTAAATCCTGATAAAAGGAATCACAAATTAATTCTGCATCACCGATACCGAGATAGGTGTGCAGATATTCCTTCAGCAAAGCATGAATTCTTGCCACAAAGAGAGATTCCGAGACGCTCGCTCCGTTATATAAGGTATCCTCTGCAATCATCGTTGCAAATTCGCTCTTTTCGGAGGCTGTATCCAGGAAGGATAATTCCTCAAAATCAATACCGATAAGCTCTAAAACCTCCGGCTGATTTAAAAAGTTGGATAGAATATAAGAGCCGAGGGTTGCCTGGTTCATCTGCTCCAATTTCAGCATTTTATTGTAGAAAGGAACAAATTCGCTAAGTGCGTTGAAATCTTTTCCTGCAAAATGAGCTAAGAACAGGTCATCATTTGCTAAAGAAGCACAATCTGTTGCATAATCGGGAACCAGCAGAATGTCTGCACAGCCTTCAAAGATAGAGTATACAGCATCGGGAGTGGTTGCATCTTCAAATAAGCCAAGAATTCTTAATTCTTCAGCTTCGGATACATAGCTTACCACTGCAGTTTCGGTTGCCCCGTATTCCGCGGTAACAGTGTAGGTGTAAACACCTGTGTCGGTGCCGTCAGCGATAGTAAATTCAGCAGTAAATGCACCGTTATCCCCGGAGGTGGCAATTACCACGGTTTCGCCATCGGAATTTTGCACAGATATTTTTCTGCCTTTGATACCGTATCCGGTGGAGCCTTTCACGATACCTTCGATGGTTACATCTTCACGGTAGGAAGCTACGTTGGTAACGGTAACATCATCAGTACCTGCATCAGATGCTTCGTCAGTGGTAGTGAAGGTGTAGGTTCTGTCTTCCAATGCGTCTGCATCGTTCACACCCTGTAAACCGGTAACAGTTAAGGTGTATTCAGTTTCATAAGCTAAGGTTTCCAAGAAAGAAACGATTACTTTGGCACCGTCAACATCCACAGCAACAGGAATTTGGGTGCCGTCTTTTGTTAAGGTGGCATCAGCGGTATCCATCATATTGCCGTTGAAGGTGATGGTTAAATTGTCGGTACCTCTTGCTACGGTGTCACCATCGCAGAAGGTTTCACTTTCAACGCCGGTTAAGTAGGGAGATACATATTCCACTTTTACCCAAGCTAAGCTATAGTCGGTGAAGCCGTTTAAGGTTAAGGTGTATGCATCTTCAGTTAAGGGGAATACACCAATTTCGGTATAACCGTATGCATCGTTGGAAACGGTTGCAGTTTGTGTATCAGCACCAAAATCAGCGGATACACTGTTGGAACCGGTTGCAATACCCATTACGGATACTTTGTATTTACCTTCGATGGGAATGTTCATATCAAAAGTAATGGTATCACTGATTGCTGCCTGCTTATAACCATCAGTAGCGATGTTTACTTTCACGGTCAGATCAGCAATTTCATTTGCACTTTCTACAGGAGCAATCCAATCTACCACGGTGGCCTTTGCCTCAGCAGCCAAATACAGATCCAGACCTTTGAAGTTTACCTGTGCGGTGGATTTGTTATCCACATAAATGTAGTTGGTTCCTTCTTCCAGATAAACATAGCCTAAATCCTCTGCAGTGGTAAATACATAAGCATTCGTACCGCTTTTTGCCAGATGAGCTTCAATGATGGTGCTATCTGTGCGGATAATAAAATCTGCACCTGCTGCCACACCGCACCCATAGGTCATATCAACAGAATAAAAACCTGTTGCGGGAACATCTACTTCAAATCTTGCCCATTCGGTGCCCTTCATATTCAAAGAAGCACGGTTAGCTGCAGACCATACTTCCAAGGGAGCATAGTCTCTGTTGTAGTTGTTCTGAGGGGTATCCAGACCGGTACCTGCGTTGGAGGTTCCGGGAGTAGTATCAAAGAATAATGTGCCGTTACCGCCGGGTAATGTGTTAGACAGCAGGTCGGTATAAGATACGCTGATGGTTGCTTCTTCTGCCATTGCGGGAATCGCAAGATTCACTGCAATCAGAGAAAGCGTTAGTGCTATGGAAAGCACACGTTTCAAAATACACTTCATCGAAAACACTCCTTTATATTAGTCCATTCTTTTTCATTTCTTCCACGGTGAGCATCAGTCCTGCTTTGCCGTAGCCGTAAGAAAGGGAGCCTTGCATAAAGGCGGTATAGGGAGGTTTAATGGGTGCATCGGCGGAAAGCTCAATGGAAGCACCTTGCACAAAAGCACCTGCCGCCATAATCACCTGATCCTGATAGCCAGGCATATCCCAAGGCTCGGGAGACACAAAAGAGTCCACGGGAGCTCCCTTCTGTATGCCTTTACAGAAGGTGATAACCCCCTCAGGTTTCAAAAAATCAATTGCCTGAATAATGCAGTTTCTGTCTTCCTCAGGCTCAGGAGTGACACGATATCCCGAATCCTTAAAAATCTGAGCACAAAGTGCCGCAGTTTTTAATGCCTGACATACCACAAAGGGAGCAAAATAAAGTCCCTGAATCATAGAGCGGGTCAAGCCTAAGGAAGCACCCACCTCTTTTCCCAATCCGGGCGAAGTGAGCCTCATGGCACAAAGCTCAATATACTCCCTTTTTCCTGCAATATAGCCGCCGGTCAAGGCAAGTCCGCCACCGGGATTTTTAATGAGAGAGCCGCAGGCTAAATCAGCACCGTACTTGGTGGGTTCCGAGGTGTTAACGAATTCCCCGTAACAGTTATCCACAATCACGATAATATTGGGGTTAATCCCCTTCACCACTTTGATGATTTCACCGATTTCCTCAGAGGATAAAGACACACGGCTTTCATATCCTTTGGAACGCTGAATCAACACCGCCTTGGTGGTTGCGGGAACACCTGCTTTGATGGCATCCAAATCGGGGGCACCATCTTTTAGAGAGATTTCTCCGTAAGACACGCCAAACTCCTTTAAAGAACCCGAATTTTCACCACGGATTCCGATGACCTCTTCTAATGTATCATAAGGTCTTCCAGTCACAGAAATAAGGGTATCCCCGGGACGAAGCACCCCAAAAAATGCAGTGGTTAACGCGTGAGTACCCGAAATAATGGTATGGCGAACCAGTGCATCTTCACATTCAAAAATTTCGGCATAGAGACGGTCCAAGGTGTCTCTGCCGTGGTCATCATAGCCGTAGCCTGTGGAAAAATTAAAATGAGTATCGGAAATACGGCATTCGGAAAAAGCACGAAGCACTCTTGCCTGATTATATTCGGCAATACGCTCCAGCTTTTCAAATACTTCACTCAGTTTTTTTTCACTTGTTTCCACCAAAGAAACCGTTTCTTCGGACACTCCCAGCACGGAAGCAAAATTCATCATATCCATCACAGTTTATATACCTCTTCCGCAGGAATCAATTTAATGCCGTCCATAGCGGAAATCTCTTCCACTTTATCGGGATCATCAATTTTTAAAATTACCAGTGCATTGCCGGAAATATTGCCCAAAAACGCATACATATATTCCACTTCGATGCCCTGGTCGTTGAGTTTTTTCAGCACATCTGCCATACTGCCGGGCGTATCGTCAATTTCCACGGCAATCACCTTGGTAATACGAACGGTGAAATTGTTTTCCCGAAGCACAGAATATGCTTTTTCGGGGTCATTCACAATCATTCGTAAAATCCCGAAATCGGTGGTATCTGCAATGGACACCGCACGAACATTGATATCATTTTTTGCCAAAATATCAGACACGCTGAACAGTCTGCCTTTGGTATTTTCCAAAAAGACGGAAATCTGACTGACTAACATCGTAACATTTCTCCTTTTTATATGAAATAATCGTTGTGTTTTTTGATGAAAAACGAATTTTTTTCATCTTGTTATTATACCGCTTTTGCCGATTATTGTCAATGAATTCCAACGAAAAAGTTTCCGTAGGCTTTCTTTTTGACGATTTTTTTATCAAAAAGCACAAAAACCAAAGATTTTACTCTCACAATTTGCAAGTTTTTTAGAAAATGCCAAAAAATAGTAAAATTTTCTAAAAAATCTTGATTTTTTCAAAATGTGTGTTATAATAGGTTAGTATATAATTGTTGATAAAGCAAATTGGAGGAAACGAAACAATGAGTATCAAAATCAAAGATTTAGGCAAAAATCAGGTTGAATTTTCCGTAAAAGTAAGTGCAGAAAAATTCAACGAAGGCATCGAAAAAGCGTACAGAAAAAATGTGAAGAGCATCACTCTTCCCGGTTTCCGTAAAGGAAAAGCTCCCAAGAATATGATCGAAAGAATGTACGGAGAAGGCATTTTCTTTGACGACGCAGTAAACTCCATCCTGCCCGAATTATATGAAGAAGCAATCAAAGAAGCAAAACTGGATGTTGTTTCTCAGCCCGATGTGGATATCCCCGAAATTTCCAAAGAAGCAGGTTTCACCGCAGTATTCAAAGTGTTTGTAAGACCTGTTGTTACCGTGGAAAACTATAAAGGTATCACTGCGAAAAAAGTTGTCTATACTGTAAAAGACGAAGCAGTTGACGCTGAAATCGAAAGAATCAGAGAAAGAAATTCCAGAATGGTTCCCGTGGAAGATCGAGCTATCGAAAACGGCGATATCGCTAACATCGACTTTGAAGGTTTTGTTGACGGTGTTGTATTCCCCGGCGGAAAAGGTGACGCTTTTGATTTAACCATCGGCAGCGGTCAGTTCATCCCCGGCTTTGAAGAACAGTTAATCGGCAGCGGCACCAATGATGACGTTGTGGTTAAAGTAACCTTCCCCGAAGAATATCATGCAGAAGAATTAAAAGGCAAAGCTGCAGAATTCAAAGTAAAAATTAACAAAGTTACCAAAAAAGAACTGCCCGAAGCAGATGACGAATTAGCAAAAGACGTTTCCGAATTTGATACCTTAGCTGAATTAAAAGCCGATATCAAAGCAAAAATGGAAAAACAGTTATCCGAACGTGCAGACATTCAGTTTGAAAACGAAGTGGTTGACCAGATTGCTCAGAGCGTAGAAATCGACATTCCCCAGGCTATGATTGACGAAAGAGTTAATATGCTGGCAAGAGATTTCGATAACGGCTTAATGCAGCAGGGCATCAACAGAGAAATGTATTTAAAATACACCGGCATGGATGAAGCAGCTTACTTAGGTCAGTTCAAACAGAACGCAGAAGTTCAGGTAAAATCCATGTTAGTACTGGAAGCAATTGCTCGTCAGGAAGCAATTGAAGCAACCGACTCAGATTTAGATGAAGAAAAATCCAAACTGAGCGAACATTACGGCATCGAAAAAGAAAAAATTGCAAACTTCGTTCCCGATGAAGATCTGAAAAAAGATATCGTAATCAGAAAAGCAGTTGATTTCGTAAGAGATAACGCAGTTTGTCAGGAAATTTCCGAAGAAGAAGCAAAAGCGGAAGCAGAAGCGAAAGCAGAAAAGAAAGCTCCTGCAAAAAAAACCACTACCAAAAAAACTACCACTAAAAAAGCAGAGGCTGACGATAAAGAAGCAGCACCGAAAAAAACTACCGCGAAAAAAACTACTGCAAAAAAAGCAGACGGTGAAGAAGCTCCCAAAAAAGCTCCTGCAAAAAAAACTACCACTACTAAAAAAACCGCAACCAAAAAAACTGAAGAATAATACCCACCCCGAAAGGATTTGACTAACAGATGAGTTTAGTTCCCTATGTTGTTGACCAGACCAGCGGCGGCGAAAGAACTTATGATATTTTTTCCCGCCTGTTAAAAGACAGAATCATTTTTTTAGCAGATGAAGTAAACGACGCCACCGCAAGCTTAGTGGTTGCACAGTTGCTTTTCTTAGAAGCGGAAGACCCGGACAAAGATATTCAATTATATATCAACAGTCCCGGCGGCTCCATTACTGCAGGGATGGCAATTTATGACACCATGCAGTACGTAAAGCCCGATGTTTCCACCATCTGTATCGGCATGGCAGCATCTATGGGTGCGTTCCTGTTGAGCGCAGGTGCTCCCGGAAAACGTATGGCTCTGCCCAATTCCGAAATTATGATTCATCAGCCTTTAGGTGGTATGCAGGGTCAGGCAACCGACATTAAAATTCATGCGGAACGTATCTTAAAAATGAAAGACCACTTAAATCAGATTTTAAGTGAAAGAACCGGTCAGCCTTTAGAGGTAATTCAAAAAGATACCGAGCGTGACAACTTTATGTCTGCAGCCGAAGCAAAAGCATACGGTCTGATTGACAAGGTTATTGAAAAAAGATAAAATGACAAAAAACATGGCGTGACGGTTTTGCGTTACGCCATTGTTTTTCAAAAGAAACGAAGAAAAAAGGAAAGCAGGTAAACTATGTCCAACAGAAGAGATGAAGACCAGCAGTTTTGTTACTTCTGCGGAAAATCTACTGCCGAAGTGGACCAGATTGTGACCGGCGGCGCAGCAAACATTTGTGACGAATGTATTATGAGTTGCTATGAGCTGATTACCGGAAACCGTATGGGTTATCCCAAAGGCAAAAAGAAACAAGCAAAAGAAGCGAAAGACGAACCGCTTACCGTTTTAAAACCCAAAGAAATCAAAGCAAAGCTGGATGAATATGTGATAGGTCAGGAAAAAGCAAAAATCGCTCTTTCCGTGGCAGTATATAATCATTATAAACGTGTGCAGGAGCAAAACTCCGACGACGATACCGAATTAAAGAAAAGTAACGTCTTGTTACTCGGCCCCACCGGCTCCGGGAAAACTCTGCTGGCACAAACTTTGGCAAAAATCTTAAATGTGCCTTTTGCCATCACCGATGCCACCACCTTAACCGAAGCAGGTTATGTGGGGGAAGACGTGGAAAATATTTTACTCCGCTTGATTCAGGCAGCAGATTTTGACATTGAAAAAGCGCAAAAAGGCATCATCTATATTGATGAAATTGATAAAATCGCAAGAAAATCCGAAAACCCGTCCATCACCCGTGATGTCAGCGGCGAAGGTGTGCAGCAGGCACTTCTTAAAATCATTGAAGGTACTGTGGCAAATGTTCCTCCCCAGGGCGGCAGAAAGCATCCCCATCAGGAATTTTTAACCATTGATACCTCCAATATTTTGTTCATCTGCGGTGGTGCATTTGACGGCATTGAAAAGATTATCGAGAAACGAAGCAAAGAATCCTCTTTGGGATTCAATGCTCCCATTTCCTCCAAAAAGGAGAACAACAAATCCAAATTGCTTGCCGATATCACCCCTCAGGACTTGTTGAAATACGGCTTAATCCCCGAATTTGCAGGTCGTATCCCCGTGATTGTGGCATTGGAAGAATTAGGAAAAGAAGCGCTCCTGCGAGTGCTGTTAGAGCCTAAAAACTCTGTGATCAAACAGTATCAGAAGCTGATGCAGTTGGATGATGTGGATTTGGAATTCGAACCCGAAGCGTTGGATGAAATCGTGGCAAAAGCACAGGAAAGAAACACCGGTGCCAGAGGCCTTCGCTCCATCGTGGAAAACGCCCTAATGGATGTAATGTACGAAACTCCCTCGGATGAATCCGTGGAAAAAGTTATCATCACCAAAGAATCCATCAACGGCACCACTCCCCCGAAAGTGATTAAATCTGCATAAGCAAAAAGAGATAACCGTATCGGTTATCTCTTTTTTTACGATTCATCAGAAAATCGTTGACAATTCTCAGAAATTATGCTATACTGATTTGGCATTGGCGCCTGTGGCGGAATTGGCAGACGCGCTGGATTTAGGTTCCAGTGGGAGACCGTGGGGGTTCAAGTCCCTTCAGGCGCACCAAATGAAAAAGCTATCCATTCTTGGATGGCTTTTTTATTTCCTGATGGGACTTGAATCCTAAGAGGGCGTGAGTCGTTTGGAAAACAGT
>JAZQUU010000023.1:0-63707 GCA_045631485.1 Clostridia bacterium | reverse complement strand
GGGAACAGTACCGGTGGTACCATCTAAATAGGTAATGGTAGTACCGTTAACTGCTTTTACTTCAGTCAGACGGCTGAACTGATGGTCATGAGTGTAAGATGCTAAAGAGTTATCAACTAATTCACAGTAGTAGTAATTGTTCCAATCACCGAAGTGAACGGTACAATCTTTTGCGGTGATACCGGTCAGATCAGGAACGGTGTAACCGTTTGCATCAGTAGTGCTTGCCTGAACAGTACCGATCATCATACCTGCGTAACGATACCAGTAGTACTGGTAGTTACCGCAAACGTCGTTATAAACATCAATCTGTGCAGCAACATGACAGTTTTCAAATTTTACGCCACAGTTGCTATCGGGATAGTATCTGCCCATAATACCTGCGCAGGCACCGCCCCAGGAACCCCACAGAGCGGAGATTTTGTTGGTGTTGTCTACGGTGATATTTTTAAAGATAATGGGTTTATTTGCGATAGTAGCATCACTTCTGGAATACCAGCCGCCGCTACCAACGATACCGCCGTTACCGATGTTGTAAACCTGAGGATTACAGTTGGTGATAGCGATGTTTTCAAAAGTAGCGCTTCTGCCATTCCAGCTGTCCGCATATGCAGCGATAACACCGGTGGTGGTGTATTCACCAACAGAAATGAAGTTATCAACGGTTAAGTTTTTGATAGTACCGCCGTAAACTTTACCGAAGATACCCATACCGTCACGGAAACGCTGTTCGCTTGCTGCGTAGTATTCGTTGTCACCTTTCATAATCCAGGTGGTCTGGAAAATGTTTGCAATGGTGTGGCCGTTACCGTCAAAAGTACCTTCAAAGGGTTTGAAGCCACTGGTGATAGCGGTTTCGGTCCATTCGTAGTTACCTTCGTTGTTGTAGTAACCAACAGGATAGAACACTTTGCCAGGCTGATCGTTGGGTTCAGCAACAGCTACGCCGCCGAAGTCCAGGTCAGCAATCAGTTTTACGGTTTTGCCTAAGAAAGTATCTTCGGTCTGACCGTTCATACCACCAACGATTGCAGAGAAACCTGCCATCTGGTCAGCGTTTGCAATTTCAAAGTAGGTATCGGTGGTGTTATACCAAGAATAGTCGTATTCACCATTCCATACTTTGGTGGTATCAGCCAGTAATGCGATTTCGGAGAAGTTTGCCATCGCCAGAGAGATGGTACCATCTGCCGGATCGTAAGTAAACTGATTATGTTTTACTAAGTCTGCTTTGGTTTCTACTTCTTCCATAGGAACAGCTACGCCGTCTTCCACGTGGAATAAGCTTAAGTTACCTTTGTTGTAACCTTTATCGGTTGCTTCATTGATGGTAACAATGATGGGAGTGGTGTTTTCATCGGAAACACCTGCTACGTGCACGTCAAATGCAGATAAGGTTTCATCTGCACCTGCTTCCACACCACTTTCAGATTCATCTAAAACAGTGGTGGTTAAGCTCAGTTCATTACCACTTAATAAAACGCCTGCAGGAACTTCTGCAATTACGTTTTTCGCAGTCAGAACAGATGCTTCAGTAGTTACTTTGGTAGTTTCTGCAACATAAGGAATTACGTTACAGCTTGCTACAGTAATCTGATGGGGATCGTATAAAGCGTTGCCAACTAAGGAACTCAGTTTAGAAAGACGAATACCTCCTAAGGTTGCATAGTCAGGACCGTTGTTGGTAACTTTAATGGTGTTTACGCCATTTCTGATGTATACGTTTTCAATATCGGAACCGCCCTGTGCAACCAGGTAGTTCCAACCCCACTGATACTGGCCGATAGAACCGTAATGACCGGTATCGGTTTCCACGGTTACATTGTTTTTGAAGGTATCGTTCAGCTGGAGGTTCAAATAGTAGATACCTGCTCCATTTACAGGAGTTACTTCAAACACTGCAGTGGTACCTGCAGGAATGATTACATAGTCGGTACCTTTGTTACAAGCACCGTTTTCAGAACCTACATAGTAATCACCAATGTGAGTACCTTCAGCAGCGGGACCCATATAAGTGTGTACACTGGTAATCGGTGCGGTGCCCGGATTTACTTCACCGATGTAACCCATACCGTTACCTGCAATTGCGGTAATGGTTAAGGTTGCACCGTCGATACCTGCGATATTGTTGTTACCTTTAATCAGGTAGAAGTATGCGGGTACACCAGCTGCTAAAGTAGCGGTGTGACCGGTTTCGTTAGTGATGGTAACAGCTTTATCAGAAGTTACCTGATATACACCTGCATAAGGAGCATTGGTGTAATCCACGCTTTCCACTGCGGGAACGTCCGGAGTTACTTCGGGAGTGGGTTCCGGAGTCGGTTCGGGAGTGGGAACAGGAGTTTCGGTGGGAACGGGAGTAGGAGTTACTTCCGGTTCTTCACTTGCTACGTAAGCAACTACTTTACAGCTTTCATAGTTCAGCTGAGGAACGTACTGCGGGAATTTCACTGCGTCATTTAATTCAGCTGATTTTTTCAATTTAGCCAAACCAATGGTAGTGGGGGTAGTACCTTCGTTTTTCACGGTAATGGTGTTAACCCCTTCTCTGCAGTATACCATTACCAGGTCAGAGGAGCCGTCTTCAAAGGTAGCCCATCCCCAGGTAGTCTGCTGGAGAGTACCATAGTAACCGGTATCGGTTTCTACATACAGTTTGTTTTTGTTATTATCGTTCATCTGAACCTGCATATAGTAAAGACCGGCAGCAGGAGCATTCAGAGTAAATTGAGCAGTAACGCCGGTATCCAGGATTAAGTAGGTAGAACCTACATTATGATTACCATCTGCAGAAATAAAGGTTGCACTTGCATAGGCATCAGAAGAGCTGGAATTGGTCAGCGGAACGGTTGCTACTGCAACTTCGGATATATATTCCATGCCGTTGCCTTCTAATTTGGTGAAGGTTACGTTTGCAGAAGCGTCAGATACGGTAATATTGTTGTTACCTTTAATCAGGTAGAAATATTTGGTTTCACCTGCTGCTAAGGTAACAGTATGAGCGGTTTCGTTGGTTACAGTAACCGCTTTATCGGTGGTTACCGCATATACACCTGCATAAGGAGCATTGGTGATATCCACGGGGTCCGGAGTTCCAGGAATTTTTCCGAATTCGTAGGTTTCACCGATTAAGTAAGATTCTGCTTCGTTTAAGGGGTTGTAGATTCTTAATTCTAAGGTTACATAGAGATCAGGATTTGCTGCTAAGAATTCTTCGGAGAAGAATACACCGCAATCGAAATCTTTTACTCTGTCGAACACTTCCTGACAGGTATACTTCAGACCGAGTGCACCAACACCGGGTTTACCATACAGTTCGGAAGCAGTTTCCATAATCTTTAAGGGGGTGTTTGCTGCTAAAGTAACGTCCATTTTCGGAACAGTTACCCAAGCCGGGCTCCAGGAATCATACTGACCTGCCAAGTAACCGTCTTTGGTACCGTCTAAATTGAAGGTAACGTCTTTGTTCACCTTTAATTCGAAATCTGCATACCAGTTGCCATAAGCTAACAGCTGAGCTTTGGTTACGGGGTCTGCTTTAAAGTTCATTGCGAAAGTCAGCGGAACTTCGGTGATTTCTGCCACATCCAACTCGGTTACGGTTGCAGTGGGTAAATCAACGGTTTTGCTGATTACGCCGGGGAACTTCAGGAGAGGTTTAATGGTTTCCACTCCTGTCCATGCGAAGATTTTTAAAATTTCGGTATCGGTAACCGAAATTGTGGGAGTAGTGTAAGTAACACTTGCTCCGATGGTAGAGTCTACAGGGGTGATGAATTCAACTTTGGTCAGTTTACCGCTTTCATCATAATGGTTTGCGATAACAGATGCGTTGTCTTCATAACGACCTGTGAAGGTTGTGGTTGCATAAATGCTGTCTACACCGTCAAGTGATGTGATTGCTTCGTTAGTCAATGCATTGTAGAACACAGTAGTATTCACAGCTGCAGATACGGTAAACGCAGACAACATACTAACCACGAGGGTCAGCGCGAGAAGAAGGCTTAATAACTTCTTCATGCTTTGACACTTCCTTTCTTAAAATTTTTATATTTTTTATTTTTTTTTTGCAAAAAAATCATAAATAGGGACAATGCACCATAGTATAATGTCCTATCATATCAAAAGTATATCATCCTTCTTCCCTTTTGTCAATACTTATAATCAAAGTATATTCTTTAATTATATATATATTATACAATCTTATAAACCAACAGAAAAGAACCGGTTATTTCTTGACAGAATTCCTCCTTTATGATACAATAATTTCAAATAAAATTCTAATCTTCGAGACCAAACTATTTTCAAAAACGAAGGTGAAAACTTATGAACATTACTGTTGCAATTGACTCCATGAAAGGAAGCCTTTCCACCTATCAATCGGCAGATGCCATCAAAGAAGGCATTTTAAGAGTGATTCCCCACGCCAACGTGAGCATCAGCCCTATTGCGGACGGCGGTGAAGGCACCGTGGAAGCCATTGTGTCCGCAACCAATGGAAAATGGGTTGAAAAATCCGTAAAAAATCCGTTGGGAATGCCGGTGAGTGCAAAATACGGCATCAACAACCAAACCGCCATTATGGAAATGGCAGCAGCATCGGGGATTACGCTGATTTCCCCTGAAGAACGAAACCCTTTACATACCACTACCTACGGGGTGGGAGAACTGATTTGCGACGCCATCCGAAAAGGTTGCCGAAAATTTGTGATTGGTATCGGCGGAAGCGCCACCAATGACGGCGGTATCGGCATGCTTCAGGCGTTGGGCTTTGAATTTTTAAACGAAAAGGGTGAGCAGGTTCCCTTTGGCGCCAAAGGTCTTTCGGAAATTGTGACCATTCACACCGAAAACGCCTTAAAGGAACTGTCTGAATGTGAATTTCGGGTGGCTTGCGATGTGACCAATCCGCTTTGCGGAGAACGTGGTGCCAGTGCCGTTTACGGTCCTCAAAAAGGTGCTACTCCCGAAATGGTTGAAAATATGGATGCTTGGCTAAACCAATACGCCCAATTAACCAAAAAAATTCTCCCCGCTGCCGACGAAAATTATCCCGGTGCAGGAGCGGCAGGCGGACTTGGTTTTGCTTTTCTCTCATATCTGGGGGCAAAGTTGGAGTCCGGTGTGGATATGGTAATTCGGGAAACAGGTCTGTCGGATAAAATCAAAGATGCAGATTATGTCATCACGGGAGAAGGTCGTCTGGACGGGCAATCCTATCAGGGAAAAGCTCCCATCGGTGTGGGAAAATCGGCAAAACAGTTCGGTAAAACTGTGATTGCATTTTCCGGCTGTGTTACCGAGGATGCCAAGCTTTGTAACGAACACGGCATTGATGCCTTCTTCCCCATCGTGCGCACGCCTTGTTCCCTGGAAGATGCAATGGATATCAAGAATGCTTACCGCAATTTAGCGGATACCGCAGAGCAGGTATTCCGACTGATTCTAGCTTGTAAATAAATACAAAAAAGGTGAACGAAACGTTCACCTTTTTTATATGATACTGTTTTATTTTTTGTTTCTTTCAAAGGTTTTTGCAAACAAGCGTTCTGCATTGAATCTTAAGATATTTGCTTTATCCTCATCGGAAATTTGCGCATATTCCACTCTGCCACGCTGGAATCCCGGAGCATATCCGTCGGTTCCGTATAAAATTTTGTCAGAACCCACACGGTTCACAATGTATTCAAATCCCTGATTACAGTAACTTGCCGCACCGGAGGTATCCGTCCAGATGTTGCCGTGTTTTGCCTGCTCAATGGCATCTGCATAAGCTCTGCCAAGCCAGGAACACATGTGTGCCACCAAAAATGTGACATCGGGATACTTATCTGCATGAGGCAGAATCCAGGTTGCACTGTCTTCGGGATGAATCTGCACAATGGCACCGAAATCAGATGCAAAGGAGAAAATTTTATCGCCAAACTCCGCTAAGGTGTAATTATGTTCTCTGGGATGAAGCTTAATTCCCACGCATTTGCCGTTGTTTAACATTCTTTTTGCCTGCAGGAAACTGTTTTCGTTGCGAGGATCAATCACCACCCACTGATAGAGATAATCCACTTCCTGAGACAAATTCCAAAGATAATCGTTTTCAGATTCCACCATTTTGGTATCACAAACTGCTTCCATGGTGGAAACAAACAATTTTTCGGTATTTGCCGCATCGGCAACCTTCCAACTGGTTTCCAAATCATTTAATTGCATTTCATTATCATATTTCGGGAAATGAAAAATATGATTGTGAGCATCAATTGCTTTCAGATTTCTCACGTCGTTAATATCCATAGGAATATCCTCTTTTCAAACAATCTTCATTGGTTTATTCTATCACAAAGGAAAAATGTTGTCAACAATTTCAAAATAATTTAAAAATTATTTACTTTTTGATTGTTTTGTATTATACTGTAAGTAAAATAACCTAAAAAAGGCGGTGATATATGTGTTTAGGGCAATCATAAACCAAGCGTGCACGCTTACCTTTTCGGAAGAAACTCTTCTTTCAGAACTGCTTCGACGCGCGGGAGAAATCATCTCTATGCCTTGCGGCGGCAAAGGAACTTGCCAAAAATGCAAGGTGATTGCAACGGGGAACCTCTCCCCTCTTACCGAAAAGGAACAAACAATTCTCACCGAAGAAGAAATCAAAAGCAATATCCGTCTTGCTTGTCAGGCAAAGGCAACGGGAATCGTGTCTATCACGGCAAATTCGTTGGAACCCGTTGTGGAAATTGATTTTTCGCTTAATGATTACCCCCTAGCATACGATGATACCGACGGCTTGGTGATTGATATCGGCACCACCACCATCGCCGCCCTGCTATATCAGAATAAAAAGGTTATCAAAAAAATTACCGAGCAAAACCATCAGGTCAGCTACGGTGCGGATGTAATCTCCCGAATTGCATTTGATAAGGAGCATCCCCGTTTATTATCGGATTTGTTGCAAAAACAAATTGAAAAAATCATCGCACAATGCAACACTCCCGAAAACATTGTGATTGTTGCCAACACGGTGATGCTGCACTTTTTAACGGGGCAGGATGTTTCTCCCTTAGGAGAAGCGCCCTATAATCCCTCCGATTTATTTGGAAAAAAATATGAAATCTGTGGCGTTTGTTGCTATCTTGCACCCTGCATTTCGGCGTTTGTGGGTGCGGATATCACCGCCGGGATTTTAGCCTCCCGTATGACAGAATCTAATGAACCCGCTATGCTTGTGGATTTGGGAACCAATGGTGAAATTGCTTATTTTGACGGAAACACTTTATACACCGCTTCTACGGCGGCAGGGCCTGCCTTTGAAGGCGCAGGGATTTTTATGGGAATGCCGGCACAACCCGGTGCCATTGACCGCATGTGGTCAGAAAACGGCAAAATTTCCCATCATGTAATCGGCGATGCCATTTCCCGAGGCATTTCGGGAAGCGGAATCGTGGATGTGCTTTCGGTGATGAAAGCGGTTGGGGTGTTGGATGAAAGCGGTTCTCTTATCGAAGAACACCCTCTCTGCCAAAGAGACCACCACGGAAAGTCTTGTTTTAAAATCCCCGACACCGATGTAATCATCAGAGCATCGGACATCCGAAAACTGCAACTGGCAAAAGCGGCAATCCACGCAGGAATTTTAACCTTGGCAAACAAAGCAGATACCCTATATCTTTCCGGCGGGTTCGGCTCCAAAATTGATTCTAAAAATGCCGAAGCAATCGGTTTGTTGCCAAAAAACTTTGCCGGACAAACCAAAGCATTGGGAAACACTGCCCTCTTTGGCGGAAGCATCGCTCTGTTTTCAAAGGACGCACGAAAGAAAATGAGCGAGCTATCCAAAAAAGCCAAAACAATCCCTTTGTATCAGAATCCCGATTTTACGAATCTGTATATTGATAAAATGAGCTTTTAAAACACAAAAAAAGGAGGGCTCCATGATGAATCAAGAAGATTGGCGTCTCCGTGGACAAGAGGAGTATTTGCAAAACGCCACTTTGTATTTTCGTAACTTTACTCCTTTCTCAGAAACATGGGAACACGAACATTGCGAGTTTTGTTGGGCAAAGTTCGGGACGGAGCAGGAAAACTTACATCAAGGTTATTGCACCACTCCAGTCCATTCTAACAAATCTATTTGGATTTGTCCGAAATGTTACGCCGATTTTAAAGAAAATTTCAACTGGACTGTATTGGATGAACAACCAAACTAATCAATAAAAAAAACGGAGTGAACTATCACTCCGTTTTTTATTGCATATAAAACTAGTCTATAATATACACGTTTACAGCTCTTCTTCCGAACTGCATACATTCGGAATAGGAATCCATAAACAGGTCAATACGGTTGCCTTTGATTGCTCCGCCGGTATCCCCTGCGATTGCATAACCGTATACAAAAGAACCGTCTGCAGATTCAATGTAAAGCTTGGTACCTAACGGAATCACCTTCGGGTC
Source organism: Clostridia bacterium (assembly GCA_045631485.1). Lineage (GTDB taxonomy): Bacteria > Bacillota > Clostridia > UMGS1840 > UMGS1840 > SIG452. Next base: position 55,262 of record JAZQUU010000023.1, on the reverse strand, counting down.
AACCGCAACCACGCCACGCTGTGCTCTCATACCGGATGCGGTAACCCCATAGCCTCTGTCTCCGGGGCGTTTGCCGCAACTCTGATAGCTTAAATCATAAGCGGATGCGTTCATGGAAATCACACGGGAATAGGTAATGCTTTCACGGTTCACGCTGCCACCACGATAACTGATGCCCGCAGTAACGGTGCCGAATTCCACTACCTGATTGACAGGTGCTTTCACAACCTTTTCTTCTGCCACGGTTTCGTGAATCACTTCACCGTTTCTCCAGATACGCATATAAGAAGTTTCCTTAATACCGTTTTCCCCTTCGGTTTTCACGGTGGTGCTTCCTGCATCTGCCTGATAGTTGGGAACAGACACGGTTTTAAAAGGAATCTCCTCTGTTCTGGTCACAATTTCCACCTCGGATTTCGCTAAAACAATCTGAGTACCATTCGTTAAAGCGGTATCCACAGAAGGTGTGATCATATCATATTCATTTAAAGCGATATTGTTTTCCCCTAAGAAATCCTGAACGGTTTGGGCGGTGGTGAAAAACTCACTTTTCTGCCCGTTCACATCAAAAGAAACGGGAATTGCGCGTTTTACGTATAACACCTGACCGTGATATGCATCATCATACAGATTTGCAGAAATCTCATCTTTCTCGTTTAAGGCAATATCTGCCCGTTCGAGAACACCCTGCACATCCTTGGCAAACGCAAATACCTGCTTCTGTTCGCCATCCATATCAATTACAACAGTTTTTCCAAAACAAGTGGCGGAAAACAAAATCGAAACTACTGCAACCGCTAAACAAACGGTGCACAACATTAACTGTGACTTAGCAGTGTAGGCCCGAAAATGAGCCATAGCTGTTTTCATCAAAATAAATTTCCCCCTATTTTTTTATTAGCCGTTTTCTTCCCGATTTTGGATTCAGATTTGGGAAAGATGGTGTCAAAAAATGTTACAATTTGATTACATCATAAAGACAAAATTTTCGGTGGAAATTTGCCCTCAAAACAGCACTTTATTTTTTTCGGATTGTTCCCATAATAACACAAAAATGCCCATTTGTCAAGCTTTTTCGGGTTTTTCGTGCTTTTTTGACGATTCCCGACAATCAAAAAATCCACCCGATTCCGCTAACCGTAAGGGATTACGCTTTGTAAAAAAAAATTAATATTTTTTGTGAAAAATGTTATTTTTTACTATTATTTATATACAAAATGGACAATTTCTATACCAATTTTTCCAAAAGAAAAACGGCCTGTTTTCCAAACAAAAACAGTACCGTTTTTTTCCGTCAATCGACCATCTTTTTTTCAGCAGATTTTCTATTATAAAAAGAAAAGGATGTCTTCTTTATCAGACACCCTTTTATCCCACTATTCTTCTTCGGTTTCACAACCGTGATCATGTCCGCAGCTTCCGCAACAACCGGTGCATCCGCCACCGGGAATTTCGCGTCCGGTTTTTACATAATAATCCTGGATTGCTGCCTTGATTGCTTCTTCTGCCAACACAGAGCAATGAATTTTCGCCGGTGGCAACCCTTCCAAGGCTTCCACAACCGCTTTGTTGGTCACGGCAAGCGCTTCTTCTAAGGTCTTACCGATAATCATTTCGGTTGCCATACTGCTGGTTGCAACTGCTGCGCCGCATCCGAAGGTTTTGAATTTGGCATCCACAATCACGTCATTTTCAATCTTTAAAGAGATTTTCATAATATCGCCGCATTTGGCGTTCCCAACCTGTCCAACGCCGTCTGCCGCTTCAACTTCACCCACATTACGGGGATTGGTAAAATGGTCTAATACTTTTTCTGTGTACATAATCTATCATAACTCCTTTCTTAATTTTCTTCCAAAGACATATCATAAATGGGAGACATCAGTCTTAAACGATGCACAATTTCCTGTAATTTTAACACAGTGAAATCCAGTTCTTCTTTGGTGGTTTGGTAGGATAATGTCAGTCTTAAAGAACCGTGTGCAATTTCGTGAGGCAATCCAAGCGCCAGAAGCACGTGAGAGGGGTCTAAAGAGCCTGAGGTACACGCAGACCCGCTGGAAGCACAAATCCCGTTTAAATCGAGCATTAAGAGCAAGGATTCCCCTTCAATATAACGGAAACAGAAGTTCACGTTATTTGCAAGACGTTTTTCTCTGTGCCCGTTGAATTTGATGTAAGGAATTTTTGCTTCAATCTCAGCAATCAGATAATCTCTTAACTCTCTGATTTTCTTCTGTTTTTCAGGTAAATTGCCCACAGAAATTTCCAACGCCTTAGCTAACCCTGCAATCCCTGCCAGATTTTCGGTACCTGCACGCTTGGAACGCTCCTGAGCACCGCCGTGCATAAAGGGTTCGATTCTCAATCCTTTTCGGATAATCAGAGCACCCACGCCCTTGGGACCACCGAATTTATGTGCGGACAAGGAAAGCATATCCACGCCAAGTTCTTGAAAATCAATGGCTTCTGCACCCACTGCCTGCACCGCATCGGTATGCATACAAATGCCGTGTTCTTTTGCAATTTGGGCAATTTCCGCAATGGGTTCAATGGTGCCCACCTCATTGTTGGCATACATCACGGAAATTAAAACGGTGTTTTCGCGGATGGCGTTTTTCACATCTTCCAAAGAAACAAGTCCTGTTTCATCCACGGGAAGATAAGTGACTTCAAAGCCGTTTTTTTCTAAAAATTCACAAGGATGCAAAATTGCGTGATGCTCAATTTTTGTGGTAATAATATGATTGCCTTTTTTGCGGTTTGCCATCGCATATCCCTTGATTGCCCAGTTATCCGCTTCGGAACCGCAACCGGTAAAATACACTTCGTTGGGCAAACAGTTTAAGCTTTTTGCCACAGATGCTCTGGCTTCTTCCAAAACCGCTTTGGCATCCTGACCCACGTGATACACAGAAGATGCATTTCCGTAGGTATTTTTCATCACCTCAGTCATCACATCAATCACTTCGGGATGCATGGATGTGGTGGCTGCGTGATCCAGATAAATTGTTTTGGTAGGACGATTCATCGTCGATTCCCCCTTATCGTATGAAAAAGACCGCTGATGAGCCTTTGGTTATCAGCGGTCTTCCTGTTGGTTTCGTATCAGCAAAGCAGATGCCGAAGCTTATTCCACTTCTTTGATGCTGATGGTTCTTGTGTGCTGGGTATGGAACCATTCTTTCTGATTTTTCTTTGCCACACCGATAAACGCAATGGGCATCCAGGTGTAGGTAAAGAGTAAGTACGGAATATAATATACCGCTGTTTTGACTGTTAATTTCTTTTCTAACCACAAAATAGCAGGAACATACGCGAGCTGACCAAAATATAATAAAGTCCACAAAATCGGTGTGCCGTAATCAGCAAAGGTGAACCAGATTTTGGTGTCGGGATAACATCCCTGAATCATACCGATAATGGTGGTAATGGTTAAGGTCATCATCAGAAGAGGCTGAGATAAATACACCATACAGTCGATATAACGAAGTTTTCCTTCTTTTAAGAAGGATTTTCCAAGCTTCGGGATAAAACGGGATGCCACATCTGCATGGCCCTGAGTCCAACGAACTCTCTGTTTCCAGGACTGAGATAAGGTCAGAGGCTTTTCGTCATACACAATTGCTTTTTCTGCCCAACCTACCATAATGTGATTTTGCAATAGCAACATGGTGAATTCCATATCTTCCGCCAGACAGGTTGCGCCCCAACCGAATTTTTTGATAATATCGGTTTTCAAAGCAAAGCCGGTACCGTTTAACTGATTGGGAAGACCTGCATTGTATCTTGCGGTCTGGTAAATTTTGTTCATAACGCTGAATGTAATCGCATAAGAAGCGGTAATCCAGGTATCGTAGGGGTTCTTGGTTTCAATATAACCCTGAACTGCTTCGTATCCCTGACAAAGACGCTTGTTGATTTCGTTTAAAAATTCGCTATGGGTAATGTTATCTGCGTCAAACACGCAAATGGCATCATATTCCCGTTCGCCTTCGAAAATACGGTTAAACGCCCAATCTAGCGCATAACCTTTGCCACGCTCCTTATCATTGAAACGCTCTAAAGCAATGGCACCTGCTTCCCGGGCAATTTGAGCAGTTTTATCGGTGCAGTTATCTGCAACCACATAAATATCATATAAACTGCTGTCGTAATTTAGGTCTTTTAAACTTTCTACCATATTCTTGATTACGCTTTGCTCATTGTGAGCAGCAACCACCATAGCAAAGGTGTGCTGCTTTTCCACCACGAAAGGTCTTTCCTTTCTGGGGAACCATGCAAAAATGGAAATAATAAAATGATAAGCGGTAATACAGTAGGCAAAAATCTGAATCAGAAAGCTGAGTGTGTAAATAACAGCTTGCATTCTTTTCTACTCCTTCGATACTCGTTTTTCAAGTGCCGCAATATATCCGGGCACACTTCTCTTTTTACCATCATAGAATATACCACACTCTTTTTGAAAAAGCAAGTAATTTTTGAAAAAATTTTCACCAAATATCCGATTTATTTTTTGCGATTGTCAAAATGAATAGAATTTTTTCAAAAAGTATAGACAAATTGTGCAGTTTATTGTATAATCGATAAAGTAATTATATAATAATCTATTATATAATTATCCAAGATTATGACGCTCTGATGCGAAAAGGATTATACTATGGCAACGAAGACAGTTTTTGTGTGTAACGAATGCGGATACGAAAGCTCCAAATGGCTGGGCAGATGCCCCGCCTGCGAAGCGTGGAATACTTTTTTTGAACAGAAGATTTCCCCTGCCAAATCCCGCAGCACTTCTTTCACAAAAGAAGCGGGAAAAAGTGAACCCATCGGAAAAGTGGATTTAACCCCCGTTCCCCGTATGAATTCCGGATTTTCGGAACTTAACCGAGTGCTTGGCGGCGGAATTGTTCCCGGCTCGGTTTGTTTGTTGGGCGGTGACCCCGGTATCGGCAAATCCACTTTGCTTCTGCAGATTTGCAGTCATCTTGCCAAAAACGGCGAGCGGGTACTGTATGCATCGGGAGAAGAATCCAAAACTCAGATTAAAATGCGTGCCATCCGCCTGAATGCCACCGAAGAGGATATTTATTTGTTTTCGGAGAATGAACTAAACGCCATTATGAACGAAGCACAAGCAGTCAAACCGGGTGTTCTGGTGGTGGACTCCATTCAAACCGTATATACGGAAGATGCCTCCACCACCCCGGGAAGCATCACTCAGGTAAGAGAATGCACCATGCGTCTGATGCGTTATGCAAAAGAAACCAACACTTGCGTGTTCATCGTGGGACATATGACAAAAGACGGTATGATTGCAGGCCCCAAGGTACTGGAGCACATGGTAGATTGTGTTCTCTATTTTGAAGGAGAAAAAAATTCTGCTTACCGCATCATCCGTTCCAACAAAAACCGTTTTGGTTCTGCCAATGAAATTGCCGTGTTTGATATGCTGGCAGACGGGCTTTTGGAAATCACTAATCCCTCGGAATTATTTATCGGAGGACGGGTAAACGGTGTGTCAGGAAGTGCCATTGCCTGCACCTTGGAGGGTAGCCGTCCCATTTTGGCGGAAGTTCAGGCATTGGTTGCCAAAACCGCATACAACAATCCCCGAAGAACGGGAACAGGAATTGATTTAAACCGTTTGCACCTGATTTTAGCCGTGTTGGAAAAACGGGCAGGACTAAGCGCCCTCCCCCAATCAGATGTGTACGTGAATATCACGGGCGGATTATCCGTGTCGGAGCCTGCCTGCGATTTGGCAATTGCCATGGCGGTGGCATCGGGATTAAAAAATATGCCATTGTTATCCGATTGTGCCGTGTTCGGGGAAATCGGATTACTTGGAGAAATCCGTTCGGTCAGTGGCATTGAAAAACGAATTTTGGAGGCGGAAAAGTTGGGATTTTCCAAATGCATTCTGCCTTATCATAACCATACCTATATCAAAGCATCCGATTACCGTGTGGAATTAATTCCCGTGAAAAGTGTGTTGGATGCCTTCGGAAAAGGATTTTCCCAGGCGGATAATTGTTAGAAAGGACAAGCCGTTTTGATGGACGAAAAAGAGTTAATCAGACAATTGAAAAACGGCAACGAAGAAGCTTTTAACGAAATGGTACAACGCTATTCGCAAAAGCTTTATTACCTGTGCTTAAAAATGCTGCAAAACGAAAAAGATGCAGAGGACACCGTTCAAACCGTCTTTTTAAAAGCTTATATGAACCTTTCCAAATTTGAAGAAAAATCCAGTATTTCCACCTGGTTGTATCGCATTGGCGTGAATGTTTGCACCGATGTGCTCAGAAAACGAAAAAAAGAAACGGTTACCTCATTATATGCCACCAACGACGAGGAAGAAGAATTTGCTCTGGAAATCCCCGACGAAAAGGAAAACGTGGAAAAAACCGTGCTGGAAAAAGAACGAAAGGAAGCCTTATATCAGGCAATCAATCAGTTAAAACCAAGGCATAAGGAACTGATTGTGCTCCGTGATATCGAAGGACTCTCCTATGAGGAAATTGCAGAGATATTAAATATGAATGCAGGCACCGTAAAATCAGGGATTAACCGCGCCAGAAAAGCGTTGCTTGAAAAATTACAAAAAAATACGGAACTTTTCTCGTAATGCTTCGTCTAAACCAACGAACTTAGGCATTACATATTCCGATATTCCAAAGAAAGGAGGCACCAAAAATGAAATGTAAGCACGCGTTCTCATTGTTTGACAGTTATATCAAACAAACCGCAAGCAAAGAAGATGTTGCTTTATTGGAAGAGCATATTGCAACTTGCGATTCCTGCAAAAAACAGTTAGAGCTTTACCGCTTATACCTTTCTGATGTGAGAATTGAAGACGATTTTTTGGTACCTTCCCAATTGAATGCCAAACTTAAATATACCATTCACCAAGCTAAGCAAGCCAAAACAACGAAGATTCCGTTTTGGCAGAACAAGCGGATTCTCTCTGCTGCCACGGCGTGTGCCTTTCTCTTTGTGGCAAGTATTTTGGGCGTATCCAATTATGAGAAACTGCAAAATGCGGCAAAAGCTCCCGTAAGCGTGGAGGCTCCCGTAACTGCGGCAGAAGAACCGGTTGCGGCATCGGAAGTGGTTGTCAATGAAGAGGTGTCCGCTCCCGTTCCCACTCCCGGAATCACAAAAAATGATGAAAATATCAGAAAGACTCCTGAGGAACCTGTGGTAAATGAAGCAATTTCCAACGAACCGACGGCAGCATCCGTCCATTCTGATAACTTAGACGAACCTGCCGCGTATTCGGTTGAAGCCGCTCAAGATGACACACTTAGCGAAGAAAGTTCGCAACCCTTTAAGTTGCAAAGAACAATAGATGTGGCAGAGGATATCACCCTTTCGGCTGACCAAAAAGACAGTATCCTGGAAAGCTTCCCCCACGAAGTGATTTCAGAGGATGTATTTTTGGTAACTATCACCAAAGCGGAGCTGGAAAGCATTTTGAATTTCACCATAGAAGTTGACGAATCCAAACCCCAACTGATTATTAAATTTACCACAACAGAAAATTAAGAAGACTGTGCAAGTTCAAAAAGCACAGTCTTTTTTACGGGAAAAATTATCACAACTTTTACCTTAGCTCATATATTGGTGGTGAAGGGTGAAGTATTCACTCCCTAAAAATATGAAAAAGAGGGATTTCTTATGCAATTATTCAGAGGTTGTAGAGAAGACGGATGTAAAGATAACACCATTTTATGGTTTATCATTCTGTTTGTATTATTATTCTTCTGCGGCGGTTGCGGTGAAACAAGAACCACCACTAACAACTGCTGCTGCGACTAATCCATAAGTATGTTACAAAAACCGAAAAAGGAGTGCACGCCATGAACGGCTTATTTTCCAATGATAACTGTTGCCAGAGCAACCCCTGCTGCGAAAGCACCTACCGCAACTGCTGTGAGGGCAACGATAACTGGCTCACCATTATCATCATTATCGCCATCATCTTATTATTCTGCTTCAACAATTAGATAAAAAGAACTCCCTGAAATCATCTGATTTCAGGGAGCTTTTTTCAAGTGAGAGTAAAACTGTAAGCCGGGTTCTGTATTAGACAGTCATCTATCTAGGATAACCATTGCTGATTACCTCAAGCCACAATTCGCACAGCCGAGCAAGCTATGGTGCAGTCTTGTGTTGCTTCGGGTGGGGTTTACACGGCCAATCTGTCTCCAAATTGCCGGTGAGCTCTTACCTCGCCTTTTCATCCTTACCATCCCAAAGGATGGCGGTTCTTTTCTGTTGCACTTTCCTTAGAGTTACCTCCACCGGCCGTTAGCCGGCACCCTTGCTCTGTGAAGCCCGGACTTTCCTCACGGAGAACCGAAACGATTCTCCCCGCGACTGTCTGTTTTACTCATCGGCTACTATGATAGCACAAGACATTTCGTTTGTCAAGAAATTCGTTTACAGTTTCACTTTCATTACGATTTTCTGCACGGGTTCGCTAACGCCGTTGAATGCTGCGGCGGGTCTGTGGGCATCATTCGGCAAAAGCACAATAAAGCAACCGGGAGTTAAGGTTAATTTGGAAGCATTTTCGTCCACCTTGTAAAAAGCGGCGTCCCAATCTTCTCTGTATGCATCGGTCAACTCGGATTTTTCGATGTCGTTTACGTACATGGTTTCCTTACCGGACACGATAAACTGAATGTCGATATACTTTTCGTGAGCTTCCATTTTGCCTTCATCGGTTTGGGTGTTATATGCCTGAACGGAGGCAAACAGCTTGTCACCGTCAATTTCGTGCTTGCCCGTTGCGGGAAAAGCCTCCATAGCATCCTTTAAAAAAGCAAAGGCTTTTTCGTAGGCGGGATGCAGGTTAAAATACTGTTCGCAATGTTTGATGGTATCAAAAATCATATTCGTTTCTCCTTTGTTACGGACGAAGTCCCATACCGCCTTCTAATGTGAGGGTTTCACCGTTTAAATATTTAAAATCGGGGTTGGCAAGCTGCACGCAAACTCTGCCGATTTCGGTTTCGGGGTCACCAAAATGTCCTGCGGGAGGCATTTTCACATTGGCTTTAAAGGCATCGGGATATGCTTTTTCAAAGTTTTCAAGCTGAGCGGTCCAAGCTAAGGGACAAACCACATTGGTATTGATGCCGTCTTTTGCCCATTCGGTTGCGGCAACACGGCTCAATCCTCGGATACCTTCTTTTGCCGCTGCATAGGAGCACTGTCCGTAATTACCGAACAGACCTGCACCGGATGCAAAATTCACAATAGAGCCTTTTGTTTCTTTTAAATACGGATAACACGCCTTCATATAATAGAAGGTGGCATACAGACCGGAATACATTGCCAAATCAAACTGCTCGGTGGTATGGTCCTGAATAGCTACACCGGACGCAGAGGCTTGCGCATTGTTGATTAACACGTCAATTCTGCCGAATGCCTTCATTGCTTCTTCTGCTACCATTTTTGCAGTTGTCTCATTGTCACTTCCTGCAGCAATATCTGCAGAAAGAGCCAACACTTTGATGCCGTAATTTTTTTCCAGTTCTTCTTTTGCTTTTTCCAGTTTTGCCACATTACGACCTGTGATTACAAGGTTTGCCCCCTCTTTTGCATAAGCGGTTGCAATGCCGTAACCGATGGAGCCGCATCTGCCGTCAGATAACACTGCGTAGCCTGCTCCCGTGATAATTGCTGTTTTTCCTGTTAAAAATCCCATAATGATGCTCCTTTCACGTTTTATACGATTTACATATTTGCTTTATAAACATCTGCCACCTCGGTAATGGTGATAAATGCTGTTTTATCAATTTTGTGAACCAACTCTCTCATTTTGGAAATCTGAAAACGGTCCACGATGAAATAAATTACCGTTTTATCCTGATTGGAATAACCGCCTTTTGCGGCAATTCGAGTGGCACCGCTTTCAAAGGTGGAAACCAAGGCTTCGCAAACCTCGTCTGCTCGCTCGGTAATAATCATCGCCGCCTTGGAGCGGTCAATCCCTTCCACAATAAAGTCGATGGTTTTTAATCCTACATAATAAGTTAAGATGGAATAAAGAGGCAGAATCCAACTGTTTAACAAAAATCCGCTGATGACATATAACACCACGTTATATGCCATCACAAAAGTGCCAACGGTCACGCCGATTTTTTTGGCAAAAATCACCGCCATAACCTCCACCCCGTCGATAGCACCGCCAAATCGGATGGTTAAACCGCTTCCAACCCCCGAAATCAAACCGCCGAACAAGGCACATAAGAGCAGGTCATTTCCTGCAAAGGGGGATGAGAGTGCCACATCCAAAGGAAGCACATCGGTAATGAGCCAGGCGCCCAAAGAATACATAGCAACCGTATACACAGAATACACGGTAAAGGTAATCCCCTGTTTTTTATAACCGAAGATAAAGAGCGGAACGTTTAGTATCAACAGAAATACGGAAAGAGAAAGATACTCCGGCGTAATCTGAGATAACAACATAGAGGTGCCTGAAATCCCGCTGTCATACAATTTGACAGGTGCCAGAAACACCGTAATCCCGAAGGCGTTGATAAATCCCGCCAAAGCCAACAGTATAAAGTTTTTAAGCTTTGCTTCTTCTCGTAACCGGTTCAATAAATTAGCTCCTTCCAAAGTTAATTTTCAGATTCTCCATCGTCAATTTCTACCAAGCCATCAGGTGTTTCCACCATATCGTGACGATTCAATAAAAATCTTCTGATGGCAAACAATACGGCAATCGCAACCACGGTAATCAGGTTTTGCAAGGGTGCCGAATGCCCCACAATCAGTTGACGGGCAAGGGCGAATGCCAACACCTCGATAATGGTTTCGGGCGTGTGCTTACAAAGCATTTTGATAAGCTCGGCACCAATCGCCAAGGTGATAGCCTTATCCAGAACCACCACCAAAGAATCCACGCCGTGTTCCAAAAAGGAAATCTGACACATATCCACCACGGTGCGAATGCTGAGAATCACCACTGCAATTCCAACCAAAAGCGAAATAAACAGTTCGATTAAATAGCTCGCCTCAAACATTTTATCCTGCAGTTTTTTTCTCATAAAATCCCTCCGTGTGAAATGAGTCTTCTCTTATTTCCATAAGTTCAAATTCAAAAATTCTCCCATCAGTTCGTAGCCGTTTTCAATATGAAAGCCTGCTTGCTTTGCAGTATCTTCCGTATAGATATTGCCCTCTTTTTCGTATTTGGAGCAATATGCAAAAAACGGAACGGGTGCTCGGTCATGGGTTCCAGTTTCAATGGGAGTGGGATGGTCGGGCGTTACCAGAATGGCAAACTCCTCACCGCAATCCTCCAGATAACGACAAACAGGACCGATTACCTTTTCATCAATCAGCTCGATGGCAAGCTTTTTGTTATCTGCTTCAAAGCGGTGACCGCATTCGTCGGGCGCTTCCATGTGCACATACACAAAATCGTCACCGGCTTTCAATGCATCAATACAAGCTTGCGCCTTACCGTCAAAATTGGTATCAATATTTCCGGTAACTCCTTCCACATCAATGGAATTCATTCCGGTTAAAATGCCGATACCCTTAATTAAATCCACGGCACTGATCACAGAGCCTTTTACGCCGAATTTTTCGGAAAAGCTATCCATTTTGGGGCGTTTCCCCGCACCCCATACCCAGATGGAAGAGGCAGGCTTTTTCCCTTGCTTGATTCTTTCCAGATTGTAGGGATGAGTCTTTAAAAATTCATAGCTTTTTTTCATTAAAGAAAGAATCTTCTCATCCTTGGGAAGATATTCTTTCACGGGGCGTTTGGAAATATCGTGCGGCGGAGTCAGTTTTCCGTCCACGGTTTTATCGCTCATTACCAAAAGATGACGATAGGAAATGCCTGCATAAAGCTTGGTCATTTCATCATTGATAACGGGCATTAAATCTTCGATGATTTGTTTGGCATCCGAGGTTTTGATTTCACCTGCGGAATAATCCTCCATCACCAAATCCTCATAATCCCCTTCCCCCGAAAGCGTTACCAGGTTGGCACGAAACGAGGTTTCATTATCTGCTAAGGTAACGCCGATGCTTGCCGCCTCCAGAGGAGAACGGCCCGTATAATACAAATCGGAATCGTAGCCCATCACCGAAAGGTTACAAACATCGCTTCCCGGTGATAAATGCTCGGGCACAGTTTTTAAGGTGCCTAAAATTGCTTTTTTGGAATATTGATCCATATTGGGGGTATGTGCTGCCTCGAGAGGTGTTTTATTTTCAAAGTCACTAATCTTTCGGTCTGCCATCCCGTCACATAAAAATACTACATATTTCATTTTTTGTCCCCCATATTCTTCTGTCAGTTTCATATTTGGTATTTTTGGGTTAATACTCTTTTATATTATATCATATCAGTGAATATATTTCAAGTTTTTTCTCAGGATTTTACACTTATCTTTTTCGGGGGATAAAAAATAAAACTTGCAATCTGTAATTTTTTAGGATATAATGAAAAAAGTTCTTGCTTTTACTCAAAAAAAGGAGTGATGTTTATGGCAGAATTTTTTAATATTTTCGGCTCGTGTTTACTGATTTTGGCAGGAATTTTCGTGTTCATTGCTTTTTTGAAAGAAAAGCAGGAGCTCCCCTCCAAAAAGAAACAAGCACCCGAACACAAAATCGACTTTAAAAAATGGATTTGGATTGGGATTTCAACTCTGGCGATACGGTGGATTATTTACCTGATCGGGTACTGTCTCACCGACAAAAATATTCCGTTCTCCGAAATGATTCGTCAGATTTTTGAAAGTTCCGGGGATGCTCCCCATTATCTGTACCTGGCAGAACACGGCTATACCGCCGTGGGTGAGCAGGCAAAACTGATTGTATTCTATCCCCCCTACCCGCTTTTGATAAAAATTTTCAATGTGTTTTTCGGCAATTATTTTATCAGCGGCATAGTGGTTTCCAATCTGGCATTTATGGCGGCAGCCTGTGTGTTTTATGAGTTGTTGCGATTGGATTACACCGAAGAACAATCGTTTTGCGGACTTCTCCTGATGATTGTGGCTCCGTTTAGTATGTTTTATAGTGCCATTTTCACCGAAAGCGTATTCTTACTCACCACCGTATTGTGTTTGTATTTTATCCGAACTAAAAAACCGCTATGGATAGCAATCACGGGATTTTTAGCTTGTCTTTCCAGAACACAAGGCGTAATCTTATTTGTCTGTGCCTTAATTCCCGTGGTGTCTGATTTTTTAAAAAAGAAACAATTCCATTGGAAAGAATTATTGGCAGCTCTGGTGATTCCGCTTGGTTTCTTTGTTTATCTTCTGATGAACAAAATGATGTTTGGAAACTGGTTCCAATACTTGGAATTTCAGGCAGCTGCTCCCTGGTACAACAAAGCACAATGGTTCGGTGAAACCCTAAGTTACTGCCACAATATGGCTTTGGCATATCCCGGTCTTGCTCCCATGATTTATACCCCTCAACTTGTTCTGTTTTTCGTGGGAACCCTCAGTATTTTTTACGGGGTTTATAAAAAAGTCCGCACAGAATATCTGGTTTATACCGGTGCCTATATTTTCACCTGTTACACCCACGGATGGCTCATTAGCGGTTCCCGTTATATGTGCGCCTGTCTTCCTTTATTTATTATTTTTTCCGCTACCAAAAACAAGTATATTCGCTATCTGATTATTTTCGTCAGTCTGATTCTCTGCCTGATATACACCAAGCTTTGGTTAAGAGGCGAATCCATTATGTAAACAAAAAGACCGTATTTGTCCAAAAATACGGTCTTTTTTCATCAAAACGATTTGGAAGCCAACCATAAAAGCACAAGTTGTGCCACCAATAATAACGGCACCAAAAAACGAAACTTTGGCTTTGATGTTTTGTGATTCCACACCACCATCCCAAACATAGCGCCGAATGCTCCTGCAAAAAATGCAGTTCCAATCAACACACTTTCGGGAATCCTGCGCCAATGTTGCTTGGCACAAAGCTTATCCCATCCGTAAAGGAAGAACACCAAAGCGTTCCATATCATCATCCCGGAATAAAGCATTTGTATCTCCTCCGAAAACTTATTCAAACTGCACGCCCGTTACAGGGTCAATCAGATTGATAATGGTTTTCCCGGGATTAATCTGAAGCGGAGTCCCGTCTGCTTTTTTATAGGTAGTATTTTCCCGACGGGATGGCTTATGCCAGGTGATTTCTTCATACACGCCATCGGTAATGTAGTAACCTTTTCCGCTGCCTGTATTGAGCAGATTTCTGCGGTCGGTACCATCTCCGAATGCGGTAACACCTACCAACTGCACAATCACGTTTTTAAAGGTAACGGTTTTCCCGTTTTGCAATACGTGAGGAGCGGAGAAAATCTGTTTTTCATACAATTTGGTTTCGGGATTATAGACGTAGGAAGTTTTATATCTGCCCGAGTAGTTTAAATAAACGGTGTTTGCTTCCAGCTGGGAATCGGGAGTAAAGTATGCGGTTGCATAGGAAAGCCCATTTTTACGTTCGGTCGTATCCGCAAAAGATTTTTTCTCTGCTTTTGCTTTGATTTTTGCAATAGAGGTGTAGGCACTATGCCAGTCACCTTTGAATTTTTCTTCTCTCCAGAAGATGTCTCCGTCTTCTCCCAGAACGCCGTTGATTTTATTGATGCCGTAAGCAGAAATATCGGAAATCGCCTGCGGGCTCCAACCAAAATGGGTATAAATGGCGTCATTTTCCATTACATAATCCAAAAAGTAGTGACGAGAGGAACGAACGGGACCGATTTTTTCGGTATCCGCATTGCGATACAATGCCATAAAACGGGTGGAACCGCCTTCCACATTCATTTCATACACCAAATATGCTTCATCCAAACCTGCGTGAGGACGGGCATTTTTATCGTCATTATCAATCATCACGGCAATGGGACGTTCATTGGTGTTAATATAAGTATCCAAAAAGATTTCCTCGAGCGAGGGTGTCGGCTCCGGCGTGGGTGCAGGAGTTGCAGTGGGAGACGGTGCGCCGGAAGTTCCTCCGGAACAACCTGCAAGCAGAGCAACTGCCAACATCATTGCAACAAAGGATAAGATTCGTTTCATTTTTCATCAACCTTTCTTTTTGGGTTTGTTCCTACTGTTGTTATACCACAAAATTTAAAAAATGACAATACTTGTTACGGTGTTGTCTTTTTTTTGTTATATTTGATTTTTTTGATATTACAGTTTGATAAACTGATGTGTTTTTGCAGATTCTTTTGCTTTTAGGCAAAGGTATGCACTCTGCAGACCGTCATATAAGCTGGAACGGGAGGTATCACCGTTTAAAATTGCGGCAAAATCACGGATTAAAATATTATCTCCGCCGCCGTGTCCACCACCTGCTTTGGGACGCACCATAATATGCTCCACCGTGTTTTTATCGTGAGGAAAGAATTTGATTTCATTGGTAGTCCAGTCAAATTCCAGGGTTGCTTTCTGCCCGATCATTCGCATACCACGTCTGCCTGCTTCTTTTCTTGCCACGAAATTCTGGGTATATACGGCGTGCAGACCGTCTTCGTACTGCATCATAATGGTAGCACTGTCGTGATTGCCCACATCTTCCCCGTAGGAGCAGTATTCGCCGAAAGGAGCGTCATTTGCCTGCTCGGCAATCACCTTGGTGCTTTCGTAGCAGGTTTCATATTCGGGACAGTTTTCGCATTTTAAATCGGCAGGCTTATCCCCCTTATAAACCATTTTGGATTCCATGGCACAGATTTCCACAGGCTGTTTTCCCAACACATAATTGATATAATCCAAATCGTGGGTTGCTTTCTGCAAAAACAGACCGCCGGTGATGCTTTCGTCACGATACCAATATTTATAATACACTCTGCCGTAGGGCACATTGTTATATGCCTGAATCTGAGACAAGGTACCCAAAGCACCGCTATCATAGATTTCTTTCACTTTCTGCAGAATTTCGGTCAAACGAAGAGGGAAAGAAGTCATCCCAATACCTTTATAAGTGTCCACCGCTTCTTTTAATTCGCAGTAATCTTCCAGGGTGATTACCACGGGTTTTTCCAAAAACAAAGGAATGTTTCTCTTTAACACTTCCATTGCATATTGTTTATGTAAGTTACAACGGGTACCCACAAAAACGCCGTCTAACTCTTCCTTATCCAGCATTTCTTCCCCTTTTTCATAAAAGGTTACCTTGGTTGCATCTAAATTTTTGGTATTTTCAGCACGTTCTTTGGCACCTTGTAAATCCGCATCCGCAATCGCCACAATCTGAAGCTCGGGATAGTAACCGAACTCATTAATCACAAGAGACTGAATCCGTCCTCCAAAGCCGATAATTCCTATTTTTTTCATTGTCAAATCACCTCGTTGAAATTGGTAGCTTCAGTATATCACACAAAACAAAAAATGACAATACTTGTTACAGTATTGTCATTTTTTATTCACAGATTAGTTTGCACGCCAAGCAATGTGGTTTGCTTGCTCTGCCTTTACCGATTACTCACCTAAGCGCAGAGAAAATGGCGCAGAGGAAACAAACCGAACCCGCAGGGGTTATCCGACGGCGTACAATTTGTACGCCGAGTGATGAGGTTTGCTTGCTCTGCGCCATTTTATCAAGCTATTAGTCGGTTAAGTTATCGAAGTACCCTTGTACCAAAATCACAGGAGTGCCTTTGTCTCCGGAACCGCTGGTTAAGTCACACAAAGAGCCAATCAAGTCGGTCAGACGTCTCGGAGTGGTACCCTGAGAAGCCATATTTCCAACTAGATCACTGTCTTTCTGACGGATTGCATTTTCGATGGCTTTTTTCAGCTCATCACCTTTTAAATCTGCAAAATCGTTATCTGCTAAATATTTTAATTTCAGTTCGTTGGGAGTGCCTTCCAGACCTTTGGTGTATGCAGGAGAAACAACCGGGTCAGCCAGTTCCCAGATGTGACCAACGGGATCTTTGAATGCACCGTCACCATATACCATTACTTCAATGTTTTTACCGGTACGTTCTTTGAACTGTTTCTGCATACCTTCCACCATATCAAAGCAGGTATGGGGGAATAATTTGATGGTATCTTCGGTGGATTTGTTGGAACCGAGCAGACCGTAGTTTTCGTTGTAACCGCTACCGTCAACGCTTTCGGTTAAGATTTCGTCCAAACCAACCACACATTTTGCACCTGCCGCTTTTAAGATACGTTTGGTACGAGCACGGCTATGAATATCGCAATTTAATACGCAATCTGCAAATTTTAAGATGGCTCTGGGGTCATTTGCCAACACGATTTCTGCTTCCGCACCAACGGAACGGATTAAGTCACCGTAGTATTTCACATAGTCCACACCGGTGAAGGGATGGAGGTTTTCGCCGAATAATTCTCTGTATTTTGCTTCGGTTAACACGTCGGTGTAGGGATTGATGCCCGCTTCATCCAGCTGGTCTAAAGAAACCAAAGCGTTGCCCACTTCATCGCTGGGGTAGTTTAACATCAACACAACTTTTTTTGCGCCCATTGCAATCCCCTTTAAGCAGATTGCAAAACGGTTACGGCTTAAGATGGGGAAAATTACCCCGATGGTTTCGCCGCCTAATTTATTTTTCACGTCTTTTGCAATGGCATCCACGGAAGCGTAGTTCCCCTGAGAACGAGCTACCACAGATTCGGTCACTGCAACAACATCACGGTCACGCAGAGCAAATCCTTCTGCCTCTGCCGCTTCAATTACGCTGTTTACCACGATGGATGCAATATCGTCTCCTTCGCGGATAATGGGACAACGAATCCCACGGGATACTGTGCCGACTTTTCTTTCCATAACAATTCTCCTAACTGTTGTCTGTTTTGTATTTTAAAAAACATACTTGACATTTTTCACTATCTTTATTATAATACAAATGATTCCATTAGTAAAGCAGATAATTCTTACATCAGTGATAAGAGGTGCTTATATATGAATACCAAACTTGATTACTATCGTGTCTTCTCAGAAGTAGCACATCACGGCTCTTTTTCCACGGCGGCAGAAAAACTGTTTGTGTCACAGTCTGCAATTTCCCAATGTATTCAGCAGTTGGAGTCCGATTTAAATACCCAGTTGTTTGTTCGTTCCCGAAGAGGTGTTACCCTGACCCGTGAAGGAAAATTGCTCCTGCCTAAAGTGGATAACGCCCTTTTTTCCATCACCCAGGGGGAAACGTTATTAGCTCAACTGCATCACCTGAACTCAGGCTCTTTGATGATTGCCGCAGGGGACACCATCACTACACATTATTTATTGCCCTATCTGGAGGAATTTCATACCCTTTATCCCGATATCCGTATTGAAATGACCAACTCTTATTCTGCCAAGCTGGTGCAGTATGTGAAAGAAGGAAAGGCAGAACTTGCATTTGTCAACCTGCCCATTTCCGATGAAGAATTAACGGTGGAACCTTGCCTCACCATTCATGATGTGTTTGTGTGCGGTCCCGATTTTCCCGTAAAAGATTCCTATTCCCGAAAAGAAATGGCGGAGCAACCGCTGATTTTATTGGAACCCAATTCCACCTCCCGAAAATTTGTGGAGAAAGAATTTAAAAAATCAAAAATTACCCTCTCCCCAAAAATTGAGATTGCGGTACACGATTTACTGCTTCGGTTTGCCTCCATTCACCTGGGCGTTTCCTGCGTGGTGAAGGAATTCTCCGAGGAAAGCCTCCAAAACGGCTCCGTCAAGGTGATGAATGTGGAACCGCCTTTAAAAGAACGCTCCATCGGTTGTGCCTATCTTCGTCACAATCCCCTCTCCCACGCCGCAGAAGCCTTTTTGGAACTGATACGAAAAAAAAGCTGACGATTGTCAGCTTTTTTATTATCTTGCATAACGTTTATTCAATTCATTCCAATAGGCTTTATCAATGGACGCAAGTTGTTCCTTTGTCACTCTGAACTGCCAGTTTCCGTCGGCTTTTCCGGGAGTATTGAGACGAGTATCCGAACCGTAGCCCAACAAATCCTGGATGGGCAGAATTGCCCAGTCTGCATGGCTTGCAAGCACAGTACGAATCATGCTTTTGCAACCTGCACCCCAGTCCCCCTCGTGACCGCAATAAGAAAGCATTTCTTCTTTTAAATGCATTGACAATTCCCACAAATAACCAAGCAAGGTGTTATTATCGTGGGTACCTGTATAGGCAACCGAATTTTTGGGGTAATGATGGGGTTTATGTAAACTGTCTCCCTCGGATAAGAAGCCGAATTGGAACACTCTCATACCGGGGAAGGTACTGTCTTTTACCAGCTTATGCACCTCGGGAGTGATATCCCCCAAATCCTCCGCAATAATTTGACATTCCCCTGCCACAGATTGAATGGCACGGATAAAGTCCATACGGGGCCCGTCCTGCCATTTACCTTCCTTAGCAGTTTCGGCACCGTAGGGCACTGCCCAATAGGATTCGAAGGCACGAAAATGGTCAATGCGGATAGCATCAAACAAGGTTGCCATGTGAGAAATTCTGTCACACCACCATTGGTAGCCGTCCTGTTTCATCACATCCCAATCGTATAGGGGATTTCCCCAAAGCTGACCGTCCGCACTGAAATAATCGGGCGGAACGCCTGCAACCTTCGCCGGTTTGCCGTCTTCAGATAACTGAAACTGACCACGGTTATCCCACACGTCACAGCTGTCATAAGATACATAAATGGGAATATCTCCGATGATTTTTACACCCTTATCGTTGGCATATTTTTTAATTTCCTGCCACTGAGTAAAAAATTCATACTGAATCATCTGCCAGGCAAAGAGAATATCTTGGTCAGATTCATCGCTTGTCCACTCGTTCCATGGCAAATGGTTGTTTGCCTCTTTTAACGCCATAAAACGGCAAAAGGCTTCCAAATGCTTGTTTTCGGCAACAAATTTTTCAATTTCCGTTCTGTCTGTTACACGGGAAGACGCTTTTTTTAAGAGCAAAAACCGTTCGTTCCATAAGCGTTCGTATTCTGTCACATAAGGATTTTTTTGTTTGGCAGACTCCAACTCACTTTTGGTAAGAAGACCTTTCTGTTCCAAAACATTCAAGTCCACAAAATAGGGATTTCCGCCAAAGGCAGAATAGGATTGATAGGGTGAATTGTAGGCATCCGCCATACAAAAGGGAAGCACCTGCCAATAAGTAAAACCTGCTTCCTTTAAAAAATCAATAAACTCTTTTGCTTCTTCCCCGAACGAACCGATTCCGTATTCCCCGGGAAGAGAAGAAATATGCATTAAAACTCCGCTTTTTCTGTCCATTTGAAATTTTCCTTTAGATATGATATACATCGGCATTATATCACAATATTTTTAAAATGTAAAGCAATCTGATGTTTTTTGCAGATTTTTCGTAGATAGCACAATATTTGATTCCTCACCAACGTAAAAAGGACACCTTTCGGTGTCCTTTACGCTGGTGGGCCTTCGGGGACTCGAACCCAGGACCGACCGGTTATGAGCCGGGAGCTCTAACCAACTGAGCTAAAGGCCCTTATGTTTTATTAGTTTTCCATAAGGATACCAAAAAAGTATATCAAAAAAGCGTTCCTTTGTCAATAGTTTTTCAAAAAATCAAAGATTCAACCCCGAAATTTTCCAATTAGAGTATAACTCTGCATCCGCAGGTCAAACTAAAGAAAGAATACTGAATCTGAAAGGAGTTTTTTATGAAAGGCTATGCAATGATAAAAATCGGAGAAACAGGTTGGATAGAAAAAGAAAAACCGGTTTGCGGTCCTTTGGATGCAATCGTGCGTCCCATTTGTATTGCACCCTGCACCTCGGATATTCACACCGTGTGGTCAGGGGCAATCGGAGACCGTCATAATATGATTTTAGGGCACGAAGCGGTGGGAATTGTGGATACCGTGGGTGAATTGGTTCACGATTTCAAACCCGGTGACAAGGTAATCGTGCCTGCCATTACCCCCGATTGGGGTACACTTTACTCTCAGGCAGGTGTTCCGATGCATTCTGCAGGAATGCTCTCCGGCTGGAAATTTTCCAATTTTAAAGATGGAGTATTTGCCGAATACTTTCACGTCAATGAAGCGGATGCCAACTTAGCGCTTCTCCCCGAAGGAGTGGATCCTGTTGCCGCCTGTATGCTTCCCGATATGGTGGTGACGGGGTTTCACGGGGCAGAGCTTTGTGACATTGAATTTGGGGACACCGTCTGCGTTATCGGAATCGGCCCCGTAGGGCTTATGAGCGTGGCAGGTGCCAACAAAAAAGGTGCCGCAAGAATCTTTGCGGTAGGTTCCCGCCCCAACTGTGTGGAGGCGGCAAAATACTACGGTGCCACCAATATTATCAATTACCGTGAGGGGGACATTGTGGAGCAAATTCTCAAGAAAACGGGCGGCAGAGGAGTTGACCGTGTGATTATTGCAGGTGGAGACAACAACACCTTCGATCAGGCAATCCGTATGCTTCGCCCGGGCGGAGCCATCGGGAATGTGAATTATTTAGGTGAGGGTGACACCATTTCCATCCCCCGAGTGGAATGGGGTGTTGGAATGGGACACAAAAGAATCAACGGCGGTTTAACCCCCGGCGGACGATTAAAAATGGAAAAAATGGCAGCTCTGTTAGCCACGGGAAAGTTAGACACCTCCCGTCTGGTTACCCACGTGTTTGAAGGCTTTGACAAAATTGAAGAAGCACTGCTTTTAATGAAGCAAAAACCTTCGGATTTAATCAAGCCCGTGGTAAAAATCTGTTAACAGACATAAAAAAAGCGGTGATTTCACCGCTTTTTTCGTTGCTTATTTTCGAAAACCTTTTTGATTTTTTGCTTCTCTTTTTCCCTGTTTATCCGCTTTTTTTGAGCCTTTGGGATTCTTTTGAGTTGCCTGAGCTTTTTCCACAAACACTTCTCTGCCACGATAGGTTAAATCTCTTAAGGAATCCAGCACATCGTCTGCTTTTTCGGCAGGAATTTCAAAGAAAGAATATTTATCAAAAATATCCACTGCTCCCACTTCATTTCCCTGCACGGGCGTATTGGAAGAAATAAGCTCCACCAAATGACGGGGACGGATTTTATCCAAGGAACCAAGACCGATAAACAGTCTTGCCATTCCCTGTTGAGCACCTGTTTTTTTGGTAACCTCACGGCTTTCTTTGGTTTCTTTGGCTTTTTTGTCTGCTTTCTTTTCTTCGGTAAGCATACACAGTAACGCCGCAGACAGTTCCGCCGCCGTCAGTTTTCCCTCTCCCACAATATCTTTGGTAATCTGAAGATACCTCTCAAAATTGGGACTCCCCACCACCGAAACAGCTTTTCCGATTGTTTTTTTCACCCTCGCCTCCAAAACATCCGATTCCGACGGTGTTTTATAAGGCTCGATGTGGGATTTGGTGTATTTCATAATCTCTTTTAATTTAAACATTTCCTTGCCTGCCACAAAGGTATAGGAAACGCCTTTTTTATCGGCTCTGCCCGTTCTGCCGATACGGTGAACATAATACTCCTCAAACTGCGGCACATCAAAATTGAACACCGCTTCCACATTTTCCACGTCAATCCCACGGGCAGCGATATCGGTTGCCACCAGAATTTCGGTTTTTCCCGATTTAAAACGATTCATCACACGGTCACGCTCGGGCTGCTTCATATCCCCGTGGAGCATTTCGGCAGGATACCCACGGGCAATCAATTCTTCGGTGATTTCCGAGGTTTTCTTTTTGGTGTTGCAAAATACCAAAGATAGTCCGTAGCCGTGTAAATCAAGCAATCTGCTGAGGGCGTCCACTTTTTTGGGCCCTTTCACTTCCAGATAATATTCCGCCACATTGGAAACAGTCAGAGTTTCCCCCGTAATTTTTACAAACACACGGTCTTTTTTCTGATAATTTTGGGCAATTTCTTTGATTTCTTGAGGCATTGTGGCAGAAAACAGAACCGTCTGCCGCTCTGCGGGCGCCGTTTCCAAAATAGTTTCAATATCATCCCTAAATCCCATATTAAGCATTTCGTCTGCTTCATCCAACACCAAATGGGAAAGATTCACAAGACGCACACTTCTTCTTCGCAAATGGTCCATCAATCTGCCGGGAGTTGCCACAATAATTTGAGGACGTTTCTTTAAATCCGCAAGCTGGCGTTCAATGGGCTGACCTCCATACAGGGTGGAAATGCGGATTCCCTTTTGATAACGGGACAATTTCCCAAGCTCCTCCGCAGTCTGCATTACAAGTTCACGAGTAGGGCAAAGCACCAACGCCTGCACCACTTCTTCGTCGGGAATCAACTGTTCCAAAACGGGCACCCCAAAAGCACAGGTCTTCCCCGTTCCCGTGGGCGCTTGTGCCACCAAGTCACGCCCCTCTAAAATCGGAAACAAGCTTTCCTGCTGAACGGGCGTTGTTTTTATAAATCCCATCTGTGCAATGCCTTCTTTTAAGGCATCGGAAATGGGGAGTTCTTGAAATAATAAGGCTTCCATATACTACCTCTTTGTTTTGATGATAATAACCTATTATACAGAATATTTCGGGAACTGTCAAGAAAAATCAAAAAGACATCCGAAGATGTCTTTTTGATGGGTAATTATTTTACGATTTCAACTGCATAATGAGTGGTTAAAGCAGATAAAGAATCCCAAATCATCACTTTGGCGTTGGTATATTCCTCAGTGGTAGTGAAAGGAACAGTGTTTCCTTCGCAGGGCTCATCCTGCACCTCTACCAACTTGTTACCTTGATACAGTGCTAAAATCACAGTTTGACCTTCCTCCACATTCAAGAGATTTACAGTGAAGGATTTTCCGTCTTCGGAAACATCGGTTTTGATGAGCGTTACATAATGAACGGTTGCAGCATTGAAATAATCGTTGTAATTTCCAACAACAATCTTTTCCCAATCCTCGGGTTCGCCGTAGTAATACACATCTGACAACGCTGAATCCATATAGAATGCGTACTGACCGATGGTGGCAACACCTTTCGTAAAGGTGATTTCTGTCATATTGGAGCAATATGCAAAAGCATGGTCATCAATTTCGGTAACAGTTTCGGGAAGAACCACAGCAGCTAAACTTTCGCAACCGGAGAATGCACGCTCTCCGATAGTTTGTAAGCTTGCCCCCCAGGAAATATCTGTCAGATTCAACGCACCCTGGAATGCAGAATTACCAATACCGGTAATACCGTCGCCGATGATAACCTCACGGATATTTTCAATATGATCATACCAAGGCATCGTATATGCAGTATAATCATACATATCACCGGTACCATCCAGAGTAAGAATTCCGTCAGAGGTTACGCTCCAGGTCATATTATCTCCGCAAATACCGGAGAAATAATACATAGAAGCATTTAAAATACCCTCATTTTTCTCACCGATTCCCATATTAGCCCAATCGGTTTTGGTGCCGTAGTAATAAATGGTTTTCAGCTTGGTGCAAAGGTCAAATGCAGAAGCACCGATGGAGGTTACGGTTTCGGGGATTGTCACATTCACCAAATTGAAACCGTTGTGGAAGGTGTAGGGAGCAATCGCGGTAATACCGTTACCAATCACCACATCGGTTAACGCTGTACAATTCTGGAACGCTTTTTCGCCCAAACCAGTTACGCTATTGGGAATTGTCAGTTTCGTTAAACCGATACAGTTATAAAATGCGGAAGCACCAATGGTTTCCACGGTTTCGTTAAGGGTAAGGGTGGTTAATCCTTCGCAGCTTGCAAAAGCAAATTCACCGATAGCAGTCAATCCGTCGGGCAGAGTGATTTCGGTAATTCCCTTACAGTTCCCAAATGCACGGTCGCCAATTGTTACCAAGTCATCGCTAAAGGTAACCTCGGTGATGTTACCGCATTCATAGAATGCACCCACACCAATTGCGGTAATACCATCTTCAATAACAACCTTTGCGATGCTGTTTCTTAAGCTGTACCAAGGAGTTTTACGAAGCTCAAAATCTCCCATTGCACCGGTACCGCTGATGGTCAAGATTCCGTCGGTACCCAACTGCCAGGTAGCATTTTCTCCGCAGGTTCCTTCATAGCAGGAGAACTGCACGGTTGCGTTGGCAAGTGCTTCATTTCCGGTATATTCAGAAATCATCTGTTCCCAATCAGATTGGAAGCCGTCGTAGGCAACACTGGTTAATAATGCACAAGCTGCGAATGCATTTTCCTTGATGGTGGTCACGCTGTTGGGAACTACAAGACCTTCAAGCAAAGAACCTGCAAATGCACCTTCCAAAATGGTAACAACACCCTCCGGAATCACATAAGAAGTTTCTGATTTACCGCACGCATATTGCAGCAGAGCGGTTTTATCTTGATTAAATAACACATTTTCAATCGCACAGTATGCAGGATTTTCTTCTGCTACGGTGATAACAGTTAAGCCTGCACAACCGAAAAATACGTTTTCTCCGATGGTAATAACGCTTTCAGGAATCACAACCGCCGCTAAGTTGTCCAAACCGGCAAAAGCTCCGTCACCAATGGAGGTAACGCCTTCGACAATTACTGCAGAAACAATATCTCCCGCATATTCTGCCCAGGGCTGTGTTTCCTCGGTATAATCGTACATATCACCGATACCGCTAATGGTTAACACACCATCGGTATCCAGATACCAAACAACATTTTCTCCGCAGATACCTTCTTCGCAAGCAAAATGCACGGTGGCATTCTGCAATGCAGTATTCTGAGTACCTACTGCAATCGCATTCCACTGTTCTTCGCTTCCTAAATAATAAACATCAGTTAAAGAGGAACAATCACGGAATGCAGAATCAGAAATCATCGTTACGGTTTCCGGAATCGTAATGGTTGCTAACTTGCTACAACCATGGAACATAGATTCTACAATGATGTCGATACCATCTTCCAACACAACTTTAGTAAGTCCGCTGCAGGAAGTAAAGACACGGCTTCCCCAGGAGGTAACCGTTGCAGGAATCGTGATTTCGGTTAATCCTTTACAGTTATAGAACGCATCGTTTCCGATAGTTGTTACATTTTCTCCAAACACGATTTCACTCGCTGCTTCACAGCTTGCAAAAGCATAGTCACCCACTGTGGTAATATTACCTTCTAAGTTGATGCTTTTGAGCTTTTTGCAGGATGCAAATGCACGCAAACCGATTTTGGTAACAGTACTTGCGAGAGAAATTTCTTCCAAATTGGAATGATTGTAAAACGCCCAGGTCCCCACATTGGTTACACCGTCTTCAATCACAACCTTTTTCACGTTGCTTCTCTGGCTGTACCACGGCATATTACGTGCTTCAAAATCATACATTGCACCATTGCCGCTAACAGTTAATGTGCCGTTTTCATCCAGATTCCAGGTGAGATAATCACCCACATCGGTGTAATGGATGGTAGCTTCGGTTAAATCGGTATTATAAGAACCAACCGAAACAGCTCCCCATTTTTGTGCATCACCTCTGTAATACACATCCTTTAATGCAGAACAACCACGGAAAGCAGATGTACTAACAGTGGTCACATTACTGCTCAAAGTCACCTTTTCCAAGGAAGTACAGTTACGGAATGCAGAATCTCCAATCACTTTAAGCCCGCTTCCGATACTTACTTCGCGCATGGAAACACAAGTGTTAAATGCTTCGGAAGATAAGGTGGTTACACTGTTGGGAATACTGATTTTTTCTAACGCAGTACAGTTATAAAAAGCACGGGTATCAATAGTTTCCACGCCAGCGCCCAAAATTACCGTTGCCAGCTTTTCATCATTGGAAAACGCATTGTTTCCGATGTAGGTTACTTGATTCGGAATGGTAATTTCGCCCAACCCCTTACAAGTTGCAAAAGCACGTAAACCGATTCTTGTTAAACTATCCGGCAAAACAACCTCGGTTAAATTAGGCATACTGTAAAACGCCCAGGTACCAACACTTGTAATACCTTCCTCAACCACAATCTTTGTGATACTGCTTCTGAAATCCATCCAAGGGAAATTGGAGGCATTGTAATTTGCCATCATACCCTCTCCTCGAATGGTTAAGATTCCGTCAGAAATGCTCCAGGTAGCATTGGCTCCACAACTGTCAGCGGAAGCAGTTGCCTGCACAGATACATTTTTCAGAGCATCATTTCCACTTGCGACAGTCATCTTACTCCACTGAAATTCAGTTCCTGCAAAAGTAACATTTTTCAATTTGCTGCAGTTATACAAGGCATTTTCGGCAATCTGCATCACACCGCAACCGATGGTCAAGTCGGTTAGCTTGGAGCATCCGCGGAAAACATCCTGCGAAAGCACTTCCACGCCATTTCCAACCACAACGGTTGTCAGCGCAGAACAGTTGCAAAATGCCTGGCTTCCCAAACTGATTACACTGTCGGGAATCGTAATATTCGGCAACGCTTTACAATTGTAAAAAGCATTTGCACCAATAGATTGCATTTTATTTCCCAGAGTGACCTTCGTTAATCCCTCATTGTTGGCGAAAGCATAGTCTCCAACAGAAATCACGCTGTTTGCAATCGAAACCTCTGAGATTTGCTTACAAGAACGAAACGCGTAAGTGCCAATCGCTGTAATCCCATTACCGATAACAACCTTGGTAATACTGTCTCGCTGACTGTACCAGGGAAATGTGTTTGCTTCGTAATCGGGAATCACGCCGGTACCGCTGATAGTGAGGACACCCTCGGAATCCAGCGTCCAGCTCACAGTGCTGCTGCAAGAACCGCTTGCCACGGTAGCCGCAGACACACTCATCACGCTGAAGCTTGTGATACAAAGAACAATCGCCGTGAATAACGCCAAAAGCTTCTTTTTCATAACTTCTTCTCCTTTGAATTGATTTTAAGAAAGATAAAATCAAAATTTAGAACTATTTTACCACATTTTTCTTTTTTTGTAAATAGTTTTTTTGTGTATTTACACATTTTTATTAACTTTTAAATACGAAACAGATGCCGATAATTTCAGTCAATAAGCAAGCTAGTCGGTATATTTACTCCACAAATTACAGCGCAAAAAAAGCGTACTGAAAATTCAGTACGCTTTTTTGTGGTGGGAACAATAGGGCTCGAACCTATGACCCTCTGCTTGTAAGGCAGATGCTCTCCCAGCTGAGCTATGCTCCCAAATTGTAAGTTGCTCTCATCAAGCAAGGGCTATTATATCAAACCAAATCGGATTTGTCAATACTTTTTTTGCATTTTTTTAAAAAAATTTTGCAAACCGAAAAATCCTGCGAAATTCTCCCTCTTTCGGCAAATATTTCCGCCACCCGAAAACCACTTTTGTCTTCTTTACGAAAAAACGGCACTGAGAAAGCTGTACTCTCTGCATCGTTTTTCCCGAAAAACACTTGATTTTTCCATACTTTTCCCCCTCTATCCCATCACACGAAATTTTTTTTAAAAAAACTCAATTTTTTTTCAAAAAATACTTGATTTTTTTCAAAAATATGTTAAAATGTATATAAAAGTGGATGAAAGTGGCACAAAAGACCACAAAGTGGTGAAAAACGAGCCAAAAAACCCACTTTCGGGATGAGCAAAGAACGCATCTCCCAAAAAGCTTACAGAAAGGGTAACTTCCGGAGTATGTTTTACGGACAGGCGAAACATTCCATAGACGCTAAAGGCAGAGTAATACTTCCATCCAAATACCGTGAGAATTTGGGTGAAAGTTTTTTCGTGCTTCGCGGGTTTGAAAAATGTCTGTTTGTTTACACCAAGGAAGATTACAAAGAACTGGAAGCAAAAATCAAAGCACTTCCCATCTCCAACGACGGCGGCAGACTGCAGCGATACATCTTCAACTACACCGAATTGGTTACTGCAGACAAGCAAGGCAGATTCGTGATTCCTCCGGGGCTCCGTGAATTTGCAGGATTGACCAAAGATATTATTATCGCAGGTGCCTCCTCCAGAATTGAAATCTGGGATGTGGATGAATACGAAAAATACGAAAAGCAAACCGAAGATGAACCTCAGAAGCTTTCTGAAATTTTAGAAATATTTGGAATTTAAGACGATGGAATTTAAGCATGTAAGCGTATTGCTCCAAGAATGTATTGACGGATTGGCAATCACCGAAAACGGCACTTATGTGGATGCAACCATGGGCGGTGCCGGGCATTCCCGAAAAATTTGCGAAAAGCTTTCCGAAAACGGTTTGTTTATCGGGGTTGACCGCGACGAAGACGCCTTTGCCGTTGCAACCGAGCGTCTTAGCGAAACCGTTTGCCAAAAACAGTTTATCCGTTCCGACTTTCGCAATATTGCCGATTACGTTACCACTCCGGTAGACGGCATTTTGGCAGACCTTGGCGTATCTTCCTATCAACTCGATAACAAAGACCGTGGTTTTTCCTATCGGGAAGACGCTCCGTTGGATATGAGAATGGACCGAACCTCCCCGCTCAGCGCAAAAACCGTGGTGAATACATATTCTGTTTCACAACTTGCAAGTATCATCTCCACCTACGGAGAAGAAAAATTTGCTCTGAGTATCGCAAAAAACATTGTGAAACAAAGAGAAGAAAAAGAAATCGAAACCACCGGAGAACTGATTGAAATCATCCGTCGCTCCATGCCGGCAAAAAGCCTTCGGGAAAAGCATCCCGCAAAAAGAACCTTTCAGGCAATCCGCATCGAAGTGAACGGAGAGTTGGAATCCTTAAAAAAAGGCCTGGAAAGTTTCTTCAATCTCCTAAAGCCGGGTGGAAGAATGTGCATCATCACATTCCACTCCTTAGAAGACAGAATTGTAAAAGAGTATTTTAAAAGTCTTGTGAATGTGTGTACCTGCCCGCCTGAGTTTCCCGTTTGTGTATGCGGGAAAAAGCCGTTGGCAAAAATCATCACAAGAAAGCCCATACTTCCCTCCGAGGAAGAGCTGGAGCAAAACTCCAGAAGCAAATCGGCAAAACTTCGGATTTTAGAAAAATTATAAGGAATTTCTTTTCCTATTATATTATATAGAAAGGAGCCGCATTATGTCATTTGAGAATCTCGCACAACAATCCGGGCAGGAAGCAGCCATCGTTCATGACTTTCGCCCCATTGCAGAAAAAAGACGTTTCAAAGAAAAGAAACGGTTGCAATTTCGGGTTGCGATTTTCATTTTCTGCTTTATCTTAGGCGGCATCTCCTTAATCGTACATAATACCCAGATTACCGAACAAAGCAAAAAGAATGCGGCTTTAAAAGCGCAATATGCCGAACTATATTCCGCCAACAAGAAAAAAGAAGTGCAAATCAATCAGAAGATGGATTTGAAAACGGTGGAAGAGCTTGCAATTGCAAGCTACGGCATGAACCGAGCAAGAAGCGAACAGATTGTTTATATTGATGTGCCCGACCAGGATTACGGCGTAATGGCAAAAGCTCCTGCCAAAGAAGACACATCCGAAAACAACTTCGGTATTCAAAACGGTATGATAGCATATTTGGGTGAATAAGCTAATATGATGAATTGAGGGATGATATCATTCCTCAATTTTCCATATATTCCCCCTTTGGATTTTCCTAAAAAAGGAGTCTTCTCTCATGAAGAAAAACACCACATTCAAAACACAAAAGAGAATTTTATGGTTAACAGGCGTACTCTTGGTATGCTTTCTTTTCTTTGTGGCGAGAATCTCCATTATTCAGTTTGTGGACGGAGAATGGCTCTCCAGAGAAGCCATCGAACAACAAACCCGTGACCGTATGATCAACGCAAAACGAGGCACCATTTACGACCGCAACGGCAAGCAGCTTGCCGTAAGTGCCGATGTGGAAACCGTGAGCATTTCCCCCGTTACCGTGCGAAAAGCAGGCGAACGGGAGCTTTGCGCAAAAACGCTTTCCGAAATTCTCGGAATTGAAGAAAAAAACATCTTAGAAAAAATCGATATGAACACCTCCTATGTTCTGATCAAACGAAAAGTGGAAAAAGCGCAGGCTGATGCCATCCGTGATGCAGACCTTTCCGGCGTTTACCTGGATGCAGACACCAAACGCTACTACCCCTACAACAACATTGCATCTCATATCATCGGGTTCACCGGTGCCGATAACCAGGGCTTACTTGGAATCGAACAGATTTACGACAGCAAATTAAAAGGTCAATACGGCAGAATCGTTACCGCAAGAAATGCAGACGGCACCGAAATGCCTTACAAATACGACCGTTACTATACTCCCGAGGATGGTTCCGATATCACCCTTACCATCGATGTTTCCATTCAGCACTTTTTGGAAAAGCATCTGGATCAGGCGGTTACCGACTTGCAGTTAAAACAAGGTGCTGCAGGCATTATTATGGATGTGAAAACAGGTGAAATCCTGGCAATGGCAACCAAACCGGACTTCGATTTGAATGCACCTTTTGAAATCACGGATTCCTCTGTGAAACAAGCAATTGCAAGTATGTCGGATTCCGAAGAAAAGAATAACGCTACCAACGAATATCTGAATAAATTATGGCGAAACAAAGCAGTTGTGGATAGCTACGAACCCGGTTCCACCTTTAAAATCATCACTTCCGCTATGGCATTGGAATCCAACGTGGTATCTCTGCAGGATGCCTTTAACTGTACCGGAAGCTATCAGGTGGCAAATGCCCACATTGGTTGTTGGAAACATGTGGGACACGGTATTTTAGACTTAACCGGTGCTTTGGAAAATTCCTGCAACCCCGCCTTTATGCAAATCGGCGCAAGAATCGGTCAGGAGACCTTCTATAATTTCTACAAAGGCTTTGGTTTTACTCAGAAAACAGGCATCGAGCTTTACGGGGAGACCAGCGGTATTTTCTATCCCGAAGGAAGCTTCAACGAAGTGGAACTTGCTACCGCATCCTTTGGTCAGGGTCCCACAGTAACACCTTTGCAGATGATTACCGCAATCAGTGCCGTTGCCAACGACGGTATCTTGGTAAAACCCCACCTGATAAAACAGATTACCGATTCCAACGGAACCATTCTGGAAAGCTTCGATACCGTGGAAGTGCGCCAGGTAATTTCCTCTCAGACTTCTCAGATTATGAGAGGCTTAATGGAAAGCGTTGTCGCAGAAGGTACCGGTAACAAAGCACATCTGGAAGGTCTTCGCATCGGCGGAAAAACCGGAACCAGCGAAAAGCTTCCCCGCGGAAGCCAGAAATATGTGGCATCTTTTGTTGGGATTGCACCCGCAAACGACCCTCAGGTTGCCATTTTGATTATTTTAGACGAACCCCCAGCAGGAAATCACATGGGTGGTACCATTGCATCTCCCTTAGCAGGTAAAATTTTAGATGACGTTTTGCGTTATATGGATATGGAACCCGAACTTCCCGAAGGTCAGGAAGCAACTGCCGATGTGGAAGTTCCCAAAGTTACCGGTATGAACCTCACCGAGGCACGGCAGATTCTCTCTCAGAGCGGTCTTCGTTGTGTGGTGGAAGGTGACGGTGACGTGGTAAACAGTCAAGTTCCCCTTCCCTTTGTAACCGTTGCCCGAAACGGCACCGTAATTGTTTACACAGGGGATGCCCGTCCTTCCAACAGCGTGGAGGTGCCCGATGTAATCGGAAAAACCTTTGAAGAAGCAAAATCCATTCTGGAAAAATCAAAATTCCAGTTTGAAGCAGTTGGAATTGAAAACACCACACAAAATGCGGTGGCAACCAAGCAAAGCATTGCGCCGAAAGAATATGCCACCATCGGAACCCAGATCACCGTGGAATTCACTTATCCGAATTCCGCTCACACAGAGCAATAAGAAAGCCGAGGAACGCCTATGTTATTACACGAATTGCTTCAGAATGCAGATATCAGTTATCAGAATCAACTCACAGAGAAAGAAAAAAATATTCAAATTACCGATATTTCTTTTGATACAAGAACCGTAACAAAAGGAAGCTTATTTGTGTGCATCAAAGGCATCCGTTCCGACCGTCACGAATACATCAGTCAGGCTTTGCAAAACGGAGCAGCAGCCATCGTGTCTGAATATCCCGTAGATACCGAAGGTGCCGTGAACATCGTGGTAGATAACACCAATACCGCCCTTTCCTATCTGGCGGCAGCCTTTTGTGAAAACCCTCAGAAAAAGCTCCGAATGATTGGCGTAACAGGTACCAACGGAAAAACCACCGTGACCAATCTTGTGAAAAATATGCTGGAAGTGTGCGGGTATAAAGTAGGTTTAATCGGCACCAACGAAATTGTGATTGACAAAACCTCCTATCCTGCCAACGCTACCACTCCCGAAGCACCCGAATTATTCGGATATTTAAAACAAATGGCAGATGAAAACTGCGATTTTGCCGTGATGGAAGTTTCTTCTCATTCCGTAAGCTTGGGAAGAGTTGCGGCAATCCCCTTTGAAATTGGTGTGTTCACCAACCTGACGCAGGACCATCTGGATTACCATATCACAATGGAAAATTACGCCGATGCCAAGGCAGAATTTTTCCGTCAATGTGAAATTGCGGTAATCAATCAGGATAGCACCTATGCCGAAACCATGAAAGCACAAGCAACCAAAAAAGTGGTAACCTACGGCTTAACCGATAACTGCGATTACTGCGCAAAAGAAATTGAATACCGTGCAGACGGTGTTACCTACACCGTGATTCACGAGAAAGACCCCTACACCGTGAAACTGCCGATTCCGGGCGGATTTTCCGTGTATAATTCCCTGGCGGTATGCGCCATGTCGGGGGCTCTCGGTGTTCCCGACGGCTTTGTGAGAATGGCAATGAAAAAATCCAAGACCGTAAAAGGCAGATGTGAGCTTGTGGAAATTGATAAGCCTTATCAGGTCATGATTGATTTTGCCCACACGCCCGACGGAATGGAAAATATTTTAACATCAGTAAACGAATTTAAGCCTGCACGGGTGATTACCGTGTTTGGTTGCGGCGGCGACCGTGACAAAGGAAAACGCCCCAAAATGGGAGCGATTGCTCAAAAATACTCCGATATTGTGGTGGTTACCAGTGACAATCCCCGCAGCGAAGATATGCAGGCAATTATTGATGATATTATGGTGGGAATCGAAGACAAAACTAACGTATATTCCCACACCGACCGAAAAGAAGCCATTCGTATGGCAATGGAACTGGCAGAAGAAAACGACATTGTGCTTCTGCTTGGAAAAGGTCACGAAATGGTGCAAAAATTCAAAGATTACGAAATCGAATTTGACGAAAGAGAAGTTGTGAAATCGTTATGCAATTAACTGTGCATCAATTACTGGAAGCGGTGGGCGGCACCTTACTGTTTGGCTCTGCCGATACCGTGTTCCGCTATGTTTCTACCGATAGCCGTGCAATAATGACCACCGAGCTTTTTGTGCCTTTGGTGGGAGAAACACACGACGGGCATACTTATATCGAAAGCGCCGCTGCAAACGGCGCTGTCGGTTTTTTGACCCAAAAGCAAGATGTTCCCAAAATCGGTAAGTTTGCGGTACTGGTGGAAGACACCACCAAAGCTTTGGGAGATCTGGCTTCGTATGTGCTAAAACAGTCTCACGCCAAAGTGATTGCCATTACGGGAAGTGTGGGCAAAACCACTACCCGTCAGTTTGTGGCATCTGTGGTGGCGCAAAAAGGAAAAACAATTGCCACTTCGGGCAATTTTAATAACCATATCGGGCTCCCCTTAACCGTTTTAAAAATGGAGGGAGACGAAGAATTTGCCGTGTTGGAAATGGGGATGAACCATTTTAGCGAAATTTCTTATCTTTCCAAAATCGCAAACCCCGATGTTGCCATTATTTCTTTAATCGGCACCTCCCATATTGAATATCTGGGAAGCCGTGAAAACATCTTAAAAGCAAAGCTTGAAATTTTAGACGGGATGCAGGAAGATGCTCTTTTGCTCTTAAACGGAGACGACGACCTGCTATCCCGGGTAAATTGCAAACAAACCGTAAAATATTTTGGAAAAACCAATGCAGAATATCCCTACGAAATCATTTCCGAAGACGGAATCTTTTGTATGGATGGTATCACCTACCAAATTCCCATTGCAGGTGCACACAACATTCAGAATGCAAGTGCCGCAATTCTTTTGGGAAAACATCTTGGTATGACCGCCGAACAAATCCAAAGCGGATTATCCGATTTTCAATCCGTGGGATGGCGTCAAAAAACCGAAACCGTGGGTTCTGTCACCTTGATTGCCGATTGCTACAACGCATCCTTGGATTCCGACCGCGCGGCTCTCAGAGTTCTTGCCAACCAAAAAGCCAGTCGCAAGGTAGCCGTTCTCGGACCCATCGGAGAATTGGGAAGCTACCTGGAATCCATCCTGAAACAAGTTGGCGAAGCGGCAGCAAACGAGAAAATCGACTGTCTGCTCTGCGTGGAAGAAGACTCCGAATATATCAAAATCGGAGCAATCCAAGCAGGAATGAACCCCGATTGTATCCGTTTCTTCAAAAACCGTGAAGAATTTATCCAACAGATCCCGAATCTGTTTCAAAACGGTGATGCCGTGTTATTCAAAGCATCCCGAAAATATCAATTTGAAGAACTGTTTGAACAGGTAAAACAACATCTGCAAACGAAGGAGTGATTATTCTATGCCGATTCCGATTTCAGCAGCCATCTGTGCAGTGATTGGCTTTTTAGTAAGTGCTTTGGCAGGTCCCGTGTTTATTCCCCTGCTTCGCAAATTAAAATTTGGTCAGCAAATTTTGGAAATAGGCCCCAACTGGCACAAATCCAAAGCAGGCACCCCCACAATGGGCGGTGTGATTTTCATCCTGGCGGTGGCGGTGGTAAGCGCCATTTTCGTGAGAGACTTAAAAGGATTGTTTGTGGCGTTATTTGCCCTCTCCTGCGGTTTGATCGGCTTTTTGGATGATTACATCAAGGTGGTAAAAAAACGAAATTTAGGCCTCAGTGCAATGTGGAAAATCATTCTGATGCTCGTAGTGTCCTCTGCATTTGTAATCGGCGGACTGGAGCTTGGACTCATTCAAACCACTCTCTTGATTCCCTTTACCAACATCTATCTTGATTTATCCTATTATATCAGTATTCTTCTGGTATTTATGATGATTGGCTTTATCAACGCCGTAAACCTTACCGACGGTGTTGACGGTCTTGCAGGTTCGGTAACCTTTGTTGTGAGCCTGTTTTTCACCTTAGCCTCTATGGTGTTCTTATCCGAAGGTATGACTGCATTCTCCGCAGGTCTTTGCGGTGCATTGTGCGGCTTTCTGATTTATAATCTCCACCCTGCAAAAGTGTTTATGGGTGATACCGGCTCCCTCTTCTTAGGCGGTGCCGTGGCTGCTCTTGCCATTATGAACGATATGCCTCTGATGCTGATTATCGTGGGCATCATCTATTTGATTGAAGCTTTCTCCGTAATGCTTCAGGTTAGCTATTTCAAACTGACCAAAGGAAAACGTATTTTCAAAATGACTCCCATTCATCATCATTTTGAACTGTCCGGCTATTCCGAAAACAAAATTGTGTTGTTATTCTCCGCAATCACCTTAATCGGTTGTGTGATTGCATTCTTATCTCTGGTATAGCATTCGGAATTTTATGAGAAAGGAAGGTTTCCGGGAGGAACCGTATTGATGCTATGAAAAAACTGAAACTTAAGCTCCAATTCAATTGGAAAAACATAGACCATATGTTTCTTCTGACCGTAATCGCCTTAACAGCATACGGCCTGGTTATGGTGTTTTCTGCATCTGCTCCCAGTGCATTTTATATTCACGGAGACAGTAACTTTTTCATTAAAAATCAGGCACTTTGGGCAGTGGTTGGTATCGGCGTGATGCTGGTTGTGTCGATGATTGACTACCGCTTTATCAAAAAAAAGGTCATTTGGATTTATGCAATTGCCATGGTGATGCTTTTACTGGTGTTAATTGTCGGTCAAACGATCAACGGGGCAAAACGTTGGTTAAATTTAGGATTTTCCACCATCCAGCCCTCGGAATTTGCAAAAATTGCCATTATTATGGCTTGTGCCTGGATTTTATCCAAAATTAAAACCATTGATGTGAAAGAATCTCTTCCCCATCTGATTCTCTGCGGAGTGGTTGCGGGAATCGCAGCGGTACTGTTGCTTTTGCAGCCTCACTTTTCTGCGATTTTAATTATCGCATTAGCTCTTGGGGTAATGATGATTGCCGCAGGAATCCCTATGCGGATTTTCTCGGTCTTAGCAATCGGAGTGGGCGCGTTGGGTGCCTTATTTGCAATCATTGAACCCTACCGTATGAAGCGTCTTCTTTCCTTTATGGACCCCTTTAAAGACAAAGCGGGTGACGGTTGGCAGGTTGTTCAGTCCCTTTATGCCATCGGAAGCGGCGGTTTCTCAGGGCTCGGACTTGGCAGAAGCCGTCAGAAATTCTTATACATCCCCGAACCTCAAAACGACTTTATTTTTTCCATCATCTGCGAAGAACTTGGTTTTCTCGGCGCATTGGCGGTTTTGGTATTATTCGCATTTCTTCTGTTCCGTGCCGTGCGAATTGCCTTAAAAGCACCCGACAGATACTCGATGCTTCTGGTATTCGGCTTAATCTCCTTAACCATCGTGCAGGTACTCTTAAATATCGGTGTTGCAACCTCTTCCGTTCCTCCCACGGGGATTCCGCTCCCCTTCTTCTCGGCAGGCGGAACATCCTTTGTATTCCAGATGATATCCATGGGTATGATTTTAAACATCTCTGCCCAAACAAAAAAAGAAACAGAATCTCAATTATAATCATTTCTTAAAATCTTTTTCAAAAAACGGGAGGCGTTTTTTTTGAAAGCACTGATTTCCGGCGGCGGTACCGCCGGTCATATTAACCCCGCAATTGCCATCGGCACCTGGCTTGTTAATCAGGGTGCCGAAGTGTTATATATCGGTTCCGACGGAGCTCTGGAGGAAAAACTGTATTCCAAAACAGGATGTGTTTATCACAGATTTTTCTCCAAAGGACTGGACAGAAAGCATCTGCTTCGGAACTTTAAAATTCTTGCAACCGATTATAAAGCATACAAAAGCATTCAGAAAGTGGTGGAGGATTTTCGTCCCGATGTGGGGGTTTCCACAGGTGGCTACATCTCCGCTCTCAGTATGTATGCCTTGCACAAAAAGCACATTCCGTTTCTCATTCACGAGCAGAATGCCTATCCGGGTCTGACCACGAAGCTGCTTTCCGCATGGGCAAAAATCTATGCCCTGGCATTTTACGAAGCAAAACCGTTTTTAAAGCATCCCGAGCGCTCTGTGTTGACCGGAAATCCCATTCGTCAGGACTTTTTGGCCATCAACAAACAAGATGCCCGCAAAAAACTGAATCTGCCCGAAAACGCACCCGTAGTCCTCTGCTTTGGCGGAAGCTTAGGTGCTCAGAAATTAAACGATGCCTTTGCAACGCTGATTCCCAAGGCACAAGAGAACGGCATCCACCTTATTATCGGAACAGGAAGCCGTTATCACGATGAATTCTTAGCAAAAATCAAGGATATTTCCTTTGATCCCAATCAGATTCGTATCACTCAATATATCGACGATATGCCTGCCGTTTTGACGGCTTGTGATGTTGCCGTTACCCGTGCAGGTGCAATGACGGTTTCCGAGCTTTGCGCACTGAAAAAACCGTCTATCCTGATTCCCTCCCCCAATGTGACGGCAAATCATCAGGATAAAAATGCTCACGCCCTGGTAACCCTCGGCGGTGCCGTAAAAATTGCAGAATCCGACCTGACGGGCGAAAAATTATACGAATCCCTTTCCAACCTGATAAACAATCCCGAAAAACTATCCGGGATGTCTGATGCGCTTACTCCCTTGTCTCTCACCGATGGTGACAAAAGAATCGGGGAACTTGTTGAAAAAATCGCATCCCGAGCGTAACAAACAACCACGCCTTTCATATAATGAAACTGTAAGAAAGGTGTGAAACTATGAGATACCTGATTGAAGGCGGAAGAAAGCTTTCGGGCACCGTCCCCATTTCCGGTTCCAAAAACGCTGTGTTGCCCATTCTTGCGGCAACCATTATCACAGGAAAGAAAACCGTGTTACATAATTGCCCTGATATCTCGGATGTTCGATGCACCGTTGACATTTTGAAATATCTGGGGTATCATGTTTCTATGGAACAAGGTACCATTACCGTGGATTCCGGGTTTGATGCAAAGCCCGAAGTCCCGTCGGAACTAATGAGAAAGCTCCGCTCTTCTATTATATTCTTAGGTGCTTTTATCAATCGGTTCGGTTATGCCAACATCTCTTATCCCGGCGGTTGCGAGCTTGGAAAGCGCCCCATCGACATTCATTTGAACACATTATCTCAAATGGGCGTTTTGATTCAGGAAAATGCCAACGGGATTTTCTGCAAGGCTCCCACCATCAAAAGCGGGGAATATAAACTCTCTTTTCCCAGTGTGGGTGCAACCGAAAATGTGATGATTGCCGCCTTAAAAGCAGACGGCCCCGTCATCCTCAAAAATCCTGCCAGAGAACCTGAAATTGTGGATTTGCAAAACTTTTTAAACACGGCAGGTGCCTGCATTTCGGGAGCAGGAACCAACACGATTCGCATTCTTCCCCAAACAAACTTTTCCGACTGCGAATACCGAATATCCTCTGACCGTATTGAAGCCGCCACCTATCTTTGTGCTGCGGTAGCAACGGGCAGTACCATACAGTTAACCAATGCCCCCGTGGCAGATTTGGAAAAAATCTTTCTCACTCTCGGAGAAATGGGTGCCTACACGATTCCTCATTCCGGCAGTGCAGTAACCGTGGCAGCACCGATTCAGCTAAAACCCGTCAATCTGATTGCAACCATGCCCCATCCGGGGTTTCCCACCGATGCACAAGCCATTATGATGGCGGCGTTGCTTCGTGCAAAAGGAACCAGCATGATTGTGGAAAATATTTTTGAAAACCGATTCAACCATGTGGAAGAATTAAGAAAAATGGGTGCTGATATCAAAATTTCGGGCAACACCGCAAGAATCCGCGGCGTTAATGCCCTGCATAGCGCCAAAGTGTGTGCCAAGGATTTAAGAGCGGGTG
The DNA here is from genome assembly GCA_045631485.1 of Clostridia bacterium. Classification (GTDB taxonomy): domain Bacteria; phylum Bacillota; class Clostridia; order UMGS1840; family UMGS1840; genus SIG452. The sequence goes on along the minus strand of JAZQUU010000023.1, from coordinate 15,267 downwards.
CCGCTTTAATGATTGCCGCTCTGTGTGCCGAAGGGCAAACCGTTATCGACGATGTTCACCACATTGAACGAGGCTACGAAAATATGATTGTAAAGCTTCGTTCTCTGGGTGCCAAAGCAGAAATCGCCGTAAAAGCGGAACCAACTGTGTTAAAAAACGTCCAATGGTGCAAGCAAATCATCCCCTAAACCATGAAATCACACTCCGAATTTCGGAGAAATCTATCATAAAACGGAGTTCCCTATGAAAGATGCAATGGGGTTGGGCAACTTTTCTGCCCAACCGCGTTCCACACGAAAAAAGCATAAGAAAAACAAGGTGTTCAAAACCACATTGCTTGTTACGCTGCTGTTACTCGGCTTAACATTGGCAATCGGTCTTTTAACGCCTGCTTTTTATATCCACGAAATCACAGTAACGGGAACTGAGCTTTTAACACCCGAAAAAGTGCTTGATGCCTCAGGCTTAGCCGTGGGAACCAACATTTTCACATTCCGAACGGATACGGTGACAAATAACATTTCCTCTCTTTCATTCGTAAAAGAGGTATCTGTCTCCCGAGCGTTCCCCGACAAGGTTTCCATTGTGATTTCCGAATGCAAACCCATCGCACAGATTCTTTGCGGAGAATCGTTGTATATCATTGTGGATGAAACGGGGAAAATTTTAGATACCACCAGTGAACGAAGTAAATACGGCGTCCCCGCCATCGAAGGAGTGCAGGTGGAACAGTTCCGAGTGGGAGACATTGTGGATACCACCGACCCCGATGAGGTTACCCTGATGCTTACCATCTCCAAGGAATTGTTTTCACAAGCAATGTCCGACAGTGTGGACAAGCTCGCTATCTTGCGAGGAGATATTTTCCTTCATTTTAAAAACGCAATTACGGCCGACATCGGAAACGGCTCCAATTACACCTATAAAATCAAATTTTTAAAAGAAGTGATGGCAGAAATCCCTGCCGAAAAAACAGGAACGATTGAATTTATTGACGAATATAAGGCGGTGTTTAAAGAATATGAATAACAAATGGAAAGCACAGGTTGCATTGGGACTTGTTTGTGTGGTGCTCGGATTTGCCATCACCATTCAGTTAAAAAGTGTGCATAAAAACAACGGCGCAGGAACTATCAGTGGTCTTCGTGCCGCAGAACTCCAGAATATGTATCAGAAAGAAAAAGAGAAAAACGAAGCACTTTATCTGGATTACGAACGAATCAAAAACGATTTAGACCAGTACAAGGAAGCAATTGCAGACACCAATACCACCACCAGTATTTTAAAAGAACAGCTGGATAATGCCGAAATCTTAGCAGGTATGAAAGAGGTGGAAGGACCCGGTGTGGTGGTAAAAATGAACGACGGCAACAAAACACCCCTCCCCGGTGAACCCGAAAGTCTGTACTGGCTCCACGATTCCGACATTCTGCTTGTAATCAACGAATTAAAAGATGCAGGTGCGGAAGCCATTTCCATCAACGGCGAACGTTTGACCTCTGTTTCCGAGGTAAGATGTGTGGGGTCTGTGTTAAGCATCAACAATGTGCGTACCGGTGCCCCCTTTGTGATCAACGCCATCGGCGACCCCAAAACTCTGGAATCCGCATTACTCTTTAAAGGCGGTGTGGTTGCGGATATCGCCGCATACTGCGAAGTGGATGTAAAAACCGCAGAAAAGGTTGTGGTGCCTGCTTATAAGGGTGCTATCAATTTCAAATACGCCACTCCCACCACCAAGAAATAACGAAAGGCGGACGATTCTATGTTACTTCCCTTATTAGCACTTATTTTGGGTTGTCTTGTGGGGCTTTATATTCCCTGGAGCATCAACCCTGCTTACTCAGTTTATATGGCAATTGCCATTCTGGCAGCGCTTGACTCTGTTCTGGGCGGAATTTCCGCAATTCTCAACAAGCGTTTTTCCATGATTATTTTTATCACCGGTTTATTCGGAAATGCCGCATTGGCAGCTTTCATCATTTATCTTGGCGAAAAGCTCGGATTGGACCTGTATGTTGCAATTGTGGTTGTGTTCGGAACCAGAATGTTTCAGAATTTCGGTTTCATCCGCCGTTTCTATGTGGAAAAATATTCTTCCCGCAAAAAACAACTTACTGTGGAAGAACTTGACCAAACCAATCCCACTTAAAAATTACAGTTTTTTTACATTTTTTTCGGAAATGGACTTGCAATTTCAAAAAAAGAATGTTATAATATGAGAATAGTATGTATAATTGCGCATATTTTCTATGAAAAAATGTAAGTTTCAGATAGAACATTCAGGGAGGTTTTTCAGACTATGGCATACCATAATGAATTAGACACCTTTGCAAAAATTAAGGTCATCGGAGTTGGCGGTGCAGGTAACAATGCCGTAAACACCATGGTTGACCATAATATGGACAAGGTGGAATTTATTGCAATCAACACAGATAATCAGGCATTACATAATTCCAAAGCACAGACCAAATTAAGAATCGGTGAAAAAATTACCAAAGGTCTGGGTGCAGGCGCAAATCCCGAAATCGGCGAAAAAGCAGCTGAAGAAAACAGAGAAGAAATCGCTCAGGTAATCAAAGGCGCCGATATGGTATTTATCGCTGCAGGTATGGGCGGCGGTACCGGCACCGGTGCAGCTCCCGTGGTTGCATCCGTTGCAAAAGAAATGGGTATCTTAACCGTTGGTGTGGTTACCAAACCCTTTGCTTTTGAAGGTATGAAAAGAAGCAACGCTGCTAAAAAAGGCGTTGAAAATTTAAAAGAATTTGTGGATGCGTTAATCGTAATCCCCAATGATAAACTTTTAAGCTTAGTTGATAAAAGCACCACTTTAAAAGATTCTTTCCGCATCGCTGATGATGTGCTTCGTCAGGGCGTGCAGGGTATCTCCGACGTTATCGTGGTTCCCGGCTTAATCAACTGTGACTTTGCAGACGTTAAAACCATTATGAAGAACACCGGCTATGCTCACATGGGCTCCGGTATGGCAAGCGGCGAAAACAAAGCAGAAGAAGCTGCTCGTTCCGCAATCTCCAGTCCGCTTTTGGAAACTTCCATCGACGGTGCAAAAGGCGTGCTGGTTAATATCACCGGTGGCCCGAATATGTCCTTGATTGAAGCAAGCCAGGCGGCTTCCTTAGTTCAGGAACATGTGGATCCGGATGCAAACTTAATCTTCGGTGCAGTAATCGACGAAAGCATGAAAGACGAAATCAAAGTTACCGTTATTGCTACCGGTTTTGCTTCCAATGAAGTATTCCGTGACCATTTCAACATCCCTCACTTCGGAACCACCAAAAAAGAAGTGGAAAAACCGGTTGTTGAAACCATCGAAGCTCCCTCCTTTATGCAGTCCGCTCCCGCTTCTGAAGCTCCTGCAAAAAAAGATGACGTTTTAGATGTTCCCGATTGGATTACCGGCTTAAACTAATCTTATAAAATTGAAAACACCTCTCATCCCTGAGAGGTGTTTTTTTGTGCCTTATAAATTTTCGTAAGTTTCTCTAAGCGCCACGGGAAAGACCGTTTCCTTGGCAAACAGGTACAGAATTTTCAACGCATTCTTCCGATTTTCTCCCAACCAAATGTTCTCGGATTCTATGACATTCCCATATCGACAGGTCACCTTAATTCCATAACGAACATCATCCTCCGAAAGAAGGGTGTAGGTCAGTCGATATTTCTGATTCTCAAATCGAATCATCTTTTTCATCACGGTAGTTTTTATGAGCATAACGGATTCCTCCCTGCTTTTTAGCAAAATAAACTGATACATCAATCAGTACCGTTTTATTATAACATAGCAGGATACTCCCATTCAACTCATAAAATCCTATCATTTCCTGCAAAAAGCAAGGAAAAACTACGTTCTCCAACAAAAATTGCCAAAAAAGATAACTGGTCTCTTGTAATTTCAGAAAAAGCTTGAATTTCTAAGAAAATTATAGTATAATAATTATGTATGCAAATTTTTAGCAACCGAAAGGAATCAATTTATGAAATTTGACGGAATCCTCTTAGTTTCCGATATGGACGGAACCCTCTTAACCGAAGAAAAAACCATCTCCAAAGAAAACCTGGATGCCATCCGCTATTTCAGAGAAAACGGCGGAAAATTCACCGTAGCATCGGGAAGAGTGTATCAGTCTTTAGAAAGCTATTTTGACGAATTGACTCCTGATTTACCCGTGATTTCCCATAATGGCGGTGTCATCAAAAATCCGATGACCAATGAATTTTTGTACGCAAAGTGTCTTTCGGGAAACTATAAAGAGGTTGTGAACGAAATTCATAAAAAATTCCCCTGGTTGGGAATAGAAGCATTTATCCCCGAAGAAATCCTATTTTTCGTGGATAATCCCTATGTGAGAAAACATATTAGCGACGAAAAAATTTTTCCCGATAACAAAATCGAATGGCACTCCTTACAGGAAGAAACTCCCGATTGGTGCAAGGTGTTAATGGCGGCAGAAACCCATGAAATTGATATGCTGGAAAAAATGATTCCGCCTCTCTATCCCCAATACAGTTTTGTACGAAGCGAGGAGCATTATTTTGAATTGTTGCCCCACGGAGTGCATAAAGGGGCTGCCTTAACCGAACTTTTAAACATATTAACCATTTCTCCCGATAAATGCTATGCGGTGGGAGATAATATGAACGATAAAGAAATGCTTCAGGTTGCAGGTTGCGGAATTGCCGTTGCCAATGCAAACCCCGGTTTAAAGGAAACAGCAGATGTGGTATTGCCCGTCACCTGCGAAGAACACGTGATAAAAACCGTGATAGAAATGCTGGATAAAGGAACGATTTAAATGAATCCATTGACTGATAAAATTGAAAAATGTATTGTGTGCGGTGTGTTTTTGGGAACGGGAAAACTGGAAGACTCCGACCCCGAATCCTTAGAGGAATTAAAAGCGCTCTGCGAAGCATCCGGTGCCGAGGTGGTGGGAGAAATCACCCAGAACCGTGAAGCACCCGACACCCGTACCGTGTTGGGGAAAGGTAAAATTGAGGAATTAAAAAACGCCGTGGAAGAGTTGGATGCCAACCTGGTGGTGTTTGACTGCGAGCTTTCCGGCTCCCATACCCGAAATATTGAAGAAGAATTAAATGTTCGTGTCATTGACCGTTCCCGTTTAATTTTGGATATCTTCGCCCTTCGTGCCACCACCCGTGAAGGGAAATGTCAGGTAGAGTTGGCGCAGCTTTTGTATCATCTGCCTCGTCTTTCCGGGATTGGTACGTCCCTCTCCCGTTTGGGAGGCGGAATCGGTACCCGTGGTCCCGGGGAAACTCAGTTGGAAACCGATAAGCGCCACATCCGTGAACGAATTGCAAATCTTCGCAGAGAACTAAAAGAAATTGAAAAAAATCGTGAAACCCAACGAAAACAGCGTGCCAAAAACGAAGTGGTAAATGTGGCATTGGTTGGTTATACCAATGCAGGAAAATCTTCGTTGTTAAACGCTTTAACAGGTTCCGAGCAATATGTGGAGGATATGGTGTTCGCCACCTTGGACCCCTTATCCAAAAAGCTGACCTTAGCTGATGACCGCTTGGCGGTTTTAACCGACACAGTTGGTTTTATCCGTAAGCTTCCCCATCATTTGGTGGAAGCCTTCAAATCCACTTTGGAAGTATGTTGCGAGGCAGATTTATTGCTTCACGTAATGGATGCCACCGACGAAAACTTGCCAAACCACAAAAAGACGGTGGAAAACCTGTTAAAAGATTTAGGCGCAGAATCCAAGCCCACCCTTTTGGTCTATAATAAAACCGACAACTTAACCGAGGAATTCATTTCCGAAAAAGACAGCATTATGGTGTCTGCAAAAACGGGATTCCATATTGATGAATTACTCCAAAAAATCACCGAATTAACCCGTACCACCGAGGTGGAAAAAGTGATTCGGATTCCCTACGATAAATCTTATCTGGTGGCAAGAATTCACGACCAGTTAAAAGTGTTGGACACCAAATACGAAAACGAATATCAAGAACTTACCGTTTACGGAAAAGAGGAGCTGATTGCCCCCTATGAGCAGTTATAAAACCGTTTTGAAAGCCAGTGAATGCGAGATTATTGAGAAAAAATCCCGTTTCATTTCGCTGACCTATCCCGTGACAAGCGAAGAAGAAGCCCTCTCACATTTAGAGGCGGCTCGAAAAAAATATTATGATGCCACTCACGTGGTGTTTGCTTACCGCATCCGAAACAATCAGATTCAGCGTTTTTCCGATGACGGAGAACCCCAGGGCACCGCAGGGGTGCCTGTGCTTGAGGTGTTATCCAAAGGCGAAATCACCGATACCCTATCCATTGTGGTTCGTTACTTTGGCGGAACCTTATTGGGTGCAGGCGGACTAATCCGTGCTTATTCCAAATCCGCCCACGAGGGTGTGAGTGCCTCGGCAGTAATTACCATGGCAGAATGTGTGGAATTTAAGATTGATTGCCCCTATCATTTATTCGGCACGGTGGAGCACATTCTAAGAAAGCACGATTGCCGAAAAATTGATGTGGAATATGCAGACCAAATCACTATGCGATACTACATTGAGGAAGGAAGCTATCAAAGATTTGTTGCCGATTTAACCGAAACCACCAACGCCACCGTTTTCTCGGAAGAAGTAAATCGCAATTTCTATCAACTCTAACAAGGAGATTCTTCTTATGTTATTTGAAAATATCACCATTTTAGACGAAAATTTAGAAGTGAAAGAGCATCAATATGTATTAACAGAGGGTTCCAAAATCACCTACATAGGCGATACCTGCCCCGAAACAAGCGAAGAGCGTTACAACGGCAACAGCAAGCTTTTGATGCCCGGCTTTTTCAATCTGCACTCTCATACTCCTATGACCTTTATGAGAGGATACGGAGAAAATCTGTCCTTGGATGATTGGCTCAATAAAAAAATCTTCCCCTATGAAGATAAACTGACCTCCGAAGATATTTATGTGGGAACCCTGCTTGGCATTGCGGAAATGCTTCGCTTCGGGATTGTTTCCACCAGCGATATGTACTACTTTTGCGAGGATATGTTAAAAGCCTTTCTGGAAGTGGGCGTCAAATGTAATTTAAGTCGTGGTATCACCTGCTTTTCCGATGCAAGTTATCACGATTTGCCTGCCTACAATGAAAACAAAATTTTAGTAAAAAACTATCACAACAAAAACAACGGGCAAATTAAAATTGATTTTTCCATTCACGGAGAATACACCAACACCGAACGCACCATCCGTGAAATTTCCGAACACGCAAAATCGGAAAACCTGCCCATTCATATTCACATTTCCGAAACCGAAAAGGAACATAAAGAATGTATGGCACGCCATAACGGTATGACTCCCATTGAGTATTTTAACCATCTTGGTGTGTTGGATTCTCCCGTTTTGGCGGCACATTGTGTGCATCTTTCGGGAGACGATTTTGCCATTATGAAAGAAAAAGGTGTGTCCGTGGCAAGTTGCCCTGCCTCCAACTTAAAGTTGGCAAGCGGCATCTGTGATGTGAAGACCTTATTTGACTACGGCATCAATGTGGGCATCGGTACCGACAGCGTGGCAAGCAATAACTCCTTAAATATGATTGAAGAAATCAAGCTCTTTGCCCTGCTTCAGAAGGTTCGTGCAAATGACCCTGCCATCATCACTCCTAAAGAAGCAATCTATGCCGCAACCAAGGCAGGCGCAATTGCTCAGGGGCGTAGTGACACGGGTGCATTAAAAGTTGGTAACCGTGCAGATTTGATTGCACTGGATATGGATGCTCCTTATTGGAAGCCCGTGCACAATCTGACCAACAACCTGGTATATTCTGCATCGGGAACCGATGTTTGCCTCACCATGGTGGATGGCAAAGTGTTATATAAAGACGGCACCTATCCCACTTTGGATATGGAAAAACTAAATGCCGTGCAGAAATTATCGCAGAAAGAAATTTAGTTTATGAATCTTAAGTCCTTAAAAAAAGCATTTCCCTATACCATTCCCGTGCTCTTTGGCTATCTGTTTTTAGGGTCCGCATTCGGTATCTTATTAAGCAGCAAGGGTTACGGTCCCATCTGGGCACTCATTATGAGCATCACCATGTATGCAGGAAGCGGTCAGTTCGTGGCGATTGGTTTTTTAACCTCTCCCTTTGATTTACTAAACGCTTTTATCGTTACTCTGATGGTAAATCTTCGCCATTTATTTTACGGATTATCCTTGTTGGAACGCTTCAAGAAAGCCGGTAAAAAACGGTTTTACATGATGTTTTCCTTAACGGATGAAACCTATTCCCTGCTCTGCGGTATCAAAGCTCCCAAGGATGTGGATGAGCATCAATTTTACTGCTCCATTGGTTTTTTAGACCATATTTACTGGATTGTAAGCTGTGTGTTGGGAAACATTATCGGCTCCACAATCCCCTTTAATTACAAAGGAATTGACTTTGTGATGACTGCCTTATTTATGGTGATTTTCCTAGACCAATGGAAAGACAGTAAGACCCATATTCCTCAGTTTGTGGGAATCGGAATTTCCGTTCTTTGCTTATTGCTTGCAGGTCCGGAAAAATTCCTGCTCCCCGCTATGAGCCTGATTTTAATTTGCTCGGGCATTTTAAAAAGAAGATTGGAGGCGAAACTGTAAATGATACTTCCAATCCATCAGGCATTGCTGATTATCTTGGTATCGGCCGTTGCCACATTTTTAACCCGCGCATTACCTTTTCTACTCTTTCCGCCTCATAAAAAAACGCCCGAGTTTATTCTATACTTAGGCAAAATGCTTCCTTATGCCACCATCGGGATGCTTTTGGTGTATTGCTTAAAGGATGTTTCCATCCTGCAATATTCCCACGGTCTTCCCGAAGCGATTGCACTTTTTACAATCACGCTGGTGCATCTGTGGAAACGAAATATTCTATTGAGCGTTGGCGGCGGAACCGTATTTTATATGATACTGGTTCAATGTATTTTTTAATTTTACAAAATCCCCAAAGAATCGGAGGTTTTATCCTATGAAATTAAAAGAGTCCGGCGAAAATTATTTAGAAGCCGTTTTAATCTTAAAAAAAGAATTGGGAAACGTCAGAAGTATTGATGTGGCCCATCATTTAAATGTGTCCAAGCCAAGTGTATCCGTGGCAATGAAAACTCTTCGGGAAGAAGGCTTTTTAACCGTAGACGAACTTGGAAACATCACCTTAACCAAACAAGGTATGCAGGTTGCAGACACCATGTATGAACGGCATCACATTATTGCAAAAGCATTGATGGCTCTTGGCGTTTCCAAGGAAACCGCTTACGAAGACAGTTGCAAAATCGAACACGATTTAAGTGAGGAAAGTTTTTTAAAGATCAAAGTATTTTTAGAAAAATATAACCGCCCGGATTAAGGAGGATACCATGAACAAAACATTGCAAATTCTGCTACTTGCTGTTGGTGGCGTCTTAATCGGCGCTTTCGCCAATCAGCTGGGCACCGCAAATGGCGCCGCGATGTTCACCTTAGGAATTTTACTTGCGGTCAGTTCTATGATTACCGTGACCAAAAAAGAAAACAAGAATGAGAAAAAGAAGCCTGAGAAAATCAACCCCTACAAGCAGAAATCAAAAAAGAAAAAATAAATTTTCTAAAAGAACAAAAAAAGCTGAATCGAAACGATTCAGCTTTTTTATTGCAACGATTTTCAATTATTTTAAAAATTCGCTGGTCATGCTATAAACATTTTCCACGGATTTCTTCATCAGTTCTTCTTCTTCGGGAGAAAGAACTACGGGGATATCCATTTCAACACCTTCGCTGCTTACAATTCTGGGCATACTTACTGCAACGTTGGTGAAGCCGTAGATTTCTTCTTTATTGATGCTTACAGGCAGAACTCTGTCTTTACCGTTTAAGATAGCGTCGGTAATATCACTTACGGAGCTTGCAACACCAAAATAGGTTGCACCTTTGTTTTTGATGATTTCGGCACCGCCTAATTTCACGTCTTCTTTAATCTGAGCTTTTTCTTCTTCAGTTAAAGGATGGCCGTGAATGGTGTTTAAGTTTAAGATAGATTCGCCGGCGATGGTAGCGTGGCTCCAGTAGGGGAACTGAGTTTCGCCGTGTTCACCAATCATCATAGCGTGAATGTTTTTCACGTTCATATCGAATAAATCGTACAGTTTCTGCTGCAGACGGATGGTATCTAAGTAGGTACCGGAACCGATAACTTTACCTGCAGGCAGACCGGTCCATTTCTGAACTAAGGTGGTCAGCACGTCAACAGGGTTGGAAACGATTACGAAAATACCGCCATTGTAGTGTTTCATAATTTCGTCTACAATGCTTTTCATAATGGACACATTTTTGCAAGCTAAGTCCATTCTGGTTTCGCCGGGTTTTCTGTTTACGCCTGCAGTGATGATGATTACATCACTGTCTTTCACGTTTTCATAGTCGCCTGCGGTGATTTTCATGGAACCGAACACGGGGCAAGAATGAGAAATATCCAGTGCTTCACCATATGCTTTTTCTTTATTCACATCAATTAAAACCATTTCATGTGCAAGGTTTCTTGCTGCGATGGTATAAGCAATGGATGCGCCTACAAAACCTGCTCCGACAACTGTAACTTTTTTCTTGGAAGTGCTCATAAATTAATCCTCTTTTCCGCTAATATTTCGGGGTAATTTCAATCCTTACCCATTTTATTCTACTGTGATTATTCTAACAAATTTTTCGCATTTTGTCAATTCTTTTTTCATTTTTTTCAAAAAGTTTATTCTTTTCGAAACAGGCTTTTCATATATTGCATTATACCGTATCAGCTTAGGAGGAAAAAACATTGTTTCTATTTCGAAGAATCTCTTCTCACATACAAAAACACAAATTTTCATATCTGCTTCTTCTGATTCTCGTTTCTCTCGGCTTTTTGGCAGGTTGCTTTTATGCCAATTTGATTTCCGAGACAGAATTTTCTCAGGCAGAAATTCAGGCAGAGCAGTTTATCAAGGAAGCAAAATCCAAAGAACTGAGCTTTCGGCTAATGCTGTCGGAAGAGATGTCTCCCTTTTTGTTTATTGCCGTATTTTCTCTGTTTTTGCCCGGAATATTCCCGATTGTTTTTCTCTTGTTTAAATGGGGATTTTCCTCGGGATTTTTCCTCACATTTTTGGTGAAATGTTTTGTGATGAAAGGTTTTTTCTTGGGAGGCGTTTTTCTGTTTTTCAATCTTATGTTTTTCCTGCCGGTGCTTTTGTTTCTTTCCAAACAAAGCCTCAAAACGAACCGATTCATCCTGACCGCAGTTTTTAAAAGAGCATCCTATCACCAAAGCATCACGCAAGAACTATTGGGATTGGCAGCGGCAGCTCTGATATCATTAATTTTCGTCACATTGGGAGTTTCTTTGAAATTCTTGGTACTCCCTCCCCTTTGCAATTACTTGTTCTTATGAAAAAGAATTGACAAGCCTTTCTTTTTGGGCTATAATGAAGAAAAGCTTCAAAAAGGAAGTGCACATTATGAAATTAAAAACAATTATGAGCAAATTAGAAGCAATGGCACCCGTTTGCCTTGCCGAAGAATGGGATAATGTTGGTCTGATGTTGGGTCACCCCGATTGGGAAATCACAAAATGCTATGTGGCACTTGATATCACCAATCAAGTAATTGATTGCGCCATTGAAAACGGATGCAATCTGATTGTGACGCATCACCCTTTTATTATGGGCGGTTTGTCCTCCCTGAATCTGGCAGAAGAAAAAGGCAAACAGATTGCCACACTTCTTTCTCACAATATCGCCGTATATTCTATGCATACCAATTTTGACAGTTGTTGGGGCGGCGTGAATGACACTCTTTGCGAACTGTTGGAATTATCCGATTATCGTGCAGACGAGCCCGTGATTTACCGAAAAGGAAACTTAAGCGAACCGATGCGGTTTAGGGATTTTATCACAATGGTAAAAGATGTGTTGAAAGTGTCTTATGTCAATTACACGGGTGATTTGAACCGTATGGTGAAAACCGTTGCCGTGGTTGGCGGAAGCGGCGGCAGCATGGTATCTATGATGACAGATTGCGACGTGTATCTCACGGGAGAAGCCAAATATCACGAATATCAGCAGGCAGAAAGCCTGGGTCTATGTATGGTAACTGCAGGTCACTTTGAAACCGAAAATCCTGCTTTAGAAAAAATACGGATTGCCTTGAAGGAATTAAATTTGGATGTGGTGGTGCAAGAAGTGCATCACGGATTTTATAAAACGATATAGGAAACATTTTATGGAACGAATTTTAGTATTTTCCGATTCTCACGGTGACGTGAAAAAAATGAAACAGATTATTGAAAATATGCCGGGTGTTACCGCTGTGATTCATTTGGGAGATTTGAATCGAGACATTCAGTTTTTGGAAGACACTTTTTTTGATTTTCCCATTTACGGCGTTCAGGGGAACAACGATTATTCCGGTTTGTATCCCAACGAAAAAACGCTCACAATCGGCGGCAAAAAAATCTTTATCACCCACGGGCATTATTACCTGTCGGGATGGGATTCGGCTCCCTTAAAATCAATCCCGAAAGCCGAAGAAGCAGATCTCATTCTCTTCGGGCATACTCACGTTACCGAAATAGAGCGGTTTTCCGGAAAAATCCTGGCAAACCCGGGAAGCATTTCCCGCCCGAGGACAGGTAACCCCTCCTACGGCGTCATTGAAATTGAAGATGGCAAACTCAATTATTGCAATATCGAAGTACCCTCTCCCTTTTAAAAACACAAAAAAGGTTGTGACCAATGCCAAGACCAGATAAGGAAGTAATTTTGAAAAATATGGAAATTTAGCTTAATTGGCATAGCAAAGGCAAAAGATAGAGCTGAAAACTCATATTAGAATAGTAAAAGCCTGATGCAATATAAAACTGCATCAGGCTTTAAATTTTTATTTACTTGTTACACTAACTTCTACTGCATTGTGTAATGGTCTTAAACTCGGCATTGCCCATCTTAACACTTTGACCGTGTATGCATCTTTCATATTCTCAATAGAAATACTGAAATCTGACTGGTCTTGAGCGGTAATATTTGACAAAGTGAGCATTTGTTTATCCTTATTGTAAACAGCAAGGAATGTTGTTCCTTCTGCGGTCGGGGTATCGGATAAACCACCTGAAACAGTTAATGTTCCGATTTCATCTAAAACCGCTTTTACTTTCGGACCTGTTGGCGAAACAGGTGTAGGCTCTGTTAAAGTGATCCCGCAATTAGCACACTTTTCACCACCCATACACCCTGGAGTATCAAAGCTTGGCGGCATAGATTCCATAGGCAATACAGTATGGTATGCAGAAACATTTTCTTTGATGTTGCCGTTTACAACTACTGAAACAGGCTCCAGGAAACTCTTTTCTTTATCAGTTACAATTGTTGCAATGCTCTTTGCCTTTACAATCGGACTTGCCGAGGCAAGACTTAAATAGAGTCTTGCCTCATCCTGAACAAAATTCCAATCGTAAAAGCAACTTGATGCCGTTATCGAAACCGATAATATGTTTGTTTCTTCGGGAACATCAAATACATAATCTGCCGAATATGCATCCCCGTCATAACACAGAGCAATGGTAGTTTGATATGTTTCTTCTGCGAAGACTGTGCAAGGCAAAGCCATAAGCACAACTAACATACTAATCAAAAACTTTTTCATTCTGCATCACCTCTGTAGCTTCCGTCAACGTCGCCCACAACAATCGCTGTAAATGCTACAGAATTGGAAGAGGTTGCAGAAAGTGTTTTTTCAATAAATGAAGGTGTAAATAGCCATACATTGCCTGACGGGAATGTGTCAATTTTTCTTACTGCCTTTTGCAGAATAAGCGCTGCATCATATTCATTCACCTTGCCGTTGCCGTCAACATCTGCTGCAAGCTTCTGATTGTCTGTTAATGTAATCTTATCAAGACAACTCTGGAGCACCAAAGATGCGTCATAACTTGTAATAGCATAAGGCGAAACAACATTGCTTGCAGTTACCGTAACAGATTTCACAGGAATTGCTTCGAGTAATGCAAAACCGCTGTTGTTGGTTGTGGCATTGATGCCGCCTGCTGAAATAACTGTACCTGGTACAAAATTGTTTGTGCCCATAAAATATTTAACCGTTGCATTTAATGTATAACTCGGTTTTAAGATTGCCTCACCACTGATTACGGTATAAACATCCACACCGTTAAAGGAAACATCGTGGAGCTTTACAGTATATTGCTTATCTTCTGTTACTTTTGGCGTCACTACAATGTTTAAGAGAGCACCGTCTGTAGGTTTAAAATTCGATGTTCCGATGCAGCCGATTTTCAAAACTCCACCCGAATAGGTATAATCAAGCTGGAACTGTGCAGTCGCATCTGCTTTTTCTACCTTAACGTTTGTAAAGTCTGCTGTCGGTAAATCAAGCTCTGCGTGAAGTGCAACAATGTCGCCCTCTGCAGTTGCATAGAACGGTATTTTCTGAACAGCACCCGAAACAAGTGTCATAGTTGTAGGTATCTGTGCAATTGACGTTGCATCCTCATAAGAAAGTGTAGTCGGCGAAGTAACCGTTGCACCGTCAGGTGTTGTTAATGTGACAGCATAACTTCCACTTGCTTTTTGAGGAGCAACAAAGTTAATCTGACCTGCATCAATTAGCGAATACTCTGAAATCACTGTTCCACCGACTTTTAAGGTCATATCGCTTGTAAAGTTACCGCCAAGTATTGCAATTGTTCTACCACCAGAAATCTGAATTTTTGACGGAGTAATACCTGAAATGTAAGCATTTGTGTTTACACTTATCATATTCGGGATTTCTTTTGTACCGCTATATGAAGTGTTTCCGTCTGCATCAGAAACGGTGATATAATATGCAACACCACCCTCTTTTACATAAGTTGCGGGAATAACTGCAACATAGAGGTTTTCTGTCGCACTCTCTGTCATTTTCTTTGATTGGAAGTTAGTATCTCCTGCTTTCTTATAATAAAGCTTCACTTCCGATACTGCAATGTTGTCTGTTGCAGTTGCAGAAATTGTTATCTGACTTCCTGCCTTCGCAGATGTAACAGGTGAATGTTTCAGTACAGGGAAGATGTTATCAATCGGTGCTGCCGAAGCTGTATTTGAAACATTTGCTTCTTCATTACCATCGGTATTTACCACCTTGAAATAGTAGTAATATGTAACGCCCGGCAAAACATCTGTATCTGTATATTCTGTACCGGTTACAACTGAAAGGTTGATTTT
>JAZQUU010000022.1:0-83326 GCA_045631485.1 Clostridia bacterium | reverse complement strand
ATTCTCCTTTTGTTTGTTATTCTTTTTCTAATATGTCGAAAAACATTGTAATTTCAAGTGTTTGTTTCATTTTTTATCATTTTGTATTTACAGTATAACACAAGTTTTTGCATTTGTCAAACATTTGTTTGCAAAATTTTCAAAAAAAGTATTGACAAGAACAAATGTTTGTGCTAGAATGTGATTACAAAGGAAAACAAATGTTTGCTTTTAGGAGGAAATATAGATGAAATTAACAAGAAAAGGAAAAAGATGTTTGCTTTTTGTTTTGGTAACAATTTTGTTGAGCGTGGTTGTTGCATTGAATATCGGTGCATCTGCAAGTGAAGAGGATCTTCAGTATGTTTCTCATATTGTGGAACCCGAGGATACGCTTTGGAGTATTGCAGAAGAGTATGGTGATGATGCCGATATCAGAAAAACAATTTATGAGATTAAACGTTTGAATCAGTTAGACAGTTCTGATTTGGTGGTTGGTACCAGAATTTTGGTTGCCGTTTCCTAAAGAACGAAAGAAAAAGAGCCGTGGCAAGAGGAAAATCTGTCACGGCTCTTTTTTAGCATTCAAACACTTTTAAGTTTCGGTCGGTTGCAAGAATACGGTTTAAAATTTGTGTTTCGGTCACGGTTTTTAAAAGAACGCCTTCACGGAATATGTTGATAACATAATATTTTTCTCCGCGGAATTCTTTCAGCAGTTTGTTTGCAGGATAGTCCCAGGGAACACCAAGATGTTCCACCGAAAGTGCATCCCGAAAGCTCCCTTTTTCTGTTCGGAAGGCGTTTTTACGAAGTTTTTGATACTCATACAAACGGTTTCCCGACAGAATTGTGTAACACAGAAAAACAAACACGGTAATCATGCCGAAACTGCCGCCTGAGTGAATCATCAAATATGCCAAACCGATGATTGCGGGTATCGGAACAATCATTCCGATAAGATTCACAATCCTTTTTGCACGCTCTTTTTTGAGGCGTTTTTCCAAGTACAGTAAGAAAGCTCTGCCGCCGTCTAAGGGAAGAATGGGGAGCAGATTGATAAATCCCAAACTGAAATTTGCGACAATCCATTGAGAATACAAGGGGAGCTTTAGCAAGAATCGGCATAGTAAAAGAGTACTTCCCAACAATAAATTTCCGATAGGTGCTGATAGATAAACCATAGGATTTTCAGGCATTTTCCGTTGTGTTTTGATGGAAATTCCAAAGGGTTCCACGGTGATTTGCCGAACGGGAATCTGATGCTTTGCCAAAAACCACAGATGAATTCCCTCGTGCAGCAAAAGACAAAGATAGGTTATCAGAAAATCAGCTAAACTTCCAAGTTGATATGCTATCAGAATGATGATGAGAAATAGAGGATTCACTCGGATATGTTTCATCATTTGGGAAGAAACAACAACGGATTCATCCGCTTTTCACCTTTTCTGATTTCAAAATGCAAATGAGGGCCTGTCACCGTTCCGCTTTCTCCTGCAATGCCGATGGGAGCAAGTTTGGAAATTGCCATTCCTTCCGTTACCGAAACACTTTCCAAATGGGCATAGCAGGTGGAAAAGTTTCCGCTATGGGATAAAATAATGTAATTCCCGAAGCGCTCGTCGGTTCCGATTTTGAAAACGGTTCCCGATGCCGCCGCTTTCACCTGATTATCGTTGGCAATATCGATGTCAATTCCCGTGTGATGCTCGGTTTGATTGGTGAAGGGGTTGATTCGTTCCCCGAAAGGAGAGGTGATGGTTCCCGATAGTGGCATATCAAAATCGGGGTAGGTAAGGTGGGTTTGGTAAGATACCCCGATTTCTGAGAAAAAGGCACCCACATCGGCTTCTCCACGCAGAAAATAATCCAGATTTTTCTGAAAATTTTTGCTTCCGAACAGTAACAGCAGCACTACCGTTGCAAGTAAAATCAATACAAAACAACCGCTCTTTCGTTTGGGGAGTTCTTTTGGATGTGACTTTGTTCTCTTCATATAGGATGCTCCTTTTTTCATTTTTTGCTTTTTTTTGCGGGACGATTTCTTGTCCCGATAACACACAATATGAAAAAAATTGAAAAATATGTGTATTTTCTATGGACATTTTCAAAAAATGTGATACAATAGTATATTGAACGACTATACTATTATATACAGAAAATTGTAAGGGAAGGAGAAGACGAACTATGGACACCATCATTGTGCAATCCGATTGCCTGCAAAATGCGGCAGAGTTCATCCGAAAAGGCGAAACCGTGGTGTTTCCCACCGAAACGGTTTACGGGTTGGGTGCAGATGCATTAAATCCTGATGCGGTTTTAAAAATTTTCAAAGCAAAGAACCGTCCTGCCGATAATCCTTTGATTGTGCACGTCTCCTCCCTTTCCATGATAGAGGAAGTCACTTCCGATTTTAATGAGATGGCAAAAAACATTGCACGGCACTTTATGCCCGGTCCCATTACGTTGGTGTTAAAAAAAGCAGATTGCATCCCCGATGCGGTTTCTGCAGGGCTTCCCACCGTGGGGGTTCGTTTTCCCAAGCACCCCGTGGCAAGGGAACTGATTGCAAAAGCAGGGACGCCGATTGCGGCTCCCTCTGCCAATATTTCGGGAACCGTTTCCGCCACCACCTTTTTTGATGTGTATCGGGATTTAAATGGGCGTGTTGGCGGCATGATCCAAGGGGATGACTGCGAATTCGGTATCGAATCCACGGTTCTGGATGTGACCGGTGGTGCCCCGGTGATTTTAAGACCGGGAAGTGTTACTCTGGAAATGCTTCGGGAAGTGATTCCAACCACTTGCCTGCATCCGTCCCTGGTTGCGGGAACCAATGTGAACAAACCGGCTTCTCCCGGTATGAAATATACCCATTATTCTCCCAAAGCCCAAGTGTATCTGGTATATGGAGCAATGGAGAACATTGTGTCTCATTTTGAAGAGCATCTAAAAGACAGAGAATGTTTGTTTTTATTTTCGGAGGAATATGACGCTTTTTCCAAAAATAAAATGTGCTTAGGCACAAAAACCGATTTAAACCAAATGGCACATCTGATATTCCGCTTGTTAAAACAAGCAGATTTGGACGGATACCAAACCATCTATATTCCTGCGGTTGCCGAAGAAGGCGTTGGATTATCGGTGATGAACCGCTTAAAAAAATCCAGCGGAGGGAAGGTGCTTTCTCTGTGATTACACTGACAACTCTGACCTCTGAAAATGCAGAAGGAGTTTTTTTCGTAGAGAAAACTTGTTTTTCCACTCCCTGGAGTTTAGAATCTTTCCAAAACGATTTAACCAACGACAACGCCGTTTACTTTTGTTTGGAGGATGACGGCAAGGTCATCGGCTATGTGGGAATGTGGGTAAGCTTTGGGGAAGGGAATATCAATAATATTGCCATTTTGCCCGAATACCGCAGAAAAGGATATGCCAAGCTTCTGTTGGAGCATCTGATTGCCTACGGCAAAGAAAATAATCTATCCTTTCTCACCTTGGAAGTGAGAGAATCCAATGAGGGTGCAAGAGCGTTGTACCAATCTATGGGATTTGTGCAGGTGGGCATACGAAAAAAATATTACGAACGACGAGAAGACGCTATTTTAATGACGTTAACTTTTTAAAAAACGAGGAACCGTTTATGGCAAAAATACTTGCGATTGAAACCTCTTGCGACGAAACTGCGGCAGCAGTGGTCGAAGATGGCAGAACCGTGTTATCCAATATTATATTTTCCCAGGCAGATATGCACGCCCGCTTTGGTGGTGTGGTGCCTGAAATAGCATCCCGTAAACATATTGAAATCATTGATAAAGTGGTGGACGAGGCACTTTTAACTTCCGGCAACACTTTTGATGATTTGGATGCCATCGCCGTGACTTCCTGTCCCGGCTTGGTGGGTGCCTTATTAACAGGGGTGTCTTACGCCAAGGCGTTAAGCTACGGCAGAAAATTACCCTTAATTTCCGTGCATCACATTAAAGGGCATATTGCTGCCAACTACATTGAGGATAAAGACCTAAAACCTCCTTATCTTTGCTTGGTGGTTTCCGGCGGACATACCCAGATTGTGCATGTGAAGGATTATTTATCCTTTGAAATTTTAGCAAAAACCCGTGATGATGCCATCGGCGAAGCGTTCGATAAGGTGGCAAGAGTGTTGGGACTTCCGTATCCGGGCGGCGTTCGGGTGGATAAAATGGCACAAAAGGGTAATCCCGATAAAATTACCTTTACCAAACCCAAATTGGGAGATACCGATGATTTTTCCTTCAGCGGTATAAAAACTGCGGTAAATTGTTATATTAAAAAAATCCTGACAAAGCCCATTGACGAATATGCCGATGACGAATTTATAACGGTGGAAGGATTTTCGGGACTTGGCTTAAAAGTGCAAGAAGGTGGCATCACCAAAAACGATGTGGCAGCCTCTTTCTCCAAAACGGTAACCAAAATGCTTTTGGATCCTTTCTTTAAACTGGCAAAAGAAAAAGGGATCAAAACCGTTTGTATGGCAGGGGGCGTCAGCGCCAATTCTTTCCTTCGAAAGGAATTTTTTGCCCGCGGAGAAAAAATGGGATTAAAAACCGTTTGTCCTCATATTTCCCTTTGCGGTGACAATGCCGCAATGATTGGCAGTTTTGCTTATTTTAAATATGAAAAAGAACTGTTTTCCGACAGTAGCTTAAATGCGATTCCCTATATCAGCATCGAGGAGGAATACCGATGATTGAAACAAATGAGTCTATCAGAAAGATTCAAAAAAATGCAGATATTTTTATCTTACCTGCCGATAAATTTAAAACCTTTTCCGTAAGCTTTAACTTTTTTACCGAGCTTACCGAAGAAACCGTGACCAAAAATGCTTTGTTTCCCTTTCTTTTGAAGCTGGGAAGCAAAAACTATCCCGATATGCTTTCGGTGAACAAACGATTGCAGGAATTATACGGCGGCGTGTTTGAGTGCCGTGTGGCAAAGCGCGGCGATATGCATATGCTAAGCTTTGTGTTTGAGTTTTTGCGTCCCGAATATTCCGACGGCGAACAGCTTTCCAATTCTTTGGCATTTATGAAAGAAATGCTCACCAATCCCTTGGTGAAAGACGGTGGTTTCTCCGAAGAATTTGTCAATCGTGAAAAAGAAAATTTAACCGACTATATCAACGGCATTATCAACGATAAACGGGAATATACCACCCTTCGTCTGGTGGAAGAAATGTATGAGGGAGACAGCTACGCTTTGTATGAATACGGCAAAGTGTCTGATTTAGCCAATATTTCCGCTAAAGATTTATATGAAAGTTATTTGGAAATTTTAAAAACCGCACCCTTAATGATTTTTATTTCCGGCAATCTGGATGAAACATGTTTTACGGATACTTTTTCCGCTTTACTGGAGCAGGAAAGAAAGCCGTTGCCCGCTAACAAAATTTACAGTAAAAATCTTCCCGTACCAAAAAAAGCGGAGGAATGTGAAAATCTGGTGCAGGGTAAATTCGCCCTTGGTTTTTCCACCGGCGTTTCTCCCGAGGATGAAGATTATTATGTCCTGAATTTGTTAAACAGCGTGTTTGGTTCGGGCCCTCACTCCAAGCTCTTTATGAATGTGAGAGAAAAAATGTCTCTCTGCTATTATGTGTATTCCCGATTGAATCGCTTAAAAGGCACCATGCAGGTTGGTATCGGTACCGATAAAGAGAACTTTAAAAAAGCCTATGATGCTATTTTGGAGCAGTTGCAGCTTTGCAAAGACGGTGAAATTACCGATGAGGAAATTGCTTTTTCCAAAAAATTTATTGTGGGCATTTTAAAACAGACTGCCGACAATCAGCATAACATTGCAGATTTTTATATGACAGGTATCCTAGCGGGAAGAGTGCTTTCTCCCGAAGAATATATCGAGAAAATCGAGTCTCTTACCAAGGCGGACTTGGTGCGGGTAGCACAGAAGATTACCTTGCAGACTGAATATTATCTGTCGTAAGAAAGGAGGAATCAGATTGCAGTTTCAAAAACAAGTGGAAGAACGATTAGGTGAAACGCTGTATTTTGGCACCCACGAAAGCGGTCTTGACGTGTTCGTGCTTCCCAAAAAAGGATTTTCCAAAAAATATGCCATTTATTCCGTGAAATACGGCTCAATTGATACCTCCTATACCGTAGGCGGTAAATTGGTGAACGACCCTATGGGGATTGCTCACTTTTTAGAGCATAAACTTTTTGAACTCCCCGGCGGCGGAAACGCTTTTGATTTGTTTTCCAAAACCGGTGGGAATGCCAACGCATTTACCTCTCACGATATGACGGGATATCTGTTTTCCTGCAGTGACCATTTTAACGAAAATTTAGATATTTTGTTATCCTATGTGAATGACCCTTATTTCACCGTGGAAAATGTGGCAAAAGAGCAGGGAATTATCGCTCAGGAAATCAAAATGTATGATGATGATCCCGAATGGAGACTCTTTAATAATGCATTGGAAGCACTTTATCACAATAATCCCGTGCGAAACGATATTGCAGGGACTGTGGAATCCATTGCACAAATTGATAAAGATTTACTCTATCAGATTTATCACACCTTCTATCACCCCGAAAATATGGTGCTCTTTGTGGCAGGGGATGTGAATTTGGAGGATGTTGCCAAATTGGTGGATAAAAACGTAAAGAAACGGGAAACTTCTTTCTTAGTGGAAAGAACTTCCTATTCTGAACCCGAATGCGTGCATCAGAAAAACATCCGTAAGGAAATGAGCGTGTCCAAACCCAGCTTTATATTGGGCTTTAAAGAAAATCACGTTGGCATTTTCGGAAAAGAACTTCTTAAGAAGACCATGGAAACAGGCTTAATTTTAAAAATGCTCTTTTCCCAGTCGGCACCCTTATATAACGAGCTTTATAAAAAAGGCTTGATTAACGATACCTTCGGATTCGATTGCTTAAGCGGTGACCATTATTATGCCACGCTGCTAAACGGTGAGGCAAATGATATCAATGCCACCGTGGAAGCTATTTTACAAGGTATTGAAAAAGCCAAACAGGAAGGCTTTTTAAAAGCAGATGTTGACCGCTATAAAAAAGCGGCAATGGGACGGCAAATTCGTGCATACGATTCTTTGGAATCGGTTGCCAATCATTTTTCTTCCAACTATTTTTACGGTATTGGTGCTTTTGATTTTCTGGAAATCTATCCCACCATCACCGAAGAAAGCTTGCTTTCCCGTATGAAAGAAATCTTTAGCGAACACTATGCCGTTTCCGAAATGCATCCCGTTTCAAAATAGAAAAGCTGCGGCAATAAAGGAGAAATCTCACTATGAGTACCATTTCGTTTCCTAATCTGGGATTAGAATTTCAAGTCAGTAAAGTGGCGTTCACCATCGGGAATCTTTCGGTGCATTGGTATGCACTCATCATTCTTTTGGGTGTGGTGGCAGGTTTTTTGTATGCCACATTGTTTGCCAAAAAAGAAAAACTGTCAACTGACTGTTTGTATGATGTGCTGCTTTGGGGACTTCCCAGTGCAATTATTTGTGCAAGAGCATATTATGTGATTTTTAATTTCTCTCATTTTCGGGACGATTTGTGGTCTGTATTTCGCATCTGGGAGGGTGGTATTGCCATATACGGTGCCGTAATCGGTGCGGCAATCTCCACCTACATATATGCAAGAGTAAAAAAACTTTCCGTGCTCCAATTGTACGATATGGGTGCTTTTGGTTTGATTGTGGGGCAGGCAATCGGAAGATGGGGCAATTTTGTGAATGAAGAAGCATTCGGTTCCCTTACCGATTCCGTTTTCGCCATGAGCAGTAAAGCTATCCGTGTGGAACTGATTCGTCAGGAACAAATCACCCGCGCAAACATTATGCTTTCTAACATCGGTGCACATCCCACCTTCTTATACGAATCTCTCTGGAATCTTCTGGGAGCCGTTTTGCTGGGAATTTTCCATCGGTATAAAAAACATCACGGTCAGATTTTCTTTTTATATCTCAGCTGGTACGGAATCGGAAGATTCTTAATTGAAGGTCTTCGTATGGACAGCTTGTATCTGGGGGCATTTCGTATCTCTCAGGTGTTGGGATTGGTAACGGCGCTGGCAGGCATTGTGATGCTTGTGTATTTTCAAAGAAAACCTGCCGATTTATCGGAATCTGCTTGTGAGAGCCCGGAAATTTTCGTTGACAAGTCTGAACAATAAGGAGTGCTTTTAACAATGATTACAATATCAGAAAATGCACCTTACGCCATCTGGCTCAATCAGATGCTTGGCTACGGCAACCAATGTACCAAACAGTTGGTCACTCACTTTGGTTCTGTAAAAGCGGTATTTGATTTGACCTCAGAGGAAATTGAAAAAATCACTTTTTTAAATCAAAAGCAGAAATCAATGCTTCATAATAAAAATCTGGAGTATGCCTACTCTGTGATAGAAACCTGCAAAGAAAAGCGGATTTCGGTGTATTGCTTCGGAGATGAAAATTATCCCGATTGCCTTTCGGTTATTTATGCACCACCTATGGTGCTCTATGAAAAAGGGAAGCATTTTGATTATGATAAAATCCCTGCTTTTGCCATTGTGGGAACCCGTGATTTAACCGAATACGGCAGAAGAACCGCCTTTGATTTTGCAAAAGCATTGGCACAAAGCGGACTTCTGGTGGTCAGTGGTATGGCAGACGGTTGTGATGCCCAGGCGCATCTGGGAGCCTTAAAAGCAGGAAAGCCTACGGTTGCGGTATTGGGGACGGGTGTGGATATCATTTATCCCAAGGCGAATACCGAACTGTATGAATATATTGTGGATTACGGAGCGGTACTGAGCGAATATCCTCCCGGAACAAAAGCAACCAAATATTGCTTTCCGCAAAGAAATCGTATTATCAGTGCCATCACCATGGGAACATTGGTGGTGGAAGGGGATTTGGACAGCGGCTCTCTGATTACGGCAGACCATGCCAACAATCAGGGAAAAGATGTGTTCGCGGTTCCCAACAATATTTATGTGGAAAACAGCAGGGGAACCAATCAGTTGTTAAAAGAATTTGCGTTGATGGCAACCTGTCCTTCCGATATAGTGGAGCGTTATGTTGACCGTTTCCCCGAGTATTTGTATGAGGAAGCGAAAAAGCACACCGTTCCCCACGAAAAATACTTAGAATCTTTAAAAAATCTTACCGATGAACAAAAGCAGGTTGTGGCGGAATTATCCGACAAACCGAAATATATTGATGAAATTGTCAGAAGAACCGGTATGCCCGCAGGAAAGGTGAACGGCATTCTGACCTTACTGATGCTTAACGATATTGTCTATATGGTACCCGGCAATTCTTATGCATTAAAGCTTTAGAAAAAAAGGAGAAATCGTCCAATGGCACAGAATTTAATCATTGTAGAATCCCCTGCCAAGGCAAAAACCATTGAAAAATACCTTGGCGGTGAATATGAGGTAATTGCCTCTATGGGGCATTTAAGAGATTTGCCCAAGAAAACTATGGGGGTAGATATTGAAAACAATTTTACTCCCAAATATCAGATTATGCCCGAACGTAAAGATTTGGTGAAAAAGCTCAGTCAGCTTGCAAAAGAAGCCAATCACGTTTATCTCGCAACTGACCCTGACCGTGAAGGGGAAGCTATCAGTTGGCATATTGCCAATTTACTCAATATCGACGAAAAAGAACCTTGCCGTGTAACCTTCAACGAAATCACCAAAACTGCGGTTACCGAAGCGATGAAATCTCCTCGTGCCATTGATTTGGATTTGGTGGATGCTCAGCAGGCTCGTCGTGTGTTGGACAGAATTGTGGGCTACAAATTAAGTCCCTTCCTCTGGAAAAAAATCAGAAAAGGACTGTCTGCAGGCCGTGTTCAGTCTGTTACCGTTCGTATGATTTGTGATCGTGAGGACGAAATCAACAAATTTGTGCCCGAAGAATATTGGACCTTGGATGCCGAATTTTTAACCAAAGATAAGAAAAAACTGTTATCCCGTTTGTATGGCAAAAACGGCAAAAAGTTTGAAATCAAAAATGCCGATGTGGCAGCTTTGGTTGCAAATGAATTAAAATCTGCCGATATTATCGTAAAAAGCGTGAAGAAAACCGTGAAAAAACGGCAGGCATTTCCGCCGTACAGCACCAGTACCCTTCAGCAGGATGCATCCCGTAAATTAAACTTCACTTCCCGTAAAACCATGTCTGTGGCACAGACCTTATACGAAGGGGTGGAAGTGGCAGGAAAAGGACTACTCGGTTTAATCACCTATATGAGAACCGACAGTTTGAGAGTTTCTCAGGATGCAATTGCCGCTGCAAAAGAATACACCATTGCCAATATCGGAAAAGAATATTATCCCGATAAACCCAATGTGTATAAGAAAAAAGGTGCCAACACTCAGGATGCTCACGAAGCAATCCGTCCTACCTACATTGATTTGGAACCCGATATGATTAAAGGTTCCTTAACCAATGATCAGTATAAGCTTTATAAACTCATCTGGAACCGTTTCTTATCTTCTCAGTTAAAACCCGCATTGTTTGATGTGATTACCGTGGAAGTGGAAGCAAACGGCGAAAGTGCGGTATATAATTTCCGTTCTTCTGCACAGAATATGACCTTTGACGGTTGTATGAAATTCTATCTGTCTCCCGATGAGGAAGAAGACGACAAAGTGAAAATCCCGCCCGTGGCAGACGGTGACCCCTTAACCTTATCCAAATTAAAGGATAAACAGAATTTCACCACTCCTCCTGCCCGTTATACCGAAGCAAGCCTGATTAAAGCATTGGAAGAAAAGGGCATCGGCCGTCCCTCTACCTATGCTCCCACCATCTTCACCGTGTTAAGCCGTGAGTACATTGAAAAAGAAGGGAAAGCATTAAAACCCACTTCTTTAGGTGCTTTGGTAACGGATGTTATGAAGAAAAGCTTTGCCAATATCGTGGATGAAAAATTCACCGCTACTATGGAAGAAGAATTGGACGGCATTGAATCCGGTAAATACTGGAAAGACGTGTTGGGCGCTTTCTATAAGGATTTCCAGAAAGAGCTTTCCGAAGCAGACGAAACCGTGGAAAAAACTCCTGAGGTGACCGATGTGCTTTGTGATAAATGCGGTGCCAATATGGTAATTAAAAGCGGTAAATTCGGCAAATTCTTAGCTTGTCCCAACTATCCCGATTGCAAAACCACCAAGCCTTTAATCAAGGAAATTGAAAATATTGCTTGTCCCAAATGCGGTAACAAGCTTTTGGAAAGAAAATCCCGTACGGGAAAAATCTTCTATGGTTGCGAAAAATATCCCGAATGTGATTTTGCATCATGGGATAAACCCACCGGAAAAACTTGTGAAAAATGCGGCAGCTATATGATTGTGAAAAGATATCAGAGAGGCGGAAAAGAGTACTGTTCCAACGAAGCTTGTGAACTGAGTGCACCCAAGCCGAAAGCGAAAAGCGAAAAAACAACCAAAGCTGCGAAAAAAACAACAACCAAAGCAACTAAAACGACAAAAACAACAAAAACAACCAAAAAAACCACTCAGAAAAAATCTGAAAAGGAATAAATTATGAATCAGACCATTCATATTGTGGGCGGTGGCTTAGCAGGTGTGGAAGCGGCTTATGCCATCGCAAACTTAGGCGGAAAAGTGAAGCTTTATGAAATGAAGCCTCTTAAAAAATCGCCTGCTCATCACAGCGATGATTTGGCGGAACTTGTTTGCTCCAATTCATTAAAAGGAAACCGAATTTCCAATGCCTGCGGACTCTTAAAAGAGGAGCTTCGTATGCTTGGTTCTCTCTGTATGAAAAGTGCGGAATTATCCCGTGTTCCCGCAGGAGATGCCCTAGCAGTGGACCGTGACAAATTTTCCCGATATATTACCGATGTGATTAAAAATCATCCCAATATTTTGGTGATTTCCGAAGAAATTACCAAAATTCCCGATGGCGTTTGCATCCTGGCAACGGGGCCTTTAACCTCGGAACCGTTGGCAAAAGAAATCGCTAATCTTTTGGGAGAAGAAAGCTTATACTTTTTTGATGCGGCGGCGCCCGTTGTGGCGAAAGACAGTATTGATATGTCTGTTTGCTACAAAATGGCACGATACGGCAAGGGAACCGATGATTATATCAACTGCCCCTTCACCAAAGAGCAGTATGATGCTTTTTATCAGGAGTTGGTAAATGCCAAATTAGCACCGCTTCATTTGGAAGAAGAAAAGAAAATTAAGGTGTTTGAAGGATGTATGCCCATTGAGGTGATGGCGAAACGAGGGGAGAAAACCCTTCTGTTTGGTCCAATGAAACCGGTGGGACTTCCTGACCCCAAAACGGGAAAAGAATATCATGCGGTGGTTCAGCTTCGTCAGGAAAATGCAGAAGATACCATGTATAATCTGGTAGGCTTTCAAACCAATCTGACCTTTCCCGAGCAAAAGAGAGTGTTCTCTATGATTCCGGGACTTAAAAACGCCGATTTTTTGCGCTACGGCGTGATGCATCGCAATACCTATATCAATGCTCCCAAAAATCTGTTACCCACCAATCAGCTAAAAAAACATCCGAACCTGTTTTTTGCAGGGCAGATGACCGGTGTTGAAGGCTATGTGGAATCCATGGCATCCGGCTTTTTGGCAGGAATCAATGCGTTCTTGTATTTGAATGAAAAAGAACCTGTTGTGTTTCCGAAAGAAACGGCACTTGGTTCATTATTATCTTATATTACCGATGAAACGATTGAAAATTTTCAACCGATGAATATGAATTTCGGAATTCTGCCGAAATTAAACGAACGAATCAAATCCAAGCAGGAGCGATACGAGAAAATCGCCAATATCGCTCTTAGCAAAATGAAAGAATTTATCCAAGAAAACCAAATCTTACGAGGAGAACCGTAATGGCAACTGAAAACTTACAGAATCGTCTGGACGAAATCTTATGCGAGGTGGAAAAACCTGCCCGCTATGCAGGGGGAGAATTTAACAGTGTGGTAAAGGATTGGGATAAAACCGATTTGCATTTTACCTTCTGTTTTCCCGATTTGTATGAAATCGGAATGTCTCATTTGGGCATCAAAATTTTATATGATATCTTAAACCGTCGGGACGATATCTGGGCGGAGCGTTCCTTTATGGTGGCGCAGGATATGGAAGACAAGCTTAGAGAAAAAGGGATTCCGCTATATTCCTTAGAAAGCAAAATGCCCTTAAAAGACCACGATATTATCGGATTTACCTTGCAGTATGAGCTTTCTTATTCTTCCATTTTATCCATGTTATCTTTAGCTCAGATTCCGCTTTTGGCTATTGAGCGTGACGATACCTATCCCTTGGTTTGTGCAGGAGGACCTTGTGCATATAATCCCGAACCACTTGCCGATTTTATCGATTTCTTTATGATTGGCGAAGGGGAAGACGTGATTGTAAAAGTGTCCGACATTGTGTTAAACGGCAAGAAAAAGGGCACGAAAAAAGCAGATATTTTAAAAGAATTATCCAATCTTCAAGGGGTGTATGTGCCTTCTTTGGTGGAGGTTACTTACCACGAAGACGGCACCGTGGCATCCGTTTCCAAAACCGTGGAAAAAACGGTGATAGAAAATCTGTCCGATGCGATTTTTCCCACCAAATTGGTGGTTCCCTTTGTGGAAGCGGTGCATGACAGAATCACTCTGGAAGTAATGCGCGGATGTATGAGAGGTTGCCGATTCTGTCAGGCAGGGTATATTTATCGCCCCAAACGGGAAAAAGATGCAGATAAACTGTCTGAGATTGCGCAGTTATCTTTTTGCAACACCGGATATGAAGAAATTTCGCTTTCTTCCTTATCCACCAGTGATTATCTGCAGTTAAAAGACTTAAAAGGGAAACTCAATACCTTTACCAAGGAAAATATGATTAACTTAGCTTTGCCGTCTCTTCGTATCGACAATTTCCACGAAGAAGCGTTGGAAAGCTTATCTGAAGTGAGAAAAAGTTCTCTCACCTTTGCTCCCGAAGCGGGAACTCAGAGAATGAGAGACATTATTAATAAAAATATTTCCGAAGAAACCATTTTAAACACCATGC
Organism: Clostridia bacterium; assembly: GCA_045631485.1. Lineage (GTDB taxonomy): Bacteria > Bacillota > Clostridia > UMGS1840 > UMGS1840 > SIG452. The sequence continues at coordinate 69,271 of JAZQUU010000022.1, read as the reverse complement.
AGTTTGCCTATGAAAACGGATGGTCCACCGTGAAGCTCTATTTCATGATCGGGCTTCCCTTTGAAACGGACGAGGATGTTTTGGGCATCTGTGAGTTGGTGAAAAAAATTGAATCCATTTATTATAGCGTTCCCAAGGAAAAACGAGGCAAACGATTTGGAATTACCGTGTCGGTTTCCACCTTTGTTCCAAAGCCTCACACCCCCTTCCAATGGGCACCTCAGGATTCTTTTGAAACCATTTTGCATAAGCAGAATTTGCTTAAGGAAAATTTGCGTTCCAAAAATATCCGTTTAAACTGGCACGATGCGGAAACTTCCGTGTTGGAAGCGGTGTTTGCCCGTGGGGATCGCCGTTTGGGGAAAGTGATTTTGGAAGCTCACAAGCTTGGTTGTAAACTGGACGGCTGGAACGAATATTTCTCCTATGAAACCTGGCAGAAAGCCTTTGAAAATGCCGGTGTGGATATGAAGTTTTACAGTGAACGGGAACGCTCTTTAGACGAGGTGTTACCCTGGGATGTGACCTTCTGCGGTGTGACTAAGGAATTCTTTAAACGGGAACTTCTTACCGCCAAGGAAGCCATCACCACGCCCAACTGTCAGGACAAGTGTGCAGGTTGCGGTGCCAACCGTTACCAATGCAATAGTGTGTGTCATAATAGGGGTTAGTAAAGAAAATGAAAAAAATGGTGATTGAAACCGCAAAATTAGCGGAAAATGTTCAAAATATCAAAGCATTTTGCAAAGATAACACCATCTTTGCGGTGGTGAAAGGGGATGGCTACGGTCTTTCCCTCATTCCTTACGCCAACTTTTTAAGAGAGCAGGGGATTACTCATTTTGCGGTGTCGGAATCCAAAGAAGCCATTAATTTAAAAAGCGATGAACGCTTTTTTGATGCCACCGTGTTATTATTAACGCCCGAAAATGACCCCGAAATCGTAAAAGAATTGCTTCAAAAAGGTGTGACTTTAACCGTTGGAGCATTGTCTCATCTGGAGCTTATCCAAAAAGTTTCCAAAGAAATTGAAATTGCTCCCAACGTTCATATCAAGGTCGATACCGGCTTTGGCAGATTCGGCTTCTCTTATCGAAATGAAAAAGATATTTTATCCGCATTCGAGCAACAAGGGAAAAGCGTGAATATTACGGGGATTTTTACTCACTATTCCTGTTCCTTTGAACCAAAATATAACCTTACAAAAACTCAGGATGAACGCTTTGATAAGATTTTAGAACAAGTGAAAGCAAAAAATCCCGAGTTGTTTGGAAAACTTGTGATTCATAGTGCCAATTCCTGCGGTGCCTTATTGTATCCCAACAAAAAACGTAATGCAGTTCGTATCAGTTCCGCCTTTTTGGGACGCCTACCGATGAAATCACCCGTCAAACTTCATCGGATTGCATATCTTGAAGTGCGGGTATTGGACGAAAACTCCTTACAAAAAGGAGATAATGTTGCATACGGCAATACCTACAAAGCAAAAGAGAATATGAATACTGCCGTTATCGGCATCGGTTATAAGGACGGATTTTTCACCACCAAGCAAAACGATGCCTATCGTTTGATTGATGTGCTTCGTTATATGTTTACCGATTTTAAAAGTATCGGAAAGAAACAGTATTTGTATCAGGGAAAATATGAAATTTTAGGCCGTGTGGGAATGTATTGCGCCATTGTGAGAAATGATGGCAGTCTTCATATCGGCGATATTGTAAAAGCGGATTGCAATCCCTTGTTTATTGATTCTTCCATCAAGAGAGAATACCGCTAAAACCTTGAAAGGAGAGGCGATTTATGGAATATGTTTTATTGGCATTATCTTTGGTAATCTTAGTGCTTTTGATTGTGCTTTTGGTATCCAAAAATAATCAGAATGATTTTTCTGCTCTGCGTATGGAGTTGACCAATCAGTTAAAAAATATGTCTGATATGCTCTCAGAATCCCAAAAGCAAGGTGCAGAGCATCAGGACGCCCGCATCAAGGATTTGAATAACCGTTTTGAATCCTTTCAGAAGGATGTGTCCGAGCGACTGAAATCTTCCGAGGAACGGCTCAATCAGTTTTCTCAAAATAATGAGAAAAAACTGGAGCAGATTCGGGAAACGGTGGAAAACAAACTGACCCGTATGCAGGAAGATAACAATAAAAAACTGGAAAAAATGCGGGAAACCGTGGACGAAAAATTGCAAAAGACTTTGGAAGACCGTATCGGAAAATCCTTCCAATTGGTATCCGAGCGGTTGGAAGAAGTGTATAAAGGCTTAGGCGAAATGAAAACCCTTGCCTCCGGGGTGGGTGATTTGAAAAAGGTGCTTTCCAATGTGAAAACCCGTGGTATTTTAGGGGAAATTCAGTTGGGTGCTATTTTAGAGCAGATGTTCTCGCCCGACCAGTATGACCAAAATGTGGCGGTGAAAAAGGGAAGTGCCAATGTGGTGGAATTTGCCATCCGTTTACCCGGAGACGGGAATGAACCTCTTTATTTGCCCATTGATGCAAAATTCCCCGTGGACGCTTATACCCAGCTTACCGACGCCTACGACAGTGGCGATGTGGCACAGATTGAATCGGCAAAAACCGCTCTGGACCGCCGCATCAAACAGTTTGCCAAAGACATCAGCGAAAAATACATATCACCACCGGAAACCACCGATTTTGCCATTATGTTTTTGCCTGTGGAAGGTCTTTATGCCGAGGTGGTACGTCACGGTATGGTGGAAGTTTTGCAGCGTGATTATAAGGTGAATATTGCAGGTCCCACCACCATTTGCGCATTCCTTCAGAGTTTGCAGATGGGCTTTAAAACTCTTGCTATTCAGAAACGTTCCGGTGAAGTGTGGAATGTGCTTGGTGCCGTGAAATCCGAATTTGAGAAATTCTCCAATGTGATAAAATCTGCACAACAACGCTTAGATCAGGCACACGGAGAACTGGAAAAATTAGTGGGAGTTAGAACCCGTGCCATCCAACGTAAATTAAACAGTGTTTCTTCTTTATCCGAGGAAGAAACCAAAAAAATATTACCCGATGTTCCCGAATTTTTAGATGCAAATGAACCGATGGAAGAATAAGAAGGTGTTTTTTCTATGAAATTTAATCCCAACATCAATTTGTCTATGCTGACAGACTTTTATGAATTTACCATGTCAAACGGTTATTTTAAAAACGGCATGAAGGATACCGAGGTTGCTTTTGATTTGTTTTTCAGAAAAATTCCAAACGACGGCGGTTATGCCATTATGGCAGGTTTAGAGCAGATGATTGAGTATATCAACAATCTGCATTTTTCCGAAGAAGATGTGGAATATCTTCGTAAAAAAGACATTTTTTCGGAAGAGTTTTTAGAATATCTTTTAAACTTTTCTTTCTCTTGTTCTGTGTGGGCGATTCCCGAAGGAACCCCCATTTTCCCCATGGAACCCGTGGTAACTGTACGAGGTCCCGTAATTGAAGCACAACTGATGGAAACCATGCTCTTATTAACCGTGAACCATCAGTCTCTGATTGCCACCAAGGCAAGCAGAATTGTGCAGGCATCCGAGGGCAGAGCCGTGATGGAATTCGGTTCCCGCCGTGCCCAGGGGTATGACGGTGCTATTTACGGAGCAAGAGCTGCCTATATCGGCGGATGTGCAGGAACCGCCTGCACGGTGACCGATCAGCTTTTTGATATTCCTGCACTCGGCACCATGGCGCATAGCTGGGTGCAGATGTTTGATTCCGAATTGGAAGCTTTTCGGACCTATGCAAGATGTTATCCTGCCGATTGCACACTTTTGGTGGATACCTATAATGTGTTGAAATCAGGGATTCCCAATGCGATTAAAGCCTTTGATACCGAGGTGGTTCCCAGAGGATTCCGCCCGAAAGGTATTCGTATTGATAGCGGTGATATCACCTATTTATCCAAAAAAGCAAGAAAAATGCTGGATGATGCAGGGTATCCCGATGTGAAAATTGTGGCATCCAATTCTTTGGATGAACATATTATCCGTGATATGCTAAATCAGGGAGCCAAGGTGGATATCTTCGGAGTTGGGGAACGATTGATTACCTCCAAATCCGAGCCCGTATTCGGCGGCGTGTATAAACTGGTCTCCGTATTTCGTGACGGGGAAGAAATTCCCAAAATCAAATTATCGGAAAATGTTGCGAAAATCACCATTCCCGGCTTTAAGAGTTTGTATCGCTTATATTCCAACGAAACGGGAAAGGCGATTGCAGATGTTATCACCAAGCACGACGAAACGTTTGACGGCGTAACCGAATATGAATTGTTTGACCCCCAGTACACCTGGAAGAGAAAAACCGTCACCAATTTTACCGCAAGAAAATTATTGATACCCATTTTTGAAAATGGGAAACAGGTTTACACTTCTCCCACATTAAAAGAGTTGAAGGACTACTGTAAACAAGAGGTAGAAACTCTTTGGGATGAAGTGACCCGATTTGAAAATCCCCACACTTATTATGTGGATTTATCTCCCGATTTATGGCAGATTCGGGAAAACATGCTCCAGCATCACAACGCATAACTTTCATCAGTTGAGCATATTTTTAGCATAAAACGGAACTATTTTCCTTTTTATGCAGCTTTATTACTGATGAAAGGAGGAGAACTATGGAACAGATGTTTCTAAGCCAGAGTGCGATGTATCTTCTGCGGTTGATTATTGCAGGCGTGTGCGGTGTGGTGATTGGTATTGAGAGAACCAACCGTGCCAAGGAAGCGGGTCTTCGGACCCACTGTATTGTGGCAATAGCATCCTGTTTGATGATGCTGGTTTCCATTTACGGCTTTATGAATATCGAAGGCGTTACCACCCGTGACCCTGCCCGTATTGCGGCGCAGATTGTCAGCGGAATTGGTTTCTTGGGTGCCGGTATGGTGTTTGTGAAGCATCAGATGATCAGTGGTCTTACCACGGCTGCGGGTATCTGGGCAACTGCAGGCATCGGTATGGCAATCGGTTGCGGAATGTATGCGGTTGGTGTTTCAGGCACATTGCTGATTCTTCTGGCACAAACCATTCTTCATTTTCGCGGAAGATTCACTTCCAAACCGAAAAGCAAGATTCTTACTGTGAAAAACATTGAAAATGCAGACATCATTAAGGAACGCTTTTCACAGAACAAAATTGTGTTGTTCGATACCAACATCGTAAAGAAAAACGGGATGTTTACCTATGTGTTCTACATAGAAATTCCCTACGATTTAAACGAAGAAGAATTCCTTCGTTCCATTCCGTATGATTGCGGATTAAAAAGCGAATTATAAGATGCATAAGAAAAAAGGAACTGCTCCATCGGGATGCAGTTCCTTTTTTCTTAAGAGAGGATTTAAAAACAATCAGATAGAAATAGCTTAGGAAACAGAGGCGGCTTCTTTGGATTCTTTGATGGCAACATCCAACCGTTTTTTTGCCAGGTTTAAATTCATAATGGCAATATCAATATATTCATCACGGGTTACCTCGTTGAATTTATTCCAGGCAATCGCAACCTCCTGCTTTGCCTCCATCAGTGCATCATAGGAGGGATTTTCCTCCGGCTTTTGAAATAATGCTGCAATTTTTTTCAGTAAGTTTTCCATAGTAATGCCGCCTTTCTTATGGTGATTTCTAATAAAAAGTATATTCCGAATTCTTAAAAAATATACTTTTTATCATAATTTTTCCGTGTTTTTTATAAGATATTCTTCGTGCTTTAAAAGATGCTCTTCCCAAATCTTTGTAAGATCGGGATCTTTGGATTCCAACTCTTCAAATTCAGAGGTCATCAGATATTTGGTGTGTTCCTCAATATGGAGTTCGTGTTCGTCTCTTGCTCTGACGGGGCAGACGAGTTTTTCTCTCATTTTTAAGTTTTCACGAGCGGCTCTGGTTGCGTGAAGTGTTTCGGTTTCCATCTTATTTTCCCAGTCTCCCATTTTCAGCATAGATAAAATTTTGGATTTTGCCGACGGGGTGATTTTTCCTGTTTTCGGGTCGGTAAACAGTCCCATTGTGTAGAGCTCGCGGATTAGTTCCCGTTTGACCATCAGTGAATTTTCGATTTCATTTTGAGTGGTTAACTCCAACTGTTCGGGGAGCAGATTGGTGTTACACCAACGAATCAGGGCGTTATCGGTATCATCACCGCCTAAATGAAGCATTCTTTCAAATAATGCAAACTGACGATACAATCGCAGCCATTGTTTTGCCACTTCCAGCACGGCATTTCGGATGTTTTCCGCACTGACAGCAAGACGGTTGTCATCTTGTTGGGACAAAATGGAAAGTGCGGTTCCCGATGTCACATTGGACGGAGCGGAAGAATATCGGGACAGTTCTGAAATGCCCGAAATGGAAACAAAGGCTTCTTCCAGTCGATCCTGCTTGGATAAAAAACTGTACGGCAGGGCGGGCGTGTCCATAAATCGGGGCGGCTCACTGCCTCGTAGGTACACAATGGGCATTCCCGGAGGCATTCCGTAGTATTCCAGACTGTCCACATCCACGCTGCCATCTTCAATCACGGGGATTCCCAGGGCGGCACGGTTTAAATATTCGTTAATACGGTTCTGAATGGCGTTATAATCTCTTTGAATCGGAATCAAACGCTCAATGATACTTGACCCGAAAAAACAACCCGGTCGTGATACGGAAACTTGCTTTACAAAAGGGTACCCCCTGGTGTGATATTTGGCATTTAAGTAGGGAAGAGGACCTTCGTAGAGCAACTCCTGATTATAGTATGCCACAATCAGAAGTCTGCCGTCGGGATACTTTTTGGTTGGCTTTTCATAGTATTCCAACACAATATCGTAGCCGTCTTTCACTTCTTGTCCCACGCTTTCTAAGCTGCCTGTCCATCCAAGTCCACCCGTTACATTGGTCACGTTGGTCATAGAAAATAAATTCACGGGGTGTCCTTTTAATTCTTGTCCCCATTGTTCTTTGATTTCATCAATGTGATAAGGATGCGCGTGAATAATGCTTCGTTGTTCATTGATATGCTCAACATAAAGACTTTCCGGATAAATTTCGTAGGGACTTACCACCACGGTGTCAACCTCGCCTGCCTTGATAGGTTCACTGTTGTTAAGATACAAAAAATCTCCCTGGTCCTTTTGCCATACTGTTTTGTAGAATGCGGTGCCGAGCATTTCGGAAATGGCAACGGCACCGGCAATCTTTTCGGGAAAGTTTAATTGTTTGGAAACCGTATTTAACACCGCCGTGGAGATTTTGGCATTGGCAATATCATTTAAATCGGAACTGTCCGTAGCGGCTCCGATTTGGGGAACCACTCCCGAAAGCTTAGCCACTCTTGTTTCCATAATGGGAGCAATGTTATTGTAAACTGCTCGTTCCTGATAGTCATACAGTTTTTCCACGGAATAAATTTTTCTGCCGTTGTAATCCACATCGCAATACTGATTTCCGTTTACGAAATTGATGTTTAAATTCCATTTTAATTCCAACGGACTTCGCTTTTCTTTTCTGTCGTTAAATTCATGACATACAAACAGAGCAAGATTCTCAACCATTGGATGTTTCCTCGGTTACTTTTGCCTGATAGGGTTTCTGACCGTACATACCGCGTTTTACGGCAGATTGTTTCATTTTTCCTAATCTTTCCAGAAGCTTTTGCTGACGTTTCTTTTTAGCTTCCTCTGCCTTTTGTTTTTCCTTCAGAAATTGGTTGTTGGAGTCTGTATGATTGGGACTGTAAAGATTATAGGCACGGTTGTAGCCCTCGTATTTTTCTTTTTCTTCTTTGGTAAGAGTCATTTTATCACCTCAAATTTTCTTTGTTGACACTACTCAACCAAAGAATAGCAAACATCACAGGCGTTTGGCAAGGTCAGATTTTTTTCCGGTTTTTATTTACTTTGTTTCAATGATTTTTAAATTTTTCGGCTCAATATCCGCTTCGTTTTTCATAGTATCCCGAATCTGTGCGATTTCCTGCTGAGATAATCCATCAGATTGCACACTGACGGTGGCGTCGGGAGAACTTAAAAACACGTGCACATTTTGGAATCCTTTTTCGGTTAAAATCCGTTCTGCAAGAGTTTCTTTTTCCATATCCTTGGCAATACGGATAATTTCGTCCTGCGCTTCTGCCTTTTTTTCGGGGGAAGCATTTTGGTCCTCGGATACTGTTTGCAAGAGGGAAACAGCCTCGCTTCTCTCTTTTTCCATCGATAAATCCGTGGAAACATATTTTGCCTCTCCGTAGGAGGTTTCTTCTTCGTAGCTTTCGCTTGCAGGAGGAATGGAGAGGGAAACTGCCTGCGGCTCGGTGTGGTTGATATAGTTTACAACCCCTGCAGTTGCCAAAAGTGCGGTACAAACCACCGCTGCAATTTTTCGTTTGTGTAATAAAATCATGCTTATTTTCCTTTCTTATTATGGTTTTGGATTGGTTTGGTTGGGTTTAAAAATCACCTCCACGGTGTGTAAATCTGCCCCCAGAGCTCCTTTTGCCGCACGATAGAGCATCTCTTCGGTTTCCTTTTGATAAGGTCCGAAATAAAAGATGCAAACGCCTTTGATACGGGGCTTTAGTTGATTTTGAATCTGAATATTTTTGTTGGCATCCAATACGGGCTTTTCATCTTTTTTCTGCTCGGTTTTTTCCAATGTGGTGTCTGTGGTGATACTTTCTTCTCTGACGATATCCACCTTTCCCGAATCGGCATAGGCAATTAAAACTTTTACTTTGTTTCCTGTCAGGTCTGTCAGCAGAGATTCCAGCTCTCTTTGGGGTATGCTCTGTTCATTTATCATATTCTGCTTGGGCGGATTTGATGCTTTCTTTTCGGAGGTTGGAAACATAAGCAGCACGAATCCGAGAATCAAAAGCATCACGATGAGTTTTAGTTTTTGCTTTTTGGGACTATCTGTCCAAAATTTCTTCATCGGGAGGAACCACTTCACACGAAAAATCTCCTTTCAATGTAGCTTTAATTTTTTCGGGATCATCTTTGGAAAATATGGTGACTGATTTAATTTCGTATTGGTCACTGAGTTTTACCGTCACATTTTGCACAGATAGGTTATTTTGGGATAATTCCTGATGAATTCTTTCGGAAATGCGGGCTTCATATTCGGGAACCAAAAGGTTTTCCGACTCGTTTTCTGCGATGGAAATATCAGGTAACGAAAACGAAAAATCCAGGCGGAACAGAGAAGAAAATAAGAAGAAAAACAGAAACAAACTGACGGCAAATTGCACATATTTTCGAAAAGAAGAGGTGGATAACAGTTCTTTTAAAAATTCACAGACCAATACAATTATCACTACCTGTTTCAAATGATCAATCCATTCTGCCATCATATTGCCTCCTCCTAAATTCCCATTAAAATCATAATGCCGAGAATTGCAATGACCGAAACAGTTGCCACCACTCCGGTAAGCATCCCTAAGCCGGTGGCGGTGTCTTCCAGAAAATGAGTTGTCTTTTGGTCGGAAAGAAATCCGGAGCAGACCGATAATCCCTGAAATGTCAGAAGTCCTGCCGTTAATTTTACCAGAGGAGACAACAACAGATAGGAAATGCCGATGGCGCCGGTAAGACCTGCTTTTGCTTTAATTTGACTGATTGCTTCAATCAGATATTCACCGGAATCGCTTAAGGTTCCCCCTAAAAACGGAATACAGGTTCCCAACGCCATTTTGGCAGATTGCAAGGTGAAAGAATCCGACGCTTTTGTCACGGTGGTAAGCAAGGTAAACACCATCATAAAGATGCCTATGATGATGGGAAGTGCAGTTTTTACTGCCCACAGAATCGACTTTTTTAAGGCACTAAAATAGTCTTTCTCTAATAGCGGAGACAAAATTGCACACATAAAATAAATCAGGATTCCGGGAAAAAAGATGTTTTGAATCAGATATACCAGCAGGCTCATAAATCCGAGAATAAAATAGGTGGATTTGGCGGCGCTCAGCACTCTTCCGCCGTTGGCAATCAGTGCCGTCAGGGTTGGGATGGTCAGGTACACAAATTCCGAAAGGTTACGGATACATTCTTCTGCCACACTTGCCAGTTCCCGAAACAATTCTCCCGAACAAAGTGCCAGGGCACAAAAAACACCAAGGTGCACCGTTCGGTTTAAGCTGATGGGGAACTCCATACAGTTTTTGATTCCGATGAGTATCATAAAAATCAGGATGGGAGCAATGCTTTCCTTTAACAGAACAAATTCTTCCCAAAGGGAGTCTGCAATGGTAGTTATAATTGATTCGAAAGAAAAGCCGATTTCCTGCGTTGCTTCCGCCTGAACATTCGGGGGACAACCTGCAAAAAGCAGACAAGCAAGTCCCGTTACAATCATTTTTTTTATCCAAACAGGGACCATACCGTATCCACAACCTTTCCGATTAAGGGGAGAAGAAGCATCAGAATCAACACCTTGGCGGCAAATTCCATTTTCTTTGCAATGGCATTTTCTCCTGCATCCGCAATCACATTGCAAAAATATTCGGCACCGATTCCGATTCCTAAAATCCGAAGGATTGTGGCAACAGAATCCGATTCCAATCCGGCTGCATCCATGTAGTCGGTCAGCGTTTTTATGATGCTTGTCAGTTCCCCGAAAATCAGAGAAAATATCACAATTGCTGTTACCAGAGTAATCATCATGGAAAACTGAGGTGATTTTTCCCGTAAAAACACCGCCGAAACAGCACCCGCAAAAGCAATTCCCGTTAATTTGGCAACCGTATCCATTTTGTTCTCCTTTAAAATCCGAATAAACTTTTGATCGTTTCAAATAAGTAGGCAATTTCCTGCACAATCACAATCAATACCACTACCAAACCTGCCAGGGTGACCATAGTTGCTTGTTCATCCCGTCCCGATTTGGACAACAGTTGGTTTAAGATGGCAACAATGATTCCGATTGCCGCAATTTTAAAAATCAGTTCAACATTCATTTGATATCCTCTCACAGTAGTAAAACTGCTGCCATAGCACAAGTGGCATACACACTTACGGCAATCAGTTTTTTTGTTTTGGGAAGCTCGTTTTGAAGCAGGATTAAGGATTCTTCCAGTTGGCGTTTGGTGTGATAGTAGTGTTCTTCGGTTGTTTTTTTTGTATCTTTACCCACTACCGTGAAATAGCGGGATAAAGCCTCCTTTACAGGGGTTAGAAGAGGGAGTTCTTCCAGGGCTTGGCACAGAGCGTCCCGCAGGGGAAGTGCTTTGTTTAATTCCGAAAACTTTTTTTGAAACAGAGCGGGGAAGACACCGGGGTGTTTTTCTTGCAGAATTGCTTTTTCAAGTGTTTGCTTCCACTCGGTAATTCCGTAGGTCACACCGCTTAAAAATCCAATCATTTCCTGCAGACATTGTATCCGGTGTTTTTTTCGTTCGGTAAGATGTCCAACCAGAAGAGAAGCGCCTGATGCCAGCAATATCAGGCCATACAGTTTTGTCATATCATTCACCGTTTACCTTTTTGATTTGTGCGATACGGTCGTGGGAGCCGTTTTTTGATACATACACTTCATAAGAAAATACTTGTTCCTTTGTGAGCTTCCTGATGTTTTTTCGAAATTGTCCCGTGCAATCGCCGTGTATGGTTGCAATCACGGAAACCCCTGCGCGGCAGGCGTAGAGCAGATTGGTTTCATCTTCTTTAGTTCCGATTTCGTCCACGGCAATTACATTGGGAGAAAGACTTCTGATTGCCGAACGGATTCCGTCAGGTTTTTGGTATCGGTTTAAAATATCGCAACGGATTCCCAAATGATTTTGCATTTCTCCCCGGTAGGTTGCGGCAATCTCGCTCCGTTCGTCTATCACGCAAATCCGAAGACCTGTTCGTTTTTCTGAAAGTTGACGGATAAAATCCCGCAGAAGGGTTGTTTTTCCGTGCCCCGGAGGGGAAATGATTAAAATTCCGGGCAACGGGTCAAGCAGCCCCACCCTTTGAAATAAGGTGTCTGCCACCCCGTTTATTTCCTTTGCAATTCTTAAGTTGACAGAAGAAATATCTCTCATGTATGTCAACTGATTTCCTTCATATACGGCAGTTCCCGAAAGACCTGCACGATGTCCGCCTTTTATGGTGAGGTAGCCGTTGTTGACAGATTCAAAGCAGGAGGTAAGGGAACCTTCTGTCAGGCGGTCAACCAAGTCTTCCATTTGATGGGAGTCGAATTGATAGGGCGTGATAATTTCCCGTGCATACTCCAGAAAAATAACAGGACAGTTTCTTCTGAATCGGATTTCCTCTGTTTCGGAAGTGAAATACTGCATAAGATGAGGCGGAAGAAGCTTGTGAAGCTCTGCTTTGTTTTGAGACATTGCTTGTTGCATCGGTTGGTTCACCTCGTTTTTTATCACGATATGCGGGGATGTCCCAAAGTATGACAACCCTGTCTGATTGTTTTAGTTGGTATATTTGGTTGACTTTTTTTGCAAACTGTGTTATACTTTTTGCAGATTAGTAATATGGAGGTTTTTTTATATGAATCAGCCAAATATTATTTTAGCCTCTCAGTCACCCAGACGAAAGGAACTCTTGGCCGCACACGGAATTTTGTTTTCGGTGTTTGTGACGGATGCGGATGAAACCGTTTGTGAGCCGATGACTCCTTATGAGCTTGTGGAAGAATTGTCATATCGCAAAGCCCAAAGTGCTGCAGAATCGTTTTTGGGGGATTCTGTTTTGATTATTGCGGCAGACACCGTGGTTGCATTGGACAATGAGATTTTCGGGAAACCGGAAGACGAAGCCGATGCAAAGCGGATGCTTACCAAGTTAAGCGGCAAGGCACATAGTGTATTTACGGGTGTTACCTTGGCTTATGTTGACGGAGAAACCGTAACATACAAAAAAACAGTTTGCGAAACCAAGGTGTATTTTTATCCCATTTCGGAAGAAGAATTGAATGAGTATCTGAAAACCAACGAACCCTATGATAAAGCCGGAAGCTACGCCATCCAGGGAATCGCCACCAAGTTTGTTGAAAAAATCGAGGGCGATTTTGATAATGTGGTGGGGCTTCCCGTGTATGCCATCATAGAAGATGTAAAAGCGTATCTTAACAAGGGGGAATCCGATTGCTGAGTGAAAAATCTTATGCACCTCTTCGCTTAAAAGAAGAATTTGTGATTAAAAACGTTGTCACGATTCACTATTTTGAATATGCCAAGGACTTCAGATTCACGGGAGAAAAACACGATTTCTGGGAATTTATTTATGTGGACAAGGGGGAAATCAACGCGATTGCGGAAGATACCACTCATCGTTTGCAGCAGGGAGATGTGTTGTTTCATAAGCCGGGAGAATTTCATAATGTGTATTCCAACGGCGTGATAGCTCCCAATATTGCCATTGTTTCTTTTGAGTGCAAATCCAAGGCAATGAGCTTTTTTCAAAACAAAGTTTTTCATGTGACCAAGGAAGAAAAAAATCTGCTTTCCTCCATCATCAAAGAAGCAACCAAGGCCTTCTGCACTCCGTTAAACGACCCCTTGACCAACGGATTAAAGCGGAAAAGCGAAGCGTCCTTCGGAGCAGAGCAGATGATTCTTTTGGGGCTTACCCAGTTCCTTTTGTCTTTATACCGCAATAACTCCATTTCCTACACGCCCAAGGCATCTCTGTCTGTTTTAAAAGAGCGTATGGATAACGATATTGTGGAGGATGTGATTGAGTTTTTAAACGAAAATATCGGCAACACGCTAAGCTTTCCCGATGTGTTAAAGTACTCCAAAACCAACAGTACGGGCCTTAAAATGCTCTTTAAGGAAAAGACGGGGATGGGGGTTATGCAGTATTTTAATTACTTAAAAATTGAGCGTGCCAAAATGCTGATTCGTGAAGATAACTACAATTTCACCCAGATTGCCAATATCCTGGCGTATGACAGTATTCATTATTTTTCCAAGCAGTTTAAAAAAATCGCCAAAATGACACCTTCGGAATACGCATCTTCCGTGAAAATCGTGTTGTAGAATGCTTGTTTTTTGAATTTGCCCGGGAATTTCTTTGGCAATTTGTAATAAAAATGCAAAAATCGGAATAAATTTTTTAAAATCTATTGAAAAAATTCACTTGTTATAGTATAATATTATAGAAAATTTATAAAAAACATTCAAAGCACAATTGTGCGAGGAGGAAAACACTATGAAAAAAACATTACTCTTTGTGTTAGTTGCAGCAATGCTTCTGACCCTGTTCACCGGATGCGGTGCATCCAAAAACGATCCTTTGGTAATGGCTACCAATGCAGAATTCCCTCCCTATGAATTCATGCAGGACGGCAAAATCGTTGGTATCGACGCTGAAATCGCTCAGGCAATCGCAGATAAACTGGGCAGAGAACTGGTAATCGAAAACGTTGATTTCGATTCCTTAATTCCCGGCGTTTCTTCCGGTAAATATGACTTTGTTATGGCAGGTCTTACCGTTACCGAAGAAAGAAAAGAACAGGTTAACTTCACCCAGAGCTATGCTACCGGTGTTCAGGTAATCATCGTAAACGAAGATTCTCCCATCACCACTGCAGACGATTTATTTGCTGAAGGCGCAAACACCACCATCGGTGTTCAGCTGGCTACCACCGGTGACCTGTACTGTACCTGGGATATCGAAGATGCAGGTTTAGGTAAAGTAGAACGTTTCAACAAAGGTGCAGACGCTGTTATGGCTTTAACCACCGGCAAAGTTGATTGTGTTGTTATCGATAACGAACCCGCAAAAGTATTCGTTGCAAACAACCCCGGCTTAAAAATCTTAGACACCGAGTACATCACCGAAGAATATGCAGCTGCAGTTTCTAAAGACAATGCAGAACTGACCGAACAGATCGACTCTGCTTTAGCAGAATTAATCGCAGACGGCACTGTAAAAACCATCATCGAAAAATACATCCCTGCTGAATAATCAATTCGGCACACTGTAACCCGGCTTCGGGCAACAGGATACATACAGTAGTCAATCTGTCAATCGGAGAACCCGGTTTCTCCGATTGACAATTACTGTTTCATCGGAAAGGAATTTGAACAAATGACGGAATGGTTTAACGGAATCCAAAAGGAATTCACAACAGCTTTTATTGTGGATAACCGTTGGAAATATATTTGGGAAGGCGTGCAGAACACACTGGTTTTAACCTTTTGGGCATTGCTTTTAGGGGTTGTTCTGGGTGTGATTGTGGCAGCCATCAGAACCACTTATGATAAACAGTATCAGGAAATCAAAAATCCGGTTGCAAAAGTTTTGCTCTGGCTTGGAAATGCAATTTCTAAAATTTATCTGACTGTGATTCGCGGAACTCCTGTTATGGTTCAGATTCTGATCATCTTTTTTATCATTATGGCAAACTCCCGTGACAAAATGCTTTGCGGTGTGATTGCATTTGGTATCAACTCCGGTGCATACGTTGCAGAAATTGTGCGCGGCGGTATTATGAGTATTGATGCAGGGCAGAATGAAGCAGGTCGCTCCTTGGGACTTAATTATCTGCAGACTATGTGGTTTATCATTCTTCCTCAGGCATTCAAAAATATTTTGCCCTCTCTGGCAAATGAATTTATTGTTCTTTTAAAGGAAACTTCCATCGCAGGTTATGTGGGTGTGACCGACTTAACCCGTGGAGCCAACATCATCCGTGGTGTAACCTATCAGGATTTCATGCCTTTAATCGGTGCTGCGGTGATTTATCTTGCATTGGTAATGTTCTTTACCTGGCTGGTAGGCATTCTGGAAAGGAGACTGAGAAAGAATGAGCGCTAATTCCATTATTTCGGTCCGCGGACTTAAAAAGCATTATAACCGCGGCAAAATCAAAGCATTAAACGGCGTCGATTTAGACGTAAAAAAAGGGGAAGTAATCGTAATTATCGGTCCTTCCGGATGCGGAAAATCCACATTTCTTCGTTCCTTGAACTTATTGGAAGTTCCCACCGAAGGTCAGATTTTCCTAGACGGTGTGGATATTACCGATAAAAAAACCAATATCAATCTTCACAGAAGAAAGGTTGGTATGGTATTCCAGCATTTTAATCTGTTTCCCAATATGACGATTTTAAAAAATATGACCCTGGCTCCCATTCAGTTGAAAAAAGCAACCAAAGCTCAGGCAGAAGAAAAAGCAATGGAGCTTTTGCGTGTGGTTGGCTTGGAAGACAGAGCGCAGGCTTATCCCAATCAGCTTTCGGGCGGTCAGAAACAGCGTGTTGCAATTGTTCGTGCTCTTTGTATGGAGCCTGATGTGATGCTGTTTGACGAACCCACTTCCGCATTGGACCCCGAAATGGTCGGCGAAGTGCTGGACGTTATGAAAAACCTGGCAAAAGAGGGAATGACCATGCTTGTGGTAACTCACGAAATGGGCTTTGCCCGTGAGGTTGCCGACAGGGTAATCTTTATGGACGAAGGAGTTATCTTAGAAGAGGGCACTCCCGATGAGATTTTCAATCATCCCGTTCACGAAAGAACAAAATCCTTCTTAAATAAAGTATTATAAATTTGAAAATGACAGAAACCGAATTTGGTTTGTTTGATAGAACAATCATGAAAGGATGGTACGATTATGCCGTTAAAAAAATTAAGCGATGTTGGCGAAATTACCGTAACCGAAAAAGCTATTGAAGAAATTGCAGGTCATGTTGCAACTCATTGTTACGGTGTGGTTGGCATGTGTGAAAAAAGCAAAGCAGAAGTGTTAAAACGGATGTTTGGCGGTGAAAGCTTACGAAAAGGAATCAAAGTGATTTGCCGTGATAACACCGTGAGCATTGAAATTCACATTAAGGTGACATACGGAGTGAACATCAAAGTGTTGGCTGAAAATGTGAAGCAGGATATCACCTATGCCGTGGAACAAATGACCGGTGCAAAAATTAAGGATGTTACCGTTTGCGTGGACGATATTGTGGTAAACAAATAACCGCAGCATCAACTTTGAAAAAGGGAGAAAACATTACATGAATAAAAAAATCGGTGGAGTGCTGCTTGCTGATATGCTGATGGCAGCAAAAATCCATTTATGTAACAACAAAGAAGAGCTGAATGCTTTAAATGTGTTCCCGGTGCCTGACGGTGATACCGGAACCAATATGTCTATGACTTTCACTTCCGCAGCATCTGCGGCGCATAGCCGTACTGATTCTGCAGGAAATGTGTTAGACGGTGTTTCTATGTCTGCACTGCGTGGTGCAAGAGGGAACTCCGGGGTTATCCTTTCTCAGATTTTAAGAGGGATGGCGAAAGCCGCGAAAGGAAAAACCGAACTGGATGTTGCCGATATGGTAAATGCTTTCCGTTTGGGTTCCAAAACTGCTTACGAAGCAATTATGAAGCCTACCGAAGGTACCATTCTGACTGTTATCCGTATGACGGCAGAACATCTGGAAAAAATTGAAAATGAGATTACCGACCTGGATATGTTATTCACCGAAGCGGTTCGTGCTTCCTATGATGCGTTGGCACAGACCCCCGAGATGCTGCCCAAATTAAAACAGGCAGGCGTTGTGGATTCCGGCGGTAAAGGTATCTGCTATATCATCGAAGGTATGGCAAACTACTATAAAACCGAAGTTATGCCGGAAGAATCGGTAACCCAGGTGGAAAAAACCTCTGAAGTGTTCTCCGATAATCACGAAAATGTGAACTTCCAGTACTGTACCGAATTTATCATCCAGAATCCCGAACGCAAGAAAAACCAGTTAACTCAGCGTTATGAGGGCTTGGGCGATTCTATCGTTGTGGTTGCAATGGAAGATATTATTAAGGTGCATATTCACACCAATGACCCCGGTATTGTAATTTCCGAAGCATTAAAAATCGGTAGTTTAATCGATATTAAAATCGATAATATGAAATATCAGAACGAAAAGATTCAGGATAATATTCCCAAGGAACGTCAGCCTTTTGCATTTGTTGCAGTGGCAGCAGGGGAAGGCTTTGCCAATATCTATAAAGAGCTTGGCATTGAACATATCGTTTCCGGCGGACAGTCTATGAATCCTTCTTCCGATGATATTTTAAACGCAGCAAACCGCACCAATGCAGATGTGGTTTATGTGTTCCCCAATAATAAAAATATCATTCTGGCAGCAGAACAGGCAGCAGAATTATATGAAGGTCAGATGGTGGTAATTCCCACCACCAATATGTCTGATGTTTTGCCCTGTATGGTTGGTTTTGATGAGTCTCAGTCACCTGAGGACAATCTGGCGCAGATGAAAGATGTGATTGCTTCTTTAAAATCTGCTCAGATTACTTATGCCGTAAGAGATTCTGTGTTTGATAACATTGAAATCAAAGAAGGCGAAATCATGGCATTAAGCGGAAGTTCTATTTTAACCAAAGGCAAAGAACCCAATAAGGTTTGTGCTTCGGTTATCGAAAAACTGTGTGATGACACGATTTCTATGGTAACTGTGTATGCGGGTGCCGATATCAACGGTGAAGAATTGGAAGCTTTAGAAAAAACTTTAACCAAAAAGTATAAAGATATTGACTTTTCTTTCTACCGCGGTGACCAGCCTGTATATTATTATTTCATTTCTCTGGAATAATCAAAAGCAGTCTCAAATCAATCTTAAAACCGAAAAGATTAAAATAAACCGAAAACTTTGAAGGTTGGAAATTTTTGAAAAAGAGGACAATATGAACCTGTTTTCCACGCCTATTTCTAATATATCAGGAGTTTCCGATGCCAGGCTTGTGTATTTTCAAAAGCTTGGCATTTTTTCGGTTGCCGATATGCTCTATTATTTCCCCAAAAATTATGAAAACCGAACCAATGTGAAAACGGTGCGGGAGCTAAAAGAAGATGAGCTTGCCACGGTTACCGTGCGGATTTTGGATGTTTCAAGCAGACGGATCCGTCAGAATTTGACCCTCATTTCTCTTCTTTGTGAGGACAACACAGGGGAGTTGAAAGTTACCTTTTTTAATCAAAAATATTTGGTTAACAAACTGACTATCGGCAAAACCGTTACCTTATCGGGAAAAGTGAGCAGAAGAATCGGTTATGTGGAAATGACCAATCCTGCGGTGCAAAAAGATGCACCTTCTGGCAATTTTTCGGAAAATTATATTCCCAGATACGCTCTTACCAAAGGACTTACTCAGGGCCTTGTGCAAAAAGTTGCTTATGAATGCTTAAAACTTGCTAAAGCACATCTTACGGAAACTCTTCCTATGGAAATTCGAAAAGAATACCATCTTTGCGAACTGTTGTATGCCCTGGAAAATATTCATTTTCCCAAAGGGGAAGATGAGCTTTCGGCAGCAAAAAAGCGTCTTGCTTTTGAAGAATTGTTTTATCTGATGTTGGGTCTTGGTAAAATCAAACTGCGGCAGAAAAGAGCTGCAGGTCCCAAGTTGACCAACTATAAAATTGCAGAAGAATTTGCCCAAAAATTACCGTTTGCGTTAACCGACGCCCAAAAGCGTGTCACCCGGGAAATTTGCGCCGATTTTAAGGCAGGTTATCAGATGAACCGTTTGGTACAGGGCGATGTGGGAAGTGGCAAAACCATGGTTGCTGCCATGGCAATGCTTATTTGTGCCAAAAGCGGCTATCAGGCAGTTTTAATGGCACCCACCGAAATTCTTGCCCGTCAGCATTACGAGGGACTAAAGCCCTATCTGGAGGAATTCGGACTTTCGGTAAAGCTTTTGGTTGCATCTATGAAGAAAAAAGAAAAGGACGCTGTGATTTCGGGACTTGCAAACGGAGAAGTTTCTCTTGCAATCGGAACACACGCCTTGCTGTATGAGAAAGTGCAGTTTCACAAATTAGGTCTGGTCATTACCGATGAACAACATCGTTTTGGCGTAAAAGCTCGTTCTGTGTTGACGGAAAAAGGGGAAAATCCCCATTGTCTCGTAATGACGGCAACACCTATTCCCAGAACACTGGCACTGATTATTTACGGAGATTTGGATGTTTCCGTGATTGATGAATTGCCCCGTGGCAGAACTCCTGTTGTGACGAAAATCGCAGGGGAGCATCAACGGGACAAGGTGTATGGATTTGTAAAAAAAGAACTGGCAAAAGGCAATCAGGCGTTTGTGGTTTGTCCGCTCATTGAAGAAAGCGAAACCATGGAATTAGAAGATGCCATTCGTCTGCAGGAGGAGTTGCAAAATACTTACCTTAAGGACTATCGGGTAGGCATTTTACACGGCAGAATGAAAGCAGAAGAAAAAGATGCGGTCATGAATGCATTTTTGCAAAGAGACATTCATGTGTTGGTTTCCACCACCGTGGTGGAGGTGGGGGTCAATGTGCCCAATGCCACCGTGATGGTGATTGAAAATGCCGAACGGTTCGGTCTGGCAAGTCTCCATCAGCTTCGGGGACGGGTAGGCCGAAGTGATAAACAATCCTACTGCTTTTTAAATCTTTCCGATGAAAAGGCAAAAAAACGATTGGAAATTATGGAAAAAACCACCGATGGGTTCCAAATTAGTGAGTTTGATTTAAAAAACCGAGGTCCCGGAGAGTTCTTTGGAACCCGTCAACACGGACTTCCTTCTACCATATTAAGTCGTTTAAGCTATACGATGGAAACCGTTCGGATTGCCAAAACGGCGGCGGAAGTTTTGTTGAAAGAGGACCCCGATTTTCTTCTTCCTTGCAACAAACGGATTTTGGATTCTGTGAATCGTATGTTTTCCCGTCATCATTATGCAGGTCAATTATAAGAAAAAGATTGACATTTCTTGCATTTTCATATACAATAAATAAGATAAGAAGTTTTCGGAAAGGAGGGCTTTTATATGAACCGTTTTCAACAAAAATCCACCTCATTTTTTCATTATGTTTTTGTATTGTTTGCCGTGATGACATTTCTTTCGGCTTTTGTTGGTTTCTTTGTTGGCAGCAACACCTTTTACGGCGGTTCTTTCTGGTTGCCTTTCTTTTATACGGTGGGATTCTTTTGTTTGGGATACTCATATCACAAGCATTTTAGTGAGAAAAAATCCGCTCTTCCCATCGCACTTGCTTTGTGCTTCGGACTCCGTTTATTGGCGGTTTGTCTGATGCAATTGGAACCGTTTTCCGATTATAAAATTTATCACGATACGGCACTTTTATTGGCAGAGGGAAACTCCATCAACGATGCATACATTTCCTCTTTTCCGCATATCATCGGATTTTCCGGTGTGCTAAGCGGTTGTTATCGGATATTTGGCTCCAACATTGTTGTAATGCAGATTGGAAATGTGTTGTTGGAAACGGCAACTGCCGTGATGCTTTATCTTGGTGCAAAACGGTTGTATTCCCGCAAAATTGCCAATTTCACCGCATTTTTATATGCGATTGCACCCTCGTTTATTTTTTATTCCGAGTTTTTGGCAACCGAAATTGTATTCACATTCTTCTTAAGCGTTCTTTTGTATCTTGCAATTTGTTTTAAAGAAAAGGGTAGTGTTACACCGGGCATTTTGTTTGGTGCTTTAGCGGCAATTTCCAATTGTATCCGTCCGTACGGAATGTTGATTTTGTTGGCATTTGTGCTTTTCGGTGTGATTTATGTAAGTCCCAAAAAAAGATTTTTGTCTTTGTTGTTGGCAATTGTTTGTTACAGCGGTTGTAAATTCGGGTTATATTTCGGAATGCAGTCGCTTAGTGAACAGAAGATTGCTGATATCCCCGTTGGCTATAATTTATATATCGGTTCCAATGCCGAGGCAAACGGGCAATGGAATCCCCAAGATGATTCTTATGCAAGAGAATTGATGTATGATGCGGATATTTCTTCCGACGAGGTGCATTCTCGTTTATTGGAAGAAGGGATCTTAAGATATCGGCAAAACGGATTTGGTTCCAACCTGAAACTCGGATTGTTAAAATTCGGTATCACCTGGGGAACTCAGATGCAACCTGCCGTAGCCTTACGGCAAAGCGGTGACTTTGCATTTTGGGATTCGGTATTTCAGTTTGGAAATCTCTCCAATGCATTTCATCTGATTTTTATGCTCGGTCTATTAGTGGGAGCAGTCAGATTACGGCATCAAAAAGAAAACAATGCAGGAATGTTTCTTTGTATTTTTGTGTTGGGAGTTGCAGCAATGCATCTTTTGGCAGAAACCCAGGAACGCTATTCCTATGGAGCAATTGCATTGTTGATGCCCGTTGCATCCATAGGCTTATGCCGCACTTATCAAGCTTTTCATAATGTGTTTGCACGCCTTATGGAGGATATCAATGCGGTGATGGAAAAAGACCCTGCCGCAAAAAGTAAATTAGAAGTATTTCTGTTGTCTCCCGGTATTCACGCTTTGTTCTGGCATCGGGCAGCACACAGATTATATTGTAACAAACGTTATTTCACCGCCCGTGTGTTATCTCAGGTTGTGAGAATGTTCACCGGGATTGAAATTCACCCTGGCGCCAAAATCGGAAGAGGCGTGATGATTGACCACGGTATGGGTGTGGTCATCGGGGAAACCGCAGAAGTTGGTGACGGTTGCACCATCTATCAGAATGTTACCTTAGGCGGTACCGGTAAGGATACCGGGAAACGTCATCCCACCATCGGGAAAAATGTGATGATTGGCAGTGGTGCCAAGGTGCTTGGCCCCTTCAGTGTGGGAGATAACTCCAAGATTGCGGCAAATGCCGTGGTTCTTCGTGAGGTCCCCGAAAACAGCACTTGTGTGGGTGTGCCTGCACGAGTTGTCATTCGGAATAATGTGAAAGTTTCGGGCGCGGATTGGCAAACAGACCAGACCCATATTCCTGACCCGTTATCTCAGGAACTTTGCAGAATGCTTGCCCGTATTGAAAAACTGGAAGCAGAGAGCAAAGAACCTGATTCTTTGAAAGGAGAATAACTATGAAAATTTTTAATACCTTAACCATGCAAAAAGAGGAATTTAAGCCTTTAGAAGAAAATAAAGTAAAAATTTATGCTTGCGGACCTACCGTGTATAACTATTTCCATTTGGGAAATGCCCGTCCGTTTATCATTTTTGATACCTTAAGAAGATATTTTGAATATCGTGGTTATGACGTTAAATTCGTGCAGAATTTTACCGATATTGACGATAAAATGATTAAGCGTGCCAATGAAGAGGGGATCACCGTAAGAGAATTGGCAGACCGCTTTATCAAAGAATACTACACCGATGCCAAAGGTCTTGGAGTAAAAGAAGCGGATGTTCATCCCAGAGCAACCGATGTTATCCCGCAGATTATCAAAATGTGCGAAACCTTAATTGAAAAAGGTTATGCCTACGAAGCAAACGGTGACGTTTATTTTGAAACCAAAAAGTTCAAAGATTACGGTAAACTTTCCCATCAACCCTTGGAAGATCTGGAAGCAGGTGCCAGAATCAATGTGAATGAAGATAAAAAAGACCCTATGGATTTTGCTATCTGGAAAGCAAAAAAAGAGGGGGAACCCGCTTGGGAATCTCCCTGGGGAGAAGGTCGTCCCGGTTGGCATATTGAATGTAGTGCCATGGTAAATGAATATTTGGGTGAAACCATCGATATTCATTGCGGTGGTAAGGATTTATCCTTCCCCCATCACGAAAACGAAATTGCGCAGTCCGAAGCGGCAAACGGTGCACCTTTTGCAAACTATTGGATGCATAACGGCTATATCAATATTGATAACCGAAAAATGTCAAAATCTTTGGGTAATTTCTTCACCGTGCGTGATTTGGCGGAAAAATTCCCCTATGATGTGCTTCGTTTCTTTATGCTTTCCGCTCATTACAGAAGCCCCATCAACTTCTCCGACGAACTGTTGGAGCAGGCAAAAACAGGCTTGGGAAGAATTGTTACTTGCTTGAACAATCTGGATTTCCTGTCCGATAAAGTGGCGGACGGTGCAATTTTGGATGCAGAACAGGAAACCCTAAATTCTTATCGTGAAAAATTCATCACCGCTATGGATGACGATTTAAATACCGCAGAAGCTATCGGTATCATTTTTGAACTGGTTCGTGAAATCAACACCAACACCAAAGAAAATGCCACCAAAGGCTATGTGGAAGCTGCAAAAGCAGTTCTTAGTGAATTAACCGGCGTGTTAAATATTGCAAGAGAAGAAGAGTCCTCCGATGTGGATGTGGCTTTGATTGAAGAAAAGATTGCGGAAAGAACCGCTGCCAAAAAGGAAAAAAATTTCGCCCGTGCAGACGAAATCCGTGCAGAGCTTCTTGCGATGGGAATTGTGATTGAAGATACCCGCGAAGGGGTTAAATGGCATAAAGCAGACTAATTTGAGAAAGAAATTTGCCTAAAATAAAATTATTTCCCAAAAACACTTGAAAATCTTAGGAGAATAGTGTATAATGGAATGCGAAAATAAAGCGAAACTTTGAAAGAAGGTGAATTAAATGCCTGCTCAGTTAATGGGATTACTTCCTCTGGTTCTGATGATTGTTTTATTCTATGTTATGATCATGTTACCGGAGAAGAAAAGAAAGAAAAAATTTAACGAAATGATCGCTGCTATGGAAAAAGGTGACGAAATCATCACCATCGGCGGTATTGAAGGTAAAATCGTTCAGTTAAAAGACACCACCGTTGTTTTAGAAACCGGTAAAGGTGACGCTGAAAGCAAATCTACTCTTTGTGTGCACAAATGGGCAATCAAAGAAGTGAAAGTGAAAGAAAAAGCATAGTTTCATCAGTTCACTCATACAATGTGATAACGATATCATATAAGGAGTGATAATTGATGAACAATTCCGAAAGAGAAGGTGTTTCTTCCGTGGGTAAACGGGTGATCGGTGCAGCCATTACAAGTTGGTTGTTTTTAATCAGTACAGTGGCGGTTTTTGCGCTGATATTTCATATCTTCTCCCTACCCACGGCGTGGATTCCCTGGGTAGTCGGAATTCTTACATATCTTGCAGCCTTTTTTGCAGGGTATCGCGGAGCAAAGCGTGCCAAACAGAAAGGGATTGTCAAGGGATTTTGGGCAGGAGTGCTCTTCGTTGTGGGATATCTTGTGGTTGAACTCATTGCAGGAAAGCCTCTCCGCCTGTTAAACAGTTTGATTCTTTTGATTTTGTCGATGATTGGCGGAATCTTCGGAATTAATAAGAAAACAAAACGCAGAAGATAAGAAAGGAATTAACCATTATGAAACAGATTAAAACCTTAACCACCAAAAACTTAGCTGAAAACTTAGCAAAAAAAGGTTGCGGCGAATGCCAGACTTCTTGCCAGTCTGCTTGCAAAACTTCTTGCACCGTTGCAAACCAGAAATGTGAACAGAAATAATTTTGTTACAACCATGAAAAAAGACGGGTTTTCCCGTCTTTTTTTGTAGGAGCGGATGTTATGAGTAAAGAGGTATTACGAAAAGAGCTTCGTGAAAAACGAAATCTTTTATGCGAAAAAGAAATCAAATCCCAACAGATTGTCAATCGGTTCTTGGAAACAGAGGCGTTTTTAAATGCCGAGGTGGTGATGCTCTACCGCAGCGCCAAAGGAGAAGTGGAAACCAACGCTCTTTGGGAAGCCTGCAAACAAGCAGGAAAAGTGTGCGTGTTTCCCAAGTGTGTTTCTGCTAGCGAAATGATTGCGGTTTTGGCAGAGGGAGAAGAGGATTTTATCAAATCTTCTTTTGGCATTATGGAGCCTGCCTTAGAAAAACCTTTCCCCAAGGAACTGATTGATTTAATTGTTGTGCCTGCCTTGGGATATGACCGCTTAAATTTTCGTATGGGTTACGGAGCAGGATATTACGACCGTTATTTAGAAGATTTTTACGGCACCACTGTGGGATTGTGCTACGGGGAACTTTTTGTGGAAACGGTTTATCCCGGCGTGTGGGATGTTCCCGTCGATTATGTGATAACCGAAACCGATTTTTTTGATAAAGAAGAATGATTTTTCGAAAATTTCTAAAAAATTCTAAAAAATATTGAAAAATTAAACTCGTTTTAGTATAATAAAGAAAAGGAGTTGATACCCATGAAAACAGCTTATCAAATGACCATAGCGGGTTGCACAAGAGACTTGATTCTATGCCCCATTGGAGAAAACTTAAATATCGGTGCCTTTATTATGTTCGGCGATGTGGAATTGACCGAAAACTGTGCCCGTGAGCTCCTAAAGAAAGCACCCGAGCACGATGTGCTTGTTACTGCGGAAGCAAAAGGAATTCCCTTAATTTGCGAAATGGCGCGTCAGGAAGGCGTTAATCACTATGTGGTTGCCAGAAAAGGCCCCAAGCTTTATATGAAAAACTTGATTACCACCAATGTGGATTCCATCACCACCGCCAAAACTCAAACCCTTTGCATTGGGGAAAGAGAAACCGAAATGCTTCGCGGGAAACGGGTTTTAATTGTGGATGATGTAATCAGCACCGGCGAATCTCTTCGTGCTTTGGAAAAACTTGTCACCTTGGCAGGCGGCAATATCGTGGGAAAAATGGCAGTTTTAGCAGAAGGTGACGCCATCGGAAACCCCGACTATATTTACTTGGAACCCCTCCCGCTTTTTGACGGGGAAGGAAACCCTATTAAATAATCATCAAAAAAGAAAACTGTTGCGAAAGCAACAGTTTTTTTATGTTTTTGGTTTGTTATTTTCTTCCGATTCTTCCTCTTTTAACAGAAGATAGGCGTCAATTCTGCCGGTTTGTAAAAACAAATTCCAGAAAAAATTTTCGTTATTTTGATTTTTTGTTTTTCGATTGCCTTGTTCGTTTTTGTTTGCAAACATATCTTCCGTCTCCTTTTTTTCTTGTTGCCTTTATTCTTTCCTTGTGCCTTTCTTTTTATAACCAAATCATAGATTTGGCATATCTTGTAAATGAAAGGGGGCGACATGATGAAAGGCGACAGCTCATTATTATTCTTTCTCTTAGTTTTCTTATTATTATTCTATTAAAAACATATCAAACGAGGATGCGGCATATACTGTAATAATGAAAAATAATCAAAATAACCAAAACAAGCATAAAATATGCCGCTCCTTTTTTAAAAGGAGGAACTTATTTTATGGCAGGCTGGGAAGAACTTTTTCGAGGAATGGACCCCAAAAAAGTGAAATCTGCAATGGAAAGAGCAAAAGCGTTATCCGAAAATCCAACGGTTCAGCAGGCGTTTTCCCGTATGGACCAAAAGGATATTGCCGATATGCTCCGCTCTCTTTCCAATCAGGATAAAAATCAGTTGCTGAAATCTTTGTTTCAATCTCAAAACAAGGATTTTCTCAATATGATTGACCGTATGAAATAAAAAGAGGATGTGAAAAAAGGATATGGCAGAATTTGATAAAAATCTTGTGATGGGAATGCTTCAGAATTTGTTGGGGGATAGTGAAAACAATCCGAATCCCACCGATTCCAAAAGTTCTGATACCAAAAATCCGTCGGTACCGTTGCCCGTTTCTCCCTCCGCCAACGACACGGATGACTTTATCAATACCGCTGCAATGATGAGCCGTTTTACCGATATGATGGGAAAATTCCGTCAGGCACAAAACACCAAAGAAGCGGCGCTTTTATCGGCTTTAAAACCGTATTTGCGTGCATCCCGTCAACCCAAGGTGGACACGATGCTACGGGCATTGCAGGCGCTTCATGTGTTTTCGGATATGAAAAAAATCAAGTGATAAAGGATACATAGGAATAGGAGAAATGCGGGATGTATCAGTCAATTCCCAAACGGGTTTATACCACCAAAGAAAGTGCAATGCCAAAGTTTCCCTCCGGCATAGCGGAGCCGTCCGGGGAACGAGAATGCGAGATGTCGCCAAAAAAAATAACGGAGAAGAAAGCCCCAAATTTTTTTAAAAATTTGGAAACCGATGACTTGCTTTTAATCGGACTGCTGTTATTGCTTCTTTCGGAAGACACGGATAATCAGCTTTTGATAGCGGTTGTGGCATTTTTATTATTTTTTTAATTTTTAAAAAATTTAATTGCTCAGTGTATATTTTGACGAAGAAAAGCCCATAGTAAAAGTGAAAAGACGATTCCTTTTCAAATGAACTAAAAAAACCAATAAAAAACAAGGAGGCTTTTTTGTATGAATCAGGCAAACCATGCTATCAAATGCACCGTGCAGCAGTGTAAACATCATTGCAATTCCGAAAACTACTGTTCTTTAGACTGTGTTACCATCGGTACCCACGAATTAAATCCTGCTATGGACCAGTGTACCGACTGTAAATCCTTTGCGAAGAAATAAGTAATTTATCAACCATTCATACTTTTTTCATCCTTTTTTTACTACCGCATTCTGTGTTTACGGCAGAATGCAACATCTTTGGGGAAAAGAATGGCTTTTTTAGAAAAAAGCCGTTCTTTTTCTTTTGTGTGACATTATAAAAATTCCTCTATACAAAAGTAAAAGGATATGCTATACTAAACATATCAAAAAAGGAGGAGCAAAAATATGAAACTCATTTCCTGGAATGTAAACGGACTTCGAGCTTGTCTAACCAAAGGTTTTTTGGATTTCTTTTCTCGGGAAAATGCAGATATTTTCTGCATTCAGGAAACCAAAATGCAGGAAGGACAAGCAGAATTAAATTTAGATGGCTACCATCAGTATTGGCATAGTGCCGAGAAAAAAGGATATAGCGGAACTGCAGTGTTTACCAAAGAGAAGCCTTTGAGTGTTGCCTACGGTATTGGCGATAAGCATAACGATGAGGGCAGAGTAATCACTTTGGAATTTCCCGATTTTTATTTGGTAAACTGTTACACACCAAACGCTCAGCAGGAATTAAAGCGTTTGGATTACCGTATGGAATTTGAAGACGATTTCAGAGCATACTTAAAAAGCTTGCCAAAACCCGTAATTTTATGCGGTGACTTAAATGTGGCACACGAAGAAATTGACTTAAAAAATCCCAAAACCAACCGTCAGAATGCAGGCTTTTCCGATGAAGAACGAGGTAAAATGACCGAGCTTTTAGCGTCCGGCTTTTCCGATACCTTCCGTACTCTTTATCCCGATACTGCAGATGCCTATACCTGGTGGTCTTACCGATTCTCTGCCAGAGCCAAAAATGTGGGTTGGAGAATTGATTATTTTATTGTTTCCGAGGGGATTATGCCAAGTGTTTCCGATAGCGTGATTTACGCCGATATTTTGGGAAGCGACCATTGCCCGATTGGATTAGATATAAATTTGTGAGAAAAATAAAAAAATACAAAAAAATCAAAAAAACTATTGAAATTTCAAAAAAAATGTAGTAAGATATAACCAACAATATGAGGAGGTGTTTTCCAATGGCTTTTAAAATTACTGATGAATGCATCAGCTGTGGTGCATGTGAAGCTGAATGCCCGGTAAGCTGTATTACCGCAGGTGACAGCAAATATGAAATTGATGCAGATGCTTGCATCGATTGCGGTACTTGCGCAGGTGTTTGCCCCGTAGGTGCTCCTGTGGAAGACTAATTCCAAAACAGAAAAAAACCGTAAGAGTTTTTCTCTTACGGTTTTTTGTTTTTTTTTGTTTTCAGAAACATTTATTCCAAAGTCATTTGTTGGTAGGGGAGAATGTCAAACCCAAAACTGCGATAGAGTTTTTTTGCACCTTTGTTTTCTTCGGTTACCTCCAGACGGAATCGCTTTGTGGTTTCTTTGTATTCTTTGATAATCCAATCAAGTGCTTGCTTTCCAAAGCCCTGATTTCGATATGCTTCTTTCACATAAAGTTCTTCAATCCAGACTACCATTCCGCCCACCTCGTTGGAATAGGTAAAGGATAGAAGCACATATCCCAAAATGTTATCTTTATCGGTCATCACAAGCCCCCGAAGATAGGGAGAACCTTTTACGGCAAGGTCAAAGGTGGTTTTCATATCCTCTTCTTTAATTTGGTGACAGACCGCAGGAGAGGAGAAAAAATCAAGGCACATCCCATAAAATTCGGCTTCGTGCTCAGGCTTAAAATCCAAAAGCATCATATCACAAACCCTCCGTTGGAGCTTAATATCTGACCTGTGATAAAGCTTGCTTTTTCCGATACCAAGAAGCTGACTGCCTCGGCAATATCACGGGGAGTTCCCAATTTTCCGAGAGGCGTTTCTTCTGAGAGATCTGCTAAATCTTCTTCACTGAAATCATTTAACATATCGGTTTTGATAATGCCGGGTGCCACACAGTTTACACGGATGTTGCTTGGCGCCACTTCCTTGGCAAGAGCCTTGGTAAAGCCAATCACCCCTGCTTTTGCGGCAGAATAATGCACCTCGCAGGAAGCACCCACCATTCCCCAAATAGAAGAAATATTTAAGATTGCACCGCTTTTTTCGTGAATCATATAAGGCAACACCGCTTTGGTCACCAAAAACATACTTTTTAAATTGGTATCCATCATGGTGTCCCAATCGGATTCCGAAATATCGGTAAATAATTTTTGTTGAGCAATGCCTGCATTGTTGACCAACACATCAATTTTGCCGTGTTTTTTGATAATGGTTTCTATCATCTCAGACACTTGAGAGGAATCAGACACATCTGCCCGATATCCCTCTTGTGTTTTTGTATTTTCTATTTCGGTATTCTTACTGTTGGCAATCACAAAATAACCGTCTTCCTGCAGTTTTTTTGCAATTTCTTTTCCGATTCCGCGGCCGGCACCGGTTACCAATGCAATTTTTTTCATAGCGATAAACGCTCCGTTTCCTTTGGTGTTACTTTATTTTATCATAGCATATTTTTTAAAAAATGTCAAGCAGGGCAGAGAAACAGATTGACCGTCAGCATAGCAAGAAAAATGACCAAAATATCTGCACATAATCCAAGCAGTAAGGGGAGTTTTGTTTGTTTCACACGGGTTACGGCAAAGTAAACGGTGACGGTATAAATCGTGGTTTCTGTGGATGCACAAATCACCGATGCCAAAAGCCCCTCATAACTGTCTGCTCCGAATTTTTTAAAAATATCGGATAAGAGCACCATAGCACCGCTTCCCGAAATGGGACGCACCAGAATCAGCTCACCGATTCCTTCCGGGATTTTAAAGGCGCGAAAGAGCGGAGAAAGTAATGTTAAACAGAAATCTAAGGCTCCCGATTCTCTGAAAACGGCGATAGACACCATAATCGCAAGAATGTTGGGTGTGATTTTGGCAATTGCGGAAAATCCCTCTTTGGCACCCATTGTGAATGCGGAAAGGGAGTCCTTTTTTCTTAGCAAAGCGACGACAAACAAGGTAAGAAAAAATAAAGGGAGTGCACCGTTTGATAATGCAGAAATCATCTTTGCTCCCTCCGTTTCTTAACAGACAGAGCCAATTTGCATAACAGTAAGGCACAAGCCAATCCCAAAAATCCCGTTATCAGAACGGGTATCACCACCGAGGAGGGTGATTTTGACCCTGCCATTGCCCGAAGACCGATTACCGTGGTGGGAATCAGTTGCACCGAACAGGTGTTAAACAGAATAAAGCGGCACATATCTGGAGAGGGAACACCGCCTTTGGCTTCTTTATCAAGCTCCTCCATCGCCAAAAGACCGGATGGGGTTGCCGCATTTCCGATGCCAAGCATATTTGCCGAAATATTCACAGACATTTTTTGCAAGGCCTTTTGGTTGTTTGTTTGAAACAATTTTTTCAGAACGGGGGACAACATCTTCGATAACAATTTTGTCAATCCGATTTCTTCTGCAATTTTTATCATTCCCGAGAAAAAGGCGGTTAAAAACAATAGCTTTATCACAAATGTGCCGCAGCTTTCGGCGGCATTGGTAATGATGTTAGCCAATTCTCCCAAATTTTGGTTGATTGCCAGAAATATAATTCCCCATATCCAAAAAAACGAAATCACATATCCCATAAAAAATCACCGAAGTTCCTTTCCGTTTATGATATGAAGGACAACTTCGGTGATATGTATTTTTTATGATTTTTGTATCAAAAAACTATTTTCCGATACAGAAATTTTTAAAGATGTTGTCGATAACCTCATCGTTTACGGTGGTTCCTGTGATTTCTCCCAAATAAGCTGCGGCATCTTCCAGGTCGATGGAGCAAATGTCGGGTTCCAAATCCATTTTCAAAGTGGAAATTGCTCGTTGCAAGCTTTCCTCTGCCATCAAAAGTGCCTGATAATGGCGTTCGGAAAATAAGGTTTCTTCCGATTCGGATTGCTCTAATCTTGCTTCGATATCCTCTTTGATTCCGTCCAGCAGTTCGGATACTCCCTCGTTGTTTTTGGCACTGATGCAATACACTTTTTTGCCGAAATCTTCGGGGACATTGGGGGCTTTTAAATCGGTTTTGTTGTAAATTACCACCGTATGAGAGGGCAGATTTTTGATATATTCCGTTTCTTCGGTATCCAATTCCTTGCTTGCATCCACAAGATAGAGAATATAATCCACCTGCTCAATATACTGATAGGATTTTAAAATTCCCGCCTGCTCCACAATATCGGAGCTTTCGCGAAGACCTGCGGTGTCCGCAAGATTCATCATATAACCGCCGATGTCAATCCGTTCGGTGATAACGTCACGAGTAGTTCCTGCAAT
Source organism: Clostridia bacterium (assembly GCA_045631485.1). Lineage (GTDB taxonomy): Bacteria > Bacillota > Clostridia > UMGS1840 > UMGS1840 > SIG452. The sequence goes on along the minus strand of JAZQUU010000022.1, from coordinate 36,822 downwards.
ATCGGTCACGATGGCACGGTCTTCTTCTAAAATGGCGTTTAATAAGGATGATTTTCCAACATTGGGCTTTCCGCAGATAGCGGCGGTGAACCCGTCTTTTAAAATTTTTCCTTTATCGTAGCTTGTAAGCAGGGAAGAAATGTCACCTAAAATTGCTTCCAGACGGGATAAAATCACGTCGTTATGATTACCGCCCGTTTCATCGGGGAAATCATTTCCTGCCAGAATATGCATAATTTCCGTCATAATACGGCTTCTTAAACCGTCAATTTTATGGCGGAGCTTCCCGTCTAGGTTTTCCTGCGCCATTAAGAGGGCAGATTTGGTTTCGGCACCGATGGCATCGATTACCGCTTCTGCCTGAGTTAAGTCCATTTTTCCGTTTAAAAAGGCACGCTTAGTGAACTCTCCCTTTTCGGCAAGACGGGCACCGTTTTTCAGTAATTCCCGCATTACACATTCGGTCACGGTTTTTCCGCCGTGGCAATAAAATTCCACGGTGTCTTCTCCCGTGTAAGACTTGGGAGCAAGCATTTTCACCGCCAGACAATCATCCAAAATGTTGCCGTCTTTATCACGGATTTTGCCGTACACCAAGCTTCTGTCGGCAGCTTTTGAAAGTTTATTGCCAAACAGAGCATCTCCGATTTTCACGGCTTCTTCACCGCTTAAGCGAATCACGGACACGGCACTTTGTATATTTTTGGTTGCAGGAGCTGCAATAGTATCGTAAAACATCTGAAAACTCCTTTGTTTTCTTGATTTCGTTAGTTTATTATACCATATATCTCAAAAAAGTCAATACATGAAAAAGGCGCACCGCCGATTTTGCGGTACGCCTTTTTACGGTTAGGAAACTTGTTCTTTGGTAACAGATTTGATATCTTCGGAAATTTTTTCCAGGGTCAAAGAAATTTTCTCCAGCTTCTCTGCTTGAGAATCCACAATAGACATCAGGCGTTCTTCACGTTCTTTTGATTCCTTTTGATAGGTGAAAAACAACCAGATAAACAATGCGGCAAACACGCCCTGTCCCATCACAAGTTCCAATAGTGTCTGTAAGTCCATTCTTTACTCCTTTTCATAGCTTTTTAACAGTTTTTCATACAGGCCTTTGCGATAGGGATGTTGGTCCAGTAACGAAAATACCGCCTCGGCGTCGGAAAGCTTCCACTTTGCGGAAAGCTTTTGTTTGATTGCGGATATTTCATCTGTGGGTGTGATGTTTAAAAACTGCAAAATCCCTGCGGCAATCGCCGATGCGAATTCTTCCTGCTTTGAGCGTAAAAGCAAAGCTTCGGACGGATGATCCAAAAAAGCTGTTTCCACCAGGATTGCGGGGCAATCGGTTTCCCGTAAGACCAAGAGATTTGCCTCTTTCACACCGCGGGAACGGAGGGGAAGTTTCTTTGTCAGTTCCGAAAGCACGGCAGTTGCCAACTTTTCTGCCTGAGCTCCTTTTTTTAAAACCAACACTTCACATCCCGTTCCGCCACCTGCATTGCAATGAACAGACACGAAATAATCGCATTGTTCACGGTTGGAAATTTCGGCACGTTTTTTCAAACTGCCGTTTAGAGAAGTGCCTAAGTTTTGTGTTTGTTTTTCTCTGGTCATTACCACTCGGATGCCGTAGCGCTCCAATTGATTTTTCAGGTGAGTGGCAATTTTATGGTTCACATCCTGTTCTCTTAAATTGTTTGCCGATGCGCCTGTATCCCATCCGGAATCGTTGTGACCTGCATCAATACATATTTTCATAAAAAACACCTCGTTTTTTTGATTGTTATGAAAACGAGCGACCTTTTTTGTCCCACGCCATTATGAGATGAAACAAGCGAAAAGTCAAGGGATTTGGACGCAATTTGCCAAAACCTGAACTTTTTGCAAAAAATAGAAATAAAGGTTGCTTTTTCGTTGATATAATGTTATAATATATATTACTATATTATGTAAAAAAAAACGAGGAGGGTGTATCGTGTTTGAAAAAGTGGATGTGCTTGGCGCAAAAATCTCCAATGCTACCGTGTCGGAAATCGTTTCCGCTATTATTTCCCGTATTCAGCAGGGGGAAAATACGGTGGTTTATACACCGAACTCCGAAATTATAGAACAATTTCGCAAAGAAGAAGCGTTAATGAACCTTTTAAACTCTGCCGATATTTTAACCGCAGACGGCATTGGCGTTGTGAAAGGTGCCAAAATGCTTGGAACCCCCATCAAGGAACGTGCCGCAGGATATGATATTGCTTGCAAGCTTTTAGAAGAAGGCAGTAAAGCGGGAATCAGCTTTTATCTGTTTGGTTCCAAAGAAGAGGTTTGTGCATTAGCCAAGGAAAATCTTCTGAAAAAGTATCCCGGAATCAAGATTGCGGGAACTCAAAACGGATATTTTAAAGAACCCGTCGGTGAAAAAATTGCGCAGGCAAAGCCTCAGGTGGTGTTTGTTTGTTTGGGTGCCCAAAAGCAGGAACAATGGATTTATGATAACAAGCATTTATTCCAAGGTACTGCATTTTTGGGAATCGGCGGCAGTATGGACGTGTTTGCAGGCGTGGTAAAACGTGCCCCCGATATCTTTATCAAATTGCATCTGGAATGGTTTTACCGTTTGTGTAAGCAACCAAGCCGTTTTGTAAGAATGCTGGCACTTCCCAGATTCTTATGGCAGATTATTTTAGAGAAGCATAGACGAAAGAAATAAAAGGAGCGTAATTCGTATGTTAAAAGTTATTTTAATTTCGCATACTCCCAATCCCGAAAAAGTGGTGGCTGCTGCTGCCAAAATGTGTTATTCCAACAGCGGTGCCGAAAACATTTTAGATAAATTGGACGAAGAAAAAACCACCAAATTTTTAGAGCATTTAACCTCCTTGGGGCACGAAAGCCCGTTGGAGCATATTACCTTCACTTTTGCGGTGGAGGGGGTAAGCCGTGCATTACTGGCACAACTGACCCGTCACAGAATGGCGTCATACAGCGTAAAATCCCAGCGCTATGTGGAGGAAGCAGATTTTGAATTTGTCACTCCTCCCGAAATTTCTGAAAATCCCGATGCACACGCGCTTTATTTACAAACTATGGCGCAAATCGGTGAAGCTTATGAAAAATTAACCGATGTGTTATATCAAAAGCACGTTTTGACTATGGATGAAAAATCCGCCAGAAAAAAAGCTATTGAGGATGCCCGTTTTGTGCTTCCCAACGCTTGCGAAACCAAACTGATTATGACCTTTAATGCAAGAAGTTTGCTAAACTTTTTCCAACATCGTTGCTGCAACCGTGCACAATGGGAAATTCAGGCGTTAGCGGATGCAATCTTATGGAAAGTGCGGGAAGTGGCTCCCGTGATTTTTGCTCATGCGGGTCCCAAATGTGTGAACGGTGCCTGCCCGGAAGGTAGTATGAGCTGCGGCAAACGCAATGAGATGAAAGCACGCTATCAGGTGAAATAAAAAGGAGAAAGATTCATGGAGCTTTTAGTAGCCCTGTTTTTCGGTATTGTGCAGGGTGCCACCGAGTTTTTGCCCATTTCGGGTGGCGGTCACCATGCAATGATACAGAATTTTAATCAGACTGTATTCGGAGTGGAGCTTTTTTCTCCCACTCTGACCTTTGATATTCTGCTTCGCTTAGGCACCTTGTTTGCCATCTTGTTTGTGTTTTTGTCGGATATCAAACGCTTATGGCAGGAACTGGTATGTTGCGTGAAAGAAATCTTTCACAAACAGTTTTCCATACATACCGAACGTTCTTACCGTCGTCTTCTTTATATGTTGGCGGTAACTACCGCATTTTTGATTCCTGCGGTGTTTTTGATGGGGCTTCTGGAAACCTATCTTTCCAGACTTTCCGTAATTGCATTCACCTTGCTGCTCACTGGGATTGCCGATATTCTGATTGATATGGTCGGCACCAAAAAGAAGGTTTTAAATTCGGAACAAACCGAATCGGGAGAAGAGATGCCTTTGGGAAGAAAACGAGTGGCGATGCTTCCGCCCAAAGATGACAGCAAGCCTTTTGAGGACATGAAAAAAGGCGCCATTGTCGGTGCATTTCAGTTGGCATCAATTATTCCCGGTGTTTCCCGATGTGCCCTAACAATACTGGGGGGATTGTTCGCAGACTTCCGCAAAGATTTTGCGGTGAAATATGCGTTTTTATCCGCGATTCCCGTGTTGATAGTAAAGATTATTCTGCAAACGGTTACCGTGTTGCAGGATGGTATTATGATGAACTGGTTCCCGTATCTTTTGGGAATGTTGGCGGCGTTTATCAGCGGTGTTGTGTCCATTTCCCTGATGCGTAAGGCCGTTCGCAGAAACTATTGCAAACGATTTGGTATTTACTGCTTTTTACTGAGCATTATCATTCTGATGATTCAACTGAGAGGATAGAAAGGATTATATTTCTTATGGCAATCAAGAAAAAAAAGACATCAAAATCTGCAAAACGTGTATCACGGATTGCACCGAATAAGAAGTCTAAAAAAATAAAACTGGACCCCCAGGTATCTTTTGTGATTAAACTTTTATGTGCAGTTGCAATTCTCATATATATGTTCTTAAGCGTATATACCACGGTTGCAGGCGGTCTCGGTTATGTGTTCAAATGGCTCCTTTGCGCATTGTTCGGCGAAGGTGCTTACTATATTCCGCTCATCACCGTGTATATTGTGGTGTTGGGATGTATTCACTTGAAAACGGGAGAAGGATTCGGCAAAATTATCACCGCATTTGTGTTGATGCCCGTTATTTCTATGGGAATCCACGTGCTTTGCAATCTTAGCGTATCCGGCCTCTCCTTAAGCAATTGGGGAGAAATTGTTACCGGTGCACAGACCGGGTTAAACGGCGGTCTGTTCGGCACTTATCTGGGTTCTCTTTTCCGCAGTATTTTGGGAAATGTGGGAGCATATATCTTTGTTGTTTTGGCAATGCTTTTCTGCTTGTTTATCATGTTCAACGAGATTGTTGCAGTTGCTTTTACCAAAATTTTCACCTGGATCAGCAAAAACTTTCGTCAGGAAAAAACCTCTAAAGTGTTCCGTGTGCCCGGCGTAAAAGCGGATACCGTTCGTTCCACAGACGTGATTCAAAAAGAGATTGAAAAAATCACTTTGGATGTTCCCATCAAGATGGAAATGCCCGAAACTGCAGATGTGATTATCGAAAAATTTGCATCCCCTGAGGATCAGATGAAAGCTCCCGAAATCACTCCGGAGCCTGCGAAGCAGGCGGAAGCCGACAAAAAACCGGCTCTCAGCAATCAGGAAATTGAATCGGTTGCTCAGGAATTAAACGAAGCAAAAGAGCAGGAAGTGAAAGAATATATTTATCCTTCCTTAGATTTCTTAAACAAGGGCGTGAATCGTCCCACCGGGTTATCCAAAGAAGAATTAAATGAAAACGCAATCCGTTTGGTGACCACATTGCGGGAATTCGGCGTGGAAGCAGAGGTTGTCAGCGTTCAGGAAGGGCCTTCCGTTACCCGATATGAAATTCGTCCTCAGGTGGGAGTTAAAATCTCCAAAATTCTGGGACTCAGCGAAGATATTGCTCTTCGTATGGCGGCAAAAGGTATTCGTATTGCTCCCGTTCCGGGAAAAACGGTTATCGGCGTGGAAATTGCCAATCAGAAGGTTATGCCCGTGTTTGTAAGAGATGTAATCGCATCCCCCGAATTTATGGAGCATAAATCCAAAGTGTCTTTTGCAGTTGGGAAAGATATTGCAGGTACTACTGTGGTTGGGGACATTGCAAAAATGCCCCATTGTTTGATTGCAGGGGCTACCGGTTCCGGTAAGAGTGTGTGCATTAACTCCTTGATTACTTCAATCTTGTATAAAGCAAGTCCCGAAGAAGTAAAAATGATTATGATTGACCCCAAAGTGGTGGAATTATCTGTTTATAACGGCATTCCTCATCTTTTGATTCCCGTTGTAACCGACCCCAGAAAAGCGGCAGGTGCTTTAAACTGGGCGGTTATGGAAATGCTTAACCGTTATAACTTATTTGAAAAAGCAAATGTTCGTGATTTGGATAGCTATAATGAGCATCAGGTGGCAAACGGAGAAAATCCCCTTCCCAAAATCGTTATCATTGTGGACGAGCTTGCCGATTTAATGATGGCATCTCCCAAAGAAGTGGAAGAATATATCTGTCGTCTTGCTCAGCTTGCCAGAGCGGCAGGAATGCATTTGATTATTGCAACTCAGCGTCCTTCTGTTGACGTTATCACCGGTCTGATTAAAGCAAATATGCCTTCCAGAATTGCATTTGCGGTATCCTCTCAGATTGACTCCAGAACCATTCTGGATATGGGCGGTGCGGAAAAGCTTTTGGGAAAAGGGGATATGCTTTATGCTCCCATCGGAGAATCCAAACCCATTCGTGTGCAGGGTGCGTTAATCACCGATAAAGAAGTGGAACAGATTGTTGATTTCTTAAAGCAGAACACCGAAGTTACTTATGATGACGATGTGATTTCTCATATCGAAACTGCCGGTGCAAAAGATTCTCACGCTCCCGCTGCGGACGGTGGCGATGCAGACCAGATGTTGCCTGAATGTATTGAATTTGTGGTGGAACTCGGTGAAGCCTCTGTTTCCAAACTGCAGCGTCGGTTCAAGCTTGGTTATTCCAGAGCCGCACGAATTGTGGATCAGATGGAGGAACGAGGCATTGTGGGACCCTCCGAGGGCAGTAAACCCAGACAGGTTCTGATGACCAAAGAACAGTATTACGAAATGAAATTAAATGAAGGAATTTAATTCCCGAAAGGAAGCCATTGTGAAGAAACCCTTTTATTTTGACGGTGCATTCGGAACCTATTATTCCGAACGATATCAAACCGACGAACCTTGTGAATTTGCCAATATCGGTTATCCCGAGCGTGTATCCGAGATTCACGGGGAATATATTCGTGTGGGAGTAAATGCCATCAAAACAAACACCTTTGGTGCGAATTCTTCTCTGGCAGATGATGAAAAAATTGCAGAAATCCTGGCAGAGGGTTACCGAATTGCCTGCGATGCCGCTAAGAATACCGATGTGAAAGTGTTTTGCGATATCGGTTATATCGATGCGCAAGACAGTGAGGAGCAGTACCGCAGAAATGTGGATGTGTTCCTGTCTTTGGGGGCTAAAAACTTTCTGTTTGAAACGCTGCAGGATTACGGTGTGTTAGGCTCGGTGATTTCATACCTTCGCCAAAAAGAACCCGAGGCAACCGTTTTGGTGTCGTTCAGCGTTTCTCAGGACGGTTACACCAAAAAAGGATATTTTTATAAAAATCTGTTAAAAGAAGCATCGTATGATGCGGATATTGTTGGATTGAACTGTCAATGCGGGCCTGCTCATCTGTACCGCTTAATCAGTCAACTGAATCTTTCGGAGTTCCCCTCATTTTCTGCGATGCCCAATGCAGGATATCCTCATGCGGTGAACGGAAGAACGGTGTATTCCAATAATATTTCCTATTACAGTGAAAAACTTTTGGCAATCGCATCTTTGGGCGTTTGTGTGCTTGGCGGTTGTTGCGGTACAACACCGATTCATCTGGAGGAAGTGATAAAAGGACAAATTCCCGATGCGGAAGCGGTATCTGTTTCTGTGCAGAGCGAAAAAGTGATGCAGAAAAATCGTTTTCTGGAGCTTTTGGAAAGCGGGGAAAAGGTGCTTGCCGTGGAAATTGACCCGCCCGTGGATACAGATGTGTCTTTTATTATGGAAGCTTCCCGCACAATGAAACAATCCGGTGCGCATTTGATTACCGTGGCAGATTCTCCTTTGGCTCGTACACGTGCAGACAGTTTGATGCTTGCTGCAAAAATCAAGCGTGAAGTGGGAATTGAGGTGTTGCCGCACCTTTGTTGCCGAGATAAAAATTATATTGCTATGAGAGGGCTTTTGATCGGTGCCAATATTGAGCAGGTGAATAATGTGCTTGTGGTAACGGGAGACCCGATTTCCCGTAGCGACGGCGGCGTTTTTCAGTTTAATTCTTATACATTGATTAACTTGATTTCCAATCTGAATCAGGAAGTTTTTACCGAGAATCCTTACACGGTTTGCGGTGCTTTAAATGTGAATGCTCTGCATTTTGACACGGAGCTTAACCGTGCCAAAACCAAAATCAAATCGGGAGCCAAGGTGCTTTTCACCCAACCGATTTTCTCAAAACAGGCAGCCGAAAATTACCGCCTTGCCAAAGAGAAACTTGATTGCTATATTTTGGCGGGAATTTTACCCATTGCAGGCTGGAAAAATGCACTGTTTTTAAATAACGAGGTTTCGGGAATTGAGATACCTTTGGCTTTTATCGAACAATTAAAACAAATGTCTGCGGATGAGGTAATAGAAGCATCTGTTTCATACAGTATGGATATGATTCGCCGTGTTTATGATGTGGCAGACGGTTTTTATGTGATGACACCTCTTCGTAAAACGGAGTTGTCCGCAGCGTTACTTGCAAAAATTAAGGAATTGAAAGAAGGCTTATAAAAATGTTGATTATTTCCGAAAAATTAAATAGTTCCATTCCCTCCGTGCTGGAATTTTTTCAGAAAAAAGATGATGCATCTTTAATTGAACTCATCAAAAAGCAGGAGAGTGCAGGGGCAACTTATATTGATATCAACACTGCCATGTTGCAGGATGGGGAATTGGATGCTATGCTTTACGCCATTGATTTGGTGAAACGGCATTCCAAAATGGGAATTATGATTGATACCCCCAATGTAAGTGTGGTGCATAAAGCGGTGGAAGCGGCGGAAGGCAGAAAAATTATTTTAAATTCCGTTACCGTTTCGGAGCGGATTGACGAACTGATGGACTTATTAAAAAGCCGTCCCGATATTATGGTGGTGGGCTTACCCATCCCCAAAGGAGGAATTCCTCACACCGCCGAAGAGCGTGTCCGTTATGCAGGGGAAATTATTGAAAAATTTGCAGCAAACGGTATCGGTGCGGATCGTATTTTCATTGATGTTCTGGTGGAAGCGTTGGCAGTGGGTGATAACAATGCCGCCGTATGTTTGGAAACCTTGCGTCTTTTGAAAGAGACCTATCACGATGTGAAAACCACAGGCGGTTTTTCCAATATTTCTTTCGGTTTACCCAAACGAATGGTATTAAACACCGCATTTCTTGCCATGGCAATGTATCAGGGGTTAGACAGTGCTATTATGGATCCTGCTCCCGATACGATGAGAAAAAGCTACCGTGCCATCAATGCGTTGTTGGGGAACGATGAGTATTGTATGGATTACATTGACGAAATCCGTGCAAGCGAAGAATAATGATGAGAAAAAATCCCGTTTTCCGATTTTTGGGGGACGGGATTTTGGCTATTTTTCAGGCAGAATAAAAAAATATAAAAAATTTTTAAAAAAAGGTTGACAAATGAGTTTTAGGGTGATATAATAGCAAAGGTTCAGAAAGTTGAATATATAGCGGGATTGTGTAAGGGTAGCACGACAGACTCTGACTCTGTTTGTGAGGGTCCGAATCCTTCCCCCGCTGCCAGTGAAAGAGCGACTTGCGTATGCAAGTCGCTTTTCCAATGATAAGAGTTCATAAAAATTGAAAGGAAGTATGAAAAATGGGTATTTTGTTATCTGTTTCCGTGGCACTTCTGGCAGGCCTTTTAATGACCAGAGCGTTTAAGCCGCTAAAGTTACCGTCTGTTACTGCATACTTAATTGCAGGGGTTTTAATCGGTCCTTATTGTATCGGTCGGTTAGGTATTGAGGGATTTGGATTTTCCAGTCACGAAGCCGTGGAAGCGTTGGGATTAATTTCCAATGTTGCCCTTGGATTTATTGCATTCTCTATCGGTAGCGAATTCCGTAAAGAGGATTTGCAGAAAATCGGGAAACAGGCATTTACGATTGGTATTTTTGAAGCGTTAACCGCAACAATCGTTGTGGATATCGTAATGTTGTCTTTATGCTATATGATGCCGGGGAAAATTACTGTTCCTCAGGCAATTACCATGGGTGCTATCGCTGCTGCAACCGCACCTGCCGCAACTTTAATGGTTGTTCGTCAGTACAAAGCAAAAGGTCCCGTTACCAATCTGCTCCTACCCATTGTTGCATTGGATGACGCCGTTGCTTTGATTATCTTTGCGGTTTCTTTCGGAATTGCCAAAAGTATGATGATTGGTCAGATTGACTTTTTGGCAATTGCCGTTCAGCCCCTTTTGGAAATTGTTTGCTCTTTAGCGTTGGGAGCTATTATGGGTTGGGTGTTAACTCAGATTGAAAAAATGTTCAACTCCAACACCAACCGTTTGAATATGACCATTGCTTTTGTGTTCACCACCGTGGCATTGTCTATGATTCAGATTCCCTGCGGTCCCTTACATATTTCCTTCTCTCCCTTATTGGTATGTATGATGATGGGTACCATATTCTGCAATATCTGTCCCTTATCTCATGATTTAATGGAAAAAACAGATAAATGGACCTCTCCCTTATTTGCGTTGTTCTTTGTAATCAGCGGGGCAGAGCTGGAGCTTAGTGTGTTTACCGACTGGGCGATTGTGGTAATTGGCTTGGTATATATTGTGTTTCGTTGTGTGGGTAAATATTTTGGTGCACGATTCAGTGCCAAAGCAACCAAATGTTCTCCTACCATTCAGAAATATCTTGGTATCACCTTATTCCCTCAGGCAGGGGTAGCTCTCGGAATGTGCACCATGGTAGCTGCAGATGCGGCGTTTGGTAATGCAGGCAACTTAATCAGAAATATCACCTTGTTCGGGGTTCTGATTTACGAACTGTTTGGTCCTTTGATGACCAAAGAAGCACTTAAGAGTGCGGGTGACATTAAACCTATGTCCGACGAAGTGAAGAACCGCCGTCAGAACAAATTAAAAGAAAAAGAAACACAGGTAAATGTGTAAGAATTATCCGAAAAAGGCAGATTTTTATCTGCCTTTTTTTATGGAGAAAATTGCCCTTAAAAATTTTTAAAAACTTTGTTTTTGCTCTTGCATTTATATAAAAAGTATAGTATAATAAATCTGTTGTGAATTTTTAGAATTGGTTACTTCGGAAGGGAGGCAAACTATGAACAGAAAAATCGGTTTTGATAACGACAAGTATATCAGTATGCAATCCAAATTTATTGATGAGCGTGTGAAAAAATTCGGAGACAAACTGTATTTAGAGCTTGGCGGCAAACTGTTTGATGATTATCACGCCTCCAGAGTACTGCCCGGTTTTGAGCCGGACAGTAAAATCAAGATGCTTCTGCATATGCGGGACAAGCTTGAAATTGTTATTGCAATCAGTGCAATTGATATTGTAAAAAACAAAGTGAGAAGTGATTATAATATCACTTATGATTTGGATACCATCCGTTTGATTAAAGCATTTCAGAATCTTGATCTTTTGGTGGGTAGTGTGGTAATTACCCAGTATAGCGGTCAGGAAGCCGTGGATATGTTCAAAAAGCGGTTGGAAAATATGGGAATCCGTGTATTTTTGCATTATCCCATTCCCGGTTATCCCTCCAATGTGGAATATATTGTAAGTGAAATGGGATTCGGCAAAAACGAATATATCGAAACCACCCGTCCCATTGTTGTGGTAACTGCACCAGGGCCCGGAAGCGGTAAAATGGCAACCTGCCTTTCTCAGTTGTATCACGAAAACAAACGTGGGGTAAAAGCAGGTTATGCAAAATTTGAAACCTTCCCCGTGTGGAATCTTCCGTTAAAGCATCACGTGAACTTAGCGTATGAAGCTGCCACCGTGGATTTGAATGACGTCAATATGATTGACCCCTTCCATCTGGAAGCATACGGAGAAACCACCGTCAATTACAATCGTGATATTGAAGTGTTCCCCGTATTAAATGCCATGTTTGAAAAAATCTTAGGGGAAAGCCCTTATAAATCTCCCACCGATATGGGAGTCAATATGGCAGGCAAATGCATCATTGATGACGATGTGGTTTGCAGAGCATCCAAAGATGAAATTATCCGCCGTTACTATCAAGTTTTAAAAGATAAAATCAATGGTAAAGTGGATGACGATGTGCTCTATAAAATGCAGCTCATTATGAAGCAGGCCGAAGTAACGCCCGAAGATAGAAAGGTTGTGCAGGCGGCTAAGGATAAAGCAGAAGAAACAGGACTTCCTGCTTGCTCCATCGAGCTTCCCAACGGTCAGGTTGTAACAGGGAAGACTTCCGCTTTGCTTGGTGCAACCAGTGCCGCATTGTTAAATGCCTTAAAAGCAGTCAGAGGGCTTTCAGAGGAAATCCATGTGATTTCTCCTGATGTTATTGAGCCGCTGCAAGGCTTAAAAACCAAACATTTCGGCAGCAAAAATCCCCGACTTCATACCGATGAAACCTTAATTGCGCTTTCTATATGTGCGGCAAATGACCCCATCGCAAAAGATATGTTGGATGGGCTCAGCGCATTAAAAGGTTCGGAAGCGCATTCCACCGTGTTGTTGTCTCACGTGGATGAAACCGTATTCAAAAAACTGGGCATCCATTTAACCAGCGAAGCAGTATATCACAAATAAAGAAGATTTTATCATAAAACGAGGCATCCTTTCGGGGATGTCCGTTTTTGAGATTGAGGAAATGGATTATGTTATTTAGTTTTGCAAATTTATTTGGTTGGTTACATACCGGTTGTATGTTGATTGGACCTCTTTTTAAGAAAAAATGGCAGATGCTTGTCAATTCTATGTTTTCTGTAAGTTTTGCCATCACCAATTATTTTCTGCTTGGGAAAGCATTGTCGGGAGCGATTGTTAATTTTATCGCTTTGGTTCAGTTGTGTTGCTCTCTTTGGCACGTGAGAAAAGAGGTAAAAGTGCCTCTTTGGGAACGACTGATTTTCCTGGTTGCTTTTGTTGGAGCAGGTATGATGGGCGTGAAAGAATTAAAAGACTTATTGCCGGTAATCGGTGCAGTATTCTTTATGGTTGCAGCCTTCCAGAGAGATGAGCAGAAAACCCGTATCTTATACTTATTTAACACTTCCACCTGGTTTACCTACGATGTGATTGTGGGTTCTACCGGTATGTATGGACAGTTCGCAGCATTTTGTATGTATGCGTATGCACTGTTCCGTTATCGGAAAAAAGGACAGAAACCCCAACAGTAATCACACACATCAGAAAGTGAGAGGGTGAAACGATGATAGATTGGACTCAGCTTAGTTGGACTTACATCATTGCACAAATTTTTGGTCTGATGCAGGGCGCCTGTATGTTGATTGGTCCCTTGTATAAGGAAAAATGGCAGATGCTTGTTAATTCTATGGCATCTGTTACGTTATTGGTTTTGAATCTGGTATTTTTAGGCAATGCTACCTCGGGAATCGCTATCAATTTCGTGGCGTTTGTGATGCTTAGTTGTTCGTTGTGGCATGTTCGCACCAACACCAAACCCTATCCCGTGGAACGCATCATCTTTTATGCGTTGTATCTGATTGTGGGAGGCCTTGGAATTAAAGATTCTATCCTTGCGATTATTGCAGGAAATGTTGGTTTTTATGACATTGTTGCACTATTGCCGATGGTGGGTGGTGCTTTCTTTATGATTGCCGCTTACGAAAGAAGCGAACAGAAAACCCGCATTTTGTATCTGTTTAATACGTTTACTTTTTGCACTTACCATTTCTGCCTGATGAATTATGCGGCAGGAATCGGTCAGATTGCCGCATTTTCTATGAATGCCATTGCATTGTATCATTATCGTAAAAAACCTGTGTCTAAAGAGGCAACAGAGTAATAAAAAATCTCACGGAATCATCCGTGAGATTTTTTTTATCCTTTTTCATTCATAATAGATTTTTTGTATTTTAAGGGGGTCACATCAAATTTTCGTTTAAAAATGGTGATAAAATGAGAATAATCATCAAATCCGCTTTCAAAGCAGGCATCTGTTACGGAAGCGTTTTGTCTGAGCAGCAGACAAGCGTTTTGCAGTTTTTTATCCTCCAGATACCGTTTTGGCGTCATAGACAGATATTGCTTGAAATGACGCTCCAATGTGGAAATACTGATGTAAAACCGTTCCGAAACTTCATTGATGGTGTGAATGGAAGCAAAGTTTTTATTGATATAATCCAAAATATCCTTTAAGCTTTTCGGCAGAGAGATATTAGTGTTGGAAACCTTGTATTTTTCCATCCCTTCTTCAATGTAGGATAAGATTTTAAAGAAAATTGCCATTTGTGAAATAGGGTTTTCCTGACTGTTTTTCGTCAGATTTTCACAATGGGTTACAAATTTTTGTTTCTTTTCTTCCGACAAACGGATATGATTGCGATGCCCTGATTTTTTCTCGGTTAAGAAACGAAAAAGCTCCGGATTTTCGTTAACGGAAAACATAATCCAAAAATGCAGATGGTCGCTGTCATCATGATACACACAATGGTGATATTCATAAGGCTTGGTAATGATAATATCTCCTGATTTTACGGAGTAAATATTTTTTTCAATCACAAAGGAAACGTTCCCGGTGAGATTTACATAAATTTCGCAATATTCGTGAATGTGAGGTGCGGTTTTACGGTCTGCATTGGATGAGGTAACATTCATTTTGGAAACATTCACAAAGAACGGATTCAAAGGTTTCATCACAAAATTATTGTTCATACCTGCATTTCCTTTCGATTTTCTTTCTTTTTGACGATTATATCATATTTTTTGACTAATAGTCAAGCAAAACATTGAAAAAAATATGATATGATATTATTGTGACGATATATTTATTTTGATGTTATGAAACGAAACATAAAAAGAAAGGGAGATTACCTATGAGTAAAAAAATCCGATTCGGCATTATCGGTTGCGGACTGATGGGCAAAGAATTTGCATCGGCTGCGGCAAGATGGTGCCATCTTACCGATGATGTGCCTGCACCCGAAATTGTGGGCGTTTGTGACTTTAACGATGCGGCAATCAAATGGTTTACCAACAATTTTGATTCCATCAAATATGTGACCTCCGATTATAAAGAGCTGTTAGACAAAGAAGATATTGATGCGATTTACTGTGCACTTCCTCACAATCTGCACGGGCAGGTTTATTCCGATATCATCAGAGCAGGGAAGCACTTCCTGGGAGAAAAACCTTTCGGGATTGACAAAGCGGCAAACGAAGAAATTTTAAAAGCGCTGGAAGAAAATCCCGATGTTATCGTAAGATGTGCCAGTGAATTTCCGTTCTTTCCCGCTTGTCAGGAATTGATTCGTTGGGTAAAAGAAGGTAAATTCGGTAAAATCATCGAAGTGCACGCCGGATTTAATCACAGCAGCGATATGGATTTAAATAAACCCATCAACTGGAAACGTACCATCGAAATCAACGGGGAATACGGATGTATGGGTGATTTGGGAATTCACACTCAGCACGTTCCGTTCCGTATGGGATGGATACCCAAAAATGTGTATGCGGTGCTTTCCAATATCTGCACCGAGCGTCCCGACGGTAAGGGCGGTATGGCTCCCTGCAAAACCTGGGATAATGCCACTCTGGTTTGCGAAGCGGAAGACAAAAACGGAGATGTGTTCCCTATGTTTTTGGAAACCAAGCGTATGTCTCCCGGTTCTACCGATGAATGGTTTATTGAAGTATATGGCTTGGAAGCTTCCGGTAAATTCAACAGTAACGACCCCAACGCTTTCTGTTATACCAATGCAGTTGGCAAAGAACAGGCTTGGTGCCGCCTGAATGTGGGATATAAACCGCAGTTTCCCACCATTACTGGCGGAATTTTCGAATTTGGTTTCACCGATTCCATCCTGCAGATGTGGTGCTCCTTTATGAAAGAAATTTCGGGAGAAACGGTGGAATTCGGTTGTTTCACTCCCGAAGAAACCAGACTTTCTCATAAACTTCTCACCGCAGCGTTGGAATCTCACAAAGAGAAAAAGGTTGTAACATTATGAAATACTGGAACTATAAAAATTTAGATACAAAAAAAATCGGTGATATGTCACAAGTGGCAGGTCTTCGCCGATATGAATTTACGGAAGGCAAAGCCAAAGGCGTGGAAGCGGTGGAAATTCGCACCGGCTCCGGCTTGGAGCTGACTGTGCTTCCCGGCAGAGGAATGGATATTGCCTGGATTTCATACCGTGGTGTTCCCGTAAGCTATATGTCCAAAACAGGCGTGGTTTCTCCCGCTTATTATGAAAGCAACGGCATGAATTGGTTACATAACTTTTTTGCAGGCGGTCTTACCACTTGCGGTTTACTCAATGTGGGCGGTCCAGAAGAAGTGGAGCATCCCGTCATCGGAAAACGCGCCTACGGTCTTCACGGCAGAATTTCCAATGCCGCAGCAGAGCAGGTTTCTCTGTTTGAGGATTATGAAAACGGGGAATACAAAATGAAAGTGTCCGGCGTGGTAAAAGAGGGAATTCTTCACGGAGAATCCTTAACTCTCCGCCGTGAAATTGAAACTGTATTTGCAAAAAGCGAGTTTACCATTCGTGATGTTGTAACCAACCGTGGTGCAAAAGAGCAGGATATGATGCTGTTATATCACATTAACTTAGGCTATCCCTTACTGGATGAGGGTGCAAAAGTGGAATGCGATGCCAAAGAAGTGATTGGGCAGAGCGAGGAAGCAATCTTGGAGCTCTCCGATGCATTCAAAATGACCAATCCCGTGCAGGATATTGCAGAGCGTTGTTACTCGGTGGACTTAAATCCTGATAAAGACGGTAAGGTCAGCGTAAAACTGCTAAACGATGATTTAGGACTTGGCGTTGAGCTTTCTTATAAAAAAGAACAACTTCCGTACTTCAATGAATGGAAAATGTTAAATACCAAAGAATATGTGCTTGGATTGGAACCCTGCACCGCATTACCTCAGGGCACCCAAAAAGCAAAAGAAACCGGAAGTATGATTACCCTTGCGCCCGGTGAAAGCAAGGTTTTTGAAATCACTTATCGAATTTTAGATAACGGGGAGGAGTAAGATGCTTAACATACTTTCCCGAAAATGTCGCAAAGATATTGTGGAAATGATTATGGGGGCAGGAAGCGGTCATATCGGCGGCGCAATGTCTTCCATTGATATCTACATAGCGATATTAAACGAAATGAATGAGAATGACCGTTTGGTTGTAAGCCACGGTCACACCTCGGCGGCACTTTATGCCGCACTTGGTAACTTTGATTACTTTGATGTGAAAGATGCGATTGCAAATTTCCGCAGAAACGCTCCTTATGAAGGGCATCCGTCTCTTGCCGTAAACGGTGTGGAATGGTGCAGCGGAAGTTTGGGGCAGGGCCTTTCGGTTGGTGCCGGATTTGCCCTTGCCAAAAAGCTTAAAAATGAAGCAGGCAGAGTATTTGTTGTGATGGGCGACGGCGAACAACAGAAAGGTCAGCTTCAGGAAGCAAGAGAATTTGCACTAAAACACGGTCTTTGCAACCTTGTTGCCATTGTGGATGATAACAATCAACAAGCTTGCGGCACCGTGGATGCCACCACCGACCAACAACTTTCGGATAAATACAAAATGTCCGGTTGGGATGTGGTGACGGTTGACGGTCACAATTTTGAAGAGCTTGAAAAAGCCCTCAGAGCAGATACCAAAAAACCTCTTTGTATTTTAGCAAAGACGGTAATGGGAAAAGGGATCCCCGAAATTGAGGATGACTGGCATTTTCACGGCACCTTAATTTCCAAAGACCTTGCCGAAACTGCTATGGCAAGATTTTCGGTTTGCGAAGAAGAATTAACCAAATTACAAAATATTAAAAAAATTAAAAAAACAAATATCAAAAAATATGAGATTCCCGTGATTCCCGTTGAAAAAGGCAGAATCTACGAAGGAGCATCCGATATCCGTTCTGCAATGGGAAATGCTTTGGCAGATATTGCAAAAGAAAATCCCGATGTTCCCATAGCGGCATTTGACTGTGATTTAGAGGGTTCCGTGAAGCTCACGGACTTCAAAAAACTTCGTCCCGATTGCTTTATTGAATGCGGCATTGCAGAGCATAATGCGGCAACCGCTTCCGCAGCAGTTGCAAAATCGGGAATGATAGCCGTTCATGCAGACTTCTCTATGTTTAATATTGCAGAAACATACAGTCAGAATCGTATGGCAGACATCAATAAAGCACCGTTCAAACTGTTTTGTACTCACGCAGGGTTGGATGTTGGTGAAGACGGAAAAACCCATCAGGCGATTGATTATATCAGTTTACTCGGCAATCTGCACGGCTTTCGAGTGATTGTTCCCGCAGATGCCAACGAAGCAGACGGTGCGGTGCGCTATGCAATGAGCGTTCCGTATCCCGTAGCGGTTATCGGCGGACGTTCCAAAATGCCTGTTTTAACCGATGCCAACGGAGAACCTCTTACCTTTACCTACCAAAAGGGACAATGGTTAAGAAAAGGCAATCAGGCAACTATCATCACCTACGGCAATATGGCACACAGAGCGGTGCAGGCTGCAGATGAATTGCAAAAGGATGGTATCGGGGTGAGCGTACTAAACTGTTCCACCCCCTGTGATTTGGATACGGATGCCATTTTGGAAGCTTCAAAAACAGGGTTGGTCATTACCTATGAAGACCACAACGTGAAAACCGGTATCAGCGGGGAAGTGGCGAGAATCCTCTGCGGTACCGCTTGCAAGTTAAAAACCTTAGGGGTTTATCAATATGGTTCTTCCACAACTCCCGATAATCTATATAAAGAGCAGGGCTTGGATGTGGAAAGCTTAAAAAACATTGTAAAATTAAATTTGAAATAAAAGGAGACTAGAATCATGCAAACAGTAAAAATCGGCTTTGTACCCTCTACCTGGGAATCCTGGGACGGTAACCAGTACACCGGCAAATTGGCAGGCAAAATGCGTGCCCGTTGCTTAGAAGCATTCAAAAATATTCCCGGCTTGGAAATCGTTGTTCCTTCAGAAGAATTAACCGAAGACGGATGCGTTGGCACCGTGGAAGAAGGCTTAAAAACTGCAGAATTATTCTTAAAAGAAAATGTGCAGGGTATCATCATCGGTAATATGAACTTCGGCTTGGAAATCGCAGTAAGTGCATTAATGTCCAAAATGAGAAGAGATATGCCCGTGCTTCATTTTGCAACCAAGAGCGGCCCTTATTCCGAATTCGGTAACCGTGCAACCGATACCTGGTGCGGTCAGTTTATGACCTGCTCCGCATTAAAACGCCGCGGATTCACTTTTGAACATATCATCACCTGCAACCCCGAAGATGCAATCTTCTCCGAAAAAGTGGAAAGCTTCACCAGAGCTTGTAATGCCATTCAGAACTTTGTGGGTGCAAGAATCCTGCAGGTTGGCGTAAGACCCACCAAATTTGAATCTCAGTTCTACAGTGAAGAAGATTTAATGAACAAATTCGCCCAGACCGTTTGCCCCGTTGACCTGGCAACCGCTTATGAATATATGGATTCTCTGGCAATGGATGATCCCGAAGTGTTAAGAGTGGCTCAGGAAATTCGTGACGGTGCAGATATGTTATCCGACGAAATCCCCAATGCTATCATCAATCAGGCAAGATTTGAGCTGACTTTAATCCACTTGGCAGAAGAAAATCAGTGTAAAATCATCGCTTCCAGTTGTTGGGAAACTCTTCAGCATAAATACAATATCGCAGCTTGCTCCACCTTCTCCCGTCTGAACTCTCAGGGTTACTCCGTTGGTTGTGAAGTGGATACCATGGGTGCAATCACTATGCATATCTTAAACGGTTGTGCATTGGGGCAGACTCCTGCAGACTTTATTGACTGGACTGACTTACATCCCACTGAACCCAATGTTTGGTTGGCTTGGCATTGCGGTAACGCTGCTTGTGAACTGTGTGCTTCTAACAGCCAAAAGCACTTAATGATGAACGAAAGATTAGGTCTTTGGAGCCCCACTTGCCACGGTGCTATGGAATTTCGTATGAAAGACGGCCCCGTGACCTGTGCTCGTATGGTGGAATACGGCGGCAAATTCTCCATCTTCTACGGTACCGGCGAAGCAGTTGACATCGGTCCTATGACCCGTGGTGCTTATGCTTGGATTAAAGTAAACGATGTGGCAGATTGGGAACAGAAAATGATTGATGTTGGCGTAATCCATCACGGCGTTTTAATTCACGATCCCAAGGTTGCCGATGCGTTGGCAATGTTCTGTAAATTCCTAGGCATTGAAGCAGTAAGAGGTGCGTAAAAATGAGAAAAATCGTATTGGAAGCACCCTATAAAATGAGCTTGGTGGAAGCAGAGAAACCCACTCCCGCTCCCGGCGAAGTTTGCCTTAAGGTAAAAAGAATCGGTATCTGCGGTTCTGACCCCACCATTTACAGAGGACTGCATCCCTATGTTTCTTATCCGTTGGTTCCCGGTCACGAAATTTCCGGCGTGGTTGACAGTGTGGGCGAAGGGGTATCAGAAAGCCGTATTGGAGAACGGGTTACCGTAATTCCGCATTTGGTATGTAAAGAATGCGATATGTGCGAAAAGAAGATTTACAATTTCTGTGAATCTCTTCGTTGCACCGGTGCAGAAGCAGACGGCGCAATGTGTGACTATTTCTGCATTCCTTCCGAAATGGCAATCGCCATTCCCGATGAAATGAATATTGATGATGCCGCTTTGGTGGAACCTGCTTGCGTGGCTTATCACGGTGCAAAAAGAGCAAGTTTAACTCCCGATGATGTGGTGTTAATTGTGGGTGCAGGCCCCATCGGCGTGTTCTGTCTGCAGAGCTGCTTTGCATTAGGTGCAAAAGCGGTTTATATTGCAGATATGGATGCAGAACGCTTGGAAATTGCTAAGAGCCTTGGCGCAACCGGCGTGATTGACTGCTCCAAAGAAAGCCTGGACGAAGGGTTAAAACGCTTAGGTGCAGAAAAAATCACCGTTTATTATGATTGTGTGGGCGAAAAAGGTATCGTAATGAACAATATCTTAAAAATCGCGCACAGAGGCTCCCGAATCGTAATTATCGGGGTTCTGCAGAACGAATACATCGTTCCGCTTCTGCCCGACTTTGTTCAGCACGAGCTTTCTCTGTTCGGAACTACCATGTATGTTCCCACCGACTATATGGAAATGATTGATTTGATGAGCAAAGGCAAGGTGACCACCAAAGGTATGATTTCTCACCGTTTTAAATTAGAAGATATTCCTGCGGTTCTCGATATGATTGATAAGAGAAAAGAAAAAACCTTTAAAGTGGTTATTGATGTGAACGACTAATTTTTTAGTAAGGGATTTATCAAGATGCAAAAAGGCAATTACCGAAGAAAACGGTGATTGCCTTTTTTGTTTGTTCTTTGATGGCAGAATTTGACGAAATCAACATATTATCTGCATAAAATTACCTATAATTTTTGGGTATGATATGATAAAATGGTAATATACAACAAAATTTCTTACAAATATGAGGTGCGATTATGAAAGCATTGGTAAAAAAAGAAAAAGGAAAAGGCTTTGTGGAAATTTTAGAATGCGACAAGCCCGTCCCCAAAGCAAATGAAGTGTTAATCAAAGTTGCATATACCGGCATCTGCGGAACAGATATCCATATTCTGCACGATGAATTTCCTTATTGGCCTCCTGTGATTATGGGGCACGAATTTTCAGGCGTTGTGGAAGAAGTGGGCGCAGGTGTTACCGGTTACCAAAAAGGGGACAGAGTTGTGGGGGAACCTCACAATTTAGCTTGCGGAAAATGTCACCTGTGTCGAAACGGAAAAATTCAGATTTGCGACAGTAAGCGTTCTATCGGATGGGGGATTGACGGTGCCTTTGCGGCGTATCTTTGTATGCCCGAGAATCTTTTGCATAAAGTGTCTGATAAGATTTCCTTAAAGTCTGCGGCGGTTGCAGAGCCTTGTGCTATCGTTGCGCATCAGCTATTGGAAAAATGCGGTATCACTCCCGGTGATATTGTGGTGATTATGGGGATGGGTGCCATCGCCATTATTGCGGCACAGATGGCAAGAGCGGCAGGTGCAGGGCAGATTGTGATGTGCGGATGCACCCGTGATATGGGAATCCGTCTGGATTATGCCAAAAAGACCAACTGTTGCGATAAATTTGTGAATGTGGAACAAGAAGACATCGTTGCAATCATCAACGAAATGACCGGGGGCAGAGGTGCCGATGTGGTGGTGGAAGCTGCCGGTGCAACTCCTGCCATCGTGAATGCGCTTAAGGTTATCAAAAAAGCGGGTACTGTTTGTGCTATCGGTTTGACCGGGAAAGACAGTATTTCAATCCCCTGGGATATTGCAATGAAAAAAGCCATCACCGTGCAGTTTAATATGAGCTCCAGCTACAACGGTTGGGAAATAGCACTCAGAATGATGGAAAACGGTATGGTGCAAGTGGAAGAAATGGCAAAAGTGATGAAAATGGAAGAATGGGAAGACGCTTTTTCTCAGTTGGAAAAAGGGGAAGCCATTAAAATTCTGTTGGAATGCGGTGAGTAATTGCAATGAATATATTTGAAACAACCTTTAAAAATATCAGCGGCATCTGTGCGGAAACCGAAACTCTTCGTGCGATTTTTCTGCCCGAACACGGTGCAAAATTGGTTTCTTTGGTGTATAAACCAAAAAATTACGAGCTCTTTGCTCAGGATGAAAATCCCATCTATCTTCCCCAAAGTGAAACTAGCAATTATGTGGAGCAAGAGGTTTCGGCGGCAGATGATCTGTTTCCCACCATTGACCCTTGCAAAACGGGCTTTGCAAATAATATCGAATACCCCTGCCACGGGGAAACCCTAAGGGTAAAGCACGATTATCAGATTTGCGATAACAAACTTGTTATGAGTTTTAGCTCCAAAAAATTCGGATACAGATTCGTAAAAACCGTATCCTGCGGTGAAAACGGAGAACTGACCACCTCCTATGAAATCACCAATCAGACCGATGCGGATTTTCCTTGTATTTTCGGGCTTCATTGTATGTTTCGTGCAGAAGAAGGGGGCAAAGTTGTAACCTTTGAGGATTGCGATGAAGTCACCGTGATGTTTGATGAAGACAAAGAATTCGGTCATCCCTGGGATAGGGTGAAGCTTTCTGATAAAATGCTCACATCCGACCGATATTCTAAAGACGCAAATGCCTATAAATATTATTTATGTGGCAAAAAAATGAAAAATCAATGCGGATATTTTAATCCTGTTCTTGACAAAACCGTAATGTTGTCTTATAATAGTAAAGCTATGCCTTATTTGGGCGTATGGATGAATAACGGTAAATTTAAGGAAATGTATAATGTGGCGTTGGAACCCTGCAGTGCTCCCTATGATTCTCCGGTGAATGCCAGGAATCAAGGATGCGAGTTTATCATCAAAGCAGGCGAAACCTACCGTGTTGATGTTTCCTATGATGTGAAATAACAGGAGAATCAAAAATGGCAAGTTTTTTAGCGAATTTTCTCACAGTGGGAGAGCAGGTATTAGTCCTCTTTTTATTGATTGCAACCGGCTTTTTGTGTAACAAAGGAAAAATGTTGACCAAAGAGGCAAACAAGCGGATTTCGGACCTTGTGGTTATTGTGGTGGCACCTTGCGTGATCATCAAATCCTTTTTAAGAGAATTTAATCCCAATATGTTAAAAATGCTGCTCTTGGCTTTGTTGATTGCGGCAGCAGCTCACGCAGTGATGTATTTATTGGCGGTTTGCCTGATTCGGGATAAGGATGAACAGAGAAGACGAGTGCTTCAGTTTGGGGCAATTTTTTCCAATGCGGGATTTATTGCACTTCCTTTGCAGGAGGCTCTATTGGGGCCTGATGGTGTGTTCTTCGGTGCGGCTTATTTGGTGATGTTCAATATCTTTGCCTGGAGCCTGGGTGTTTGTATGATGACCGGAGATAAATCCAAAATCACCGTGAAAAAGATTCTGTTTTCTCCCGGAATTATCGGGGTTGTGGTGGGGATGATTTTATTTGTTACCTCTTGTCCGCTTCCCAGCTTTATTACCGCCACCCTGACTCATATTTCCAATTTAAACACACCCCTTCCCATGATTGTGGTAGGGTATTATCTGGCAGAAACCAATCTGGTTAAGACCTTAAAAGACAAAAACAGTTATCTCTGCGCAGGAGTTCGTTTGGTATTATTCCCGCTTTTGGCACTTGGTTTGATGTATGTATGCGGTGTCAGGGGAGCGATGCTTACCTCTATGGTGATTTCACTGAGTGCTCCCGTAGCGGCAATGACGACCATGTTCTCCGAAAAATTCGGCGCGGATACCATTTTATCGGTTCAGTTGGTGTCTTTAACCACTTTATTCTCGTTGATTACAATGCCCGTGATTGTGGCAATTTCGCAAATGCTTGCATAATTAAATACGAAAAAAATAGCGGTAAGCAATGCTTACCGCTATTTCATTATCTTCATATATTGGT
The DNA here is from genome assembly GCA_045631485.1 of Clostridia bacterium. Lineage (GTDB taxonomy): Bacteria > Bacillota > Clostridia > UMGS1840 > UMGS1840 > SIG452. Next base: position 12,426 of record JAZQUU010000022.1, on the reverse strand, counting down.
AGGGTGTCTGTCCGAAATTTTTCTTAAAAACCTTAATAAAGTTTGATGCATCGGGGAAGCCGCATTGATATGCCGCCTGAGAAACCGAAACCCCTTTGTTTAATAAATGCATCGCTTCGGATAACCGTTTTCTCTTGATATATTCGGTGGGTGAGATGTTTAGGTATTTCTTAAATTGCCGCTCCAGTGTTCCCACGCTGACAAACACATCGGCTGCCAGGGATGCCACCGTGATATGAGTTGCATATTGCTCCGCAATCATATTTAAAACTTTTCGCAGATTGGGTGGCATATTATCGGAATAGTCGGATTCCAAAGTAGTGGTGTTGTTCTGAATAATCTGCAGAATTCGGATGAAATGATAATATTTATCCAAGGAGGAGCAGTTTTCCATATTTAAGAGAATATCCAGATGTTTTTTTAAAGATATGGTTTGTTCCTCACTTAATCCGATATGATTATTTTCCCCTTTTTCCCGTTGCAAAAACGGTGTTAAAAGTTCGTTGCTTTCGCAATTGGAAATGCGGATGCAATAATGCTCGTGTTCTTTGTTATCGTGGCAGATACAATGGTGATATTCAAACGGTTTTGTGATAATTAAGCTCCCTCTTGAAATGGGATAGGTGTGATTTTCCACCATAAAGGAAACCTTTCCGCTTAGGTTAAAGTAAATCTCCAGAGTGTTATGAATATGCAAAGGAAATTCATCCTGCTGGGTAAAATAGGGAATATCAATATGTTCCACCCATATTTCAAAAGCGGAAGACGGGGAAAAATTCACTTCTTTTTTGAGGGTATGCATGCACTTTCACATCCTTACAATTCATCATAGCTTGCATTTAAAATAGCATATTATTTTTTTAATGTCAATAATAATCGGTTATTTTCGTATGTCTAAGAAAATAATTTGCGCAAAATTACCTATTTTTTGACGAATATAAACTATCTATTTATTTTGACGATTGCTATAATATAAGAAGAATATTTATTATTAAAAAAAGGAGTACATATATGATTATCAGTTACGATAAAAAAGTGGTTGTGGTAACAGGTGCCGCAGGCGGCTTGGGCAGAGCAATGGTGAAAAGTTTTGCAGAATGCGGAGCAATTGTTGCAGCCTGCGATTTAAAAGGCACCGCCGAAAAATTAAGTGACCTGACAGATGCAGGAAATATTCATTGTTATGATTGTGATGTTTCCGATTCTCAGTCTGTTTCCGATGCGATGGATAAAATTGCAAGTGAACTCGGAACCATTGATGTTTTGGTAAACAATGCAGGCATCAACGTTGGTCCCGACCAGAGAAAAACCATTGAAAATTTTGATGATGAGTGGTGGCACAAGATTCAGAATGTGGATACCGACGGGGTTTATTATTGCAGCAAACACGCCATTCGCAATATGAGCGAAAAAGGCGGCGCTATTTTAAATATCAGCTCTGTGGTGGGATTGGTGCCTCTTCGCAATCAATGTTCCTTTACTGCGGCAAAAGCGGCGGTTTGCAACTTAACAAAAGCGATGGCAATTGAGTTGGCAGATAAAAACATTCGTGTGAATGCTATTGCTCCCGGTACCATCGGCATTGCCGTAACCAATGAGCTTTGGAAAAACGATGATACCATGAAAGCCTTACTTGCACACATTCCCCAGGGCAGACAGGGCACTCCCGAAGATATTGCCAATGCGGTACTGTTCTTCTGTTCTGATTTTGCATCTTACATTACCGGTGCAGTGCTGCCCGTAGATGGCGGTTGGATTGCAGGCGGCTATGCGAGAAACTTTTAAGGAGGAAAATCATCATGGGTAAACTTGCAACCGATGTTTTGGGAACCTATGTGCCCGAGGGACAAGTTGCTGTGTTCTGGGCAGGGCAGGCAGGTTTTATTTTAAAAACCCCTGAAAATAAATTGATTGCATTGGATTTATATTTATCCGATTGCTGCAGAAGATATTTCGGCTTCAAGCGGATTATGCCGTATCTTTTGGAGGCTCACGAACTGAATTTTAATGTGGTAATCGCATCTCACTCTCACTATGACCATTTCGATGTGGATTCTATTCCTGCAATGCTTGGGGAAGACACCAAATTTGTGGGTGCCGTGGATACCAAAGCAGAATGTGACAGACTTTTTGTAAAAGATAATACCAACTTCTTAAAATGCGGTGATACAGTTACCGTGGATGGCGTTACCATTAAAGCGGTACCTTGTGACCACGGAGAATTGGCTCCCGATGCGGTTGGTCTTTGGATTACTGTCGGCGAGAAAACCATCTATTATATGGGGGATACCGCATTCAGAAAAGATTTGTTTTCCAATCCTGATGTTCAGGGGGCAGACCTTTTAATTGCACCCATTAACGGAATGTTTGGCAACCTGAATTCCGAAGAAGCTGCAGATGCGGCAGAAATGTTAAATCCCAAACTGACCGTTCCTTGCCATTTCTGGAATTTTGCGGAACACGGCGGAGACCCCAATTCCTTCCATAAAATTATGACAGACAAGGAATTGAACCATAAATTGCTTCGTATGGGCGAAGGAATTCTCATTTAGTTTGATTTAGGAGAAATAGAATATGAGTATGAAAGTATTAACCGTAATGGAGCCGGGCAGAGCAGAGTTTTCTATGGAAGAAAAACCGAAAGCCACCGGCAGAATGATGCTTGTGAAAGTGAAAAGAACCGGCATCTGTGCCACCGACTTTTCTATCTACACCGGGGAAAGCAGCTTTGTAAAAAGCGGACAGATTAAATATCCCGTTCGTTTCGGTCACGAATGGTCCGGCGTTGTGGAAGCGGTTGGGGAAGATGTAAAAGATTTTAAGGTGGGTGACAGAATCGTTTCCGACAGCGGTTTTGCCTGCGGCGAATGTGAAGTTTGCAAACGCGGGGACTATGCCGCTTGCAGAAACGACCGTTCCGTTGGTACCATCAACGCTTGGCCGGGTCCCTTTGCAGAATATATGTTGGTTCCCGAATTTCATGCCTATAAGCTTCCCGATAATGTAAGCTATGACGAGGGTGCTCTGGTGGAACCCACCGCAGTTTCTCTGGATGCATTTACCGATTTTGAAATGAAGCCCGATATGACCGTTGCCGTCATCGGCGTGGGTGCCATCGGGATGGGAGCTATCTGGCTTGCCAAATATTTCGGTGCCAAAAATGTAATCGCCATCGGTCTTCGTGATTCCAAATTGGAAATTGCAAAGCAAATCGGTGCCGACACCGTGGTAAACAGCAGAGAAGCAGACCCCGTAGAAGCAGTATTAAATGCCACCGGCGGAAAAGGAGCCGACCTGGTAATTGAAACCACCGGCCGTGAATCTGCCTTGGTGCAGGCGTTTAAAATGACTATCCACACCGGCAGAATTTCCATCGTAAGCTTCTATGAAAAAGAAATTACCGTTCCCATGGATGATATCGTTCACAGAAAGATTACCGTCAGAGGTGCGGCAGGGCAGTACCAAAATCCGGGTCGTGTTTGCGAAATTATGGGCAAAAATCCCGTCAAACTGACCCCTGCAATCACCCACAGATTGCCTTTTGAAGAGTGCCTGGATGCTTTCGAAAACGAAAAAGAATATCACAACACCAAAATCAAAGTGATGGTTGAATTTGAATAAAAAAGGAGAACAATGATGAAAAAGTTACCACCTCTCGTTGTGGATGCCAACAAAGTAAAACCCCTATCTTTCGGCGAATCCTATGATTCCAGAATGATTTTAGACCACGAAATCACCGGTCGTGATAATGTGATTCAGATTAACCACGGCACCGTGAAACCCGGTTATGCTTTAGGTGGCGGTGTGCATGAAGAAGACGAAATTTATTATATTTTAAGCGGAAAAGGAAAGCTGCAGTTGGATGATGAAATCATTGATGTATATCCCGATCAGGTTATCTTTATTCCTGCAGGATGTTTCCACGCATTGGATAACAGAGAATCCGACGAAGAAATGAAAATTTTAACCTTCTGGCGTGATTACCGCTTCAACGAAGCCTATGAAGAACGCATCAAACAATGGGGCAAATCCTTTAAAACCATTGATGAAGAATAAAGGAGAATACAATCATGAAAGAATATATCGGCGTTGAAATCGGCGGTACCAAACAACAGGTTGCTTCTTTTGATGAAACGGGAAAAATGCTGAAAATCTTCTCCGAGCGAGTGCCTTTAATCCGTGGTGCAGAAGATATTTTAGATTGGATGAAAGAAAAAATTCCCGAGCTTACTACCGAAAACACCGTGAAAATCGGGGTTGGCTTCGGCGGTATTGTGGATACTTCCGACGGTAGCTCTGCTTGTTCCGTTCACGTGCCCGGTTGGGATAAGTTTCCCATCAAAAAATGGTTTGAAGAAACATTCAAGCTTCCCACCATTGTGGTGAATGACACCGTTTGCGGCGGCTATGCAGAAGTTGTTCAGGGCGTAGGGAAGGGCGTTGGTTCCTTCTTCTATACCAATATCGGCACAGGTTGCGGCGGCGGAATGTTTAAAAACGGCGTAAATTATGACGGTATCGGCACCGGTGGTGCCTATCACGGTCAGATTTATGTGCCCGACTGGACCAATGCAAACACACCTGTCCGTATGGAAAAAATCTGTTGCGGTCCCTCCATTGAGGCAAGACTCCGTACTCCCGGTTATGTTCCCGAAAGCTCTATGCTTTATGAAATGTGTGGCGGCGATGTTTCCAAATTAACCTGCCGTGAATGGGGTGAAGCTGCCAAAGCAGGCGACGAATTTGCGTTATCCGATATTGATAAATGGGCAAGAACCTATGCCATTGCATTGTCCACTTTAATTACCGTGATGGCACCCGAAAAAATTGCCATCGGCGGCGGTGTTGCAAATTTGGGGGATATTGTGCTTAATCCCATCAAAAAACATGTGGCAGATTTGATTTTCATTTCCATGGAAGGCAGATATGAAATTGTGTTGTGCGAAACTATGGATATGGCTGTGTTAATCGGTGCGGCAATGTATGCCCGTGACGGTTTTCAAACGATTTAACAAATACATCATATAAAGGAGAAACAACCATGAAAAAAGTTGAAGAATTATTAAAAACAGGCGTTGACGAAGGCTACGCTTTATACTGTGACCACACCGTGTTAAGAGCATATACTCCTTCCTCTGTGGTTCGTGAATTCTGCGAAGAGGCAGTAAAATACGGTGCAGCAGCAGTTTGTGTCAATCCCGTACACGTTGCATTGGTTCATTCCTGCCTGGAAGGCACCGGCGTAAAAACCGCAACCGTTATCGGTTTCCCCTTAGGGGCAAACAAAACCTGCGTAAAAGCTTACGAAACCGCAGAAGCAGTAAAAGACGGTGCAGATGAAGTGGATATGGTAATCAACATCGGTGCATTAAGAGAAGGGGATACCGACTTTGTTTATAACGATATCAAAGCGGTTGTGGATGCAGCAGGCGATGCAAAAGTAAAGGTGATTATTGAAACCTGCTACTTAACTGATGAAGAAAAGGTAACCGCTTGCGAACTGTGTGTGAAAGCAGGCGCAGACTTTGTAAAAACCTCCACCGGTATGGGTACCGGCGGTGCAACCGAAGCAGATGTTAAACTGTTAGCAAAAACCGCAAACGGCAGAATCTTAGTAAAAGCTTCCGGTGGTGTGGACGAAAGAGCAACCGCATACACCATGTTAAATGCAGGTGCAAGCCGTCTGGGGGTAAGCAAAGTTCCTCAGATTGTGGAAGACGATACTTCAATCGTATCCGCCTCAAAGAGAAATCAGCCTCCCAAATTCTAAGAAATGAAAAAATACCGCACAGAAATCTGTGCGGTATTTTTTTTTGCAATTCAATTTCAGTAGGAGAAGCATCGATATCACTATACGATGCGATCGAATTTATTGAATAAATCAAAATTATTGATGTGTTTAATCAGCGTGTTGATATTGTCCACTTCGAATTTTTTGGTAATGTGTGACACTATGGTGCGGACGGTACTCTCGGAGGTGAAACGTTCACTTGCGATTTGGGTGTACGTTTTTCCGGTGGAGAGCATTTTTAATATTTCAAGCTCGGATTTTGTGAGCTTTAAAACGATGGAGACAAGAAAAAGCAGACTGTTGTATTCATCGGATTTCATTTTGGATTGAGACAGATATTTTTGGAAGATTGCATTATCAATGGTGTGCAGATTATTGTTTGTTTCAATAATTTTCTTTAATATCTCTGAGTTGGACATATTTTTTAATACATAGTTATCGGCACCATTGGTAATGGCATTGAAAATATCTTCTTCCATTTCGGAAACTGTCATCATCATCACTTTCAGATTTGGGAAAAGTGCTTTTATTTTCGGCAAAATATCAATCCCCGCCGATGCGGTTTCCATCTGGATATCCAACAGTAAAACATCGGGATTGCATTGAGACAACATTGGGATACAATCCACTGCTAAATTGCATTCACCAACCAATTCTATATCTTCGTGATCCATTATCTCAAGACGCATCGTGTTGATAAAATGCTTGCAATCATCACAGATAGCCAATCTTACGCTCATATTACAATTCCTCCTGATTGATTTTCGGTAATGCAATGGTAAAGGTGGTTTGCTCGGGTGTGCTTTTAAACCAGATTTCACCATTGTGGCGGGTTACGATTTCTTTTACATAGTATAAACCGATTCCGCTGCAAAATTCATTTGCATGGGTACTGAAAAACAGATTGAATAAAAATTTCTGATGTTCTTTCGGGATGCTGTTTCCGTTGTTGGTAAAACCGATTACCACATAATCATCATCATCAATGATGGCAACGCTGATTTCTTTATGCTCCTTATCGGATATTTTCAGCGAGTTTAATGCATTCTGGATGATGTTTTTGCAAACCTGGTCGATACTGCTTGAATTCCCCATAATTTTTATGGACATCCCGGGTTCGTAATCTTTTCTGATATGAATCGTATTTTCGGTTTCGGCATTATTGATGGAATTATTGATGATTTCAACCACATTAACCGGCTCAAACCGTAAATTTTTCGTCTTAAAATGCGCCATGATGTTATTGTAGTTTTCAAGTTGTTCGTTGATTTGCTCTTTGGCATAGTTGAGCGGGGTAATGGCTTTGGTATTGTCAATATGTTTTTCTGAAATTTCAATATATTTATACACACACAACAAGGTATTTTTCAACATGTGCAGGGTGGTGTAATAATTATCGTACTGAAATTTCTGAAAATGCTTGGTGGAAGCATATTCAATATTCAGTTTTTTGGATTTAAAAGGTTTGAAAACGATAATCAGTATGGTAATGATGACAGAAATCGTTGTGAGAAGAATGGATGATGTGAAGATATTACCGTAGATTGAAACATCGGACGGGATATTGTTAAGTCCCAGACGATGGGGGGAAATATCCTGAAACAATCCGAAGATAAACATGGAGAAATAAAGAATGTCGGTCAGTACCATACACACCAGGTATGAGGTGAAAAAATTTCGCTTAATCGCATTCGGAGTGGTGATGATTTTTCTGACAATCAATATCAACGGAATCAGTACATAGGTAACAACGATTACAAATGTTGTTGCGGATACCAATCGATCCGTAATCCAAAAAACATTGTTTTGATTTTGGGGTGCCAATGAAAATATCTGAAAGGAGATTTCATCGGTGATATAGCTTGAATTGATAATCAAAAAGAGTATCAGAGGCAGAGAAATCAACAGCTTTTTCAAAAAGGAATGTTTATAATATCTGCTTAAAAACAAAATGGTTGAGGCCAGATATAAGGTGTGGCAGATTGTTTGTGCATTACGGATGACATACGGGTGAAATTTCGTTCGCTGCAGCTGCAGATAAAGATTGAAATCGGCAGAAAAGAGATATTGGTAATTGGTGAATTTGGAGATAAACAATAAGCTGACAATTGTAAGCGCAATGATGCCGTACAACTTAAGATACAATGCATTCAGGTATCCCTCTTTTTTAAACCAGAAAAAAGAGATGGAAAGCACGATGAATGCAAATACAAGACAAAATAACATAACAAATCTCCCCAATGTGAATTCGACACTTTTTTTAAGTATAATAAAAAAAGATTCAGTTGTCAATAATGCCTACAAAAAATCAACGTGACATAATAAAGTGTGTGTGGTACAATAAAGATGTAAAATTATGAGGAATTTTGAGGTAAGTTGGATGAATTTTGAAACCTTGTTTGATTATATCAGCACAAATATGGCAGAATCTGTAAAAATCAATACAGAAGACCAGGACACATTGATTGGGCTGCCGTATCCATATACCGTGCCTGCGGTGGGGCATTTCAACGAACTGTACTATTGGGATACTTACTTCACCAACAAAGGACTGGAAGAACTTGATAACTATACTCAGGTAAAGCATAATGTGGACAATATGCTTTACCTTGTAAAAAAATACGGACTGATGCCAAATGGCAACAGAACCTATTATCTGTCCCGTTCGCAGCCGCCCTTTTTATCCCTGATGGTGCGTGATGTGTATGAGCATTGCGGCGATGTGAATTGGCTTGAAAAAGCGTATGATATCCTGCAAACGGAATATGACTTTTGGATGAAGAAAAGAATCTCTCCTATTGGTCTTAATGTGTATGGCGGTGATGTTGACCCCAATGATTATACAGGGAAGGTTCAGCATTATGAAGCCAGAACCAAAATCAAATTCACCGAAAATCTGTATGATTTGGCACGCCACTGTGTGGTGTGTTGCGAAAGCGGTTGGGATATGAATCCCAGATGGGGAAGAGAAGGATACAATTATCTTCCGGTGGACTTAAATTCGCTGATGTATCAGTTTGAAAAAAATATGGCTTATTTTTCTGAAGTGCTTAAGCTTGAAACTGTTTCGTTCTGGAATGAGGCGGCAAGGCAGAGAAAAGAGCTGATGATGAAATATTTGTGTGCCGAGGACGGCATTTTATACGATTACGATTTTGTAAACAACCAAAGAAGTGAGTTTCTGACGGCGGCATCCTTATATCCGTTGTTCTGCGATGTGCTTACCGAAGAAGAAGCGCACAAGGGAATTGACAAATTATTATCATTGGAAGCAGAGTTTGGCATTTTAACCTGTGAAGAACGTTCCAAAGACGGAACATACCAATGGGATTATCCCAACGGATGGCCCTGCCTTCAGTATATCGCTTCGGTTGGCTTAAACAAATACGGATATACCGAAGAAGCAAAACGGATTGCCCAAAAATATACGGCTTTGGTTGAAACTGCATACGAAGCAACCGGTCATTTGTGGGAAAAATACAATGTGGTTGCCGGTAACACGGAGGTATGCAGCGAGAATTACGGTATGCCGGTTATGATGGGATGGACAGCAGGTGCATATCTTTCCCTGAAAAATATGATTTAAACGGAGGTGTTATGATGGAGATTAAGTTTCTGGATGGAGAATGTTGGTACGGCGGTGCGGTACATAAAGGGATTTTGATGCCTATAACCGCAGAATCAGACGTTTCTATGAATTTAATCACTGCAGAAGGGATGGCTGATCAGTTTTCGCCCATATTTATTTCCAATAAAGGAAGATACATTATCAGCGAAAAGCCTTTTGTGGTGCATTTTGATAAAGGAACCATCAAAATCACCAACAATGATGTAATTGAGCTTCAGGACGGATTTGAAACCTTAAAGGGAGCATATCGTGCGGTTGCCGAAAAAAAATATGCAACGGCGCAGCAAATCCCCAACGAGTTGTTTTTTAAGGCACCTCAGTATAATACCTGGATTGAACTGATGTATAATCAGAATCAGAAGCAGATTTTAGAATATGCCAAAACCTTAAAAGATGCAGGTCTTCCCTCAGGTGTTTTGATGATTGATGAGGGATGGGCACCTGATTACGGTGATTATGAGTTTTGTGCAAGAAAGTTCAGTGACCCCAAGAAAATGGTTGATGAACTGCATGAAATGGGCTTTAAGGTGATGCTTTGGGTAACTCCCTTGATTTCGCCAGACAGTGATTGTTTCAGAGAACTCAGAAACACCAACTATCTGATTAAAGATAAGGACGGCAAGATTGCCGTTCGTGAATGGTGGAACGGCTTCAGTGCAGTATTGGATTTATCAAATCCCGAGGTTTGCGATTGGCTTGATGAAAAATTACATAATCTGATGGACAAATACGGAATTGACGGCTTTAAATTTGATGCAGGCGGCTCTTATCTTTACAGAAAAGATGACCAAACATATCTAAAGCAGGAGCCGAGTGAGCATACCAAATCCTTTGCACGGTTCGGAGCACGATATGAATTTAACGAATTGCGTTGCGTATGGGATTGCGGCGGTATGCCGATTGTGTGCAGACTGCAGGACAAAGCTTCTTCGTGGACACATGAAGAGGGGATTACCATGTTGATTCCCAATATGCTGCTTCAGGGATTCCTGGGTTATTTTTACGGATGCCCGGATATGATTGGTGGCGGTGAATACGGTTCGTTTTTGAAAGAAAACTACCGGTTCGACGAAGAATTGTACTTAAGATGGTTGGCAACAAGCATTTTCTCTCCCATGATGCAATTCTCCATTTCACCGAAAAGACTGCTCTCGGAAGCCTCTATGCAGGTTGTGATGAAAATGATGGAGCTCAGAAACGAATATCTGGATTATATTTTGCAGCTGGTGCAACAAACCACCAAAACCAAAGAACCGGTGCTTCGTTTTATGGAATACGAATTTCCCAATCAGGGGTTTGAAAAAATCACAGACCAGTTTATGCTTGGCGATAAATTCCTGATTGCCCCTGTTTTAGAGCAGGGCAAAACCGCAAGAGTTGTGCAGATTCCTGCGGGCAACTGGAAAACCAAACAAGGTGAAGTGATTGAGGGCGGTTGCGCACTTGAACTGACAGCCCAAATTGATGAACTCATCATTTTGGAAAGAATGTAATCATTTTGTTTCACTAAAACAGTAAAATATAAAATTATATATACAAATGAAAGGATGACGAAAAAAATGAAAGTCATGAAAAAGTTACTCGCGCTGATGCTGGTTGCAGGGATGGTATTATGCCTTGCTGCTTGCGGAAACAACAATGTACAAAACACAGAGGTTACAACCGTAACAGTTTGGACCTCCAACGGACATGACAAAGCGTTTCTTGAAAAAGAAATCAAAGAATGGAACGACACTGTTGGTGCAAAAGAAGGAATCAAAATTGAGTATGTGGTGCAGGACAGCATTGCAAAAAAATTAGACCTTGCATTTGAAACCGACCAGGCACCTGATTTGTTCAGCGGCGGAACCATGAGCAAATATGCCGAACTCAATTACATCGCACCCTACGAAGATATTCCCGGTGGCGACAAACTGATTGAAAAATTCTCCGAACATCTGATGTACGGCAGACATATGCACACCGATGGTAAAACTTACTATCTGCCCAAATCTGCTACTACTTACGGCTTGATTTACAACAAAGATATGTTCAGAGCAGCAGGTATCGTTGATGAAAACGGGGAACCCACTCCTCCGGAAACTCTGGAGCAGTTAAGAGAATATGCACAGAAACTGACCAACGTGCAGGAACGTAAATACGGTTACATTATCGCAGGTAAAACCACTTTGATTTATGCAGACGACGTTATGAAAATGTCTTCCGCTACCAGTGGTTATGCAGATGGTTACAACCCCAAAACCGGTGTATTTGATTTCTCTCACGAAGCAACCGTTATGAAAACCATGCTGGGTATGAAAGCAGACGGTAGCTGCTATCCCGGTACCGAAAGCACCGATAACGACCAGGCAAGAGCAAGATTTGCTGCCGGAGACATCGGTATGAAAACCGCAGGAAGCTATGACTACGGTGTTTTAACTTCTCAGTTCCCCACCACCATTGATTGGGGCGTAGCACCTTATCCGACCGAAGTGGAAGGTAACAGACAGAAACAGCACATGGGTAATTACGGTTACCTGATGATCAACAGAAAAGCTGCTGACGAAAAAGCAGAAGCAGTTGCAAAAGTACTGGAATTCTTCTATGGCGATGAATTAATCACCAAAAGCTATATGCAGGGTATCGACATTCCTCTGGATTTAGAAGTTGTGAAATCCGTTGAACTTCCCGCAGAAATGAAACAGTGGCAGGAATTTGCAGAACTGTTAAATGTGAGCCAGGCAACTCCGATTGCTCTTTCCAGAGATTTACAGGGTGAAAGAGTTATGAGAGCAATCTACGTGGAAGATGTATGGTCCGGCAAAGTGACCGATGTTGACAAAGTTTGCGCAGATTATTCCGCACTCCAGAATGAAGGCGCAAAACGTTATGCAGAACTTCATCCCGAATACAAACAGGAAAACTACATCATTCCTGATTTTAACAGTGCTATCGAAAACTAAAAAAGGCGTGGAAAATATCAATGGGAAAAAAATTTAAAACGAATGTGATTGACAGGATATCCAGG
>JAZQUU010000021.1:0-60252 GCA_045631485.1 Clostridia bacterium | reverse complement strand
GAGGGCAGTGTCAAATGCACTGACGTTTTGACCCGCGTTAGTTGGTCAGGAGTATGATGGTACTCTAAAAAGCGCACGGGATTCCCGTGAACACAAGGTGGCACCGCGGATTGTTACTGATTCGTCCTTGATAGATTTTTTCTACATTCTGTCGGGGGCTTTTTTATTACCCTGACTATGTCAAACAAGGGAGGATGTTCTTATGGAACTCAACAACGTAAATTTTGATACTTATTTTCACAATTACCCCGATAAAGACGGTTACTTCGGCAAATACGGCGGCGTCTATATCGAAGACAAATTAAAGGATGCAATGGCAGAAATTACCGAAGCGTACTTCTCCATCTGCCAGTCCCGTAAATTTATTGCGGAGCTTCGCAGAATCCGTAAGGAATTTCAGGGTCGTCCCACCCCGGTGTCTCATCTGGAACGTTTGTCCGATGCGTTAGGCGGCAAAGTGCAGCTTTATGCAAAGCGTGAAGACTTAAACCATTCCGGTGCTCATAAATTAAATCACTGTATGGGTGAAGGTCTTCTGGCAAAATATATGGGCAAAAAGAAAATTATTGCAGAAACCGGCGCAGGTCAGCACGGTGTTGCTTTAGCAACTGCGGCTGCATACTTCGGTCTGGAATGCGATATCTATATGGGTGCCGTGGATATTAAAAAACAGGCTCCCAACGTGGCAAGAATGAAAATTTTGGGTGCCAATGTTATCGAGGTTACCCACGGTCTGCAAACCTTAAAAGAAGCGGTTGACGCTGCATTTGATGCATACAGCAAAGAATATAAGGATTCAATCTACTGTATCGGTTCTGTGCTCGGTCCCCATCCCTTCCCGATGATGGTGAGAGATTTCCAGAGTGTGGTTGGGATTGAAGCAAGAGAACAGTTTATGGAAATGACCGGTCACTTACCCAATGCGGTTGTAGCTTGTGTGGGCGGCGGTTCCAATGCGGCAGGTATGTTCTCCGGATTCTTAAATGACCCCGTGGATATCATCGGTGTGGAACCCTTGGGCAAAGGCCCCAAACTGGGTGATCATGCTGCAAGCTTAAAATACGGTACCGAAGGCATTATGCACGGCTTTAACAGTATTATGTTAAAGGATGAAAACGGTGACCCTGCTCCCGTTTATTCCGTCGCAAGCGGATTAGATTACCCCTCCTCCGGCCCCGAACACGCTTTCTGGCAGGAAATCGGCAGAGTGAAATACGATGTGATTGACGATGAAGAATCCATTGATGCATTCTTTAAACTGGCTCGTATGGAAGGTATCATCCCTGCAATCGAAAGTTCTCACGCAGTTGCCTACGGTATGAAATTGGCAAAAACCATGGATCACGGTTCCATTCTCATTAACCTCTCCGGCAGAGGCGATAAGGATATGGACTATGTGATTGAAAATTACGGAATCAGATAATATTACGGAGTGTTCCTCGGAACACTCCGTAGTTTTATTCGTCCTTTGGACGAGTGGTATTGCGATGCAGGGATTTTTGCTTTGCAAGTGGTATTGCCTGAGGCAGTGAATTAGGCGAAAAAAAACACCATTAGAATGGCAAATTTTAATACCCACTTATGATTGTTCAAAATAGTTGTGCAAAAACAAAAAACGCTGAGTTTGAAACTCAGCGTTTTTCTTTTGTTCTTTTAATAACTTTATTCGGTTACTTCGGAAGATTCTTCCATAGCAGTTTCTTCTGTTTCTTTTGTTTCTTCTTCTGCTGCTTCTTCGGGAATTTCATCTTCAGCAGCGATTTCTTCGTAAATATCTTCTAAGAATTCGTCTAAATCTTCTGCTTCTTCCACTTCTTCGGGTTCTTCCAGATTGTTTAAATCTTCTTCAAAAGTGGTAATCACGTGTTTTTTGCCGGGGATTGCCAGAAGCAACACGCCCACAATCAGAAGCACACCGGAAACCATCCACAGAATCATAGAGGGATAGAACAAACCGTCTCTCTGATAGTCATACACTTCTCTGGGAATGGAATTACCCTGCCAGTAAGAGAACTGTTTGGGAGTAACGCTGCATTTCATGGTAACAACCTGTTGTTCTCCCGCTTCTTCCCCTTCTGCAGGAACGGGAACTAAATTCAGATCGTTTTTCACAACAGAATACTGAAATTCGTTACTGAACGAGCTCTGATCTTCGGGATAGCCAACATCTTTCCAGTTGAGCAGTTTATCGGTAAGAGTTAATTTACCGTTGTTGGTAAAGCTCATTGTGGATTCAATTTCAAAATCAGTACCAGTACCGGTGGGCATGGTCTGATTCATTTTCCAGTTACCGATTACCAGAACGGGATTTAAGAAAGAAACCACCAGCACTGCTGCCATCAATACCAAAGCAACAATTCCGATAATCACACGGGATAAGCCGCGTTTTCTGCGAACCACCATAGACACGGGAACACCAAGTTCTTCCACATCAAACACAGGTTCATCCATCACAATTTCTTCTGCCTCCTGCGCAGTTTCTTCAACACCGCAGAACGGACAGGAAGTTTCATTTTCGGGTATTTCTTTTCCGCATTTTTCACAAAACATAATAGGTTAATCCTCCTTTTTTATCAGTATATCATTAAATTACCGCGTTGTCAATGTTAAATCACATAAAACAGAATAGAAAAAAAGAAACAAATGCTTCCGCCCAACACAAACAGGTGCCAGATGGGATGCATATACTTCACTTTCCACAAATAAAAAACAATTCCTAAGATATACACAAGACCTGCAATACACATCCACACAATACCGCCCATGGGCAATACTGCAAGCAAGGTGGGAAGTTTAAACAAAATCGCCAGTCCCATCACCACATAAAAAATCAGACTGATGGTTTTCACCTTTTCCAAAGCGATGGAGTTAAACACAATTCCCAAAATGGCACAACTCCAGATGGCAATTAAAATGCCGAGCCCTCCGTGATTCCATAAGGGTCCCAGGCAATAGGGCGTGTAGGTTCCCGCAATCAAAAGAAAGATGGAACAATGGTCAAAAATCCGAAACACCTTTTTTGCCGTTTTGTTGGTCAGCGAATGATACAAGGTGCTCATTGTGTATAAAATAATCATTGTGCCGCCATAGATAGAGCTTCCCACAACCCCCATCACATTATGATGCAGTGCAGAAAACACAATCAGAAGAACTGTTGCCGCAATGGAAAGAAGAGTTCCCACGCAATGTGCCACAGCGCTGAAAATTTCTTCTCCCAAAGAATATTTTTTTAATGTAATCCCCATATTGGCTCCTTTTTCATATCAAAAATAAGATTCTTATATTCTATCACAACTCTATGAAGAAATCAAGAACTTTATGAAATCTGTTTTCTGCGATAATCTTTCAGAAAATCTTCTGCCTGTTCTGCGGGTAAGCCTTTGGAATAATACCATCCCTGCACCACATCGCAATCGGTGGAAGAAATCCACGCATTTTGTTCTTCGGTTTCCACGCCCTCGCAAATGACCTGCATTTTCAAACTGTGCGCAAGCGCCACAATCCCAAGAAGCAATTCTCTGCCACGGTTGGTATTGGTTTTGAGCAAAATACTGCGGTCAATTTTCACCACATCGATGGGATAATCGCAAAGATTTGCCAGAGTGGTGTAGCCGCTTCCCAAATCGTCTAAATAAACAGTAAATCCAAGCTCCTTGCATTTTTGCACATTTTGGGTTGCCACTTCCATATTTTTTTCCATGGCATTTTCGGTGATTTCGATGGCAAGTTGATTTCTGTTAAATTGATAACGCTCCGCAATGCTGCAAAGTTTTCCCACAAAATCTTCTTCCGATAAGGTGATTCTCGTAAAATTGCAGGAAATGGAAAGATGGGAAAACTCGGTATTTTTCCAGGATTGCAGTTGTTTACAAACCAGTTCAAAGATATAAAAATCGTGTTGACTGATCAGTTGAAAGCGTTCCATATAATTGATATATTTTCCGGGAAGAATCAAGCCGTTTTCGGGATGTTCCCATCGGGACAATGCTTCTGCCGAAACAATTTCTTTGGTTTTATTATCTACCGAAAACTGCAGATACATTTTAAACTCATTCTTTTGCAGACCTTTGGCAATGCTGTCGGTCATTTTCTTTTCTGCCTGCAATTTATTCATGGAAGACATATCGCAAGCAATCAGAAGGTCGGTTGTGGTGCAAATACTGTTGCAGTTTTCACGGAGGCTATATAAAAGCATCTCACAGTTTTTATCGGTATTGTGCAACCGATAATAAGCGGCGTGAAACACGGGATGTTCCTTGGAATGATTGGAACGCTCAAAATCATTTAATTCTTCCAAAATCCTCTGCAAACGCTTCTGAGCCGCTTGTTCATCGGCACACTGCAGGGCAAGTGCAAAACCGTTTTCCGTGATTCTGGCAGAGAGTTCCCCCTCCCCAACATTTCGGGATAACACCTGCGCCGCATATTTTAATACCTCTGCAAAGGGGGTATTCTTGTAATAGGTATCAAGATAAGAGCTATCCAAAATGATATAAGCAACCGAATACAGATTGCGGGCAAGGTCACCTAAGGTATATCGAAAATGGTATTGGAAATATTTTAAATTCCCCATTCCCGTTTCTTCATCCTTAAATTTTCCGGAAATACTTTCCCGACGCATTTTTCTTAATGTGACAACCAGAAGCACAATCACGATACATAAGCAGACAATCGCTATCAGGCAAATAAGTTGCCAAAGAGTTTCGGTGGGATGCATTTGATTTGACATTGGCCTTTTCCTCCAAACAATTTGATTTTTTAGTTTTCAGAAAAAATTATATAAAAAAAGGCTGCAACAACAGAAAGCCCCCGAAAACCGGGCGCTTCTCCGTTATCGCAGCCAGACTGACATAGTTTTAAAAAACCTTAGCCTCAAGAGCTTTGCGTCATCGGCTTTCGCCGATTTTGCCAAACTATATTCTAATGTATTTTATGAAAACAACTGCAATCAGTTCCTTATCGTTTTGCGAAAATCCAAAGAGTTTCTTCCACGTGATTTGCAGATTCCTGCAGATTATACACGCGCAGATTCACGGTTTCACCATTTACTTTTTTATAAGTAATTCCGGGGATTTCTCCCAAAGATAACTGATGACGAATTGCATCATAATTTAAGAATGTGGTCACAATACGATGATAATCGGGATGAACCAATTCATCAATATACTTGGACAACAGCTGAGAAAAATGCTCTTCCTGTTCATTATATTGAAAATAAGAAGGCATCAGAATCCGCTGAGCGTGGTCGGTGTCCAGAGAAACTCGATACACCCCGTTATAATGCTCTTTTAAAACGGAAATCAATGTGTCAATTTCTAAAATGCCTGTTTTTACCTGAAGATAACCATCATCTTCGTTTTTGGCAACGCTGCCGGTTTCTTTAGACTGATAATAAGAAGCCTTGGCTTCATACATACGAACTTCCGCTTCCCGAACCATTTCTTCGCAATTCACGTTACAATTGCGGAAGGAAGTTCCGATTGCCACATGGTAATCCTTGATGGCAAGCTGCTCCATAAATGTTTCCAGAGAATCACGGACATCATCCTGAGAAACACCTTGGGCAAACACCAAAAATTCGTCTCCGCCCATACGGTAAATATTCTGCCCGAAGAAAACTTCTTTCAAGGTGTTGCCGATATATACCAGCATTGCATCCCCTGCGGCATGGCCGTATTTGTTATTTCGCATGTGAAGACCGTTCACATCAATATAGATGCAGGAAAAATCGCTTGGATTTTCTTCATCAAAGTGCAGAATATCTTTCTTATAAGCCACACGGTTGTAAACCCCGGTCAAGGAGTCTGTCACAACGGCAGTTTCGGTTTTATTCAGATGTTTTTTATTATAGATAGCGATAGAGAAACAAACGGCAATATCTTCTAAAATCGTTCTTGCAAACCGTTGTTTTTCGGAGTTGATTACGCCTAAGATGCTCACGTGATTCCGTTTATCCGTTACCGTTGCAAAGGAAATGGTATGGAAACGGTGCCGGCGCATAAATTCATATAAATTGGGATTGGTTTTCTTTAAATGTTCATTGGGGCGAATACTTAAATATCCAACCGTTTTTTTATGAATCTCGTGAAATTCTGCCGCATAGAGAAACAGTTCGGAAAGCATATAACGCTTTTGCTCGTTGGAAAGAAGGGTATGCATCAGTTCCGGCAAAATGCAATGATAATCTTCCCCGTCGGTATCCACGAAGAAGGAAGAACGGGCGTCGGAAACATTCATCACATTTCTTAATGCCTCCGAAATATTTCCTTGCTGCTGATTGATTTCCAAGAGCAATCGTCTGATATTGGAAGCCTGGATAGCCGCCTGGCTTCTTCTTCTTTCGTTGGTCATCAAATACAACAAATAACATACGATAATCACTATAATCAAAGCGAAAGAGCTAAACAACATTCCGGAAATCTGATGGGTTTTGGCAAACACCTGAGATTCATAACGGCCGAGAATGATTCCCCAACCGGTTCCCTCCACCACGGAATAGTGCAAATAAAGCTCTTCTCCGGTGAGTACGGAACGGAAACTGGAGTATCCTTTTTCTTCTCCTACCATCTTTTCATAAGAATTTCCGCGGGTATATTCCCTGTCTTTTAAGAAAGAAATATTGGCAGGTTCGTCACTTACGGTATCAATTACCAGATTCCCGTTTTGCTTATCATACACAAACAGCTGAGCATTCAGCTCTTTTGCCATATTGCTGTATCGCGCATTGATATCTTCCGGACGGATAACACCGTATAAAACGCCAACGACTTTATCGTTCACACGAATGGGAACGGCAGAACGGATAATCTCATCACGCCCGCCGGTCAAATCCTTAATTCTTCCCGTGATGTAGGCACCTTTTTCGGCTTCTTCCGCAAAGGAAATCTTTCCGGTTAAATCCATAGTGCCAATTTTGGTGGTAAAAGTGTTGTCGGGACGCAAAATTCCGATATTGGAAAACAACCCAATGGGTTTAAAGGAAGCAAACATAATATCGTAGCTTTCGCCGTCTGCATATAATTTTGCGGCAAAGTTTGCCATAGTATAAAGGTTTTCCTGGTCAGACTTTAATTGCAGAGTCAAATCATCTTTAATTTGCTTTGTTTGAACATGAAGGGTTTCATACGCTTCATCTTCTGCAGCCTGATAGAAATAGCCAACAACGGAGAACAACACCACACAAAGCAAAACAGCTGTTATAACCGAATACAATAACGTGTGCTGACTTCGTTTTTTCTTGCCGTATTTTGTTGCCATTGGTCACGCCATCTCCTTTATACTCAAATTATTTTGATTATATCACATTTTTTTACAAAAATCAAGTGTTATCGGGAAATATCCTCTTTCTTATCAACCGCATTTTGTTTTCAAAAAAATCCTGCCATCAGACAGGATTTTTTCTTTATTTAGTCGTTACTCCAAAACTCAAGAATTTTGTCTTGGGTGCCGGGCATCAAAGGATCACCCTCCACATAACGAAGAACCATAACGCCGGAATCAAGATCCCATTCATACGAGCAATTTTTTTCAGAAACCTCTGCTCCGTAAACCGGCTTACCGCCTTTTAAGGAAAGGTTTAAGCGATTGCCGTCCAGTTCCCAGGTACCGATATACAATTCCGCCATTTCGGTTTCTGTGTTCCCGTAGGCAAAGCGGGCTTCACCGCTTTCGTGGATATACAAAAGCAATGCAAATTCCACGTCTTTGGCATCACGGATATCTCCTAACCAACTTGCACACAGAGGCTTTTCCTCGGTGGCAAGGTTATGAAATTCGGGCAATAAATTATAAGGAGTGAAATCAAACATAGCATTATCCAGGTTTTCAAGTCTTGCTTCAATGCCGGAACGAACCAGAGGATATTCCACTCTGTACTCCCCTTTTTGTGCAATCACATACAGATTGGGAACATACGCATCCGAATTCCCCCGTACCAGAAAAGGTTGGTTGGAAGAAATCAGTCTTTCTAAAGGCATGGGAGTCTCTGTTCCGTTTAATCCGTATTTATACACGGTAACCGTAACTGTTTCATCGGCAGGAATCAGGCAGAATAATTCATTCCCGTCATTCACTGCAATCTCTGTGATATCAGCCACATAGGGAACCTGTTTCAAAAAGGCTTTGGTGGATAATTCCTCCTGCACCAAATCAGGTTCTGCCTCCGATTTTCCAAGATATGCAACCCCGAATAATTTCCCTCCGCTTTGTAAAATATTCTTAAGGGTGGTAAACGGGTCATTAGACGGTGCGGTAACTTCAGGCTCCACGGGCTTTGTTCCGCATCCGGTAAATGCAAACAATAATGCTGCCGAAAGCAGTAATAATATCAATTTTTTCATTTTTTTCATAATATGCCTCCTGTTAAAATCTGCAATCAGTATAACATAATTTTGCAAAAAGAACAAGTATTGGTTCAGGACATTTCACATCCGTAAAATGCCCTAGCCCTGAAAATCAAGATTGTTTTCATCTTTATATCCGATTACTTTGGCAGGAACCCCTGCTACAATGGCATTTTCGGGAACATCTTTCACCACAACTGCACCTGCAGCTGCCAGGCTTCCCGTATGCATGATAATATCTCCCAACACCTTTGCTCCGCAGGCAACAGAAACGTTATCTTCCAGAATCGGCGGTTCCTCTCCGCCTTTATATCCGATGGTTACCTGCTGATAAACTCTGCAGTTTTCTCCGATTTTTCTCGCTGTGATAATGGTGGAAAAACCGTGTTGAATATAAAATCCGCCACCGATATCCTCAGTGTAGATATACAAGCTTTCCATCGGTTTCCATAACATACGGGCAACCGCAAATTGCACCATACATCCCAACGTACGGGACGGATTTTTCAACCGATGCAAGATCAGATTGCGAAATTCTTTGTTGTATGTCATATACCAGTTTAAGGATTCAAACAAGCCCATACGATAGCCGTGAATCTGATTCCATCTTGCAACATCCATTTGAATTAGTTCGCGATGTTTGGAACACAATACCATAAGGTAAACCGGCAATGTTCTCCAAGAATTGATTCCCGCAAGAATCCGTTTTGCTTTACTTGGCATAAAAACCTCCTGTGATATCGAAACGAACTGAAATATTTTTCTTACCGTTTGGCGCTTTTCACACTTGATGAAACAATATATCGGGGTCTGCCCTTGATTTCTTCGTAAATTCGGGCAATATAGTATCCGATAATACCAAGGCTTATCATAATGATACTACCGATAAAAATGGTGATAATAATCACCGTGGTCATCCCTTCCAAGGCTCTTCCGATAATTTTATCAATAAGCGCCCACACGCCGAAGACCATGGAGATAAACAACATCACAAACCCCAAAGCCGTTACGATTTGCATGGGTGCGGTGGAAAAGGATGAAATATTGGAAATTGCATACTTCACAAGACCGATGGTTGACCATTTGGATTCCCCGTCCAGACGCTCTTTCACATCATAGCAAACGGTTGTTTTATGATAACCCACCCAATAAGAAATCGCACGGAAAAAGCCTCTTTCCGGCATTTTATTGATCACATCGACCACTTTTCTGTCCAGAAGCTTAAAATCAGACGAGTTTGCCATATCAAAGCCCGCCATACGACTGATGGCAGAATAAAAAACTTTGGCGCCGAGGCTGTGCATCTTCTTTTCCTGACCCCGTTCATTTTTAAGGCCTTCCACAATTTCGTATCCCTGTTCCCACAGACGATACATTTCCACAATCTTTTCCGGAGGATGCTGAAGGTCACAGTCTATCACAACCGCACAATCGCCGCTAACTGCAGACAACCCTGCGGAAATGGCAGATTCTTTCCCGAAATTTCGGGAAAAATGCAAGCCCGTGATGTGTTCGTGTTCGCAGGAAAGCTCGCTGATTCTCTGATAAGTTTGGTCTTTGGAACCGTCATCCACGAAAATAAATTCGCATTCGATATGATTTTCTGCCAACAAAGACTGAATGGTGTGATATGCACTTTTTATGCACTTTTCTTCATTATAGGCAGGAATAATTACAGATAACATAATTTCACCTTACTGTTTTTCTAATAGATTTTCCAACTGCGTAACCGGCATGGGACGATAAAAATAATACCCTTGCAGCATATCACAACCGGCATTCACAACCGTGTTTTTATGTTCCTCGGTTTCAATCCCTTCGCATAAGGTTTGAAAGCCTAAATCGTGTGCCGTTTTGATAATATTTTGTAAAATCAGAAATCCTGATTCTGTGATGGAATTCTGCGTGATTGCCTTATCAATTTTTACGATACTGATATCAAAGTCCGCCAAATCCCCAAAATTGGTGTAGCCTTTTCCGAAATCGTCTAAAAGAATCAGAATTCCCTTTTCCTTTAAACGGAGTAGATTTTTCACCATCACCGCTGTCTCAGCATCATTTAAGCTTTTATCTTCCAGAATTTCCACGGCAATGCAGGAATAATCAATTTGGTATTTACCCAGGATATCGATAATACTGTCGGCTAGGCGTTCATCACATAGCGTGGAACGGGAAAAATTGATGGTATATACGTATTTCGAGCGATTTTTTATATCGGCGGAAATCCATTTGCAGTTTTTTTCAAAAATGTAGTAATCGAATTTTTCGTTTAAGCCAACATTGTTCACCGCCGATAAGAAATGATGGGGCGTTAAAACGCCTTCGGTGTTGGAATTGAGTCTGGATAACACTTCTGCCCCGATAATCCGATTGGTTTTGGCATCCAGTATGGGTTGATATTCCAGGAAAAATCTGTTGTTATCAATTTCGTTGTGAATATTGTTTTCAATTTTCAATTTTCTCTCAAATGCTTTGCCGTTTGTAACATCCCATCGGCAGAATAACACATTTTTCTCTTCTGCCATACTGCAAGCCTGCTTTGCTCTTGCTAAAGCAGTTTGAAAAGAAACCTCGTTGGACTCCGTCTGATAATAGCCGAAACTTATCCGTGCAACATTCACGGCACCATACGCCGCAAACACTTCGCCGATATCTTCACAGCATTTTTCAATCCGTTGCTCCAAGGGGGTCGTTTGGGAATAATTCACGGCAACAAAATTGGACGGTCCGTACAGAGAAATCTCACCCTCCGCCTCCACGCCGAAGTGCGAAAGCAAAATTTTCTTGATTTGCTCATACATTCGGGAAGATTTGGATTCTGCATACAATCTCTTCATACCGTCTAACGAAACCGAAACATATATCATGGCACGATTTTTTGCCGCCTCGAAATCGTTTTCTATTTTTCCGATTCCGCAAAAGCCTTTCCCGGTGGTTCCTTTTGCGGTTTTCACAGACTTCATGGTAAAATAAAGTCCGATAAAGCCCATCACGAGAAAAAACAAAACAAGAATCGTGATAATGACATAAGGATATTCCAAAAATTTCATTCGCTGACCTCCTGCTGCCTATTGTTCAAAAATGGGAAACTCCCCGGGAGCGGTTGTCCGTTTTAATCCCAGACTGTCTGCAATTTTCACGCATTTTTGAATGTCGCATTTCGCAACCCGTTTTCTGCGGAGAAATTCCCCGATTAAAAAGAACGGGTTCATCTTCATCATTGCTTTTATAATGTCAATCTTCGATAATCCGAATCGTTTATATTCTGCCAATGTTTCCAAAAGCACATAGTTGATGGCACTGTTACTAAAATTTTCTTTTGCCGCGCCCTTTAGCCATTTTGCGTATGCAAGGAATTTTTTGATATCGGCAACTTCTGTAAAATAAACACCGCTGATATAAAATTCCTGCATGGTTTCATCCATTTTTTCAAGCAAGGCACCGTAGTATTGCTCCTGAATTTTTAACACTTCGGTATGTTGCCGTGCCAGAGTGGTGCTTGTGATTTGTTTATCGTGCAAACGATACAACATCAGAAACTCGGGCAAAATCTCCATTTTCAGATTGTTAATTGCCATTCGGGTCCATAATTCCAAATCTTCGGTGCAGGTTAAGGTGGTATCATACTGCAGTTTTTTCATAACCTCTGCTCTGGCAATTACCCCGGGATGCAGAATGGGATTCCCCACCAAAAGCATGGCACGCACCGCATCATTATCGCATCGTCCGCCAACGCCTCCGGGTGTGAACACGCCGTTTTTCATTGTCATAAACCGACAGGAAGACAACATTACATCGGGATGCTCTTCCATAAAACGATACTGTTTTTCCAAACGGTCGGGAAGGCAGATATCATCAGCATCCATTCTGGCAACATACTTTCCCGAAGAAAGAGAAATTGCCTTATTTAAAGACTTGGGAAGCTTTAAATTTACTTCGTTGGGATGCACTTTGATTCTTTCGTCCTTCTGTGCAAGTCTTTGCAGAATTTCGGCGGTGGAATCGGTGGAACAATCGTTAATCACAATCAGTTCCCAATTTTCAAAAGTCTGATTTCTCACACTTTCGATGGCCTCCTCTAAGTATGTTTCGCCGTTATAGACGCTCATAATGATTGAAATTTCAGGTGTTTTCAACTCACTCACCCTTTCTTAAAATACGTTTCATTGCTCCAATGGTATATAAAAAGTAAAACGCTGTTCTGATATGGCCTTGTTTCATCAACATCACCCCTATTTTTGTTTTCAGGGTGAGCTTGTCAAACCGAGCTTTTCTGATAAGTTCACGATTGGCGGAATTTAGAATCAAAGTTCTGATTTCCCTTAAATGGCAAAAATGTCCGCCCTCTGCCGCCGCCGCCAAAATCGCAAAGCACATAAAGCAGGAATAACGGGCAAGCTGCTCGTCATAGTCCTTCGGTTTCTTCAAAGAAATCCGAGCCAGTCCGTTAATAACCTCTATTAAATCTGTTAATTGCTTGGTGGTAAAATGGGTGGTCAGAGAATCGTCTCTGATGGTGTAAAGATAAACAGGGGTATCATCCATATAAACGGAATCGGCATCCAGATAACACGGAATCAAGCAACTTAAATCTTCCCCCAAAGAAATTTTTGTGGTCACATTCAGCTGATGAGGCGTAATCAAGGTGCGTCTGATTGCTTTTCCACACAGAAAATACGGAAAATTTCTCATATTTTTATCGGATAAAATATGAGGATATATCTGTTCTTCCATCGCTTTTTTTGGATAAAACCCGACAGGAACAATATCACTTATCACGTCTTTTGTATATCCGCTATGACATTCCCGATGGGCAAAGCAGACCATATCTGCATTGGTTTTCGTAATGATATGCTCTGCACATTCCAGAGCATTCGGCATCAGTGCATCGTCACCGTCAAGATTGAAAACATATTCGCCTGATGCCACCCGAATCCCTGCCTGACGGGCACTCACAAGTCCCCCGTTTTCCTTATGCACCACTTTCACATTGGAATACTTATCGCAATATTCATCGCAAATTGCGGGGCAATTATCGGGAGAACCGTCGTCCACCAAAATCAGTTCAAAATCCTTGCAAGTTTGGGCAAGAACGCTCTCGATACATCTGTTTAAATAGGCTTCAACCTTATAAATGGGAACAATCACAGAAAATAACATTTCAAATCACCTATCTGCTTCTTAATTTCACAAGCAATTTCATCAGAAAATACATTCTGTATTTCATCGCATAGGCAAACACTCTTTGCCCAAAAGGCAACGTGTTGATGGGATACGCTTTTAATGCACACACACTTAAGCTATGGGTACAAATGGTTTTTAGTCGCTTTTTTAAATCGGCATAGTTCACATCGTGCTCCATGGCGTAGGTAATTTCCTGAGAACAAAGCACTCTGCAAACTGCCTGCCAGAATCGGTACAGATAAACCAAATATGTTTTTGGTGCAATATCCTTTGCAAACTTTTTTTCCATCTCATCCGCAAACACCAGGCATTTTTCAAATCGGTCTTTCTGATAGGATTTGGAAACGGAATCTCCGTGTCTGCAGTAGTAATAAAACGCCTCTGAAATTCCCGTTGCTTTTTTGATGCAGGAAATATAATCCACCATAAAAGTGGCATCCTCCGAAAAGGTTTCCCGTTCGGAGGGGTACGCAATGTGGTTTTCTTTAATAATCTCGTTTTTAAATAAATTTTTTACGGTTCCCATCCCGTATTTACTGTCATCTGCATCGACGGGAGTGGCACCCACAATCCCCATCCGCAACCGCTTTAATTGTTCGTCGGTTTCAAAGTGGGTATCTTTCTCAAAATAGGTTTTGATGACACATCCGCCGGCTTCGCTGTATGTATTGCCATCCACAAATACCACGCCGGACATCACAAGGTCGGAGCCGTATTGCTCTGCTTTTTCATAAAGGGTCTGATACATCCTATCATCCACATAATCATCAGAATCCACAAAGCCGATATATTTTCCTGTTGCTGCCAAAATTCCTGCATTGCGGGCTTTTCCCGCCCCCTCATTCTCTTTATGAATCACTTTGATACGAGAATCCTCTTCTCCGGCTTTTTGGCATATCAAAAGAGAATCATCCAAAGAAGAATCATCCACCAAAATAATCTCGATATCTTCCAACGTCTGATTTCTAAGAGAATTGATACATTGTTCCAGATAATTTTGGGCATTATACACCGGAACAATAATGCTTACTTTCGGTTGCAACATCATTTCACCTCATCAATAGTTTTTGATATTCTTCCATCAGAATCTTTGCATACTCATCCACACTTAAAATATTGTCTCTTTGTTTTCGGCAATTTTCTCTGAGATACTGATTGTACTCATCGCTTTCAGCAGCCCTCTTTAACCCTGCCGCAAATCCTTCGGCAGACGGTTCATTCACTAAAATCCCCGTAATGCCGTCCCCAACCAATTCTGCCATTCCGCCGTGATTCATGGTAACCACGGGAACGCCCATACATTGTGCCTCCAAAATGGAAAGGGGGCAATTTTCGTACCAGATGGACGGAACCGCCAAAGCTTTTGCCTTTGCAATAAAGTCAATCAGTTTTTCTCCGGAAAGGAATCCAATCAGTTGCACATTGTCGATTCCTTCCAGCAACTGTTTGTCCGGACCGTCTCCCGCCACCAAGAAGGTGTATTCGGGAAGCAGTTTTGCAGTTTGTACCAAAAGCTCAACACCCTTTTCTTTGGAAAGTCTGCCTGCAAATGCAATATAGTTGTCACATTGACGATGCTCCGAGCTAAACTGTTCTTTATTGATAAAATTATGAATTGTTTTGGTTCTGCCGCGATAGAGCTCCTTGGCAGATAATAGCTTCTGTTCTAAAAAATAGCTGGGACTGATATATAAATCAACCTTTTTGTAAGTTCCCAACAAGGAATATAATCTTGCCTCAATCGCTCCGAGAATACTCTTGATGCGGGAATTATGAATACACTTATTTTTGATGCATCCCATATAGGAGCCGCCGAGGCATTTTTCGCAAATCTCATTCTTTTGAAAATTATAGAGCAGATGATTGGGGCAAATCATCTGATAATCGTGCACGGTTTGCACAATGGGAATCTTTTTTTTGCAGATTCCGTATATCATAGAGGGTGTCAATTGAAAATTGATATTGTTCATGTGAACGATATCAGGTTTAAAATCGTCAATGACCTGCATAATCTTCTTTT
Source organism: Clostridia bacterium (assembly GCA_045631485.1). Classification (GTDB taxonomy): domain Bacteria; phylum Bacillota; class Clostridia; order UMGS1840; family UMGS1840; genus SIG452. Next base: position 44,706 of record JAZQUU010000021.1, on the reverse strand, counting down.
TTGCTTCAAAGGAATAGATAATCTTAAACGGATAGAGAAATCTGCCGAGTCCCTTGGCGTGAAAATCCATGTTCATGGTATAAAGGCCTTTGGAATTTCCCACCGTGTTGTTCTCGTCATACATTCCGAAAAATTCAATTTCGTGACCCTGTTTCTTTAAGTGCTCCGCCAGATACAGCATATAATTTTCACAACCGCCGCGGGAATAAAGAAATTTATTGACCATCAGAATTTTCATAACAGTGAATTCCTTTCCTCTTGTTTGTTCCTATCCGATACGCATCCGAATAATTTTAATTCGGCAGATTGCACATTCTCATCAAAACTGTTCCCCATCATCAACATTGCCAGAACTCCGGTTAACAACGGATAGTTCATCGTATTATCCGTGGAAGACACAATCACAAGATACAATGTCAGCATCCAGGTGATAATGGCGTTATCTATGTTTCCTTTTCTGCCGAAATAACACACACGAATCGTTGTCATAGACAATAGCCACACGATATATCCCCAAAAGCCCAAATCAATAAAGTGTTGCAAAAAGTCATTATGCACGGCACCAACATTGACCGTCATAAACTCATTGAGCTGATAGGTAAGAAAGCCGATTCCGTTCCCCAAAAAGCCGGGACGAAACTCATAAAAGCGGTCCACCGCGTTGTATATTTCCACACGTCCGCTGGTATTGATGCCTGCCTTCTCCAACAAAGCAAACACATCTGCCTTGATTAATCCCACATATCCCACAAGCAACGCAACGACAAAAACGGAAAGAAACACCAAAAGCCGACTTGCAGTTTTTTTGTGAAAACGGGCAATGAATTTTAAAAGGTAGCCAAACACCAATGCCACCGCTATGGCGATAATGGCAATTCGTTTGAGTGCCGCCATAAAGCAGAATAACGTCAAAAACAACAGAATAAAATATACGATATTTTTCTTGGGTTTATAAAGCATATAAATCAGATATGCCCCCAGGCAGAAAGCAAGTTCGTGGATTTCCGCCTGAATAATCACATCACCCGTAACGTCTGCAAAAGTGATTAAAAGGGTGACAAATTCCGAAAAGAAGGTTGCCAATCCGCTTTGTGCGATAATGGTTAAAATCATCAGCATATTGGCAATCAGAATAGCCATCAGGTTATACCAGATGCCTCGTTTCCCAAACACATAAAGCAACGCTCCCGAACCAAGGGCACAAGAGAGCATATTGGTATAGATAAAGGAACTGGAAAGGCCTCGGGAAATAACGCCGGTATCTGCCGTGTCCATAAACCAGATGAATAACGAAACCACGGTGGTAACCGCTAACGGAAGACTGTAAATACAGGCATCCCGAAAGGCAATAACACCTCTGGGAATATCCGGCTTATATAAAAACATCACCAGAGCAGAACCAAAAAGAACAAGGGCAAATGCATGGCGGAATGTAACGTGCAAACCAACGTCTATGTATGCATCCAGAAAATAATACATCATCACCGCTACAACCATAAAATAAAATGTTTTGGCTTTTTCAAGAATTTTATTTTCCAAAATGCGTCTGCCCTCCTTTTCTTATTTTGTTTTCGGTAAAACTACTTTTGATTGCTTAAATCGGAAGTATAGTTCTTTTTGTTTCTGATTGCTTCCGAAAGCAATTTTCTTGCGGTTTTGCTTTCTTTAATAGTTTCGGAAATACCGATTTTGTACTCAATCACAACGTCTTTGTGCTCTTCTCTTTCATCAAGTCTCAGGCGGAACAGACGCATAATATCTTCCACCGTGATGTAATCCGATTCTTCACTTAACATCACAAAGCTGCCGTTTCCGTTGTAAATATATTCTGTTTTGGATTTTCCGAAAGCGTCTTTAATATATGTGGTAAACAGTTTGATGATGGCATCCCCTGTTTCTCTGGAATATTCTCCGTTAATTTGTGCCAGGTTGGCAATATCAACCATACAATACACCACACCGTCATCCAGAAGCTTTTTATCTTTTGATTTCAGATATTTATCCAGATAAGCTCTGTTACCCCATTCGGTAAGATGGTCTGTGTAGAAAATATAATGGATAATATCTCCGGCTCTGCCGATTAAAACGGCTCCGCCGCAGCATAAAATCATCAAGAAGAAGAAGGCAATCGCCGTGTATAAAGTCACATTCACGCTTTCTCTTACGGATGCCGAGGATAACACGGAAATATAGCTTGCTCCGAGATACTTATTGTATTCGTTGTTGGTTTTTGTGGTGGTATCGTAAAGAAGGGTCAGTTCTTCAATCAGGGTGTCAATTTCCTGCTCCACTTCTGCTCTGACGGTTGCATACTGCCCATTGCAAAGTTCAGAGCAGGTCAGACTGGAAGTTGCGCAGGCACCGCCGCAATCACCCGTGCAGGATGTGAAGGTGTTTAAGATATAGTTACAATATGCAGAGTCAATCACAGCGTGTTCTTCGCTCTCATTTAAGTTTCTCCAGCTGTAAATCAATTCATCATAAGTTACGGTCTGATCTCCCACATAATCCTGCAGATTTCTTTCGTGAAGATTATCTAAAATATATTCGTAACTGATATTGGTATTTCCGGAGGCGCGCATCTTAGACACATAAGCATCAATCACGGTAACCACATCTGCCACAAGGCTTCTGTCCTTTTCATTGGCAATGTGATTATTATCAATTCTTGTGGTATAATCGGAAACAAGAATGGACTTGTTTTTGGTAATCTGATATTTGTAAATTTTTGAGAACAAAGCAGAAACTTTCACCTGTCTCAAATAATCAAAATCATTGGCAAGTTCCGTAAAGGATACGCCCGTGTCGGTGGAACGGTAAAAATTGTTCTGCTCCACTCTCTGATACAAGGTGGTTAATGCATTATCAATACTTGTATCAATCAATTCCATCATTTCGATATAATCGTAATCATTTTGATTCAGATTTTCGATGGTGTTATTGGCAGGCGCAACATTCACGTATTTCTGGCTAAATTCTTCAAAATACACATCTAAAACTTCGTCCAGAACCGTTCTCGCAAAATTGGCTCCTTCCCCGCTGGTGGCAGCGAAGGAAACGATAAAGGTGCTGGGCTCATAGATATATTCTTCACCTTCCTCCAGTTTGGCGTCTTTTTGAGCAATTTTATCTGCATCTTCAATGGGAGTGATATTGATTCTGGAAATCAAATTATCAACCGAATAAACTCCGGTGAGCCCCATTTTATCCACAACCTTAGACATTACTGCGGAGGAACGGATTTCGTTGACATCCAGTTTATCACCGGTGGGTGCAAGTCCCTGCTCTGCCTGCGGGTCATTGTAATGAATTACCTCGGAGGCAATATAGGAATTGGAGGAAGAAAGCTTAAAATACACTGCGTAGGTTGCCAGAAGGCAAAAAATGAAGATAAAGGGCAACAGTTTTTTCAGATATCTCATAATTTGAAAATTTTTCATTGTTATCCTCCTTTATGCCTTTTTGGGGAATTTCTTGGAAATTCCGTAAATCACAATGGCAACATATACCAAAACAGCAAACACCGCAACAGATTTTGCCTCTCCCATCAGAGAACTTCCGTAGATGCTGACTGCAATACACTGATTCATTCTGTATGCCGAAAACTCTCTGCCGGCCTGGATTGCTTCTTTTTCAAAACCTTTGATACTTGTGTAAACCGACTCAATCAAAGCGTCTGCCGAAGCGGTCAACTCGGAATTCTGATTTCCTTGCGAAATTTTATTGATAATCAGATTATTATCCATCATTTCTTTTTCATTGGAAGCCACATTGTTACTGAATGCGGTAGCCATCACGGATAATTCATCCACCCCTACTTTGGTTCTGCCCATATAATATTTGCCGGACTGATCCCATGTGGGAACCAATACAACACGGGTCATTTCTTCGCTGTACATATCAATTGCTTCGTTGCAAAGGCGATAGGATGAGAAGTTTTTCTGACGGTCAAAATCAATGTTTTTATTCTGATAAGAAAGTCTGTCAACATATTCATCCTGATTTCTTACGATGCCGTTTTGCAAAATCAAGGATCTTAAATTTCCGCTAATCTGGGTTTCCTTAAACTGATGCACCTTGCCCGCAATGGAATTGAAGGTGCTTCCGTTCTCGGTCACAAAGCTTGTGTTTTTGCCTGCCATTCCGTATAAATAGTTCAAAACGGACTGGGTTTCCTTATCCAGATAGGAAACGATATCCATATATTCCATTTTGGAAAAATCAGGCTTTTGGGTCTCCAGCTTAAAGTTATCGGTATAGTTTTCGATGTAATATTCTTTATAAGCAGAGGTAATCAGGTTAATCACATTGTAGGAATCCAAATGAGCGGTATCCTTGGATGCATAGTAGTCCACCACAAACTCTGTGGAAATGTGATACTCGGATTCGTCACCCACTCCGCCCTGTACGCAAGGATAAACTGAAAGACAGTTTTTCAGTTGTTTCACGCTCACATCAGGGAGGGCACCTTTTTTGATGGCTCTTGCCACCACCTCATCCGAAATAATTTCTGCCATATTATATCTGGTTCCGTTGGAATTTAATGCCTGGGATGCTTCGGAATAATTCAGAGATACAATGGCAGAAACAGATTTTTTCATATCAAAATGATTGAAAATTCCATAAGCCATCGTAGCAACAAAGCAAATCAGAATAATCCATGCATTCAGATATTCCGCATTTTTGAAAATCTGTTTTCGTTCCGCACGGTTCACATGTTTATAACGCAATAAAATCATCACGGCAGCGTATAAAAACAACACGCCTACGATAAGAAGCATTGCTTTTTTCAAAATGTCAATCAACATATTCCATCCACCTCCCGATACTAAAATTTATTGATATCAATCACCACAAGTTCGGGTTGATTATTGATACGAAGCACATTGGAGTTTTCAAGGCCGGAGCTTACAATCAAGGGCTTTCCTGCCGCATCATATCTGCCATACACAAAATCACCGTTTCGTGCAGGGAACAAGCCGCCTTCATTGGTAAACAACGGACCAAGCACCGGAACACGGATCACCCCGCCGTGAGTATGTCCGCAAACCATTAAATCTCCCCAGAATTCGGGAGCGAAATCTTCATAAATAAAAGGTTCGTGAATTGCCATAATTTTCAAATGGTCAGGATTTTCATTGATAAAATCGGAAAATGCCGTTCCGGAATAAGACCAGAAGGAAGAGGGATTTGAAGTTAACACCCCGTAAACATCAATATCCATCTGATCGATACGGATGGTATCTTTTTCGTTTTTTAACACCTTCATGCCGGCGTTTTCCAGCTTTTCTTCAAAGGAATCTTCCAGTTGCAACATAGCGCTTTCGTCACGATTAGTTGCATCAAAGCCGAATTTTTTATCCAAATTCTCTTCGGTGAGAGAAAATCCGTAAATACTTTCGATTTCATTATTGCCGTACACATAGTAGCAGGGTGCGATTCCGTATAAATCCTTTGCCAAAGAAAGGATAAATTCTTCCTCTTTGGTGACGGAATCCACCATATCACCTGTGCAGATAATCACGTCGGGTTCCAGCGCTTTCACCCGTTCAACCAGTTTTTTGTTATTTTTGCCGTAAGAAGTTCCGTGAAGGTCGGATAAATGAACTACCCGCACACGGCTATCCACCTTAATACTGCTGGTAAGATAAAAGGTTTCCCTGAAATTTCTGTTATTGATATAACTGCATAATACCACAATCACCGCCGTTGCGATGCAAACAAAAAGCATCCCCAGGGCAAAAAATTTCAGTGCTTTCAGATTCTTTTTGGTTTTCGGGCTAAGGGAATGGAAACGATTCTTTTTCACAATTTTTACCGTATATCCCGTTCCCATTACGGAATCAACACAACCAATCAGTGCACTTTGGCATTCCTGACGGAACTTTTTTATATCCTCCGCACCGTCATATATCACAACGATTTGCTTTTCGTTTTCAAATTCCAATTCAAAGGTATCTGCCCAGGATTCATAAACCTCTGCGGACACCGTTTCTTTGAAAAGTTCTTTGATTTTTTCCTGATACTGTTGGTTTTTTTCCATCGTTTTATTCTGTTCCATATCAAGCAAACCTTTCCTGTTATTTTTGATAAAGTTCTGCGGTCATATCTGCCACATCCTGCCAGTTATATTTCTTTAAAATAAATTCATCCACGCCATCTCTGAGACGTTCCACAAGATTGCTATCATCGCAGAGCTTTCGGAGCTGCTCTGCCAGATCCTCAACATTTGCTTTTTTGAAATATACTGCCTTATCTTCTGCCACCGAAGTGTTTTCGGGAATATCGGAACACAAAAGCACATTCCGATATGCCAGGGATTCCAATAAACACAACGACATTCCTTCCAAATCCGAGGGCAACACATTCAGATACGCATTGGAATAAATTTCACCAAGGGTATCTCCCGACACAAATCCCGTAAAAATAATATTGGGATTGCCTTCTGCTTTTTTCTTAAGCATTGCCACATAATCGTCCGTATCGCTGGTATCACCTGCAATCACCAGTTTTTTTTCTGTTTGAATCCGATTATAGGCATCAATCAGATAATGAATGCCCTTTTCCGCAGTCAATCTGCAAACAACGGAAATATATCCGTCTTTTTCCAATCCGTATTGCTTTGTGATAATGTTTGCATCTTTTCGTTCGGGACGATTGATTCCGTTATGAATAATCGTTGTTTCACGATTGTATGTTTCTTTGAAATAATCATACGCTGCCTGACTGAGCACGATTACTTCATCTGCATATTTGGCAAGAATCTTCTCACCAAACTTGATATATTTGGAGGCAAAGCCTTTTCCCCATTTTTCCCGCTGCCAATCAAGACCGTGCACGGTGGCAACACATTTTTTGCCAAAAAGTTTGGGAATCCAAAGTGCTGCACAAGGGCCCTCAGCGTGAAAATGAATCACATCGTAATTTGAAAACGATGCCGCAATCGCTGCGGTGAAAGACGCTATCATTGCCGCAAATCCGCGAACATTGAGTGTCAACGCTTTTTTGATTCTGACGCCTTTGTATTGCTTGTTTACAACAGTGCCCACATATTCATTTTCCACCTGATCGGAGGAACGGTTATAGCAGGTAACCTGATGCCCCATTTCCACAAGCATCGGACAAAGGGTTGTCAGCACGTTTTCAATGCCGCCCCTTCTGGACGGGACTACTTTATGCCCAATCATAGCAACTTTCATATTCTTCACTCCAATTTTATCGACCGGTAGCAGTAAGCATTACGATCGGTGTTTTTAACATAATTTTCAAGTCATTCCGATAGGTTCTGGTCTGAATGTACTCAATATCCATTTCTACCCATTCTTCAAAGGGAATATCATTTCTGTTTTTGGAAATCTGCCAGGTACAGGTAAGACCGGGAGTCACCAGAAGTCTTAATCTCTGATAATCGGTGTAAAACTTCACTTCACCCGGAAGAGGCGGTCTGGGGCCTACCAAGGTCATATCTCCTTTAAACACATTAAAGAACTGCATCAGTTCATCTAAGGAAAGCTTCCGCAAGAATTTTCCCACTCTTGTGATACGGGGGTCATCTTTCATTTTAAACACAGGACCGTCCATTTCGTTTTGTGCCGCAAGTGATTCTTTCATTTTGTCTGCATTGGCACACATGGTTCTGAACTTATACATATAAAATTCTTTTCCGTGACGCCCCACTCTGATTTGCTTGAAAAACGGACCTGCGCTTGGGTCATCAATCACAATCACAATGGCAATGATAATCATAAGCGGCAGGAAAAACAACAAAATCAGCGTGGCGAAAAAAATGTCAAACAATCGTTTCGACCGCCAGAATGTGGCATACGATTTTTCAATAATTGCTTCCAGTTTTTCTCTTGTTTTTTCGTCAACTTTTTCTTGTTCAATATAAGGCATTACAACACACTTCCTTCTGATAATTTGATTATGGAATCGAATTCTGTTTTTCTGTTTTTGGATAAATAGAATTTATGAAACACGATATTTTCATGAGGAAAATCGGATTCATTTTGGTCCATATAACCCGGATGAAATAAAATTTCGATATCTTTATTTTCTTTTTTTGCAAGTTTTATGTATGCAGGCAAAACGGCGGATACCCTTTTTTCATCCATCCTGCCTGAAAAAAGGATTCCAAAGAACAACGCTGTCGGAATGGGATGGTCTTTGATGTTTTTCTTGTTAATCTGCCATAACCCTTTTAACAACCATTGCTTCAGGATGTTTGCGGGAGAGTAGCTCAAATAAAGGGATGGTGCCGTTAAGTAGGGCAAAATCGGTTCTGCCGGAATTCTTAGGTGCTGCACGGCTATCTTTTCATCACGCAACACCCGAACCAAAGCCCGAAACACCGCAGGAATCATATGGGTATGCTGATGGCTGTCCACCGAAAGGGGTGTGCCGCTCGGCAAAATGCTTTTCCAGAACAACATCTGGGCTTTGATTTCCCGATAAACCTGTTCTTCCAATTCTTTTTTATGAAACAGGTTCAATTTGAGTAATCCGCCGAAGGTATGTTTAAAATTGCCGCTATGATCTACTATCAGAGGCAATTTTTCTGCATCCGACATACACTTGCCTTCCACCAGATTCAAATGCAGGGAAACTCGCACCTTTGGATTTTCCAACAACTCTTTGTAATCATTTTTTTGAAAATTCGCAAACGCACTGACTTGGCGAACGGCTTCTGTTTTCACACAATGCAATATCTGTTTTGAAGCACTCTCGCACAGTCCGTAATCATCCGCACAGATATAAATCATCTAAAATTCACCTTCTGTTCCCAATTTAATCACGATGGTATCTTCTATCACGCTTACACAATCTTTTGCAGGCCAGACTCCCATAGTCTGAACCTCGTCTCTTTGGGTGATTTTCTTCTTTTCTTCTCCGCTGACAAAGGTATAATCTTTGTGGCAATAATCATTTAAGGCACTGCAAAGAACGCTCTGCCCCACAATTTCGTCATCTGCACGAAGAATGAAACCATCGGTGATTCCTGTAATATCGGGAGGCAATACGGAGCTATATGCTTCGCTATGCTCCAGCGAACCTACCACCAGAAGCTTATCACAATTCTCTGTGCCCTCGGTCTGCTCAATGCGGTCTGCAATCCGCACCAAAACTCCGTGTGACTTTTCGTACGCCATCTGTGCTTTGTGATAACTTACATTGGCAATCACCACCTGATTGGCGATTACCAAAAATGCAGTAAGCAATACCGCCCATCGTTTGATTGCAAGATAGGTTTCGTCAGATTCCGTGCCCCGTTCATACAAGAGAATAAAAAACAGGTAAAACACACAGTAACCCATCAACATCAGATTATGATAATCCACTTCCGGATTTATTAGTGCAAGTGCACCTGCTCCGAATATCAACAAAGCAGCCAAAATCACAATTATCACAAGCTCAACGGGTTTCTTGGTAATTTTAGCTCGGATCATATATCTGAGATAGCCAAACAAGGTCAATCCAAACACCAAAGCATTCAGCACGGCATACAGATTGATTCCGCCGGAAATATCAAAGAAACATTTTCTGAAAGTTTCTTTCACGATATACAAGGAAGCGGGCAAATTGAAGCTACTCAGGGATGCCACGGCATTTGCGCCCTGATAGTCCAGCAATTCCACAGAAAAAACAGCAAGAATCACTTTTAAAACAATACTGTAAAGTGCCACACCCAAAATACCGCTTACAAGCATCCACAACGCTTTTTTCCAAAGGTTACGGAAGGTGACACCGTGAAATACCATTTCATCAATTAAGTATAATAGCACCAACATCACGGTAACGGTGATATATGCCTGATAAATTCCCGTTGAGAGAGCAATCAGAAGAACCGATAACCAATATTTGGGTCGTTCTTTCGTCATATATAATGCAGCAAGAGAAGATAACAGGAATGCAATACTGTATCCGTCTGCCACATAGTTATACATCATCACCGAGGTGACAGTGGGAAAGGAAACAATCACCGCACCAATCAGAGCTGCCGTGGTTTTTTTCTGCACACGAAACATGTTGCAGATACAAACCCCGCTCAAAGCGTGAAATAAAATGGCAAGGATGCCGTTTAAAAGCGGCAAATCAAAAAAAGAACTAAAGGAACAAACAACCGGCAAAAACCATCTTCCGATGGTAAGCATATTCTGCGAATCATACCGAAACACCAGAGAATCCCAGTTGGGAAGCCAGTTTGTGATTTTATATAAATGTGCAACCAAGCCAACCAGGAGAGCACTGAAAAAGCAGGTCTTCCACTGGGGTGAAATCTTGGTATATAGTTTTTTCAATACTTGTTCAGGCATATTTACCACTCCAGCCATTTGAATTTATGCAAAAATTTACCGTATAATTTGTTATAGAGTTTTACTCCGATGATTCTCTTCACAAACAATGTTCGTTTTGAGGTTGCGGATATCCAGGACGCGCAAAAATGATGAATCGAATAGGTGTTTTTTGTAATCACTTTTTTCCCCGTGTAATATTTTATCGGGCAGAGATAATCTTCGGGCAGCATCCGAATCCCCATAAAAAGCTGATCACGGCAATTACAATCCATTCCAAGCTTTTTTATCGTGTCGGTATTTCTGTCGGGACAAGGAGTGAGATCGTAACTTCCGTCGGGACGGATAAAGGAAATCTCATCATAGTCTGAAAGCAAGTGACCCACAAGTTCGTTTCCCTGTTCGCAGGCAAAGCCAAGCCCGGTGGAAACAAGTCCGCTGTCATCAAATCCCATATATCCGTGTTCTTTGATAAGCTCATCTAAAGGCTTAATCATCTCAACATCGGTATCCAGATAAATTCCGCCCTCATCATAGAGAACTCGAAGCCGAACATAATCACTGACGAATGCCCATTTTTTGGCGTCGTATGCTTCTTTGGCATAACGATTTTGGGAAATATCAAAATTGTCTTCATTATGACACACGATTTGATAATCAGGACAGTATTTTTTCCAGCTTTTAATACACTTTTCAGCAATTGCCGGCATATCTCCTTTTCCAAACCAGCAATAGTGAATCACTTTTGGAATACTCATTTTGTTTTCTTCTCCCTGTATAATTCAAAAATAGTTTGAAAAGCACTTCTGTTAAACAAAAAGTTCACAAGCAGGTATAACCCCACAATCCAAACGGAATGCATCATTCCGTTTAACAACAACTGTAAAAAAGGCATATTGCTGAAGGTATCCACAAAGAATATTACCATCACCAAGGCAAATACCAACCCGTTTACAAGCAGGATTTTATAGGTGGAGAACATGCTTCTTTCAAGAACCTTTTTATTGGCATAAAACACCGTTACAATTCCGCGATACAACAACGCCACAATGGTTCCCAAAATTGCCCCGCAAATTCCGAAATACAGAATTGCCCCAACCGAAACCGTAATATTAATAATCATCTCCCAAATCGCATAGGTGCGTGTATTCTGAAATTCTCCTGCAAACTCTATCACAAGATTGGATGGCAATTTTACATTCTGCACAAGATTCATCACAACAAACAGCAACACCAAAAAAACATTGGTATACTGAGCGTCGTTGATACCGCTGGTATATATCTGAATCAAGGGCAACAAAAATACTCCCATCAATGTGTAAATCGCAAAAGTTGCCATCACATACACAGTTTCATACACATGATACAGTTTATCAAATCTCGCTCTGTCGATATGAAACATCTGCCCCAACGCATGGGTAAAGGACGAAACCACATTGGTAATAAAATTCTGTACCTGCGAAAAGAAAATGTTATAAATGGCATAAATACTTGCCGCTTTAAAATCGCAAAGAACAGAAATTAAAATCACGTCGGTGTTATTGAAAACCATTCCCGAAAGCTGATGCACCAATACGGAGTTTTTCTGAGAAATTGCCTCGTAATCCGGTTTTGCCTTTAAATCCAGCCATTGATATCTTCGTTTGGCGTAAAAATACAGATACGCCAACTGCGCCAGATACATAATGCAATACACCAACTGAATCAGAATCAGATTATCCGTCAAAAGCAGAACAAGTATCTTTGCCACATTGGATGCGATTTGCAATACTGTTTCCGCATTGTTCAATACGTATTTTCTGCCGTCAACTTCCATTAAAATTCTGTATTTTGCCTGAACAAAATAACTGAACAATGCAGGAAGTGCAGTTAAAATAATGATGGCGAAAATCACGTTTCCGTCCATAGATGTGGGAATCACATAAGCGTATGTAACCGCAATGCCAAGCACAATCGCCAGATAGATAATTCCCGTTCTGATATAGTAGGAATGAGTAGCCGAGAGAACCTCACTCGCACTCTTATAATCTTTTTCGCCAATCCGCTTATACAACGCCTGAGTGGTGGCAAGACCAACCCCCGCTTCCAGAAGAAACAGATAAATGAAAATCTGCTTGATGGTGGAAAGAACGCCGTTAACCTCAGAGCCGAAATTTTCAAGATATAATCTCGGCAACAAAAAGCTTAAAGAAATGAGCACTACCTGATAAATCAGTGACGATATTAAATTGTTTTTGATTCTGGTGTCTTTTGCCATCTTACCGCCACCTCCTTATCGTTTAAACACAGTTACAAATATAATCCTTGGTTGCATGGTCTTTCGGGATGATTCTTCCGGGATTCCCGATTACGATGCTATGATCGGGAACATCAAAATTCACATAGGTAAGCGGTGCAATCAACACATCACTTCCGATTTTCACGTTCCCCACAATCACCGCATTGGTTCCAATCCAGCAATTATCGGAAATTTCGGGAACGCCTTTTCTTGCGCCTCGGTTTTCCATACCAATGGTAACCCCCGTTGCAATATTGATGTTTTTGCCAAGCTTGGCATCAGGATTGATTACCACACATCCCAGATGCCCAAGATACAAACCTTCCCCGATTGAAGTTCTTGCAGGAATCTGAATCTTGGTTTTTTGAGACAATTTTATCAACCGCAAGGTATAAAGCAATTTTAGCGGCTTAAACCTACACGCATTTGCTTTTCGGAATAACGCTATGTATTTCAGTTCCAGAGGACGGAAGATTCTTTTTAAAAACGGTTCTCCGCCTTCCCCGTAATATCGGTATAAATCCTTTTTAAAAACACGATTCATCTTTTTCACACTCATTTTTCTTTTGACTCTAACAGCAATTTTCTTGTGATAAAATTATAAACAGGCACAATCACCGAAGCAAACAGTTTCGGTATCAGATAATACGCCGACATAAATTGCACCCCAATCCATAAAATCAACTGATTGATGCAAAGCCCGCCGACGCTAAGCAACACGAACACCAAAAATTCTTTGGTTTTGCTCTGCCCCTGACTTTTAAACACATACGCCATACTGAGAAGATAATTCACAATCACCGAGGCACAAAAGGAAATGGTGGAAGCAATCATTACATGCACTTTCAGATAGTCTGTTAATAAAATAAGTGTTCCGTAATCCACAACCGTGGCAATCACGCCGACAATGCCAAATTTAATGATTTGTGACAACACGACTTAATCCCCTCCGTTATCTCTTAACAATCAAACAAAACCGCATGGTTTTACGCTTCTTTTTTGTTGATAAAACTCCATCTGCATAAAATACAAATATACATAGTTAATTATATCACAATCACTCAGAAAAATCAATGTTTTTCCGCATTTTTCTTCGAAATATTCCAACCAAAAAACTGTACGATGTGCTTTAAAACATCAGGTCCCGTATGATTTGATACCGCCAACCCACTACGCAACGCTTTCGCCCGGTCAATCCGATGATTTTTTCGCAACATTTTCCTCTGATTTTTTAATATATAAGCACTTGTTTTGTTTCATAATATCAAACCGATATGACAAAGCTATGACAAACTCATTGTTTTGCAAAAAAAAATGCAACACCTGTCCGCATCCGAGATTGAGATGTTAAAAATTAACAATCCGATAAAACCGGAAAACACTCTTGACTTTCTCATTTGTTTGTAGTATGATTATTCATATCAATCATACTAAAGAGGTGACTATTATGAATATACCCAACGGAAAATTTGCCTGGATGGTAAAAATTGGAGAAAAAGGTCAATTTGTGATTCCGAAAGAAGCAAGAGAGATGTTTGATTTGCAACCGGGAGAAGAAATCATTGTGCTTGGAGACCGTGAAAAAGGGCTTGCCATTCTCCCAAAAGAAAAACAACAGGATTACATCAATCATATTTTCAAAGAGATTGATGAATAAAACGAGGTGAAATACCGATGAAAACCATCTTTTTCTTTTGTATTCCCGCACACGGACATACCAATCCCATGCTCCCCGTAGCAAACGAATTGGTGCAGCGAGGAAACCGTGTCCGCTTTTACTCCTTCGGTGAATTTCAAGAAAAAATCGAAAAAACGGGAGCCCAATTTGTTTCCTGCGATGCTTTTTTGCAAGAGTTAACCGCAAAAGAAGAAAAACGCATAAAAGAAGTGTCCACCACCGAAATGACAATTCAGGCAATCCGCGGAACCCTTTTGATGGATGCTTTCCTGGAGCAGGAATTTAAAACCTATCATCCCGATTTAGTTTACACGGATGCCGTTTGTTTTTGGGGAAAATTAAATGCCAAAAAGCACAAGGTTCCTATGGTGGTTTCCACCAGCACCTTTGCATTTAACCAACTGTCTTCCCAATATATGAAGCATTCCGTCAAAGAGATTGTCGATATGATTTTCGGGCTTTCCAAAGTCTCAAAAGAATTAAAAACATTGGAACCGCACGGTTATCACATCAAAAGTGCCTTATCATTGGTACAAAACGATAACCATACCGATTCCGTTGTTTATACTTCAAAAAGCTTTCAGCCTTATGCCGAAAGCTTTTCCGACCGCTATGCCTTTGTGGGTCCCTCACTGTGTTCCAATCACTTACCAAATAAAATCAAAGAGAGACCACTTGTGTATATTTCCATGGGAACTGTCATCAACGACAGACCCGATTTTTACAAAAAATGTTTGAATGCTTTGGGAAATGAAAATATGAATGTTATCATTTCCTGCGGAAATGCTGTAAAGACGGAAGCACTCGGAATTTTACCGAAAAATGTTCAGGTATTTCCCTATGTTGACCAGTTGGATGTTTTATCAAAAGCCGATGTATTTATCACCCATTGCGGAATGAACAGCGTTTCCGAAAGTCTTTATATGGCAACCCCACTTGTTCTCTACCCCCAAACAGCAGAACAATCGGCAGTTTCCAAAAGAGTTATCGAAACAGGTGCGGGCGTAATGCTTTCGGATGATTCTGCCAAAGGAATCCGATCTGCAGTTTTGGATATTTTAGAAAATGAAAAGCATCAAAAAGCGGCAGAAAGCTGCAGCAAAGAGTTTCGTGCTTCTGGTGGTGCATCAAAAGCCGCAGACTTTATTGAAACCGCTCCGCACACATCAAACGAAGTTGATATTATCGCAAAGCTAAACAAATCTGCAGGTCGTTTTCAATTATGGTACTGGCTCCTTGTAATTATCGCAATCAACCTGATTGGATTCCTTTTTGGATGGAAATACACATGGCTGGTTGGGATTTCAGCAGGTCTGCTTTCCTACCCTATCGGAAAAGCCGTGCAAAATAGCAAGTATCAATCCTTAATCAAACGAAAATAGTATCATTTTATACAACTATACAGATAAAAAAACAAGGAAGCAAAAACACTTCCTTGTTTTTTTGGTGGAGATGAGGGGATGGCAGATTTAAAAAATCTGCTCTGCTTGTCCACCCAAGCCTTCGGCTTCGGTACCGGACTTCGCACCACTCGTCTAAAAACAGTTCCCCAAACTGTTTTCTTTACGACTCATGCCCTCTCAGGCTTCGATTCCCCTCCCTCTTCGGACATAAAAAAACAAGGAAGCAAAAACACTTCCTTGTTTTTTTGGTGGAGATGAGGGGAATCGAACCCCTGTCCGAAAACGCATTCACAAAACTTTCTCCGAGCGCAGTTATCCGTTAGGATTCCCCACAAAGGCAGGTAGATAACAAACCAACCTCTGCCGGTATCGCCAAAATACGTTTTCTACCCCGACGAAAGAGCAAAAAACGTTGACCACTAAATGATGCCCAAACCGAAGCCGTGGTACTCTTTGGCAGGACAGCCGCCGTAATTAGGCAGCGTAAGCTAAATTATTGTTAGCGTTTAATTTTAAGTTTGAAGCTTTTATAGTTGCGCCCCACAACTGCTCGCTTATCTTGCTTCAACGTCCCCGTCGAAACCTTTACATCCCCATATATGATGGTTTGGGATAACATCTTTTTATTTGTATCCTTTTTAACGGAAATTCCGTTCCTTTAAGGCACGGTCCATACTGCGTTTTGCATCCGCTTCCGCTTTGGCATCACGCTTATCGTAATTTTTCTTCCCTTGTGCCAATGCGATACTTAGTTTAATCCAGTTTTTGTTAAGATATACCTCCAAAGGCACGATGGTCAATCCTTTTTCGGTAAGTTTCCCGGTGAGTTTCATAATTTCCTGTTTTTTTAACAGCAGTCTTCTCACCCGCTCCGGGTCACGGTTAAAAATGTTGCCGTGTTCATAAGGACTGATATGGGCACCGATTAAAAAAGCTTCCCCGTTTTTGATATCCACATAGGAATCTTTTAAGTTCATTTTTCCTTGACGAACAGACTTCACCTCGGTACCTACCAGCTCCATACCTGCTTCGTAGGTTTCCAAAATGAAGTAATCGTGACGGGCTTTTTTATTTTGCACCAATGTTTTTCCCATAATAGCTCCCATTTTTCTGCAAATTACAACGTTTTTGCCGTTTTTCTCGTTAGGCAAAAATTCGGAAAGTGAACTTGTCACCTTCCGAATCTTTTAAACATATAAAAATTAGTCTGCGGAGTAAGGCATTAAAGCAATATGTCTTGCTCTTTTGATTGCGATAGTCAGAAGTCTCTGATGTTTTGCGCAAGTGCCGGTTACTCTTCTGGGCAGAATTTTTGCTCTTTCAGAAGTGTATCTTCTTAATTTAGCAACGTCTTTGTAATCAATATCCATTGCTTTATCAACACAGAACTGACAAACTTTTCTTTTAGGTCTTCTGTTGGTTCTGAATGAATTTTCTTTTTTGATTTCAGCCATTTTTAATATCCTCCTTTAAAATTTTCTTCCTTCTTGGGGATGTTAGAACGGGAGCTGGTCGTCTTCCACGGTCATAAAACCGTCATTGACCGGTCCATCCTGAATAAATCCGTCGTTAGAAGGTCTTTGCTGTGCCTGATAACCTGAATTGGAACCGTTATTATCACGACGGTCACCGGTGAAGTGAACTTCTTCTGCAATAACTTCGGTTACATAGTTTTTCTTGCCGTCTTGTTCCCATGTTCTGGTCTGAATAGAGCCGCATACGCAAGCCAGCTGACCTTTTACAAAATATTTTTTCACAAAATCAGCGGTATGCCGAAATGCAACAATATTGATAAAATCAGCCTGTCTTTCTTCGCCCTGACGCTGGAAATTACGATCCACCGCCAAAGTAAAGGTCACAACGGAAACTCCGCTCTGAGTAGCTCTTAATTCAGGGTCACGGGTTAAACGACCCATCAGCATTACTTTGTTTAACATAATGTCACCTCAAAATTCCTTGTGGGAATTATTCGCCTTTAGCAATTACTAAAGAACGAATTACCGCGTCAGAAATGTTGAATTTTCTTTCTAATTCGCGGGGGAAATCAGTTAAAGAAGTAAATTCGCAAAGCACATAGTAACCTTCGCTCATTTTTTCGATCGGATATGCCAGTCTTTTCTTACCGATTTCTTCAACCTTGGTAAGCTCGCCGTTGGCAGAAATCAATGCTTTGAATTTTTCAACAGTTGCACTGATTTTTTCCTCACCTAAATTTGCGTTTACGATGAACATTGCTTCATAATTTTTCTTGATTTCGCTCATCTTTTTCACCTCCTTATGGAATTGAGCAAGTTTTGCTCAGCAGCCTTATCCCCTTTGGATAGGGCAAGGATGTGCTTTCACACATAACCTATAATACTATAATATAAAACCTTTTATTTGTCAAGTTTTTTTTCGCAATTTTTTATGATTTTTTATATTTTTTTATTTTCGGTGCTTATTTATCTGGTTTCGGCGTATGCCAACGGCTTGAAACTGCCGTCCGATGAAAGCAGGAAAAATTTACGAATCACCGATTCTTTTGGTAAAGTATAACTGTAATTTTCCTGATTTTCAAAAAACGGGATTTCATCGGCACCCAACATTTTAAGTTCATCATCATACCCAACTGCCAAGAAGGTGACTCCGCTTTGAGGAAGCTCTCCGTGAGTCACATTGATTACAGAATCGGATACGGCATTTAAATCGTAAGTAAACTCACCACGGTTGGAAAATGAAGTATAAAAAAGATTGTTGTTGGTCGGAATGAAATTTTCGGGTCTTGGCAAAACAACTGCCGCCCCGGGTTTTAAGGTCAGGTTTGCGGTGCCGGTATAGGCATTGTCAACAAGTTCGGCAAAGGTCTTTTCTCCTGCAAACCCGTAAGGTCCCGACGGATTTTTTAAAATAGTTGCCATACGGAAATTTAAGTACAGTTCCCAAAATGTTTCGGGAGTGTGCTCATACCCGATAGAAGAAAGTCCTGCTAAAATTGTGGTGTAATCGGTTCCCGTTTGTTCCAGAACCGTACGGTAAATCTGATTGCCGCCACCTGCTAAATGCTTGGTCTGACAACGCAGATATTGCCCGAACAGATAGGAAGCACCGTAGTTGGAGGCTATATTGTCATTATTTTCGGAATAATCTAAGTACCCCAACACCAATCCGTTTCGTAAGGGTGTGGAGTTGGTTGCCCGATTATAACTGCTAATACGATAGGTTAAGGGTTCTCCTGTGTATAAGTGTTCTGCCGCCATGGAAAAGGCTTCGCTCCACCATGCATCGTTGATATAAAAGTCGGTAACGCCGGTAAAATAATCATACAAACTGTCGGAATAATTAATCTGATGTTGAAATTCGTGGACAATGGTGGAATAGGATTTTTCCACATCGAGAGTGCCGCTTGTTCCCATCAAAGGATAAATGTCAATATGCAAAATTCCACATTTGTTACCGTTTCCACCTAAATTTTCACCGATAAAGTCGGTTAAATCGGTATAACCTCCCACATAGGAACGATTGGTGGTGCCGTTATAACCGTCCTGGATATCATATAAAAGAATATCCATCTTTAAATTTTTGGAGGGGAGCAAATATGTTCCAGTAGCATCGGTGCCGAGATAGGTGTAATAATCTCCGAAATTTTCCACCATAAAAGGCTGAATATGATTATCAAACTCCGTCGCTACCTTTTGGGCATCTGCTCTTGATATTTTGGCAGCACCTTTGGAATCCGGTTCCACCAAAATATTGCAATACTGCCCCGTTGCCTGACAGATGAATTTCTGAGTATAATAGTTTCCCGTAATCAGATTTGTAACAATGTAGTTGTAATTTCGCCCAACAGAACTGTTTGCAGAATACAATATCGGGGCATCCAATCGGCGTATTTGGGATTGCAGCTGCAAATCATTTGGAAGCACTAACTCCGAATAATCGGGCACCCAATCAATTTGCACATCGCAATCTGCACCATCCTCACCCTGCACACTCATCATAGAATGAGATAAAGTCGAAACAGACGGCGAAAAGGTAACATTGGCATCTGTGGGGTTATACACAAACAGATAGTCTCCGAAATAAGGAGCATTGGTATCCACAACCGTTGCACCTACCATTTGAGTCATCATTAAAATACATAATATCAAGCAAGCTACAATTTTTTTCATAAGAAACTCCGAAATATAAAAAGGGAGAAGACACACTTCTCCCCTTTTTCTACTGATTTAATTCTTCCATCACCTGTTTTACGCGAAGCGCATTTTCTTCGGTTACCAACAAAGAAATTTCCGTTTCTGCGGTGGTAATTAAAGAAATGGGAATCTGCGCTTTTGCCAACACGGATAACACACGGGTAGCAACACCAAATTCATTTCGCATAAATTCTCCCGAAATCAACACCTTGGTGTTGTTGGAGAGAATCTGGGTGGTTAAGGTTGCAAACACTTCTTTGAATTTATAAATGATTGCAATCACCTTTGCCGTGTCACTATCGTTCACGGTAAAGGAAACATTCACCGCATTGTTTAAAGGTGCGGTCTGACTGATCATATCCACACAGATTCCTTCATCAGAAACGATTTCAAATACCTTGTGTAAGGATTCCACATCGCTTTTGATGTTGTTTAAAGTGACTAATGCCACATGGTCTGTGTAACGAATATCAAATTTCTTTGCCATAAGAATCAGGTCCTTTCTGCGAAGAGATTCTTCGCTTTGAGGTTCATTATTGATTGGAAATTACATCACGCATAGAATAATAACCGTTTTGTTTGCCTGCCAGGAAGCGAGCCGCACGGATACTGCCCGTTGCAAAAATTTCTTTACTGGTGGCGGTGTGAGTTACGGAAATCATTTCATCCTTGCCTGCAAAAAGCACTTCGTGTTCACCCACAATGGTGCCTCCGCGAACGGCGTGGATACCGATTTCTGTTTTCTCGCGTTTCTTTCTCACGCTGTGACGGTCATACACATACTGCATGGAATCATCCAACGAATCTGCAATTTCATCGGCAATCATCAGAGCGGTGCCGCTGGGAGCATCAATTTTCTGATTATGATGTTTTTCAATGATTTCAATATCAAAGTTGCCATAGAGCACCTGTGCCGCCTGTTTTACCAGGTCAATGAGTAAATTAACACCCAAAGACATATTGGCAGAATGGAAAACAGCGATTTCTTTGGAAACCTCCACCATTTTTTCTTTCTGCTCTGGGGATAAGCCCGTGGTGGCAATCACCAAAGGTGTTTTGGTGGATATGCCATATTCAATCAATCCCTCAAACAATGCGGGATGAGAAAAATCAATCACCACATCCACTTTATCGGGGCAATCGGACGGCGCTTTATAAACGGGACAACCGTTATTTCCGTCATCATAAATATCGAAGCCGCATACAAGCTCCATATCTTCCTGGGTTCTTACTGCATTGGACAAAACTTTACCCATTTTGCCGTTGATGCCGTTAATTGCAACTTTAATCATTGAACATTTTCTCCTTACGCTTTTACGGGAATGCCTGCATCAATCATTGCCTGTTTTAATGTGGCAAGGTTGCCCTCTTCCATTTCATAAAGAGGCATTCTTAACTTGCCTGCGTTCATACCCATCAGGTTCATGGCAGTTTTTACGGGAATGGGATTCACTTCGATAAAGAGTGCATCCACCAGTTCCAGATATTTTAACTGCAGATTTTTTGCGGTTTCCACATCGCCTCTTAAGTAACTTGCGCAAAGCTCGTGAGTTTCTTTGGGAGCCACGTTTGCAAGCACAGAGATAACTCCCTTACCGCCTAAAGACATTACGGGCACAATCATATCATCGTTACCGGAATAAATGTCTAATTCCGGCACTTTCGCCGCAATCTGAGCAGTATAGGAAATGTTGCCGCTTGCTTCTTTAATGCCCACAATGTTTTTATGCTTTGCAAGCACTTTTAAGGTGGGAACCGGAATATTCATGCCGGTTCTTCCGGGTACGTTATATAAAATAATGGGAATGTTTACGGAGTCAGCAACTGCTTCGTAGTGCTTGATTAAACCAAGGCGAGAAGTTTTGTTGTAATACGGGGTTACAACCAACAGACCGTCCACGCCCAATTTTTCTGCCGCCTGAGACAGTTTGATACAATGCTCGGTATCGTTGGAGCCGGTTCCTGCAATTACGGGGATTCGTTTGTTAATTACTTTCACCGCATGCTCAATCACAGACAAATGCTCTTCATCGGGCATAGTGGAAGCTTCTCCTGTGGTACCGCAAATGATAATAGAATCGGTATCATTTGCCACATGGAATTCCAAAAGCTCGGTTAATCTTTCAAAATCAACACCGTTTTCGTGGAAGGGGGTTACAATTGCAACACCGCTGCCGGTAAAAATGGGGTTTGCCATACTCTCATATCCTTTCCTTAGTGAGAATCGTTTATCAAAAAATAATGCTTAGATGTAATTTTCTGCGCACAGAAGTTCTGCCAAAAGAACTGCACCGCCTGCCGCACCGCGGAGGGTGTTATGAGACATACAAACAAATTTGATGTCAAACATACTGTCGGGACGGAGTCTGCCGATAGAAACCGCCATACCGTTTTCTAAGTTTCTTTCGGATTTAATCTGAGGACGGTTATCTTCGGTGAAATAGTGGAGGAACTGTTTGGGAGCGGAGGGTAATTCCAGTTCCTGTGCTCTTCCTTTATAAGTTTCCCAACGTTTGATAATTTCTTCCATGGGAATCTTTTTATCAAAGGATGCATACACCGCTGCGGTGTGACCATCAGACACGGGAACACGGATACACTGTGCGGTAAATAAGGGTGCGGATGCGGGTTTGATTTCCCCGTTTTCCACCCTGCCCCAGATTTTTAAGGGTTCTTTTTCGGACTTTTCTTCTTCGCCGCCGATATAGGGGATTACGTTATCCACCATTTCGGGCCAGGTTTCAAAGGTTTTTCCTGCACCGGAAATCGCCTGATAGGTGCAACATAACACCTTGGTTACGCCCAAATCCATCAGCGGATGAATTGCAGGCACATAGCTCTGCAAAGAACAGTTGGATTTTACAGCCACAAAACCGCGTTTGGTGCCCAAACGTTTTCTCTGGTCATCAATTACTTTGATATGGTCAGCGTTGATTTCCGGAATTACCATGGGCACATCGGGAGTAAAACGGTGTGCGGAGTTATTGGAAACCACGGGACATTCTTTTTTCGCATACGCTTCTTCCAGTTTTTTGATTTCGTCTTTGGGCATATCCACTGCACAGAACACAAAATCAACCTGACTTACGATTTCATCAATATCGCCTGTGGCATCGTAAATCACCATATCTTTCATAGAAGCAGGCATGGGAGTGGGCATTGCCCAACGGGAACCTACTGCTTCTTCATAAGTTTTACCTTTGGAACGTGCGGATGCCGCCAAAGCGGTTACACGAAACCAGGGGTGGTTTTCCAATAAGATTGCAAATCTCTGTCCAACCATACCGGTTGCGCCTACAATCCCTACGTTATACTGTTTCATAGCTGTCTGTCTCCTTTTATGGTTCACCACGGATTCTCCATCGGAATCCGTTTGTTATCTATGGATAGATATACATTTCTATACATAATATATATTATCATAAAAGAGAATAAATGTCAAACATATTTTCAATTTTTGTAAAGAATTACAAAAGAAAACTTATCGTCGGGTGATTTTTTATACAAAAAAGAAGTTGCATCCGGGATACAACTTCTTTCATTCTTTTATTCTTCCGGCAGGACCAATTCAGAAATCCGCCAATTGCCGTCAACTCTTTTAAGGCGAAGCTCCACGGTGTCCTCAATATAGCCAACATTTTCGCTTCGTCTTGCATAGTCCATATCAGTAACCTGCAAATAAATTGCACTGAATTCTTCCGGAGACAGACTTGCTTTTGCGGTTGCTTCATTCATTCCGCAAACACTTTGGAAAAGCTCGTTACGGTGTGCGGTCAATTCCTCACCGTAAGAAGGGATATTTTCATCAGCATTGGGGTATCCGTAGGTAATCAGAGCAGTAGCGCTGTCTCCCTTTACCTTGATGTCCCATCCACGGTACTGAAGCTGTTTGGCACCCAACTGATAATATTTCTTTTCAATCTCCAGGAATTTATCAATATCTTCTAACACCAGGTCCCCCTGCTCCACATAAATACCCAATGCATTTCTGAGCATTGTTTCGGTATCTTCCAGCGGATAATCAGGCATCACGCATTTGCTTAAGCCTTCCATATCCCAGTTATAATACGCTGTGTCGTAAGCTTGGATAACCGCCTGAATGGCAGCTTCATCCTCAGGACTTGCAGGCCTTGCACATCCTGCAAGCAAGATGCAGGATAACACAATCAGAAATATGTTTTTCAGTAATTTCATAGTAGTAATCTCCTTTACGGGAGTTTTATTGTTTGAGACAAATTTGCAGCACTCCTGCCACCGGGCGCAGAGAAAATGATGCAAAATGGAGAAACCGAACCCGAAGCTGTACTTTGTTGTACTGCGAGTGGTGAGATTCATTGTTTCTGCGCATTTTATCACACTTTACTCTAAGGCGCAGAGAAAATGATGCAAAATGGAGAAACCGAACCCGCAGGGGTTATCCGAAGCCGTACCTATGTGTACGGCGAGCGATGAGGTTCATCCATTTGGCACATTTTATCAAGCCTAAATCTGTGCTAATGCTTGTTTGATGTCATCCAAAATATCTTCCACGTTTTCCAAGCCAACGGAGAAACGAACCATACCGGCGTTAATGCCTGCAGCTACCAACTGTTCGTCGGTTAACTGACGGTGAGTTTCACTTGCGGGATGGAGTACACAGGTGCGGATATCGGCAACGTGAACTTCGTTGGATGCAAGTTTTAAGGAATCCATAAATTTCATTGCAGTCTGTCTGCCGCCTTTAATCACAAAGGAGATAACGCCGCTGCAACCGGACAGATATTTTTTACCCAGTTCATAGCCTGCATCCCCTTCCAGACCGGGATAGGTGATGCTTTCGATTTTATCGGATTCTTTTAAGAAGTTTGCCACAACCATTGCATTTTCGCAATAACGCTGCATACGGATTGCCAAAGTTTCCAACCCCATATTCAGAAGGAATGCGGAATGAGCGGCAGGATACACACCAAAGTCTCTCATCAGCTGCATTCTTGCTTTGATGATATAAGCAGCTTTACCGTAGGTTTCGGTATAGGAAATGCCGTGATAGGTCACATCGGGTTCCACCAGTTCGGGGAAATTTCCGTTGGTCCAGTCGAACTTACCGCTATCAACGATAACACCGCCAACCTGAACAGCGTGGCCGTCCATATATTTGGAGGTGGAATGGATTACGATATCTGCACCGAATTCAAAAGGACGGCACAGTACGGGAGTTGCAAAGGTGTTGTCCACAATCAAGGGAACGCCGTGTTTATGGGCAATATTTGCAAAACGTTCAATATCTAAAATACTTAATGCGGGGTTTGCGATGGTTTCACCAAATACTGCCTTGGTGTTGGGTTTAAATAATTTGTCAATTTCTTCATCGGTTGCACCCTTAGGAACAAAGATACATTCGATGCCCAGTTTTTTCAAGGTATAAGAGAACAAGTTCACGGTACCGCCGTAGATTTCGGTGGTGCTTAAGAAGCTGTCCCCTGCCTGACAGATATTTAAAATAGAAAGCATAGTTGCCGCCTGACCGGAGGAGGTACACATTGCACCAACGCCGCCTTCCATTTCGGCAATTTTATTTTCAACCGCCATCACGGTGGGGTTTGCAAAACGGGAATAAATGAGGGATTTTGTAGGTTCGTCAAACACGGACGCTACTTCCTCGGTGGAATCATACACATAGGTGGTACTCTGCACAATGGGAACCACACGGGGCTCGGTGTTTTTGGGAGTGTAGCCCGAGTGCAAGCATTTTGTTTCCATTTTCATATTTTCTAATTTTTCCATAATAATTTTAAATCCTTTCGGGTATTTTTTCGATATCGCAAGACAGGTACTGAAGCAATTCTTCAATTCCCTCGCCCGTATATGAGCTTATGGGGAAGATTTTTTCGCAGCCTGCCAGACGGAGCCAGTTTTCTGCCTGAGGGATATTGGCATCTTTATGGTCACACTTGGTGATGATGCCGATAACTTCACGGTTTGCCGCCGCTGTGACGCAAGGGGGATACAGTGAATACGGCTCGGTAGCACTCATTAACAGACCTATCACATCCGCTTCGTAGGAATAAAGCGCCAACGCTCGTCCTAATCCTTTGGTCTGGGCATATTCACCGGGAGTGTCGATAATCACATCGTGATAATTGATATACTGTGTTTTATGATAATGAAGATTTTCGCCCCGAAGAGCCTGAGTCAAGGTGGTTTTTCCGCTTTCACTTCTGCCCACCAACATCATTTTTCTCATAGGATGCACCCTCTTTAGGTTTTGGTGATTTCACAAACCACACAACCTAAATGCTTCTGGCAGTAATCCGCAATGGCTCTTAAGGAAGAATCCACATCCGCCACTCTGCCGGTTACAATGAGAGTGCCGGAAAAACGGTCCACAAACCCCAATTCCACATTGGAGGTCTTGGTGGCAATATCTCCTGCAATAATAGCAATTTCCGCGGGGCAAATGGTTAAAATACCAATGGCGGAGCGGGAATAATCCACTGCAGGATTTAAGCCAAGTTTCTGATAAATCACCGGGTCGGGATTGGCAATAATATGAGCTAAGGTAATCTGTTTTCCGGGAACGGTTTCCTGCACGATACGCAGTTTTTCGTTTTCGGGAATCATTTTCTGAAAGTCCATACAAAGACTCCTTCTTTCATACGGGTTTTTAAATACATAAGTCTCCATTTTCAAATATACTTAGTCAGTATAGCATATTTTGATGCAAATTACAATAGGTTGCCAAGATTTTTTTACAAATTATTTGAATTTCTCAGAAAAAAACTTGACACACTCCCCCATCCCTTGGTAAAATATAGGAAAGTTGTATGTTTTTTACAAATACGGAAAAAATCCTTTAGAAAGAGGAAACAAAGCATGAAAAACTTATTGATTGTGGTAGATATGCAAAAGGATTTTGTGGATGGTGCCTTAGGCACTCCCGAGGCAGTTTCCATTGTGGAGAATGTCTGCAATAAAATCCAAAATTTTGATGGTGACATTATCGTCACCTACGATACCCATCCGGAAAACTATATGAATACCCGGGAAGGAAAATTATTACCCGTCCCTCATTGTATCAAAGGGACACCGGGATGGGAGCTTGATGCACGGGTGCAGGAAGCGTTGGACAAAAAAGATTATCATATCATCGAAAAGCCAACCTTCGGCTCAGTAGCTCTTCCCGAATATGTGAAGGAACACTATGCTCCCTCGGAATTATCTATTGAGCTGATTGGATTATGCACTGATATTTGTGTGGTGTCCAATGCGCTTCTTTTGAAAGCACATTTCACCGAAACGGAAATCGGGGTGGATTCCGCTTGTTGTGCAGGGGTAACTCCCGAAAGTCACAATGCGGCGCTGACCACCATGAAAATGTGTCAGATCACAGTAAAATAAAAGGCGGTAATGATGATGTTTGATTCTTTTGATGTGAAAAAAGTAACAGAAGACTGTATCCAATGGATTCAGGATTTCTTCAAAAACAACGGTCCCGACTGCAATGCAGTTGTTGGAATTTCAGGCGGCAAGGATTCTTCCATTGCAGCGGCACTTTGTATGAAAGCGCTGGGCAAGGACAGAGTGATCGGTGTGCTGATGCCTCAGGGTGAACAGCACGATATTGATATGGCGTATCTTCTGGTGAATCACTTAGGTATCAAAAGGTATGAAGTGAATATCAAAGAAACTGCAGAAGCCATTTTAAAAGCGTTTCCCGAAGAACTCTCCCCCACTCCCCAAACCGTTCAGAATATTCCTCCCAGACTTCGTATGACCACTTTATATGCCATTTCCCAAAGTGTAAACGGCAGAGTGTGCAATACCTGTAATCTTTCCGAAGATTGGGTTGGCTATTCCACCCGTTACGGTGATTCTGTGGGTGACTTTTCTCCACTCTCTCATTTAACCGTAACCGAATTAAAACAAATCGGGCATTATATTGGTCTCCCAAAAGAATTAGTGGAAAAAACACCTATTGACGGTCTTTGCGGAAAAACAGACGAGGAAAACTTAGGCTTCACCTATGCAGAATTAGACCGTTATATCCGCACCGGTGAAATCGACAATCCCGATACGAAGGCGCTAATTGACAGAAAACATCAGATGAATCTTTTTAAATTAGAACTGATGCCTGCATTTAAACCGAATTTTTAAAATTTTTCTAAAAGATAAAAAGGTTGAATCAATTTGATTCAACCTTTTTTATATTGATGGAAACATATCGTTATATCAAAATCTAAGAGACGCCATACATCTTAAAATGTTGTAGGGAACGGATTTATCCGTTCCTCTTTTTTCAAAAAATTTCGGAATGCATCAATGCATTCCCTACAATTCCATCTCACCCCATAAATCCGTTGACTTAGCCACCTTATCCTTGGAGAAGGCTTTTTTAAAATAAAAAAATAAAACAAAATCGGCACAGACTCTTTTAGAATCTGTGCCGATTTTTATTGTTTAGGAAGAATGTCTTTTAAAGACAATCTTATTTGCTCATTGCATCAACAACGCAATTTGCAATCAGTTCCATACCTGCGCTGCCGGGATGTACACCGTACTGGTCAGGCATATAGCTTCCTAAGTTGGAAGAAGTGAATCCTGCATCGTTACGGATGTCAACATAAGTGCAGCCGTAGGTTTCGGCAGCATCTTCAATCACGTTACAGAAACCATCTGCGGAAGAACCGTAATACAGTAAGTTCAAAAGATAAATGTCTGCATCGGGATATTTTTCGGTGATGCTTGCAATCATTGCAGGATAGTTGGTTGCAAACTGAGCTAAGGTACAACCGTTAGCAAAGTCGTTGGTGCCTAAGTATACAGCGATAACGTCGGGAGTTTCACCGTCGTTATTGTGCAACTGGGTAGCTCTGGTTTTACCGTATACACAAACTTTGTCGCCGGAGAAGGAGTTGTTTACCAACACTTCCATACCGGTGGTGTCTGCAACACGTTTCCACCAGGTCTGATCAACGCTGGTAACTTCGTTGTTGTTACCATAGTACCAAACAGCGTTGGAACCGATGGTGGAGTTTACTGCAGCATTGTTGGAATAGCCGTTGAAGGTGGAGATACTGTCACCTAAGATGGAGAATTTCAGACCGGTTAAGGAACCGATGGTTACATCTTTCGCATCTGCTTTAGGCACTAAGTTTTCATTTACGAGCATTGCTTTTAAGGTAGTGCCGGTAGCTTCAGGCAGATCTACAGAGTATTCTTCGGTAGTACCAACTTTCTGTGCATCGGTATCAATATAAGTGATATCGATTGCAGTCAGTTTGTTGCCTTCGTAAGAAGCTAATACTAAGCTTACAATACCGTCATCGTCAGTACCCATGTTTTTGAAGGATACAGTTGCGGTTTTGGTTTTGCCGTTTAAGGTGATTTCGGAGAATTTATCTGCTTCAACAACGGGTTTTAAGTTTGCAACATTCAGCTGGGGACCCCAAGTTGCATGGTTAACCAATTCACCAACACTGTGGAATCTGATAGAATACAAGAGAATATCACTGGAGCCAATGTTTTCTAAGGTGATAGTGTTCAGACCTTCTCTTACATACAACAGTTCAATATCAGTGCCTGCAGCGTCTGTGGTTAATCTGCTGCTGTAAGAAACGCCTGCCGGATTGTAAATATCAGCATAGAAGCCGGTATCACTGGTTAATCTCAAGGTTGCTTCGTTCGCAGTGCCAAACGCAATGTAGGGATATACCATACCGTTCATACCCTGAGAAGGAGTATACTCGATGGTATAGGTGCCGCCTGCAGGAATGGTAATGCCAATATTTGCCCAACCGTATAAGTCTTCCTGACCGGTAATAATGGGTTCGTTAGCAATGGTAACCTGATTGAAGTAATCCATACCGTTGCCTGCTAATGCAGTAAAGGTTACATTTGCATCTACATTGGTAGTAGCAATGGTGTTTGCACCTGCGATTAAGTAGATGTAGCCTTCTTCGCCTGCTGCTAAAGTAACGGTAGAACCGATTTCACCGGTTAAGGTTACTGCAACATCGGAAGAAACTTTGTAAACACCTGCATAAGGAGCAGTGTAAACAATTTCATTTGCGGGAACATCGGGAGTCGGTTCGGGAGTAGGAGTAACAGTGGGTTCGCTTACTGCAACCACAGGAGTCAGGTATGCAACATTTAACTGAGAATCCCAGCTCTTGCCCACTAATTCACCGGCACTATGGATTCTGATGTTTGCCATAGTTAAATCAGAGTTACCGGTGTTTTTGATGGTGATGGTGTTTTCACCTTCTCTTACATATACTAAAGACAGATTTGCTTTTGCTGCATCCATCCAAGCCCAGGTAGTGCCGCCGTAGCTACCCTGGAATCCACCTAAAGTGGTGTAGAAACCGGTATCAGTGGTAACGGTTGCTTCAGTACCTGCGGTGAACAGGATGTAGGGATACATAATACCTGCCTGAGCTGCAGTATAAGTGAAGGTATATTCTTCACCTGCTGCTAAGGTTTTGTAAATACCGGTTGCAATTTCATCTTCCTGACCACGGATAATGGGTTCGGAAGCCATTACAACCTGAGCTTTGTAATCTAAACCGTTGTTATCTAAAGCGGTGAAGGTTACGTTAGCAGTTTTATCGGAGGTTGCCACGTTATTGGTACCTGCGATTAAGTAGATGTATTTGGTTTCGCCTGCATTGATGGTAGCGGTGGAACCAAGTTCAGAAGTTAAGGTAACTGCTTTATCGGAAGTTACTGCATAAACACCTGCATAATCAGCAGTATATAACATGCTGTCAGGTTTTGCAGTGGGTACCGGAGTGGGAGTGGGTGCTGCAGTCGGTACGGGAGTGGGAATCACCAGATTTTCATCCACGATAACTTTTGCATTCGCCATATTACAGGTTGCCCAGGTCTGAACAGAATCAGTCTTGGAAAGACGAATACCATCGATAGAAACAGTTTTTGAGTTATTGTTAATCAGTTTAACATAGTTTTCGCCATCCGGCATATAGATCATCAACAAATCGGTACCGTTTCCGTTAACATCGGTATCTTCAAAATGAGAGTTACTGTTTGCCAGAGTATAATTGAATACACCATAGTAACCGGTACTGGTTTCAATGCGAAGATTTTCGGATGCTTCCAGAGTCTTAATACTTACATAACGGGTACCAGCTGTCATATCGCTGTTCGTCTTAAAGGTAACAGACTGACCTGCCGGAATGGTAATGGTTCTGCCACTGGTGGTTACGCCGCTGTCTTTTGCATAAATAAAGTCAACTGCATTAGTGGTACTGTCATTTACACTAAAGCCCATGTAGTAATGTTTGGTAGTAATCGGAGTATTATCAACTGATACACTACCAAGATAATTCATACCATTGTCGTCTAAAGCTGTAAAGGTTACGTTTGCATCTTCGTTGGTGGTGCTCATAGTATTGAGACCTTTGAACATGTAGAAGTAACCGGTGCCGCCTGCGGATAAGGTCACTTTATGACCGGTTTCGTTCAGTAAGGTTACTGCTTTGTCGGAAGATGCCTTGTAAACACCTGCATAAGGTGCCTGATAAGTCATCTGACCTGCTACAACCACAGGAGTAGGAGTAGGAGCCTGAGTGGGAGCAACAGTGGGAACCGGAGTTGCTTCGGGTTCTGCTGCTTCTGCACCCAGAACCTTTAA
Organism: Clostridia bacterium; assembly: GCA_045631485.1. GTDB lineage: Bacteria > Bacillota > Clostridia > UMGS1840 > UMGS1840 > SIG452. Next base: position 13,251 of record JAZQUU010000021.1, on the reverse strand, counting down.
GTTTTCTAAGTTCAGCTGCCAGTTGTAATCAGCTAAGGAAGCTAAAGAACCGGTTTTTGCCAGTTTGATTTTGGAAACATAGGTAGTTGTACCGGGGTTTTTAAAGGTAATGGTGTTTTCGCCGGCTCTTAAGAATACGATTTCTAAGTCCTGCTGACCTACACCGTGAGTACCCTGGAACAATTCGTTCCAACCCTGACGGCCGGACTGCTGGTTGATGATACCGTAGAAACCGGTGTCGGTTTCAATACGCATCTGATCTGCGCCTGCATTTACGAACTGAACCTGAGTTACATATAAGCCGGCTGCAGGAGCAGTTAATTTTACGTCAACAGATGCGTTGGTACCAAAGGTAACCAGAGAACCGTTATCGTTGATAGAACCCTGAGCATTTACAAAGTTGCCGGATAAGGACAGTTCAGAAATGCTGGAAACTGCTAACGGAACGTTTGCAGTTACCTGATCCAGGTAATCTAAACCGTTGTTTGCATAACCGGTAATGGTTAAGTTTGCATTACCGCTGTTGGTTACCACGTTTGCTCCTTTTAACAGGTAAACGTATTTGGTTTCGCCTGCGGCTAAGGTAGCGGTGGAACCGATTTCGGTGGTAATGGTGGTTGCTTTATCTGCAGTTACCGCATAAACACCTGCATAAGGAGCATTATCTAAAGAAACATCGTCTAAAGAGGGTGCTTCGGTAGGAGTGGGAGTAACAACAGGAGTGGTGGTCGGAACAGGAGTTGCAACCGGACCGTCCGGATTGTAGTTATCGTGAACTACTTTACAATTTGCCAATACAAACTGTGCGATGGTTGCATCGGTTGCAGAAGAACCACCTGCCATAAAGCTGGAAGCTCTGGAGCAACGAACGCCGGTTAAGGTAATAGTGGTAGGACCACTGTTGGAGAAGGTGAGATAGTTATCGCCTTTTCTTAAATATACCAATAAGAAATCATTGTCTGTATCTTCATCTTCGTAGTGAGTCATAGTACCCGCTAAAGTAGATTTGTACTGACCGAAATGACCGGTATCGGTAGAAACGGTAAGGTAGTTACCTGCACCGGAAGTAATTACGGACATGTAGTACAGACCCGCTGTATCAACAGGAAGTTTCAGAGTTGCGGAGCTGGAGTTAGGAATAGAGATATCGTTGGAGCCAACGGTAACTCTACCATAGGTAGAATCAACCTGACTTGCAACATTACCAACACCGTCAACACCAAACTTGATATGTGCACTGGTCATAGGAGTAGTGCCTGCATTTACCTGAGAAATGAAATCCATACCGTTATCCATTAAGGGGGTGAATTTCAGGGTAGCAGAAGCGTCAGTTTTGGTGATGTTGTTGCTGCCTTTAATCAGATAGAAATATGCAGGAGTGTTTGCTGCTAAGGTTGCAGTGTGACCGGTTTCGTTGGTGATGGTCACTGCTTTGTCGGAAGTTACCTGATATACACCTGCATAAGGTGCGTTTGCTTCGGTGAAGTTTACATAATCAGGAGCTTCGGTGGGAACGGGAGTAGCAGCAGGCGCCTCGGTTGCTGCAGGCGGATTGATTGCCACATCTTCTACCAACTGAATACCATGGAACATAATGTTACTTGCTAAGTCGGTAGAGTTAAAGGTAATGGTATGATTACCTTCTTCTAACAGTACGCTGGGGGAAGCATCATCAGTCCAGGAGTTTGAGGGCTGAATTTTACCGGGAGCGAACTGAACTTTAGAGCCGGTATCAAAGGTACCGTAAATACCATTGGTACAGAGAATCTGACCGTTGGAGGTGTCTAACATTGCCTGCAGATGATAGTATGCGGTTTTGGGCACACCAATCTGAACAGTTAAGTATGCTTTTGCCTGATTTGCTAAGGGAATCATTGCATAGTTGCTGTAAATGTTACAAGCATTATTATCAACGATGTTGTTTGTCAGGTCAACGCCGGTTAATACGGAAGAAACGGTTTCGATAGGAGTGTTATCCACTTCGATGCCGCACTGGTCCAATAAGGACTGGGGAACGTAGAAACGTCCGCCGGAATATACTGCAACTTCACCGTTCATATCAATCTTCTGCCCATTGTAGGTTGCGATAGACTGGTTTCTTACAACAGTTAAGTCATAATTGGTGAATTTGAAGGAACCGGTATATTCGGAAGAAGTAACGGTTTTTGCATCGTCATAATCATAGAAAGTATCGGTGATGGGAGTATAGGTACCCATACGGGATACATCCACGAATAAGGATTTGGTTACCTCTTCTAAGTTTACATTGATTAAACCTGCCAACCAAGGGGTGATTGCAGTGTTATCAATAACATAGTTGTTCCAGTTGGAAGCTACACCGGGAGTGGAAGATGTACCGGGAATTCCGGAAACACCTGCAGGAGTATATACGAACACACCACCGTTTCTAGCGGTATGGCCGGTAGAATCCCAGGTGATGTAAGAGGTGGAGGGTTTGGTACCGTTTCTGATCTGAGATACAGCGGTAGCCTGATTTCTTACATTCATACCACCGGTATCATGGTCAGGAGCTGCCACAACAACGGTATCGGTTCTGCCTTTTGCAAATTCGATAGCAATTTTGCAAGCTTCGTCGAATGCGATAAATTCAGAAACCATATCCAAAGCGTTGTTGGCGTGACCGCCACCATCAACAGCACTACCTTCAACCATCAGGAAGAAGCCTCTGCCGTCGTTCACGTTTAATGCTTTGATCGCTGCTTCGGTCATTTCTGCTAAAGTGGGATAAGAATCGGGATTGGTGATATCACGATTTGCATAGGTCATCTGACCGCCTAAGGTACCCCAAACTTTCTGACCGGGCTGCAGATTTTTCATCTGAGCAACGGTAGTTACCTGAGAGTAACCGCGTGCTACGATTTCCTGCTGCGCTTCGTCAAACGCATAACCGCCGGTAGCGTTGAAAGGTAATACAACGTCTAAGCCCTGGTTTACCTGCTGTTCTGCAATGGTACGATAATCGTAACGGTCTAACGCGTGGGAAGAGAAAGAAGCAGGGGTAGCGTGTGCCCAAGGATAGGTAGAAACCAAACCGGTTCTCATATTCTTGGTCTGTGCTGCTTCTAAGATAGTAGCAATCGGTTTTCTGTTCGGGTCAATACCAATATAGTAGTTATTGGTCTTTTTACCGGTTGCTAAAGCGGTACCGGAAGCTGCAGAGTCGGTTACCGCATAGTTTGCACTATGGGTGGTTTCTGCACCAACCAGGTAATCCTTTAAGTACATTTTGTTTACAGTCTGCTGAGTAGCATAGGGATAAACCGAACGGTTAAATCCGCCTGCCTGCTTAACTGCATCTGCCAGATAGAACGGATCCATACCGCCCCCGTCGGGGATCATATAGATGATGTTCTTAATCTGACCGTCTGCTGCGAATGCAACTGTTGCTGTGGAAGCAAAAGAAGACAACAGCATCATGAGTGTCAAGAAGAATGCTAAAAGCTTTTTCATCTTCATACGTTTTTTCTCCTTTTTTTATATTTTTTATTTTTATGCATTTTAGACAGTTTTTTTGACATTTTTTGTGAATTTGTGCTATCTGTATAAAAAAACTACCCCACTTTGTCTATGTATTGTAACATATTTATAACATAATTGCAAGATAAATCGTATATTAAAACAGGACTTGTTTTAGAAAACTATGACCTAAAATCATATCAGAATGGACTTTAAGTGCATAAAACCGACCTGATTCGATATGATTTTGAGCATTTTTGCACATTGATATTCAGGACATAAAGAAAAAGCGGCACAAAATCTGTGCCGCTTTTTCATAGGGAAAAACGTAAGATGTGAAAATCACGTTCTTATTTTGTCATTGCTTCCACAACACATTCGGTAATTAAGTCCATACCGTTCTGATTGGGATGGAGACCATTACCCTGACCCATATAGGTGTACAAGTTAGAAGCGTTGATACCGGTGCCGTTGTATAAGTCAACGAGAGTGCAGCCATAAGCTTCTGCGGTATCAGCAATAACATCGTTGAATCCTGCAACGTTTCCAACATAGTCGCCCTGGAAGTACAGCAGGTTCAGTAAGTAGATTTCAGCATTGGGATATTTTTCCTGAATGCTTGCAATCATTTCAGCGTATTCAGTTCTGAAGGTGTCTACGGAACAGCAGTTGTTATTTAAGTCGTTGGTGCCGAAGTATACTGCGATAACGTCGGGAGTTACGCCTTCGTTATTGTGCAGCTGCAGAGCACGGTCGGGACCGTAGTAACACATTCTGTCGCCGGAGTATGCATTGTCAACCAACACGTTCATACCGGTCTGGTCAGCAACCTGTTTCCACCAGGTCTGATCAGCGCTGGTTAAATCGTTGTACTGGCTGGGATACCAATATTTGTTTTCACCGATGGTGGTGTTCATAGAGGTATTGTTGGACCAACCATTATAAGTGGAGATACTGTCACCTAAGATAGAGAAGTTCAGACCTTCTAAGCTTTCTAAGCTCATCACCTTAACAGTAGCTTTGGGAACTAAATTTTCGGTAATCAGCATTGCTTTTAAGGTAACGCCGGTAGCTTCGGGCAGATCTACGGAGTAGGTCTGAGTGGTACCAACGGTCTGTGCGTCGGTATCAATATAGGTGATATCTAATTCAGTCAGAGTGCCGTTTCCATCGTAAGATGCTAATACAAAGCTTACGATACCGTCGTCATCCACATCCATATTGGTGTAGGAAACGGTTGCGGTTTTGGAGGTGCGGTCGATCACGATTGCAGAATAGTTATCTTCCACGATTACGGGTTTTAAGTAAGCCACATTCAGCTGATGAGACCACTGTTTACCAACCAATTCACCAACACTATGAATGTTGATGTTTGCGATAGATGCATTGGAGTTACCGGTGTTCTTAATGGTGATGGTGTTTACACCTTCTCTTACATACAGAACGGACAGGTTGTTCCAAGCTGCATCTTCCCAAGCCCAGGTAGTGCCGGTGTTACCGTAGAAACCAAGGGTGGTGTAGAAACCGGTGTCGGTGGTAACGGTTACTTTTTCACCGCCGCCAAACAGGATGTAGGGATATACCAAACCAGCCTGACCTGCAGTGTAGGTGAATACATATTCTTCACCGGGAGCTAAGGTTTTGTTCAAGCCTTTTACAACGTTATCTTCCTGACCGTAGATTACGGGTTCAGTTGCGATAGTTACCTGGCTCATATAATCCATACCGTTGCCTTTTAAGCCGGTGATGGAGATGGTTGCATCGTTATTACCTAAAGCGATGGTGTTTGCACCTTTTACCAAGTAGATGTATTTAGTTTCGCCGGCTGCTACGGTAGCGGTGGAACCGATTTGGGTAGCAACGGTGGTAGCCACGTCAGTAGTTACTGCATACACACCTGCATAAGCTGCATTGTATGCTACCATACCTTCCGGAACCGGAGTCGGTTCGGGAGTGGGAGTGGGAGTCGGTGTGGGAGTGGGAGTAGGAATCACAACATCTTCTGCAGGCATTACGTTACAAACAGAGAACATTGCCATACCGGGGAAGGAACTACCTCTGGAGGGACGAACACCGTTGGTGGTCATCGCCTGATTGGTGTTGTTGTAAATGGTGATGTAGTTCACGCCTTCGGATAAGTATACCCATACCCAGTCGTTGGAGTCGTAACCTTCGTAGCTCCATACACGCCATTCACTGGAGGTGTTTGCCGGTGCAGTGTTGTATACACCGTAGTAACCGGTGGAGGTTTCCACTCTTAACTGTACATCGATGTCAGATTTACCAACAATGTAGTACAAACCTGCTTCGGTGGATTCAGGAGTAGACAGAACCACTTTGCTGTTTGCAGGAATGGTGATGGTTCTGTTGCCGTAGGTCAAACCTGCGGGTGCTTCGTGAACGAAGTCCACGATGTTCCAGATACCGCCGTCCTTTGCTTCATCGTAACCTAAGTATACGTGATTTTCCGGCAGCGGAACGAAATCAACAGCAACATTGCCTAAGTAGTTGATACCGTTGTTTGCCAAAGCAGTAATGGTTACGGTTGCATCTTTGTTGGTGGTAGTCATGGTGTTGACACCTTTTACCATGTAGTAGTAACCGGTGCCGCCTGCGGATAAGGTCACTTTGTGACCGGTTTCGTTGATTAAGGTTACCGCTTTGTCGGAAGATGCTTTGTATACACCTGCATAGGGTGCCTCAAAGATCATTTCGTTAGCAGCGGGAGCTGCGGTGGGAGCAACGGTCGGAACGGGAGTTGCAGTCGGTTTCACGGTGGGAACCGGAGTTGCGGTAGGAGTCGGTTCGGATTCTGCAGTGTAAGGAGTTACATGTAAACCGCTGATATAATGCTGATCTGCATATACAACCTGGGTATCATCGGTTTTGGAAATACGAACGATAGTGATAGAACCTGCCACACTTCCTTCGTTGGTGTAGGTAATGGTGTTATCACCTTCTCTTAAGTACAAGAGAACCATATCAGTGCCGGATTTGTAGTAGGAAGCATTTCCGGGATTGGTAGTATTGTATACATCATAGAAACCGGTATCGGAAGATACTTTCAGGTTGTTCATAGAGGAAGGAGTTACGGTAGACATATAGTAAAGACCTGCTTTTACTCCGCTTACCGTAAAGCTTGAAGACTGACCTGCGCCTAAGTAGATACCGGAACCAATGTTAACATTATAATGGGTATCGGTAATCAGGTGAGGAACATTTCCTTCGTCCACTTTGTTGATGTATGCCATACCGTTATCTGCTAAACCGGTGAAGGTTAAAGTTGCAGAAGAATCGGATACGGTTAAATTGTTATTACCTTTAATCAGGTAGAAGTAATCGGTTGCGCCTGCTGCTAAAGTAACTTTATGACCGGTTTCGTTGGTCAGGGTTACTGCTTTGTCGGAAGTTACTTCATACACACCTGCGTAAGGAGCATTGGTGTAGGAAACATTAGATAAATCGGGAGTTGCCACCGGAGTGGGAACGGGAGTAGCGGTAGGAGCGGTGGTGGGAGCCGGAGTGGTTACCGGAGCATCCGGATCATATCCATCGTATACTACTTTACAGCTTGCCACGTTCAGCTGATCAGCATAAACAGCCAGAGAGCTTGAGTTGGTTTTGGAGCAACGGATTGCAGATACGGTAGCTGTGGAAGTACCGTTGTTTGCAATGGTGATATAGTTGGTACCTTTTCTTAAGTATACCATTAAGATATCGGAGCCGGAAGTACCGTCTTCATACCAGGCTGCAGAGTTTGCTGCAGTTGCGCTATACTGACCGTAATGGCCGGTATCAGTTTCAATTCTTAAGTAAGTTGCAGAATTGGTGGTGATAGCACCCATGTAGTACAGACCTGCTTCTTCAATGTCAACACTGATGGTAGCAGAGCTGGAGTTGGGGATGGAAACGCTGTTGGAAGAAGTGGAAACATTACCGTAAGTAGAGGTAATGTTGTTTACGATGTTGCCGGTGCCTTCCCAACCGATTTTCACGTGGGTGTTGGTTAAGGGAGTAGTGCTTACAGCAACCTGATCAATATAATCCATACCGTTGCTGGTTAAAGCACTAAAGGTTAATTTCGCGGAGGAATCGGTCATGGTGATATTGTTGTTACCTTTAATCATATAGAAATATGCAGGAGTGTTTGCTGCTAAGGTAACGGTATGACCGGTTTCGTTGGTTAAGGTTACTGCTTTATCGGATTCTACCACATATACACCTGCGTAAGGAGCATTTTCTTTGTTGATATTGGTGTAATCATAAACAGGTTTCTGGGTGGGTGCCGGAGTAGGAGCAGGAGTTGCATCCGGAGAGCCCATAGAAACATTTTCTACCAGCTGTAAGCCGTAAAGAAGAATGTTGTTTGCACCGTCGCCGGTAGTAAAGGTGATGGTGTGATTACCTTCGGTTAACAGTACGCTGTCGCTTAAGTCATCTACCCATTCGGTGTAGCTTGCCAGTTTACCGTTGAACTGAATTCTCTGACCGTCGTCAAAAACACCGGTTAAGCCGCCGCCGTACAGCGCGTTGCCGTAGTTGGGACGGTTGGAGGTGTCAATTACCATCTGCACATCATAGTATGCAGTTTTGGGTACACCAATCTGGAAGGTAACATAAGATTTGGTGTAGCTGGACTGTAACAGAGTTACGTTATCTTTATTGATGGTACAGTAAGCACTGTCAATTACATTGTTTGCCAGATCTTCATGCAGTAAAGAGGAAGCGATTGCTTCTTCCCCGCTGTTATCAACTTCAATACCTAACTGATCCAGCAAGTTCTGGGGAACATAGAAACGTCCGCCGGAATGTACTGCAACTTCGCCGTTCATATCAATGGTCTGACCATTGTAAGTTGCAATAGACTGGTTTCTTACTACGGTTAAGTCGTAGTCGTTGAATTTGAAGTAACCGGTATGGTCGGAAGTGGTAACACTCACACCGTCATCATAGTCGTAGTAAGTATCGGTGGTGGGAGTATATTTACCCATACGGGATACGTCTACGAATAATTTTGCGGTAACTTCATCCAAATCAACATCGATTAAAGTTGCTAACCATTTTGCCATTGCGGTGTTATCCACAATGTAGTTGTTCCAGTTGGAAGCAACACCGGGAGTAGAAGCGGTGCCGGGGATGCCGGATACGCCTTCGGGTTTGTATACGAAAATACCACCGTTTCTGGCAGTATGGCTACCGCCTTCCCAAGCTACATAAGAAGTACCGGGATTGGTACCATTCTGAACTAAGGATACTGCAGTTGCCTGATTTTTAACAGTCATACCACCGGTATCGTGGTCAGGACAAGCAACAACAACGGTGTCGGTTCTGCCTTTTGCAAATTCGATTGCCACTTTACAAGCTTCGTCGAATGCAATAAATTCAGATACCATATCCACAGCGTTGTTAGCATGTCCGCCGCCGTCAACAGCACTACCTTCTACCATCAGGAAGAAGCCTCTGCCGTCGTTAGCGTTTAATGCTTTAATCGCTGCATCGGTCATTTCTGCTAAAGTGGGATAAGAATCAGGATTGGTGATATCACGGTGAGCATAGCTCATATCTCCGCCTAAGCTACCCCAAACTTTGGTACCGGGCTGAATGGATTTCATCTGGTCCAAAGTGGTAACCTGAGTGTAACCACGTGCAGTAATTTCCTGCTGTGCTTCGTCAAATGCATAGCCGCCGGTGGAGTTAAAGGGTAATACCACGTCTAAGCCCTGGTTGATCTGCTGCTCTGCAATGGTACGATAGTAGTAACGGTCTAATGCATGAGCAGAGAAAGAAGCGGGAGTAGCGTGTGCCCAAGGATAGGTGGAAACCAGACCGGTTCTCATATTCTTGGTCTGCGCTGCTTCTAAAATGGTTGCAATCGGTTTTCTGTTCTGGTCAATACCAATATAATAGTTATTGGTTTTTTTACCGGTTGCAAGTGCAGTACCGGAAGCTGCAGAGTCAGTTACCGCATAGTTTGCACTATGGGTGGTTTCTGCACCAACCAGGTAGTCTTTCAGGTACATTTTGTTTACGGTCTGCTGTGTAGCATAAGGGAATTTAGAACGATTAAATCCGCCTGCCTGCTTTACAGCATCTGCCAGATAAAAGGGATCCATACCGCCCCCGTCGGGGATCATATAGATGATGTTCTTAATCTGGGTGTCTGCTGCAAATGCAACTGTTGCTGTGGAAGCAAAAGACGTCAGCAGCATCATGAGTGATAAGAAGAGTGCTAAAAGCTTTTTCATCTTCATACTTTTTCTCCTTTTTTGGTATATTGTATATTTTTATACAGTTTTTTGCACCTTACATAATTTTTCTTTTTCGCCACATTCCAAAAAACTATTGACTTTTTCGTTGAAATGTGCAATACTTACTGTAAAGTACACCTTAATTATAGTTTTTTTTGCAATCTTGCACAACCTTCCACAACGTATAAAAGGGGTGAAAAACCGACTATGTTTGAAAATGTAAAAAGTCATTACGCGGGGAAATTTATATCCGATGGTGAATGGAAACACCCCAGTCGAATCAACGATTCCTATGAAATTATCTTTATCACCAAAGGAGAAGCTTTTATCAACAAAGCCGGAACAGAATATGCGCTCGGCATGAACGATATTCTACTGATTGAACCGGGAGTCCGTCACTTCGGATACCAGTTTAGCACCAACACAGAATTTTTCTGGTTGCATTGGTACGCCCCCACCAATCCTTTGGAAGGCACTCATCACATCACCGTGGAAAATCCATATCATATCACCTTATATTGTCGGCAACTGATTGAAGCACGTATGATGAATAAGCCCACAGAACTGCAAGACTATCTGACCAGAATGATTTTGTTGGAACTATCCATCAATGCAAAGCAACCCACTACCAATACAATCGCAGAACAAATCAAAGCCTGGATTCGTTCCAACAGCAATGTTCCGTTGACCACGGTTCAGGTTGCCAATCAGTTTGGCTATAACGCAGATTACCTAAACCGTATGTTTAAAACCAGTTTTCAGAAAACTGTGAAACAATATATTGATGAAGAACGGATTCTCTATATCAAATTGTTGATGTTAAAATACACTCTCCCCTTAAAACAGGTGGCAACAACCTGTGGGTTTACCGATTATAAATACTTTTTAAAATTCTTTAAGTATCACGAAGGTATCACTCCCACAGAGTTTTACAAGCAGTTTGCCAAGCTGAATATCAATTCCCGATAGGGGCAAACAAACATATCGTGTTTTTCTTAATACAAAAAAAGAAATCCCGGATAGCCGTTTGGTTATCCGGGATATTTTTTATAAACAATCATTTAACTGTTTTTTCTATGACAACGGAGCAAATGATTCCGAGGGATATGCGGTAATCAAGATGGTAGCTTCACCAATTAGAGTATATACCCCCAGATTTGCAGGTAAGAATACGGTTTCCCCTTTTGCTATGGTGATGGTATCTGTTTCGGTTTGCAGTTTTGCAGAGCCGTTTACCACCATTAACGCCTGATAGCTTTTTTCGTCAACATACAGTTCTTTTTTGTCGGTTAACTTTAATTCTTTTACCGCAAAATATTCGCAAATGCCCAAAAGTCTGGTGCCGTCGGAGCATAACGGAATCTCTCTTGGTTCGTTGACCTCACAGTTTGCGGCTTTTACCCCTTTTTCGATATGTAATTCTCGGGTATTGCCGTTTTTGTCCTTACGATTGTAATCATACAAACGATAAGTCACATTACTGTTCTGTTGAATTTCCGCAATCACATTTCCCGCACCGATGGCGTGAACGGTTCCCGCTTCCACAAAGAACACATCCCCTGCTTTGGAAGGTGTGGTATTTAACAATTCTTCCACGGTATTGTTTTTGATAGCAGCTTCCAAATCTTCTTTGGTAACAGATTTTTTCATACCGCAGGTCATTTTTGCACCCTCGTCTGCAGAAACCACATACCACATTTCGGTTTTGCCGTTTTCATTTTCCCATTCTTTTGCCTGCAAGTCATTGGGATGCACCTGAACGCTTAAGTTACTTTTGGCGTCAATCAGCTTAATTAAAATAGGAAGCTCGTCACTTTTTCTAAGTGTGCCGAGGCATTCGGGATTTGCCTTGATATATCTATCTAAGGTCTGTCCGTCATATTCACCGCCGAGAATGGTGCTTAAACCATCTTTATGGCAACTTAATTCCCAGCTTTCCGCTAAAGGAGTCATATCCGTTTGTTTACCATACACGGTGCGAAGCTTTTCACCGCCCCAAAGATAATCCTTAAAGGCGGGAGCTAATTTCATAGGAGTTAATTGATTCATTTTAAAAACACCTTTTTATTTTAAAAATATATAGGAAATGCTGCACACACGAAAACCACATGAAAATGGATAATTTCAAAAAAGAAAAATCTTTGCGAGTTTATCAAATTACTATACTCTTATCAAATTACTAAAAAAGGAAATGTTGTATGCGCAGCATTTGCCGACCGAATTATTTTTCCGATATATAGGAAATGCTACACATATTTTGTAGAAATATTGAATGTAAAGTATATAAAAAATGAAAAATCTATGGCAAATCACATTTTTATTTTTTGGATATGTGTAGCATATACCACCCAAATTAGTCACCAAAGCAAGTACCGATGGCTTTTGCAGCCTGTACCAGTTCTCCGCTCGGGTCAACTGCTTTGTTGGCACCGATAACATCTTCTAAGGAAGCGTAAGTCATCTGATTGTCTTTTAAGGCAACCATATTGCCGAATTTACCTGCCATTGCAAGCTCAACTGCAGCTACGCCGTAACGGGTGGACAAAATTCTGTCTGCAGAAGAGGGAGAACCGCCTCTCTGAATGTGTCCTAAGATGGTAGCACGCGCTTCCAGACCAACCATTGCTTCCAAATCTTCTGCCACTTTCTGTGCAATACCGCCTAAGCGAACCGGGTCGGGACTGTTTTCGATTACTTTCTGAATTACCACTTCACCGGTTACAGATTTTGCACCTTCTGCAACTGCAACAACGGAGAATTCTTTGCCGTTTGCAATACGGTTCTTGATATGGTCTGCCACTTTATTGATATCGTAAGGAATTTCGGGGATTAAGATAACATCTGCACCACCTGCAATACCTGCTGATAATCCCAAGAAGCCTGCATATCTTCCCATAATTTCCACGGTGATGATTCTATGATGGGATTCTGCGGTGGTGTGGATTCTGTCCAATGCTTCTGCTGCAACACCAACTGCAGTATCAAAGCCGAAGGTGGTATCGGTGGAAGATAAGTCATTATCAATGGTTTTGGGAACCCCGATGACAGGTACACCTAAACGAGCAAAATCTCTACCGCTTGTCAGAGTACCGTCTCCACCGATAATAATCATAGCGTCAATATTGTTCTTCTTAATGTTTTCCACACCAACGTGGGAAACATTTTTCTTTACCATATTGCCGTTTTCATCGGGTACGAGATAATCAAACAGATTATCTTTATTGGAGCTAAATAAAATGGTGCCCCCTCTATGTAAAATACCGGAGGTGTTTTCTAAAGTCAGTTCAACAGTTTCATTGTTGTATAAGCCTTTGTAGCCGTTTTTAAAGCCAACGACAGTAATACCGTATTTTTCAATTGCAGTTTTTACTACTGCACGAATGACGGGGTTTAAGCCGGGGCAATCGCCGCCGCCTGTTAAAATACCAATTCTCTTAATCATAATTCTTCTCCTGTTATTTATATCACTATTGCAATTTTACCTATTCGGAAATTCTTTTTTATAAGCTTCGATACATTCTTTGAT